>NZ_JBFRFO010000003.1:0-590934 GCF_052114865.1 Hyphomicrobium sp. 2TAF46 | reverse complement strand
CTGCGAGCGGCAACGTCGATCTGATTGCGCCGCTGGGGACGGTCGATGTCGGCGAAGCCGGCGTCAGCGGCTTCAACGTCAACATCGCGGCGCTGCATATCGTCAATGCGGCGAACATCTCCGCACAAGGCAGCACGACCGGTGTGCCGCAGATCCAGGCGCCGAACATCGGCGGCCTGACGGAGGCTTCGAACGCGTCGGGGGCCGCGGCCCAGTCAGCGGCCAACCCGGCCCAGTCCGGAGCGTCGGAGCAACCGTCGGTGATCATCGTCGAGGTCATCGGCTTCGGCGGCGGTGACGAGGGTACCGACGACGAGGAGCGCAAGCGCCGGACGCAGGGCCAGAAGCAGGGAAGCTATGATCCGAAGAGCCGCCTTCAGGTCATCGGCCTCGGCGAGCTTTCCGACACGCAGAAAAATCAGCTGACGGAAACCGAGCGCCGCAAGCTCAGCGTCCAGTAGAAGCGCTGGGCCACGCCGGTATCGATGGTTGGTGTTCAGCGTAGGTGGATTTGCGGGGGTGGGCGGTGAGAGCAGCCCGATGGCGGGATGGCATCGCCTTTGCCGTCGTCGATGCTGCTAAGACCGGCGTGCTTGTTGCAGCGGGCGCTCGCGGTGACGGGGACGGATCGGCGCGACCTCGTCGATCCGTCTTGCGACACCGGAGCGGCCAACTGACATGATGCTGTTATATTCGCCGGGTCTATCAGTGCGGATCGAGCGGTTTCGTGCAACAGCATTGCCGCAGCCAGCTTTCTGCGCCCGGCCAGCCCGAAAATGCGTCCATGTCCGCGTCACAGTCAAATTGCAGCCCTTCCATTTGTCCACGCTCCGCGTGGGCGCCATGGCGCGTGCGGTGGCCGAAGCTGGCGTTACTGTTGATGGTGCTCATCACCGTTGCCGCCACGCAAGCGGCGACGCACGAAGGCGAGGCCGATCCAGGGCCTGGCGCCGTGATGTTTCGAATTCCGAGCCAGCCGTTGGCAACTGCCTTGCAGGCCTATAGTCAGGCGAGTGGCGTCGAGGTCCTATACGAGAGCGAAATCGCAGCAGGACTTCTATCCGCGCCCGTCGAGGGAATGTTCACGCCACAGATCGCTTTGCGAACCCTTCTTGCTCGCAGCGATCTTGCCGTGCACTACAACCGCAGCAATGCGATAACGCTGTCGCTTCCCTCCGATGACCATCTTCCGCCTACCGATCCACTGGATGGGGCCGACCTGCAGCTCGATATTATGCGTGTTAGCGGCGAGGGCGCACGGCCAAGTGCGCAGGCGATGCGCGAGTTCAGCGAAAGCGTGCAACTCGATATCGAGGCCGCGCTGCGGAAGAACACGCGCACGCGGTCTGGAAACTATCGTGCCGACGTTCGGCTGTGGGTCGATCCAAGCCGCACGGTGCGCAAGGCCGCGCTCGCTCAATCGACGGGTGACGGCGAACGGGACGCTCGCATCGCCGATGTCCTGCAAGGGCTGGTTCTGCGCCGCACGCCGCCCGCTAACGCGCCGCAGCCGGTGCGAGTCGTCATCGTTGTCCGATCGTTGTAGGACGGCGCGCGGACAGAAAGCGCAGCGGAATCTGCAGGCCCATGGCTGAGGACTCTGAAAATAATCTTAATCGACAGGCGCCACTCGGTGCGTCGAGCGAGGTCGTGCGCATACTGTTCGTCTCGGCGCTCGCGGTGATCCTGTTGGCAGGTGGCGTATACTGGCTGCACCATCAGGTTCCGGCACCGAATTCGGCGGCTGACGCGGGCGCATCCACGATCCAAGTCCGGTTGATGCCGGCGACTGAGCCAACCCCCTATCCGTTGGCCGCCGAAGAGCCAGACCAATCGGCGAGCATGAGCATCTCGAACCGGCCGCCGGTTGAAACCACGAAGGACGCCCAAAAGACGGAGAGTGACACGGTCGTCTTCGAGGCGACAACCGTGCGCAGTTCGCCGCCCGCGCCGGCGGTACTAACCGATACCGCAGCGGCCCGTAGGGGGGCACGAGAGCGCGCGCTCAAGTTCCAGCAAGCCCTGCTGCGGCACATCGCCCGCTATCAGCGCTATCCGGAAAGTGCCCGTGCCCAGGGTGTTGAGGGAACGGTGCAGGTCGTCTTTCTGCTGCGCCGTGACGGCACTATCGTCGATGCGTGGGTCCAATCAACGTCAGGACAGACCATTCTCGATCGCGAGGCCTTAGCAACGGTGCGCCGGGCCGAGCCGCTGCCGGTCATTCCGAGCGATCTTCCCGATCAACTCAGTGTACGGCTTCCGGTCGCGTTCGAGCTGCCCTAAGCGCGATGCGGCGGGTTGCAATCGCGCAACGCCGAGCTGCTCATATGGCGACGCTTGTTGATACTTTGAGAAAAACAGCGGCGGGTCTGCCACGTGTCACATTTTTGTTGTGCGAGGCCGCTAGGAGCCCAGGCTGGAAGTCGCACCATTCCTCGAATGGTTGTGTCGGGGGTGATAGTCACGTGTCGGACGCTGAACGAGCAGCGCTGCGGGATCTTCTCGTTACAAACTATACGTCGTTGAGCCAGCGGCTCGCGCGCCGATTAGGGTCCACAGAGAGTGCCAATGAGGCGTTGCAGGATACTTACCTGCGACTCGCCAAGGGGCACGATCTAGGACCTATTCGCAGTCCGCAGGACTATCTTTTCAGGGTCGCTCTGAATATTGCTGCCGACCGCCGTCGCGCCGAGGCGCGCAAGCTGACCGTCGACGAGGTCGACGCGCTGCTCAATGTGGCCGACGATGCGCCCGATCCGGCACGCGCCGCCGAAGCCCGTTCCGAGCTGCGGCTTCTCGAGCAAGTCCTTACCGAGTTGCCCGAGCGGCGCCGTGCTATTTTCAAAGCCGCATTGCTAGATGAAATTCCTCGCCGCGAGATTGCCAAGGAACATAGTGTCAGTGTACGAACCGTGGATTTCGAGATCCAACGTGCCTTGGAGTATGGCACCCGCCGGCTCGAGGAAAAGCTCGGATCCGGATTCGGACCTGACGGTTCCGAATCGTCTACTAGATAGATATCCCGTCGGGCACCTGGCAAAGGTTGTGGATTAGGTGCGGCGAAGAGGGCTTATGGAGCCGTGACCGAAGCTGTTGACCAACCTCCCGACCTGGATCCACTAACGCGCGAAGCGATCGCGTGGGTGGTCCGCTTGACGTCGGGCGAAGCAACGGCCGGGGATGCCGCGGACCTCAAGCGGTGGCGCGCGCAAAGCCCGGCCCACGAGGATGCGTTCCGGCGCGCGGCGAAGCTGTGGAAGGATTTCGGAACTGCCGCCGCCAGCTTGGCCGAGGAACAGCCAGTGCGCAGCGCACGTATTGCCCCTATTCTGGGACGACGCGCGTTCATCGGCGGAGGCCTTACCGCCCTGGCCGCATCGGCTGCCTACGCGGTCGTGAGCCCGCCACTCGATTTGTGGCCCTCTTTGCGCGAGTTCAGAGCCGACTACCGGACCGCGAAGGGCGAGCAACGGCATATAGACATCAGCCCTGACGTTTCCATCGAGCTCAGCACGTTGACCAGTCTCGCCGTGCGTTCAATGGCCGAGCGGCCGCGGCTCGAGTTGATTGCAGGTGAGGCCGCAATCACCGCAAACGCGGTCGCCGCTGGTCAGCTCATCGTCGTTGCTGCCGATGGGGAAATGACTGCCGCGTGCGCCAGCTTCAATGCCCGCTGCATAGACGGGCTTGTCTGTGTTACCTGCCTTAGCGGAGAGGTCGAGGTTCGGCAGAGAGACCAAGTTGCGGCGCTCAACGCCGGTCAGCAAATCTCCTACACGTCATCGGTTTTCAATGAGGTGATAAGCGTCGACGCGCAGGAGACCACGTCGTGGCGTACGGGAATGCTGGTGTTCAGGAATAGGCCGCTCGCCGAGGTGATTGAAGAGGTCAATCGCTATCGTCCTGGGCGTATTGTCATAGCGAACGCCGTGCTCGGCAAGCGTGTCGTCAATGGCACGTTTCGACGTGACCAGCTCGGGGGTTTCATTGCCCAGGTCGAGCAACTGTTCGGTGCCAAGGTCACAGCATTGCCTGCGGGCCTGACAGTCCTCAGTTGATCTGAGGTTCAGGAAAGTCCGCTGCGCGCGGACACCTTCTGACAAAAAAGAAGCAGGCTGGATTCGCAAGCCGAAGTGTTTGGACGTCTCCTAGACAGAGACGCGGATTTGCTCGTCCGGGCAAAGCGTGGCTCCGGGGTGAGATTTGGGAGCGATATTATGCGGTGCCGGGGGTTGGTTTTTGCTGTTTCACTACTGTCGTCGATACCGGCGTGGGCTGGCGACGGAGATCTTGTGCGGCCGTTCAACTGGACGGGCTTCTACGGTGGCGTGCACGGCGGCTACGCAACGAATTCGCTCGATGTTACCAATAGCGCGGCTCGCGAGCAGGATCTGGATGGCGCCGTTTTCGGCGCTCAGGTCGGATATCAGCGTCAATTTCCGGGAAGCACCGGAATTGTGATCGGCATCGAAACCGATGCATCGTTCGGCAAGTTGAACACTTCCGTTCATGACGACGCCAACTTCCTTGACTCTTCCGGTGAGATTGATGCGCTGGGCACGGTTCGTGCGCGTGTCGGCCTCGCGGCCGGACGGTTCATGCCCTACATCACTGCCGGGCTGCTGTGGGCTCGCGTGGATCAAGGCCAGCATTGTCCCGCGGCTGCGCCCTCCGGATTGTGCAAGGCGCGTGGCGCCTACGATGGGTCTGAAACCAAGGTCAATGCGGGTTGGGTTGTCGGCGGTGGCTTCGAGCAAGCGATCTCCGAACGCTGGTCGATCAAGGCGGAAGGTCTCTATGGTGACCTCGGCGAGACCAGCTATGAGCTCGGCACAGATGGAAAGGGCGCCCAGCTGCCAAAGGTAGATGTCAACCATGACGTGACGCTCCTGCGGTTTGGCCTGAATTCCCGTTTCTAAACGAGCCCCCAAAGAAACTTCTGATTGTCCCCAGACTTTGGGCCGGCGAGAGCCGGCCCATTTTTATTGCCGATTTGACACATGTCGCGCGGGCTTCTCGAGAAAGTTTGCGCGCCAGGATTCGCATCGGCTCATGCGCCGACGTCTCAGAAGAAGAAGAGGAGCACCAGATTTTAAACATTTGGTGCCTCTCCGCGTTCGAGGGGGAATGGGGAGCGTGGCGAGATTGAAGGCTGATAGCGTGCGGCGGTCGTCTCATGGTGCGGCGATCATCGCTGTTGCCGTGCTGGCCGTGGGCGGCAGGATCGATGCTGCTGCGGCCGAGGAAGGTTGGGCAACGAATGTCCGCCGCGTTGCTCAGGCTGAGCCGTCAAAAGAGAACGCGGGGGGCGTCGATGCCGGTGCGACCGCGAAAAACGAAGCAACGCCGCCGCAGGAAGGTGCTGCTTCGCAGCCGCCGTTCTTTATTGATGAGTTCCGGGTCGACGGAGCGATCGAGCTCCCCCAGGAGAGCGTCGAGGAGGCAGTTTATCCGTTTCTAGGGCCCAACCGCACTGCGGATGATGTCGACAAGGCGCGGGCCGCGCTCGAAAAGGCTTATCACGACAAGGGCTATCAGACCGTCAGTGTGTCGGTACCGGCTCAAAACGTTGCGAGCGGAACGGTTGTCCTCGCTGTCACTGAGGGCCGCATTGGCAACGTGCGGGTGAAAAACTCGCGCTACCACGATCTTGAGCGCATCAAGGAAAAGGCACCGTCCCTCAAGGAAGGGACGTTGCCGAACTTCAATACCGTCACTGAAGATCTCGTTGCGCTCAACCAATGGCCGGATCGGCGCGTGACGCCAGCGTTGCGCGCGGGGATTAAGCCCGGCACCATCGATGTCGATCTCAATGTCGAGGACAAGCTTCCGCTGCATGCCAGCGTCGAGGTGAACAACCGCCAGTCGCCGAATACGACGGCGCTGCGGGTCAATACCAACATCAAGTACGACAATCTCTGGCAGCGCGGCCACTCGTTCAGTTTGTCCTATCAGGTCGCGCCCGAACGCACCAACGATGCCGAAGTGGTGTCGGGATCCTACCTCGCACGCATTACCGATTGGACGAGCGTGCTTGTTTACGGATTGGATTCAAAAAGCGACATCGCGACCGTCGGGGGAATGAATGTCATCGGCCCAGGTCAAGTGCTTGGTGCGCGCGCAATTCTGACGCTGCCGAACAAAGACGACTTCTACCACAGCCTTTCGTTTGGCATCGACTACAAGCATTTTGGGCAGATCGTCGCGTTGGGTAAGGACAGCTTTTCGTCGCCCATCACCTATTACCCTGGCGTCGTCACCTATAGCGCGACTTTGCAGGGCGAGAAAAGCGTCACGCAAGGCAACATCGGCGCAACCTTCAATTTGCGCGGTCCCGGCAGTGGCTTCGACGAATTCTGGACGAAGCGCGCTTTCGCCGACAGCAATTTCTTCCATTTCAATGGCGATCTGCAGCACACGCACCAGCTGCCGGAAGGCTTCGAGTTGTTTGGCAAGGTTCAGGCGCAGATCGCCGATGGGCCGATGGTGTCGAGCGAGCAGATGAGCATCGGAGGCGCGGATACGGTACGCGGCTATCTGGAATCGGAAGCGATCGGCGATACGGGCGTGAACGGAACGATTGAGGTGCGTACGCCTGAAATCGGACAGTGGCTCCAGAAGGCGCTGCATGGCGAGAGCACCACCGACGAAGCCGGCAACAAGCTGGCAAACCTGATGCGTGATTGGCGCCTGTTCGGCTTCGTCGATGCGGGCACCGTGATAGTCCACGAGCCGCTTGCCGATCAGGCGTCGAGCTTCACGCTTTGGAGCTACGGGGTTGGAACACGATTCAAGCTGCTCGAACAATTCGACGGCAGCATCACCTATGCCGTGCCGATGACCGATGTTGGCGAGACCATCGCCACCGAGCCGCGCGTGCTGTTCAGCGCATCAGGCAGTTTCTGATGCCCAGGGGGAAGATCACATGGATTTCGAGAGCATGAGTACTAAGCGCGCGTTCAATCCCGGACCAAATCGCTTTGCAGTGCGTACGCTGTGGGCCTGCCTAGCGACGCTGTTCGTTATGGCCTTCTTGCCGACCTCGGCACAGGCATGGTGGAACGAGGAGTGGTCGCTTCGCAAGAAGATCATGGTCGACGCCAGTCCGACCGGTGCCGGGATCACCGATACTATCGGTGCGGTGCCTGTCCTGGTGCGTCTCCATGTCGGCAACTTCCGCTTTGGGCAAGCCAAACAGGATGGCAGCGATCTTCGCTTCGTCAGCGGGGACGATAAGACGCCGCTAAAATATCATATTGAAAAATATGACGCGCTTCTCGGCGAGGCGTTGGTCTGGGTCAGCATGCCGGATCTGCATGCTGGGTCGAAGGCCGATATCTGGCTTTACTACGGCAACCAGAAGGCAACCTCTGCCAGCGATCCGAAGGCGACTTACACTTCAGACACCGCGCTCGTCTATCACTTCGGGGAGCGCGGCACCCCGGCGCAAGATGCTTCGGTATGGGCAAACCATGCGCAAGGAGCAGGTCAGCCTGCGGATGGCTCGTT
This sequence comes from Hyphomicrobium sp. 2TAF46, assembly GCF_052114865.1. Lineage (NCBI taxonomy): Bacteria > Pseudomonadati > Pseudomonadota > Alphaproteobacteria > Hyphomicrobiales > Hyphomicrobiaceae > Hyphomicrobium > Hyphomicrobium sp. 2TAF46. The sequence goes on along the minus strand of NZ_JBFRFO010000003.1, from coordinate 583,425 downwards.
GATAGGCACTGGTCTGCGTCTCGACGGCGTCACGTCTGTGACGATCCCGGCGACTCAGTCGCTGGAGATAGCTCAGGACGGAGCGCTGACTTGGACTGCATGGATCAAGCCCGCAAGCCTGCAGCGCAACGCCGTCATCTATAGCCGGCGCGAAGGCAGCAACGGTCTTGTCATCGGTATGGACGACGGCATGCCGTTCGTCGAGATTTCCGCCAGCGGTGCAACGCACCGTAGCAGTGCCGGCGCACCGGTGGCTCCCGGCGGGTGGCATCACTTGGCCGTCGTTGCGACGCCGGGCCTTGTCACGCTTTACCTTGACGGCAACGCGTATGCATCGATTTCCGGAACAATTCCGGCTCTCAAAGCCACCGCGTTGCTCGGAGGCGATACAGCTGTCGTGACTGCCGCGCCGGCTAATCCAGCGCCCGTCGCCGCTGCTCCGGCTAGCGAGGGCCAAGCGGCTGCCCCGACCACCGAGCCTGGCGCAGCTGCGGGTAATCCGAGCGCAGGAGCCGTTCAGGATCCTGGCGTGCAAGCGACACCACAGCCGGCTCCTGCCGCGCCCGTCGCGACAACCGCGGCCGCTATGCCCGGGTTTGTCGGCGATATCGACGAACTCATGTTGATCAAGGCGGCGCGTCCTGCGGGCTTCATCAAGGCGCTGGCTGTCAGCCAGGGCACGGATCCGACGAAGCTCATCGCGTTCAGCCCGGACGAAGAAACCGCAAGCTGGCTGTCCGGCTATTTTGGTGTCCTCATTCGCGCTGTCACCGTCGACGGTTGGGTCGTGATCGGCATTCTGCTGGTCATGGCGGTTGCCAGTTGGATGGTCATGGTCGAGAAGAGTGGCTATCTCAGCCGCCAGCGCAAAGCGAACGCCGAGTTCCTGCCGCGCTTCCGTTCGCTCGATAGCGACCTCACAGCTCTCCTCGCGGACGGCGCTTCCGGAGACAAGGCCCAGCAGCGCATTCGGCGCGATGCCTCGATGCTGCGCCTGTATCGGATCGGCGCCGAGGAGCTTCGCAAGCGCTCTAGCGGCACGCAGCCCGGCCGTATCCCTGTTCTCAATGCCGAAGCGATTGCCTCCATTCGCGCCGCGCTTGAGGCTGGTCTTGTTCGCGAGATCCAGATGCTCAACCGCATGATGGTGATCCTTACCATTTCGATCTCGGGCGGTCCGTTCCTTGGTCTGCTAGGCACCGTCATTGGCGTCATGATCACGTTCGCGGCCATCGCCATGTCCGGCGACGTGAATATCAACGCGATCGCACCAGGTGTCGCCGGCGCACTGATGGCGACGGTGGCCGGTCTTGCGGTCGCGATCCCCGCTCTGTTTGCCTACAACTACCTGACGCTCGGCATTCGCGATCGTACGACCGAGATGCAGGTGTTCGTCGAGGAGTTCGTGACGAAGATGGCCGAGGCCTTCAGTCGTGAACGCCCCGATCCGCTTCAACATCGTATTGCAGCGGAGTAGGCTTGATGCAGATCCAATCGGACAACAAGCCGTACGACGACATCAACGTCACGCCGATGCTCGATCTGGCTTACGTGCTGCTGATCATCTTCATCGTGATGACCACGGCAACCGTCCAGGGCATGAAGGTCAATCTGCCGAAGGCCTCGGCGGCGCCGAGCCTGGCACAGCAGACGACGAAGGCGATCACGGTATCGAACGACGGCAAGATCTTCCTCGACACCATTCCGGTGACCTTGCCTGAGCTCGAGCAACGGCTGGTCCAAATGAAGGCGCTGACGCCTGAGTTCCCGGTGGTCCTCCGAGGAGATTCTCAGACTCAGTATCAGAACGTGATGGATGTCCTCGATCTCTTGGGCAGGCTCAGCATCACGCAGGTTGGCCTTGCCACCAAGCCACTGGTGAAATGATGCGCGAGGGGCAGTCCAAATACGATGTCGCTTGTGCGTACCCGGCGAACCCGGCGTCCGCGGACAGAAGCGGCGGTCTGTTGGCGCGCTGCCGTGCCTGGCTTGCTGGTGCGGCATTGAACACCGTCGATCGGATGGCGTCGCGAGATGCCTCTCAAAAGCGCTCTGCCGGCGTTCCGCAGCTGGCGACGGTGGTGCCGTTCCCGTTGAACGGCCGCGGTGTCCTGCTCCAGCTCGCGCGCGAGCTCGGTCACGCCGCCGTGGCTGACGTAGACGATGCCGATGACCCGGTGCTGCTCACGCTCGCGCGGGGAGATCGCCAGCGTCTACTGATCGACAGCACGGCTTACATGGAGATTGGGCAGGAGCCACTGCCGTATCGTGTTGTGCTGGGCGACGCTTTCACGACGCGTATCACGCTTGAGACAGCGAACGTCTCCGAGGCGCGAGCGTTCATTTCTCAGTATCTGCTGCTGACGCGCGGGTTCCAGGCCGAAGGCGGCACGTCATGAGCCGCCTCCAGGACGACCAGGGGAAGGTCGCCGCGCGGGACGACGAGGAATCGTTCGTTCGTCGCAACAGAGTGCCGCTCGCTGCGGGCCTTATTGCAGTCGGCATCATTGGAGGCATTGCCGCCCTGTTCGTTTCCGGAGACGGCGCGCCGCCTCCGCGCCCCGTGCAGGAGCTCACGATCGTCAACATCGTGCCGCCGCCTCCGCCGCCGCCACCACCACCGGAGGTCCAGCCACCGCCGGAGCCCGAGCAGAAAATGATTGAGCAGCCGGAGATCAAGGAGCCGGAGGTTCAGGCCGAGAAGGAGGTCGAGGAGCCGAAGGACGCGCCGCCCGAAGACGCGGCGGACGTGCCCCCGACCGGTCCGCTTGGACTCGATCAAGCAGCCGATGGTCCCGGTGACCAGTTCAATCTGGCTGCACGCAAGGGACAGAGCGGTTTTGGTGGCGGTGGAGGAGGCGGCAGTCGATGGGGTTGGTACGCGTCGATGGTCCAGCAGCAGATCGAGGGCGCCCTTCGCGCCAATCCTAAGACGCGCAACATCGTGATGCAGGTGCAGGTCCGGCTATGGGCGGACCAGACGGGCCACGTCAGCCGGGTGCAACTCGTCAATTCGACCGGCGATCCGCAAGTGGACGCGGCCATCAGCGGTGAGGTTCTCGCAGGTATCACCCTGCGCCAGCCGCCGCCGGCGGATATGCCGATGCCGATGGTCGCACGCATTACGGCACGCCGGACATGACTACGGAGAATTCCGCGAAATGCGGACAGGGGATCACGTTTAGAAGTGGGGGATCTAGGACAATGTCGAGTGTGAATGAAGCCGGCGTGCGCCGTTGGTTTGCGCTGTCTGCATCTGTGGTTGCGTTGACGATCGCGCAAGGTCCAGCCTTCGCCCAAGGGGTCGAGGCGCAGCCGGGGGAAGCGCGGCAAGCGGAAGGGCAGCAGTCGAAAGAGAAGAAGTCCAAAGAGAAGCAGTCCAAAGAAGACAAGCCCACAGTTTCGGATAAGAAGCCTGTGTCGCCGAGCGCCACGGCCAACCTCGTCAACCTTCTGCTCGAGCAGGGCGTCATCACCCAGGAGCAAGCGGACAAGGTCACTTCGCAGGTCGACGACGAGGCGTTTGTGACGCGCAATGCTGTTCAGGATGCGACGACGAAAGCCGACGCCGCCGCCAAGGCTGCAACGGCTGCCGCATCTGCGGCTTCGCCGCCAGGCAGCCGGCGCGTCAGCTATGTACCTGAGGTGGTCAAGCGGCAGCTGCGCGAGGACATCCGCAAGGAGGTCATGTCGCAGGCCAAGGAAGAGGGCTGGGCTTCGCCGGGCACCTATCCGGAGTGGGCTTCGCGCATCCGTTTCCATGGCGATCTGCGCGGCCGCTACGAGGGTCTGTTCTATCCTGGCGGCGGGTACAACACAGATCAATTGACGGACTTCAATGCCATCAACACGGGGGCGCCCTTCGACCCGTTGAACAAGACTTCTTTCCCTCCGGTCTTCGACGGCAACGCGGACCGCGACCGCTTTCGCCTGCGTGCGCGCCTGGGGATGGAGGCAGACCTCTCAGAGGGCTTCACGGCTGGGATGCGTCTTGCGACGGGGTCGAGCGCCTCGCCGGTCTCCACAAATCAAACGCTTGGCGGATCGGGCGGCAACTTCTCGAGATACCAGTTGTGGCTCGACCGTGCCTACCTAACCTATGATTTCAACACGACGGGCACTCCGTTCGATCGCTACGGCATTTCGACGGACGTGGCGCTTTCCGCCGGACGCTTTGACAATCCGTTCTGGAAACCTACGGATCTCGTCTGGGACGACGATCTCGGTTTCGATGGCGCCGCGTTCCAGACCAAGAGCAAGATTAGGCCCGGGTTCACGGTATTCGCCGCTGGCGGCGCTTTTCCGATATTCAACACCAATCTCGACTTTGCGACCAATGAGCCAGACAAGTTCAAGAGTGCGGACAAGTATCTTTTTGGTGGCCAGGTTGGCATGAACTGGCAAGCGACGCCCACCTTGGCGTTTACCATGGGCGCCGGCCTCTTCGACTTCTCGGGCGTTCAGGGTAAGAGGTCGAGTCCTTGCGACATCCTCGGACGCGCGACCGCTTGCGATACGGACCATCTGCGTCCGTCGTTTGCCCAGAAGGGCAACACGTACATGTACTTGCGCGACGTCATTCCGCTGCAGGGACAGCAGCTGCTCTCAAGCCCGCAGTACTACGGCCTCGCGAGTGAATTTCGTCCGCTCGTCCTGTCGGGGCGCGCCGACTTCGGTAACTTCCATCCGGTCCACGTCGTGGTTGACGGCGAGTTTGTATGGAACAGCGCCTTTGATCGCGCCCATGTTGCGGCATACGCTGTCAACACTTGCGGTCCGAACGGTGGCAGCGGGCGGTGTCTGTTCGAAGGCGGCAATCTCGGTTGGATAGCGAAGGTCACCGTCGGTCACAAGAACCTCGAGAAGTTCGGCGATTGGAATACAAACATTGGCTATCGCTATCTCGAATCCGATGCCGTGATGGATGCCTTCTCGGACAGCGACTTCGGTCTCGGCGGCACCAACCTGCAAGGCTACTTCCTTGGCGGCAATTTCGCGGTCTCCAAGAATGTGTGGACGACGGCGAAGTGGATGAGCGCCAACTCGATTTCTGGTGAGCCATACGCCGTCGACGCCCTTCAAGTCGACCTCAACGCAAAGTTCTGATCATGCGCAAACTCATTGCCATACTCACCTTGCTGGCTGTTTCTGCAGGCACAGCAACCGGGGCTGCAGCTCAGGCGGAGTCAGAAACCGATCGTCTGCGGGAGGCACTGCGCACTGCGACGACGCAAGCCCGTGCGCTCGAGGATCAGCGCAATGCGCTGCAATCCAAGGTCGCTAAAGTTGAGCACGACAATACTGCGCTCAAGGGGCAGCTTGACGCCACCAAGGCCGAGGTCCGCCAAGTCAAGAAGGACTATCGCGAGGCGGTGACGCAATTCAACGAACGACTCGAAGAGCGCAATCAGACGCTCGAGAAATGGAAGGAAGCCTACACCGAGGCGGCGACTGTGGCGCGCACCAAGGATGCCGAGCGCGCCCAGTTCGAGGCGGAGCTCAACTCCACCAAAACCGGCCTCACCGCTTGCACGGGCAAGAACCAGAAGCTCGCGCGGGTCGGACGGGAGTTGCTCGCTTACTACGATAGCGTCACGCTGGGTGATGCTCTCCTTACTAAAGAGCCACTGACCGGCATCCGGCGCACGCAAGTCCAGAGCCTGTTGGAAGATTATTCAGAGCGCGTCCAGGTTGAGGCGATCCCCGTCGAGCGCGCGAAGGCCAAACGATAGAACCCTAGTTGGAGACACTTACGATGACCGCAATGACCACAATCCATCTCGCCTCGAACGCGGGTGCAAGGCACACCTTGCGCGCGACGCTGGCCGTACTGCTGGTTTCGGTTTCGACCGTTGCCATCGCTCAGGTGCAGGTTGCGCCCGCAGCAAAACCGCCGCAGGCTCCGGGCGTAAGTCCGGCACCGGCTGCCGCTCCGCCGCGCGCGCCGGTTGCTGCCGTTCCGGGTGCTCCCGCTGCTGCCGCACCGGCGCGTGCGCCGAGCGGAGATGTGGTTGCCCGTGCGGGTGACAAGGAACTCACTCGCAACGAGATCCGCGCCTTCGTATCGACTTTGTCGGCCAACGAGCAGGAGGCCTTGGCAAGTGATCCCGCTCTTTTCAGCCAGACGCTTCGCGTTATGTTGGCCAATCAGCTGGTATTGAAGGAGGCGATGGCCAAGAAGTGGGATGAGCAGCCTCAAATCGCGACCCAGCTGAAGCTGGCCCGCGACAATGCTGTCGTGGAATCCTACCTCCAGTCGATCGCGACTGTGCCGCCCGAATTCCCGAGCGAAGCCGAACTCTCGCAAGCCTACGAGGCCAACAAGGCGGCGTTCGCAGTGCCACGTACGTTCAATGTCGCGCAGATCTTCATCGCTCGTCCCGAGAACGCCGACAAGGCGGCTCAGGACAATTCCAGCAAAAAGCTCGCAGATGTCCAGGCTAAGCTGGTGGCTCCTGATGCGAACTTCGCCGAGATCGCCAAGACCGCTTCCGACGAGCCCGCCAGCGCTGCCCGCGGCGGCGAGATCGGTTGGTTGGCCGAAACTCAGATGAAGCCCGACATCCGTGCGCAGGTTCTGGCCCTTTCGAAGGGGGCTGTCAGTGCACCGATCAAGTCGGATGGCGGGTGGCATATCGTGAAGCTTCTCGACACCAAGGAAGCGGGCACCCGTACCCTCGCCGAGGTCAAGGACGCACTCAGCCAGCGTTTGCGTGCGCAGCGCGCCGAAATCGCACGCCGCGCGTACCTCACCAAGCTCCTCGAGCAGAGCCCGCCGACCATCAACGAGCTCGCTCTGACCAGCGTACTCGACCGACGGGCGAAGCAGTAAGCCCTCAAGAACCTTCCACCGGAGATCACCATGTCAGATATGGCTTCTGAAATCGATGCGGCTGGGGTGCCGGGGCAGAGTCTCGTCGCTGCCAATGATGTAACAAGTCTGCTTCTTGGCGTTACCTCGGATGACGTCAAAGACACGCTCCAAGCTGCCGGTTACCGGGTCGAGGTGCTGACGGCGGATGGTATGGCCGTGCTCCGCTCTGCGACTGCCGGCCTGCCGTTCGATATTCGTCTCGGCAATCAGTTGCCGGGTCCCGAAGGCCGGCACCTCGATATGACGTTCGTGGCTCTCTTTGCGGTGAGGGGCGTTTTCCCCGAGAAGCTGCTCAACGATTGGAACAGGACCAGGCGCTTCGCACGTCTGTTCCTGGACCGGGCAACTCCCGATCAGGAGTTTCTTGTCCTCGGCATGGATGTTGGGATCGCCGGCGGAGTGAGCACTCAGTATCTCAGAGCTCAGATGGAGATCTGGGACGCGCTGGTGAACCAGCTGATCGCGTGGCTGCGGACGGCATTACCGACGGCTGTTGAGCCCGCGGCCAACGACGGGGCCGGTCCCGCACCCGAAGACATTGCCTCAGCGAAGCATTGAACGCCAGGGTGGTGCAGTGAAGGGGTTCGGTCGCCTTTTGACGAAGATCGCAGGCCGGAGCAATCCGGCTCTGCGACGTCTCATGACTGTGTTCGTGTCAACAGGAGCTGCACTTGCGCTCGCGTCCAACGGGCAGGCGCAGCAGCAGAGCTCCTTCCGGCCGCCTGCAGGTGTTCCGAAGGCGTGGATTGAGTTTGCGGGAGATCTGCGCGGTAAGGCGGAGGCGCTGCTAAAGTCGGACGATCCTCAGGCACGCAAGCTTCGAGCGGCGCTCGACGAGGTTCGAAACGGAGGTGACGCGCAACCGCTGCAGGTAGCCGTGCGCGTGTGGATCGCGCGAGACGGCCGCGTGGAGCGTGTTGACTTTGGTTCGGTATCGGAGACCATCGATCCGGACCTCAAGTCTTTGCTTCTGCGCGTCGCGACCCCTACACCGCCGGCCGACATGTTGCAGCCGGTCCATCTCAAGCTGTCGCTCGAGCCGCGTAGTTCGCCGCAGTAACGCAGCGGTGTGATGTCCGAGTTCCGTCAATGAGAGGGTATGATGCGAATTATTGCACTTCTCGCCTTATTTGCTGCGGTGGGGACTGCGGCTGCCGAAGAGACCACGCCCGGTTCCAAAGGGAAAACCCACGGTGAAGTCCCGGGCCACGAGAGCTGCGTCGAGGTCGAGATCGGGAGTTCCAGGGCCTACGACTGCCTCAACACGCAATTGAAGGAGAAGGTAGAAAAGGTCGCGCCGCTCCCGAACATACCGCCGCTTGACGCCAGGTCTCCGGATACCAAACTCGGCATCGTCAACGTGCCTGCGGTCAAGCAGCAGTACGGAAAGAATTATGGGAATTCCGTCGTTCCGTATCGCCCGTGACGACGCGCGCTCCTTTATCTTTCGATATGGGCGCTGGCTTTCGAGCATTCGCGGGAGGCAGTGCGCGCGAGGCAAGTTAGGCAACTGAGTTGCGCGCGGCGAGCATCGAGAGATGCGGTTCGCGAATGCCGCGTTAAACCCTATCCGGCAAGTGCTTACAATTTGACGTGCATCGGTACCGGCTTCGATTGTCGATGTCGGTGTGCGCATAGCGAACGCGTAGGACCAAATCCGGCCGCGAGCACCTTCGGATCGCAATTGCCGCGTCCGCCGGTCTCCGTCGGACTATGACCAGAACGGACACTAGCCATGAGCGAGTATCTTCCGGGGGACCGGAACATCGCGGCTGCTTTTTTGCATCGGGCTGATCGCGAAGCGTAGGTTCAGCGGCTGCAGCATATCGGACGGCGGGGGTTCGCCAACGTTTCCGCGCATCAGGATCGCGCGCAGGTCCTCGGTTGCTCCCTTGTCCTTGAACTCCGCAAATGAGACTCGCGCGATGCTGCCGTCAGGATTGACCCACACCTTCACGGTGAGCACCGGCGGGGGGCCGTCTTCGCGACCCATGTGAGCTTTGACGTACACCCTGAAGCGAGCGGCCTGTGGATCGATGCCGCTCACCCACGTCTCGAAGCGGTATTTGACGAGTTTGGCGAACTGGGTCCAGGACGGCGGTGCTCGCTCCGAACTCTTATAATCCTGTGCCGTCGCCATGTCGGGGGCGGCGCCGAACAGACCGAGTGCGATCAGTCCGAGTGCGAACAGGCGGGCGGCAGCGGCTGTTGTGATCATAGTGGTCCTCGCATGTCGCATATGGCGTCGTCAGTTTTGCAGGCAGGTGACACGTACGGAGATCGAGGCCGCACGATGTGCGCGTGAGGCCGAGAGCCTTCAACCATGAGACGGTTCTCGGCGGCCGATTGCGCAGGGAATTCGTGTCATTCGACACTAGGCCGCGATGCTACCTCACTGCCCGCTGCTCCAAACGAACCACGCAGTGTTTGAGGAAAAGAGCCGGATTGAATAATTCAGCATCCCATGTGCTGAGCCGCAAAACATTCGCCGGGCCGGCTCTTTTGCACGGTGCGGCGAGGGGTCTGCTTGGGTAAAGTGAGGTCGAGTTTACCGACGTGATAGCGCAGCCAAGGGTTTTCGTCCTGGATCCGAGCGTTCCGGAGGCCGCCAGTGCCTCCGACCGGCGCGCCTCTCGGTTTTTCTGTCGACACAGGTCTCCGCCGCAAACGTCAGGCGGCGATGGCTCCGTGGTCGTTTCGCAATTGGCTGCCGAGTGTGATCCACCAGAAGCCGTGAAGCAGCAGGTCAATACCGACCACGAGACCGAGAACCCACAAACCGCTGACGGGCCATTTCGACAAAATGACTAGGCCGGCCAGGATACCGACGATGCCTGAAGCCAGCAGCAGCCAGCCGAACCATTGCCAGTACTCCACCGCCTGAACGATGCGCACGGCGCCGGACGCGATGAGCGCCAGCGCGAATACCAGGGTGAGGGCGATGGAGGCGCCAGCTGGATCGGTTACGAGCATCAATCCGCCGACGGCATACAAAAGTCCGATGAGAAGTCTGAGCAGAAAGCCGCGCCAATGCGGGGCGGAGAAGGATTGGAACACCTCCGACGCACCGGCGACGAGCAACACGATGCCGATGAGAATGGCGCTGATCATCGTTGCGGCGACGACGTCACCCAGCACGATGAGGCCGGCGATGATGAAAACGGCGCCGAGAAGCATGGCTCCCCACCAACTCGGATCTGCCGATGAAGAATGTGTTTCTAATATTGGTCTGACTGCCATGAAGAGTCTCCGGAATTCTGCAAAGGGATTGAGACCTCATAATGGGCAACCGGCGAACCACTCTGAGTGGGAACGCCGACTGCGTTCGTCATCTGCCGCGAACGAGAGCAGGAATGTCCTACTTCCCGGGGTTCTCGGTGTTCGGGGGTGTCATTTCCGGCACCTTCTTGCTCATCGAGTTTGTTGCCGGAAGTTTGCCCTCGTCACCCATTCTGTGTTGTGACGTGCCTTCTGTGCCCGTGCTCTGACCCGTTCCGGCTCCCATTTCTGGAACACGACCGGTGACGGCGCCGGTTGGCGGAAGCTTGCCTTCATCACCCATGCGGTGCCGGGTCGGGTCCGCTGGTGACTGGTCTTCGGCGACTGCAAGTGTCGCTGCTGCGGAGAGTGTGAGTGCGGCGAGTGCCGAGGCGATTACGTATTTCATAGTCTGGGCTCCTCCTTGGTTTTGATGGCCGCCAAGTGTCCCCCGTCTGCCGATCAGTATAGGTCGGAGTGCGCACCTGCAGTCTTAAGGCCGTATCTAAAAGTCGCGATAATTCCGTAAGGCTGAGCGCTCCGGGGCAGGAAACGGCGCCGCGGCAGCGCAGACGTTGCCCGCTGAGGAATCCTGGGACGGCGGCACCGATTAGGGTGTCTGCGCTGAAATTGCCGTCGAAATGGGGGTTGGTAAATGCTAGATGATTGCGCCGACGATTTTGTCGATCTCAATGTCTGAGCGGAGCTAACATGACGGCACGGATCTTCAAGCCCGCCAAAACCGCCATGCAATCAGGGGAAGCGCGCACGAAAGAGTGGGTGCTTGAGTTCGGACCCGCGAGCCCGCGCGATATCGATCCGCTGATGGGCTGGACGAGCTCCCGCGATATGCAATCGCAGGTGCGGCTCGAGTTCGATACCAAGGAACCTCTGATGAGCAGGTCGCACGCGCCGATGCAACCTCGATCAAAATAGCGCGGCGGCTTTCTGGACCGTGGTCCAAACTCCCCAGCCGAGCGGAATGAGAACGAGAAGCCAGAAGGGCAGGGCCTTCGCATCGATGCCGCCCTTGCCGATGCCGAACGAGCCGGTGATCCCCTTCGAAGCCTTCTCATGCAGCTTTGCACGTTCTTCGGCGATGTTGGCCTCCGACATGTTCCATTTCGCGTTGACGGGACGGACAAGCAAATTGGCGACGAACCCAACGACCAGAAGCGCCGCGAGGACGTAAAATATAGGTCCGTAGATTTGATCGGCGGGAATGCCCTCGGCCTGCCGGGTATCGTGCAGGTAGTTGACGATCACCGGACCGACGATGCCAGCCGTCGACCACGCCGTGAGGAGACGGCCGTGGATGGCGCCGACGAACTGCGTGCCGAACATGTCGGCGAGATAGGCGGGTATCGTCGCAAAGCCGCCGCCGTACATCGATGCGATGATGCAGAAGCAGCCGACGAACAGCGCCAGCGACTTCCACTCGGCGGCCTGGGTCGCGAGCGCGTAAAGCGCCGCTCCGAGCACGAAGAAGATGAAGTAGGTCAGCTTGCGGCCGAGCGCGTCCGAGGACGAGGCCCACGCAATTCGCCCGAAGATGTTGAAGAGCGAGATGAGGCCGACGAATCCGGCGGCGACGCCTGCAGCTTGCGCTGCGAGGGCGGCGTCTTTCTTCACATCGGCAAATGCCAGCTCGGGATGACCGATCAAGGCCCCGCCGAATGTCTCCTGCAACATTGGAGACGCAGCGCCGATGATTCCGATACCGGCAGAGACGTTGAGGCAGAGCACCAGCCACAACAGCCAGAACTGCGGCGTCTTGTGCGCGTTGTCGAGATGGATCTGGTTGGACGTGATCATGGCGTTCGTTGTCGCCGGCGGTGTCCAGCCTTCTGGCTTCCAGCCAGACGGCGGGAGGCGATAGGCAAACGCGCCGATCAGCATGAATACGGCATAGATCGCCGCCATGACGAGGAATGTCTCCCAGACGCCGGGATCGCTTGCCGTCTTGAAGTGACTCATGAGCAGCGTGGCGAGCGGCGAGCCTATCATTGCGCCGCCGCCGAAACCCATGATGGCCATGCCGGTCGCCATACCGCGACGATCGGGGAACCACTTGATCAGCGTTGATACCGGCGAAATGTAGCCCAGTCCGAGACCGACGCCCCCGATGACGCCAGCGCCGAGCCACATGATCCAAAGCTGATGCTGGTGGATGCCGAGAGCGGAAATCACGAGGCCGCCGCACCAGCAGATTGCCGCGACGACGCCCGCTTTGCGTGGGCCGGCCCGTTCGAGCCAGCCACCCCAGATCGCGGCAGAGACGCCGAGCAGGACAAAGAAAAAAGTGAACATCCAGCCGAGATCGAACTGGCTCCAATTGCAGTCCGTAGCAGTCAGGGCTTTGAGCGTGCCTGCCGCTTTCTCGCTGAAGGTCACCGCACCTGCGGAGCATTCCGGCAGAGATTTGCCGTCGGCTCCAACCAGCGCGCCCTGCAGCGGTTTCCAAAAGACCGAGAAGCCATAGGCCATGCCGATGCAAAGATGGATGGCGAGAGCCGCTGGCGGGACGAGCCAGCGATTAAAGCCTGCCTTTGCGACAATACGTTCTCGATCGAGCAAACCGGGAGCAGACTCGTCCGCTGGGTTGGCTGCTGTCATGCGTTGTTTCCCCCAAAATTATGCTGCGTTTCGCGGCAATTTTTTTCGCTATTTCGCATGTCGAACCTGACACAATCAACACGCGTTCGAGCTGCGGGGGGCCGAAAGACAAACATCCTGAGGGATCGGCGCATTCCGGACGCGTTCCGGCTCCGTTACAACAGACAATGCCCTCCGGCCTGCTCCGGACCGGCCGGAAAAGCGGTGGGCAGGATCTGCATCGGCAACGGCGTGGAACTTAGATAGGATAACCCTGGCCCGATCGCATTTGCGCAGTTTTGACCGTTTGCATGTTCTGCGAGGCTATGGCAGAAACCCGTTTCTTTCCGGGCCCCTGGCTCGATCGCGGGTGTAGCTCAATGGTAGAGCAGCAGCCTTCCAAGCTGAATACGTGGGTTCGATTCCCATCACCCGCTCCAATTTCTCAGAAATAATCAAACCAAGCCAACGACTTATCGGCTAGTCTGGGCTCACGTTCATTTCTACGCGCGGATCACTATCAAGCAGCCGAAACGCGGAGTACAAAAGGACTTAGTCCGGTGTTTGCGGTGGCCCTTTGCGGCCGCTGCAAGTGCAGCAGGGGTTTGCAGAGGGTTTCATGGCCAAGTGGCGTCGTCGCAGTCAATCCGATGGTCCGGCTGAACGGCGCCCAGTTGCTCTTGATCTTGCCCGCTTTACCAAGCTTTGCGGAATGCTTGGGTCGCCCAATGAAGGGGAACGGGCATCGGCCGCGCTCAAGGCTTCGGAAATGCTCAAGGCCGCCGATTTAACCTGGGAAGACGTTTTCAAGGACTCGAAAGCCCTCGCCGAGCATTTGACGCTCACGAAATCCGACAACGAGGAAGCGCGGGCGCACCGGTTCTGGAAGACGAAAGGTTCGGCGGATTCTTCGCGCGCGCAATCCGACGCGACGTGAGGGCGGCGGCGACGCCGCTATCGCTCAATTTCGAAACCGCGAATTGCCCAGGCAGCTGCGAAGCCGAACAGCCAGAGTGCAACCGGCGGAGCGAAGAGCAGTATCGGAACCTCGATGAAATCGCCTCGCGTGCTCAGGCTGCCTTGTACGCCTTCGAGCAGGAGATAGATCGTCCATCCCATGATCCAGCCCGCGGAAACCAGGATCCAAACCCGAAACAGGCCGCGCCTCCAGTTTACGGTCACAGACTCGCTTCTGAAATCTGCCGCGGCCCGGCGAGGAATTCCAAAGTTCGGCATAACCACCCCTCCTGGTTTTAACGGGACGTTCGGGCTTCTCATGGGTTGAAAAAGAACTCGCGCCGCATTTCGAACGTTTAGCATGGCCGCGAGAGGCGTGCACGTCCTTCAAGTGCGCGGGAGATATGTGGCGGCCCGGGTTTCCTCGCCATTCTCAATTTGCGACCAATAAACGCAAAGTCGCCGGAATGGGGCTTGTCAGGTGCGCGCCGTTGCGATTGGCACGGCCTGATATACTGGAATTCTATGCGATTGTTGCCACTAGGTGTTGCATTCCTGGTGGGGGAACGCTGAAGCGCAAGTCACGTGCATTACGTAGCGGATGATCCGATGCCGGTCGAAACATCGACGATGAGGCTGCTTCAGCTTGGACCTAATCTCCTCGGATTTTACGACGGCCGGGTAGCGGGCGCGCGTTATCATTCGTCCGAGCCCAACTGGGTTGATGACGGCGGTTATGCGCTCGGCATCTGCAGCTACGCGGTTGTCGATGGGGCGTCGGCGGTTGTTTACGACACGCACCTGTCTCTCGCTCATGCGCGGATCATCAGACGGACGCTCGAAGCGCAGGGCGTTCGCGATTTTCGCGTGGTGCTCAGTCACTGGCACTTGGATCACGTAGCAGGAAACGCGGTGTTCGATGACTGCGAGATCATTGCGTGCGAAGAGACCGCGCGGTTGCTCGCGCAAAAGAGGGCGGCGATTGAGGCCGGCACGCTCGACGGGTTGCCGGGGATCTCACCTCTCGTTCTGCCGACGACGACATTCTCGGGTGGCTTGGAGCTGAGCTGCGGCGATATCGGAATCGCGTTGCGACCGCTCGACATTCACAGCCGCGACGGTGTTGCCCTCTATTTGCCGTCGGATGGCACGTTGCTGGCGGGCGACACGCTCGAAGATACCGTTACCTATGTCGATGAGCCGGAGCGGCTGCGTGCGCATCTCGCGGGGCTCGACGAGCTTGCGACTTGGGAATTTTTGCGCATTCTTCCGAACCATGGTGCGCCGGAGCGTATCGCGAACGCGGGTTACGATTCCGGTTTGATCGATGCGACGCGCATTTATGTCGAGGGGCTGCTCGCGGCTGCGGGAGACGAGCGTTTGGCCAGTCTTCCTCTTCAGGATTTTCTTGCGGGACCGCTTGCGCGCGGTTGGGTCACGTACTTCGAGCCGTACGAGGCCGTCCACAAAATGAACATCGATAAAGTGCGGCGCAAGACGGCTGCGGAGTAGCCGTTTTGGCTGCTGGTGCAGTGGAAAAGTTGCAGTTTCGCGGATTGTTCAAATAACATCTAACATCGGGGCCACGAGATCTATGAAGGAGTGCTGGGCGGAAGCCTAGCGCCAGTGTTCTCAAAAGGACGTCCATGCAAGATCGTGCAGATCCTTTCGACCTCCAGCGGTTTGTCAGTGCGCAGGCGGACGTTTTTGCGCGCGTGGTGACTGAGCTCACAGCGGGCAAGAAGCGATCGCATTGGATGTGGTTCATCTTTCCGCAATTCCGCGGTCTCGGCTCGAGTGCGATGTCGGAGAAATTTGGCATCGGTAGCTATGAGGAAGCTCGGGCCTTCGTCGGCCATCCAGTGCTCGGTCCCCGTCTCGCGCAGGTTACGGCGCTGATGCTCGATCATAGAGACAAGTCTCTGATCGATATTCTGGGCACGCCCGACAATCTGAAATTTCATTCGTCGATGACGCTCTTCGCATCGGTCACGGGACACGAGAGCATCTACGCGCGGGCGCTTTACACGTTCTGCAATGGACCGGACAGAAAGACGCTCGCGCTTCTGGGGAAGGCGAACAAGGACGCGTAGCGGCGGTCTTCTCGGACATCAGAGTTTTGGCCGATAGAGTTCGGCCGCGGAGCTGCGGCCGATTTCTGTCGATAATTGCGCGCCGGCCGTGGGATTCGATGCTCCATGATCTTGATGGAGAATAATGTGAAACCCTATTGGTTTTTGCGCTGACGACTATTCGAAGTTTTCTCTGAAATACATTCTTTGAATATATCATTTTGAATGAAGGCTATTGTCCGATGGCTGCTCATTTTCCCGCGTCGTTGCGTCGCCTCCTTGCGCGAGCCCGGCTCGTTCTCTCCAAGAAGTCAAACCCGATCGTGTTTGAGAACCTTCGCCGCGGCACGGAACGCTGGAAACTGACGAGACCTGCCTTATGGCGCGAGATCGAGGGATACGCGTCTCTCTGCAGTGCCTCAGCAGGCGAGACGATCGCGTTTTACGTCAGTACTCGGGCTCGTTCGTACACTATCGAAATTTTTCGGATGGGTTGGTACGGCGGCAAAGGTGCGCGACATGTCTTTGGCCCCGTCTCGGTCCAGGGTTGCCGCCAAGCATTTCCGGGCCAAGACATCGAGACGGGACTCGTCGATTGCGACTGGAAGGATCCATGCGAGTTGGTTGTCCCGAAGAGCTGGCCCTCGGGAGTCTATCTGGCCAAGTTGGAGGAAAATATCAGGGGGCGTCAGTCGTATATTATTTTCGTGGTGAGAAGTGATATCGATCAAGCCGATATCGTATATCAACTGCCGCTCAACACCTATCAAGTCTACAATTTTTGGGGCGGCAAGTCGGGCTATTCGTGGGGGAGTGGCAATGGGATGCCATGGGGTTCCACGAAGGGCCAACCCGCGGTCATGGTTTCCTTCAACAGACCCTATGCCGCCAGCAATAATCCAGCGGCTGTGTTTGGCATGGGTGCGGGTGAGTTCCTATCGAACGTGCAGCCGGTGAGCGAAGGCTATCCCATTTCGAGCGCTGGGTGGGATTACAATACGGTTCGCTGGTTGGAGCGCGAAGGCTACCACGTCACCTATATAACGAACGTCGATAGTCACAATTCGCCCGACGTCGCTTCACGGCGTCGAGTCTTCATTGCGGGTGCGCATGACGAGTATTGGTCTTGGGAAAGCCGGAACAATATCGAGAAGGCTTTGTCCAACGGGACAAGCCTGTTTTTCTCAGGCGCCAACGCCGTCTATTGGCAGGTGCGGCAAGAGAAGGATCGCAAGGGGCGTCCTTGCAGGTTTCTGGCAATCTATAAAGAATGCGCTGCGGCGTCGGATCCGGTTCTAATCGATGGCGACCACGCCAACGACCATTTGGCGACAATCAACTGGCGCGACGCGCCGGTTGCGCGGCCCGAGGACGCGCTTATCGGGATCTCGTATTTAATGGACCCGGTTGACGGCAACATCGTCGTGTCAAATCCCGATCATTGGGCGTTTGAAAATACGGGCCTTCGTGAGGGTTCCGAACTCCACGGGCTGCTCGGCTATGAGGTCGACGGTGTGACGGATCGCGCGCCGGAGGGCCTTGTTGTGCTGGCGGCCTCTCCGGCACAGAACCTCACTGATCCCAGTCGAAGTGTGATCGCAAACATGGCGACCTACGCCACGCCATCGGGAGGGCAGGTCTTCGCGACGGGAAGCATTCAGTGGTGTTGGGGGCTGGACGACTTCAATGCGCCCGAGCTTCGAACATCGCGGCTGAGCGATGCGGCCGTTCAAATCACGCACAATGTCCTCACACGCTTCGGCGCGAGGCGGTTTTCAGATTAAGCCAACGCTTTGCTGCTTCCATGTTCTGCGTGCGGTGAAGTTGTGGCTGACTAGTTGCTCTCGATGCCAAGTTCGCGCGCTGCAGCGTTCAAGCGCGTCGTTGCCTCGGCGTCGCTTGCAAATGCTGCGCGCGCTTTCGCCAGCGCGGCTTTTGCAGCATCCTTCTCACCCAGCGTCATGCGCGAACTCATCAGACGCAGCCAGCCATTCTCGTCATTTGGAGATTTTTCGAGCCGGGCTGCGAGCTTGTCGACCATGCCGTGGATCATGTCGTTACGTTGAGCGGTGTCCCCTGTGGCAGGTAGCGATGTTGAAGCCGATGGCGAAGTGCCTGCCGCGATCTGTGCCGCCTTTGCCTGCTCGAGGGCTTTCTTGAGTTCCACGTTGCCGGGGTCGAGCTTCAGCGCGGTTTCGTAGGCTTTGACCGCATCGTCCGGTCTATCCGTATTGAGGTACGACCAACCAAGCATTTTCCAGCCATTCACGTCGTTCGGATCTTTTTCGAGCTTCGTCACAAGCTTCATGATCATCGTTTCGACGTCGGGCAGCTCGACCGAATTCGGAGCCGACGATTGCGCGGCTGTTGGTCCCCGATTGGCATCGATCGTGTCGGCGTACGCACGTAGAGACTCGAGCGCTTGAGTCGGATCCGACCCATCGTTGGATTCGGATGCTGGAATTTGCGTCGACGCTGCATCATCACCCAACGTTGATAGGTCACTCGAAGAATTCAATTCGCTTTGGACGACGCCGGCAAAACAAGAGACGGCAATCATAGCGAGTGGAACCAATACGAGACCGGATGTGTGGAAGCTCGACGCGACCCATCGTCTGACGAGCATCAGCGCCGGCCGGTTGCCGTGCAATTTAACACGCAAGAGGAAAAGAGCCGTCGCCAATAGCGTGGCGGCTGTTCCCGTGGCGACCATCAAATAGAGCTGTTTCATATCCCCTCCTCGCGAACGCATTTTATGCAGAAGAATGGGACGCAAAATGAGGCGTTAGCGTAGATCGCCCGCGTCAAAACATGAAGAGCCGCTGTGCAAATATCTGCTGCGTGATCGTTTTGAATCGAGCGGCGCGCTTGGCGCTATGGCATCGGAATTTTCGTATTCATGATTGGTGAGATCACGCCATTCACGTGATACTTGTGGCACGTCAGACAATCTTGGCGCACTTTGTTCGTGGCATGGCAGGTTTGGCAAATGTCCTTGCTTACTACACCAAAATTGGAGGTGAAGTTGTGCGGATTGCCCTGCTCGTAGCTCTTCAGATAGGGACGGTTCTTCTCGAGGCTATGGCAGGTTAGACATCCGCGATTTGGCGTGACCCCAAAATGTGGCTCATGAATGAAATTCGTAAAGCGTCCGAGTTTCGTGTCGGCCGATGGCGGCGCGAAGTTGACTGCTCGCCCTTTGCCCTGAATGTCGTCGACGCTATGGCATTTCGGGCATGATCCTTGAGCGTCCTTGCTCGTCAGAAAATCGAAGACGGCAGCTGCGGGGCTCCGATCACCTCTCGGCGCCTCAGGCCCGGTCAGCGCGAGCCATGAGTAGACGAATTTGTCCTTGTGACCTACTGGGCGATAGAAAATCGCGTAATCCTGGCGGTACCAGCCGCCGTATTCGGCCCAGCTTTCCGGATCAACATTGCTCTCCATGCTGATCACAGGTGCGGTCTTCTCCTGAGATCCGGATACATTGTCCGGCTGCGATGGGACTTCGCGAGATTGCGTCGCTCTTGCGCCATCTTTGCTGCGAGACTTCATCTCGCGAAGCTCTTCCTCCGTGGGACGTAGCAGATCATCAGATTGGGTCGTCGCCTTTTCGCTGCCAGCTTGAGAATTTCCGGCTGCTCCGACGTCATTCAAGCCCGCTCTCATAGGTTCGGGGAGGCTACCGGCGGAGTGCCTTTCCTTGCCTTCATCCGACTTGGCGGGATCCGGATCTTCAGGCTTATTCTCCTGTCCTGCGGACATGAGGCACTGCCCAAAAACGCGCATGACACATGCTGGCGGATCGTATTTGGTTTTGCTGGCTTCTTTGCTCGTCCCCTCCTTTTCGCTCGTCACCTCTTTCTCGCCGGTCTCGGCGGGTGGCTGAGGCGCATCCGGGGCAGACGGCTCTTCCGTCGTAGTCGTGCTCGATTTGGGTTGCTCGTGCTCATTCACGACCGGTTGCGGATCGGTAGTGACCGGACCGCCAGTAACTTCTTTTGCGAGATTTGGCAGCCACTGTTGCTGGGCACCGACGACGACATCACGCGGTATGCTGGCCGTAAGATCGGCGACGAGAGACGCACTCAGCTTGCCGCCGTTGCCGATGTTGAAGTCACCGAGAACGTCCGAAGCCTTGCCAGAGATCAGCGCATACAGCAGCCGCTTGATCTCCCAGGTCAGATCCTTCACCGCCGTGATCTGCTCATCGTTCGCATTGGACAGATCCTGGAGGTTCACTTTGTCGACGGTCTTGATAAGCGCGCGGCCCTTCTCGGTCCGGCTGATCATCACCTTCATGAACGGCGTTAGATCGGCTTCCGACGCCTCCGGCCATTCGCCGATCGCGGCATTCTTCTTCTTCAGGGTTTCGAGGTCGAGGCCCGGGAGCGCGAGGAACGCGATGCCTTTCGGGCCAGTAGCCCGCTCCTTGCCGGTGATCTGATCGAGGTGGCAGCCGCTGCAGGTCTTCTCGAACGGTGCAACGCTCATGATCCGCCTGTCCTTCTGGCTGTCGTGACAGGTCGAGCAGGATTGCGGAATGCGCTTTGCTGCATCCTTCTTCGCCACTTCGGGGAAGTGTTTATCGAAGTGGCCAGCATGGTCGTAGATGATCCGCGTGCGCCGATCGAACGGATAGTTTTCGAATTGCGGGTGATGGCCGTCGAAGCTGTCGAATTTCACGGTATGGCACGAGCGGCACTGCTCGTTGGATATCTTGCTCAGATTGAAATTTGTGCCTTGATGCTCCTGGTGGCACGTCGCGCAAGTCAAGCCACGCGAGACGACGTCGTGGGCCGGAAAGGCGGCGTTTTGCGCGCGCGCCGATAGCGGCTCGGGCGTTGTCGCGGCAGTCTTGGTCAGCCGCTTGGTGCTCGCTATCAGGACGTCGGGCGAAGCGTCGTGCGGGAAGAAAGCGGTTGCTGGCATCTTGTGGCAGGTCATGCAGGCCTTGCTATCTGCAATCGGGTCGCCGGCGATAAGGCCGTGAAGCCAACTCAACTTGCCCTCGCCGCTTTTGCCATGACACGACGAGCAATTTTCAATCGAAGCATGAGCGCTCGTCAGCTGCCCGGGCATGAGAAAGTGCGTTCCCTTCGAGAGAAAGAAGGCGGTGAACGTGCAGGCGGCCGTGATGAGCGCCACGAGCAGGGCGAGACGGTCACGCCGAAAACTCGGAGGTTTCGGATTTTCGCTCTCTTGCGGCCAGAAGAAACGCCACATCACAAAGCCCCGGATGCGTAGGAGTAGACGATGAGGACATGCAGCACCGAGAGCACGAGCAGCCCATAGGTGACGGGCACATGCACAAAGAGCCAAGCCCTGGTGAGGGCGAAATGGACGCGCGCGAAATCGAGCCGATCCTTTTCGATAACAAGGTTCCAGAGTCTCAGAAGCTTTTCCTGGCCCTCAGCGTCAACGTAGGGCGAGAGGTGGTTGATTTCGTCGATCAGCCGTTTGACCGGGCGTTGCGAAGCGACCAGATGGGATGAGAAATTGCGGGGCCCCTCGAAAAAATCGTTGAGGTGGTTGGTGTAGAGATCGATGATCCAGGCATTGTAAGGCGCCGCGGGCAAGGCGATCGCGTCCGCCGGTGGATCGGGCATTGCAACGACGGCTTTGACATCTTGCGCGAGTTCAGCGACGCGAAGCGGAATGCGGTCATAGCCGACGCGCTCGTCGATGCGGCCCCTGGTTTTGAGCGACCATGCAAGGTAGGTGCCGAACAGGCCGCTTAAAGTTACGAGCACGAATCCCGTCCACAACGCCGCTCCGAAAGGTGATTTCGGAAAGGAGAAATTTGAATGGGAGAGGAATGCAGCGACCAGCAGATAGCCGACGAAAATATGAAACGTCCGCCAGCGCATGAGGGATTTTGGCGATAGGCGGCCCGTTTTCGTGGCGACATGAAAAAGGAGCTGCAGGCTCATTCCGGCAGCCAGCAGCCAGCCGTCGAGATAGCGTGGGTCGCGAAGTCCTTGAGCGTAGATTTCGACAAGCCAGAATAGGCTGCCGGAGACGGCTGCGAGCAGTATCACAGTGATTGTCTGGCCGCTGACTCCCGCTGTCGAGCCCTGAGAGCGTAATCCCATGGACCCGTTAGCCGCGCGCCGCGCCACCAATTTCAAGGCGGCCCGCCAATACCGTTCATCGTCGTTCCCCCATTGTGCGTGTTAGGCTGTTGCGGTTGACATCGCGTCGAGATCAGTTGGTTGCACTCGGTTGCCTCACTGGCCCCACGTACTTTTCCGGTCCCGGAATAAGCGCATCGAGGCTGGCCATCGTGCTGCCGTCGTATTTGTCGGTGAGGCCCGTGAGCAGCTTCGAAACGCCGTCAGCTGCGGCGGTCAGCTGGCGCTCGTTATTGAGCTTCAGCGATGCCGCATGTGCATATTCGACCAACTTGGCGATTTCCGGCACGTTCGGCGCGGCTTTTGCCGCAGCCGCAAGTTGCTTTCGGACCCGATCAACGCGCTGCGCCATGAAGAACGCGTAAGGCTTTCTCACTGTCGCCTTCGCGACGGCGCGCAACGAAGTCTCGAGTTCAACGCCAAGGCCGACGAGATAGAGCATCCGCTTGCGCGTCGGGTTCGCGGCGGCGTTCTCCTTGCCTTTGGAGTACCAAGTATTGTGGCGCACCTCGCCCTGCGACCAGGACACCAGATCGAAGGCGCTACCAGCAAGATGGCCGCCTTTGTTGACGAGTTCCTCTTGTGGCACGACGTGGCAGCCGTAGCAGTTCTTCGCCAGCTGATAGATTGCGCGGATCCTTATCATCCCTTTGGAATCGGCAAGTTTCCAGCGCGCCGCTTCCTCGGCTTTGCTTTCTGTCTTCGCTGTCTTGCCGCTGTAGCCGCTATGAACCTTGATCCAATCTTTGCCGGCGCTGTGGCAAGATTCGCAGGAGATGCCTGCGATCGGCTCCTTGCTGTCGTCCTTCTGCTGCACGGTATAATGACAATTCACGCACAAGCTTTCCGACTTGATACGTCTGATGCCCATTCTTTCCGCGATCTTCTTCGCCTCGTCGCTGCGTGGAAGGTCTCGAAATGTTTTGAAATGATGCGTCGTCTTCCAGGCTTCGGTCTCCTGCTTGTGGCACTCGGCGCAGGCGTTCGGCCCGACGATTAGGGTGGGATCGGACGCAGCCGCAGCGCACGCGGCAAAACACATGATCAGCGAGCCGGAGAGAAAGGTGCCGAGGCGAGAGAGGCGCCGTGTGCCGGAATCCGAGGGACTGAAACTCAAACGATCTAAAACCACAACGCGTTCGAACCTTGCTTCGGCTGGCCTCTACGCGCTCACATCGAATGTGATTGCGAGGTCGCGGGAGCGATCTAAATCGGGATTGCGCATCGGGCGACCGAGGGGCAGAGCAAGTTTTTTTATCGCCCGGGTCAGAACGCTGCCCTCGCTCGTGCCATCGGCGTTTGGCAGAAAAGGATCTGCATGGCAGGTCGCACCAACATGCGCGGCGATGGATTTGACTGACTCGACCATCCCTGGCGCGCCGCAGGCGTAGAGAACGTCGGTCGGCAGCAGCCGCGGCAGATAGTCGGTCGGCCGCCCGGGCATGATGGCGTTGGGCAAAGCCTCTGGCGTACTGCAGACTGGCACGACAAGGACATTGGGGAAACGGGCGAGCTTCACGAGAGCTTGGCCCATATATAGAGACTCGACGGTGCGGCCACCGGCAATGATCATCATCCTTCGCTCCGGCCATTCTCGCAAAGCGGCGACGGCGATGGACCAGATCGGTGCGAAGCCAGTATTGGTGGCGACGAGAATGAGGCGGCCTTCCAGATTGGGCCGTAAATGTGCCGAGCCGTAGGGTCCCGTCAAAGTCACCCGGTGACCCAGCTTGATGCGCTTGCCGAGCGATGCGCTGACGCGACCGCCCTTCATGCGCCGGACGTGAAACCAGATAGAGCTGCTGTCCGGATTGCCGCGCAGCGGATGGGTAATGCTGAAAGGGCGGCGCGGATAGCCCTTGAAACACACCTGCGCATATTGACCGGCATGATGCGCCAGCGCCCGGTCCGTCTTGATGCCGACCTCGATCACCTCGGCCGACAGGGGGCGCAACGAACTCAACACGCCTTCGACAGTGCGAATGCTTGTCCGGCGATTGCTTTCGAGAACCGCGTTACTGGCGATTCGGCACTGGCACGCATGGACGATGCTAGGCTCCGAGCCTTCGCCTCCGACCACGTCGCCGGAAACCAACCGAACACAGCATGTGCCGCAGTGTCCGGCGCGGCAATCGTAGGGTAGATCAACGCCGTTGTTCAGAGCCGCGTCGAGCAGTAACTCGCCAGGGCGCGCCTCGAAGCTTTTTCCATCGATCGTAATTTTATGGCTTCTTGCCATCACGTGCCTGTAATTCTCGCCATTTCAGGGTATTCGCAATTGGCTATCCAGCTATTATGGTTAGACAATGACCCCGCGGCGATCGAATAAAATGAAACACGGATTGAAGGCGAATAATTTCAGCCAATAAGCTCAAATTATGCACTAATCGCGCCGCCCGCGATGCTTATCGTTTTGCTCGCCGCAGCAAAAACTGAATTGCCTGAAATTTTACACTATTTCAGTGGCTTGCGCGCGGCTTCCCTAACTATATTGATGAGCATAATTCTTTTTATATTCACATCGAGTGGAATAGAATCGTTTTTTCGATTCAGAATTAACTATATTCAGTTTTGCATTCAATTAAATCCGGCCATATCGCTGCCCCGTTTTCCATATTGTTTAATTTCGACGGGGGATCGCATAAATCGGACGGCATTTCGCGCGATCAAGCAATTTCGAGTTCTGCTCCGACGGGTATCGGGCAGATTGGACTGGGGGTTATGGTTCAAGTTTCGCGTGTTTCACTGCTCGCCTGCGCATGCGTGGGCGCGACGCTGGTCTGCGTTATGTTCTCACGGCAAAACGCGATCGCTGGCTCCGAGGGCGTTGAGCAAACTCAACAGTCCAAATCTCAGCAGAAATTAGGAAAGAATGCCGCGGCGCCCGGAGAGAGCGATCCCGCGAACGCCAAGAATATCGAGATTGTAAGATCCAAGTCCGATGCTCACAGCGGCCAGGACGAGTCTCTATATCCCACTGCTGCGCAATGCGGCGGATGCCATAAGCAAATCTATGAGGAGTGGTCGTCCTCACAGCATGCCTATGCGTCCATCTCACCGATGTTCCATAAGTTCGAGCAGAAGTTCCAGTCCCTTACTCAAGGAACTGTCGGCACCTTTTGCGTGCGATGCCATCAACAGGTCGGAACGCAGCTCGGCGAGGCGCGGGAAGCACCACTCTGGGCGCGCAGCCAGATCTCGCGCGAGGGCATAACCTGCATCACCTGCCATCGGGTCAAGGAAGAGTACGGCAAGGTCAACGGCGAGCGCCGTGTCGAGCCGGGAAAAATCTACGAGCCCGTATACGGCAGCGGCGAAAAGAGTGTTATCAAAAACGTCCTGGCCAACAAGGAAACCTACTCGGTCAAAACGGGAGCCGATGGGCGCGGCAATGACATTCACAAGGGCATGATTACGAACGATCAGATCACTAAGTCGGAGTTCTGCGTCAGCTGCCATCAGGTCGCGGTCAACCTCGGCATCAAGTTAGAAATCGTTTGGGATCAATATCGCGACAGCCCTGCACGCAAGGCCGGCGTCACCTGTCAGGACTGCCACA
Source organism: Hyphomicrobium sp. 2TAF46 (assembly GCF_052114865.1). Taxonomy (NCBI): domain Bacteria; kingdom Pseudomonadati; phylum Pseudomonadota; class Alphaproteobacteria; order Hyphomicrobiales; family Hyphomicrobiaceae; genus Hyphomicrobium; species Hyphomicrobium sp. 2TAF46. The sequence goes on along the minus strand of NZ_JBFRFO010000003.1, from coordinate 557,979 downwards.
TGGGCAAGTCTCCCGGGCAGCCTGCAGGCTATGCCACGGCGCCCTCTGCGATTGTCGGCGGCAAGGAGATCAACCCGGGGCGGAAGCACGCGAACCATCGATTTATCGGTCCGGGCTATTCCATCGCGCACCCAGGTATCTTCCCGCACAACACGAAAGCTCAGGCCACGAGCATCGAGGACTGGTTGCAGTTCGATTGGCGCGCTGGATGGGGGAGCCCCAAGTTCGAAGACAAGATCGCGGCCGGAAAAATCAATGTCAAATTTCCAAAGCGTTGGGCCGATCAGAGCGATCGCGAAGATGCCAGAGAGATCATCGATGAGAATCTGAAGAAGCTCGACGAGCGTGACAAGCTCCGTCGCCAAGTGATGGAGAACAGCAGCAAGGTCGACGGTCCCTACGTCGAGGGTACACCGAGGGTCGGCGCGGATCTGGCGTTCTCCTACAAGATCAAGAACATCAACACCGGGCACAATCTGCCGTCAGGCTCGCTTGGGGCTCAACCGCAGCTTTGGGTGAACGTCGCCGTGGTCGATCCGGATGGCAAGAACATCTGGGAGTCGGGTTACGTCGACAGTAACGGCGACATGGCCGATCTGCACAGTTTGGACGTCGCCGCCGGCCGCATCGATACGGACCAAATGCTGGTGAACTTTCAGACCAAATTCCTCACGACCAACGTCAAGGGTACTGACCGCGAGATGTACTTGCCGGTGAACTTCGACATCGATCCGTTGCCCCAGCTGCGTCCGCCGAGCATCCCGACCACGGTTCTCAACCATCCGCCACTCGTGCGTATGGAGAATCATTCTCTGCCGCCGCTAGGGGTGAGGGAGGCGAAATATTCGGTGCCGGGAAAGCTGATCAAGAAGCCTGGCAAATATCGCCTCGCCTTCCGCATGCGCAGCCGCGCCGAGCCCATCTACTTCATGCGCTTCGTCGGTGCCACCAAAGCCATGGAGGAGAGCATGAATGAGCGGATCATGAACTTCCATGACTTCGAAGTTGATGTCCTTGTGAACGGGTAACACCGAAGAGCCGAGCGTTTCGGATTTGGTCTCGCCACGAGTCCAAAAAAGCGGGTCCGAAGCCTCTCTGAAGCCACCTGATACTCGAGCGAACTTACGAGCCAGGGGCGTGAAGTGGGAGCTTCCAGATGACTTGCTACGCGAAGGGCAACCTTCGATATCGAACGAGTGCGACGACTGCTGTTATTGTTCTGATGGCCGGAAGCTATCTGACGATGTCCGGCACGAGCGCAAAAACTGAACCCCGTGAAAGTGGCGCCGAAGCCGGAAAAGACGATGGTTGGATTACGACGTTGTCCAGCGCTGCACCTGCCAATTCCCAGTCCGAAGAGAAACGCGAAAACGAGACGATCGTTCCAAAGCAGTACCTCGGGGGCGACGTCAGCAAATCCACCGCGGAGGAAGAAAACGGTGAGAAACCGCGCAAGAAGAGCCAATCGACGAAGAGCGCCTTCCGCTCGGATCCTCAGTACGAAAAAAAATATGATGCCGAGGGACAATCCGAAATTTACGGCGGGAAAACCGCTGTGGAGCCGCCACGCCCGCTGCTTGAGTTAGGTCGCGAGCAATACACGTCAGGGATATACGACGAGAGCAGTACGCTCTTCGGAAAATTGAACCCATTGCTGCCGGGACTCTCCGTCTACGGCGATTGGCGGACGGCGGTGGCCTACAATAGCAACAACGGCAAGGACATAGCGCAGGTCGCGACGCGGTTGAATCTCGATGTTGATTTCAAACTGACGGCAACAGAGCGCATCCATGCCTTCTTCACGCCGCTTCAGGACGGCACGAAATTCACTCGCTTCGAGTTCGGCGGCGGTGATGGCAACGGTAAGTTCAACGACGAACTCAACCTCAATCCGCAGACTCTGTTTTTTGAGGGCGACGCCGGTTCCATCTATTCGGGCCTCACGGGTCAGTACGCCGGATTCGACCTCCCCTTCACCGTCGGTCTCTTCCCGCTGTTCCTGCAGAACGGGATCTGGGCGAACGACGCGATCCTCGGTGGTGCGGTGACGCTTCCTGCAAAGAATTCGGCGGCTCTCGGCCTTTCGAACTTCGACATCACGTTCTTCGCTGGGTTTGACAACATAGACAATGCCAGCTTCGTCAAAGCGAACGGTAAGATCGACAACGACAACGCGAACCTCTTCGGCGTGACGACCTTCGTCGACGCCTTCAACGGCTATATCGAAGCAGGCTATGGCTTTCTGCAGGGCACTGGTCCTGAGGCGGGTGTTGAGCAGCACTTCCTGACCGCTGCTTACAGCCGGCGCTATGCCAATACGATCTCGAACTCGACCCGTGTGTTTGCGAACTTTGGGGACGACGGCCACGGAAACGGCGACGGCGTGGCCATCATTTCGGAGAACAGCCTGATCTCGCCCTTGCCGAGTACTCTGCTTCCCTACGCCAATTTCTTCGTCGGCTTTGGCAATCCCACGCCTCTCGTCGACGGCAACAACGCGGGCATCCTGAAGAACGTCGGCATCAACTTCGAGACCGACGCCCTGACGGGCTACCCGAAGCTCGACGACACTGCGTCCAGCACCTTCGGAGGTGCGCTTGGCGTAGAATATCTCTTCAATCTGGATCAGCAGCTCGTCTTCGAGGTTGCGACGGTGCAGCCCTTTGAAAACGATAATATCGGCGCCAAAGGTGCGCAGTACGGCTTCGGGGTCCGCTATCAGATTCCAATCACCCGATCCTGGCTGTTCCGCGCGGATGCGACCTATCAGATCCAAGAGGGTGCGGACGATAATTTCGGCTTCCGCACCGAGCTCCGGAGCAAGTTCTGAATGATCGCTGATGGCGGCCGAACTGGCGAGGATGTCCTGCGCCCTATCGAGGCCGGGCGATGGCGTCGATCTCGATGTCGACGTCATCGTCGACCATGGACCGGTAGTTCGTCATGTTGAATGCGCTGCGCTGAATGCGGGTCGTGGCGAAAAATCTGCGTGCGCCGACGTCGTACTTGAGTGCCGGGTCGTCGTGTGACTCGATTCTGACTTGGAGTGTCACGGGTTTGGTGATGCCATTGACCGTCATCTCGCCCGAAACCTCTGCAGTGGTTGGCGAGCCCGTTCGGACCGCGAGGCTTTTAAAGGCAATGACGGGCGCGCCCTCGACGTTAAAAAAATCCGTGCCCTTAAGCTCGTTGTCGATGAGAGCTTCGCCGGTCGTGAGGCTCGCCGAAGCAATGGAAGCGTTGATCTTGCTTTTCCCGGGGGCGGCTTCATCATAGTCGAGCGTACCGCTGACCTTTGTGAAACGGCCGCGCTGCGTCGCGTAAGCCATCTTATAGATGAAGCGGACCTCGGTGCGGCGCTGGTCGAATTCGAAGCGACGGGCGTGGGCGGCCGGTGCACCGGCGACAGTCAGTTCTGCTGCAAGTAATACGAGAAGCGCCATCCGCAGAGATGTTGGCGCTTTTGCTGGCGACGCACACTTAGGGAGTTTTCGGCGGAACCCTATGCCTTCGGCTTCTGCGTTATTCCAGCGAGCATCATCGCGTAAACTTTGGCCTTTCATCACTCTGCCTTTCGCCATTAATACTTTGGGAGAAGCCGGTGCCACGCTTTCCGCCGTCTTCAACGCCATTCGTTCGAGTTAGAGCTTCAACGACTTGTGAAATGCCGTCTCTTCCGGCTGTCGCGCCGTTGAAAATGGTCCAGGCGACTGCCAGCAAAAGGAGCGGGAAGAGGAAAACGACGATTAAATCGAAAAACGTTGTCGCCATCGCGCTTTCTTCCGTGTCTCGTTTACGGAACGGGCCGCGGCATAAAGTGCCGCGGGCAGGTTGAGCCGCAATTTTCCTAAATATCTTCGGCGGCGAATTCCGTATATGAGATGGGGCAATCCCATTTGCCCAGTTTCCCCAATTGCACAATTCGCTCGCTGAATGGCGAAAATGGGTTCGAGAAATACTCCATTTTTCAATATCGGAACGACAATAGACCCGAATACGGAATAGCAAATCCCGGATTTATTGGACCGGCAGGGTTATTCGGCGTCGCGGCAGGTGACGGGGACCGATCGATCACATTTCATTTCAATAGTTGATTGATGGTGCGAGAAGCGTTTGCGCACTGCCAATCTCGCTGTCGCCTGCCTTGTTCGGGCATGGCACGTCGTCCAGCGTCTCTATCGGAATGTCGTGGAGGCCCTTGTGGAGGCTGACGAGCTTCACTTGGTCGCCGTCCCCAGGATCGCATTTGAGCGGCATCAGCGCCCCCGGAACGTGCTCGGAGACATATTTGCTGAACCGATCATCGCCCGGCCGCGCATCCCGATGCCGTGCGTATCCGTCCGCGTCACAGTCGGAATGAATGTGGGAAGCGCGCTAAATCGCTGCGGTCATTGGTGCCGGCTGTAGGATTTGAACCTACGACCCCCTGATTACAAATCAGGTGCACTACCACTGTGCTAAGCCGGCTTGCTAAATGAACCTGCGGCGTCGCCCCGTTTGGGCGCGTCGTTTTGGCTGCGCCGTCGTCTGGTCATGTCCGACTCCGCGCAGGCGCTTGATACAAGACGGGGCGGGTGGTGCGCAAGCGTCCCACCGCATCTCCGGTGACGCGGGCAACTTGGACAAAAAAAGAAGCAGAGATTGCTCCCTGCTTCCCTGGTTTCCGGTCAGAAGCGATCTATTACGGGCACCACCAAACCGGCCCGATCGCCATGGCTTGCCAAAGTAAATCAAAAAGTTGCGCGAGGCCTTGCTTTGAGTGCAAACCGACGGTGCGAAACTTCATCGGACCGTGGTAAAGTCGCGTCGACGAGAGGAGATCGAGTCATGCAGTTTGCCGTGGGTTTCAAGTCTGACGGAAGGCTGGGGCACGTTCTTATCGACGGCGACGATGCACTCGTAGCCGCGCTCAAATTGAAGGCGCAGTGCCCCACGGCGGTCATCATGTATGTTCGGCCGCGCAACCGTCGTGGCGACAGTCGTCATCCACCGTTGCCGGCTCTTTCGCCGAACTGATTTTCCGTCAAGTCACGCTTGGGATCTTGGTCGCGGAAGGTGCCGCCTAGCCAGTTCGGCGATGAGCAGTTCTGTAAGGACGATTGCGCATTCGGCGTATCGCTTCGCAAGGCGGCGCGGGTTCGTCGCCAGTCTCCACATCCATTCGAGGCCGAGCTTTCTGAAAAGTCCTGGCGCCCTTATCTGTGCTCCGGCGAGGAAATCGAGCGATGCTCCCGAGCAGATCATGCCGCAGGTCAAGCCTCTCGCGCGGGCGTGCTCGGCAAAAATTTCCTGCTTCGGTGCGCCAAGTGCGACGATGCAGATGCCTGCGCTCGACCTCTTGATGGTCTCGATGGCGCGGTCCGCCTCGGCTCCTTCGGGATCGAACGTGCGAGATGGCGACAGCATTCCAGCGATCTTCAAGAGACCATCAGTGGCGTTGCCGATTTCGTGCGCGGCTTTCGTCAGCACCGCTTCCGTGGATCCGAAAAGAAAAACAGGGAGGCCGGCAACGGCAGCGGCGTCAAGCAAGGGGAGTAGCATGTCGGACCCGGTCGCGCGGACGACACTCGGTTCCTGCAAGCGCGCAAGCCAGGCTACAGGCGCGCCGTCGGCCGTGACGATGTCGGCGTTGCGGTAGGCGCGGCGGAACCGCTCGTCGCATCGAAGCTTCACGATGTGATCGAGGTTCAAAGTGAAGACCGTAAAGGCGTCTCTTGCTTTGGCCCGGCCGATGGTGCGGGAGATCGCCGTTTCCATATCCGGCGTGTTGATCGCCCAGCCGTCGACATAGGCGAGGGTTGGGGTCTGCTCTTTCGCGGTGCCTGGTAATTCCAGGTCCGCCAAGGCGAGGGCGGCGGCATTCGTCTGTTGCACTTTTGATCTCTGATCCGGCTATCGAGTCCCTGAGAGCTTGCGAGGGAGCAAGTCCCATGCCTCGCAATTGAGAGGGGCGGGAGCCGCGGCGCGGGGGGCGCCGTCAAGATCTGTGCCATTTTTGCGGGTGAACGTCCCGATATTGCACGGTGAGTGCGGTGCGCATTGGATCGACCCGCGCGGGCCAGCCGAGGCGCGGCGGAATGATCCTCGTTTTTCCCGGCCATTGAGGATGCGTCTTGCGCAGCGAATCTGCGGGAGTTGAAAAAAGATCAAGTTATTCAAGGCATTTTCGCGTGAGTATGCTGTTGCAACTCACAGGATGACGGATGCCTAATCCTTCGTCTCTCGTCATGCCGGACCGTCGCGGCCCGGCAAATGCATTGCTGGCGGTGGGCAGCGTTTTGGCTGCCTGCTGTTCTGACGAGGAAGACGCATCCGTGCTTGCTAGTGTCCGACAACTCGCGTCGCCGAACTTCGTGGGGTTCTCACGCTTTGCTTTGGCCCAATCGTGCTTCGGCGCCACCGCATTGCTGATTGAGCTTGGCGGCATCGTTCTGATCTCGATCGTGACCGGCATGGCGTATCAGGGGCTCGTCCATGGGGAGCAGGGCTTCGTCGAAAACTATGCCGCGATCGGCGTTCTTGCCGGGCTCGGTTACACTTCCGTGTTTCTCATTCGCAACGAGTACGCCATCGGCGTTCTGCTGGAGAAAGGACGGAGCCCGGGACGTATCTTCCTGACGTGGAGCCTGGTCTTTGCCGGACTTTCGATCATCGGCTTCCTGACGAAGACCACGCACGAGTTTTCGCGCGGATGGCTGGTCGTATTTTTCCTGTCGGGCCTTGCGGGCGTGCTTTTCCTCAACGCGATGCTGAGCCTCGCGGTTGCTCGCGTTATCGCGCGCGGCTGGATGCGGCGGCGGAAAGTCATGATCGTGGCGACGGACCGCGAGGTCGCGTCGCTCGAGCGGGAAATGAACGAAAGCGCAACCGGCTTTTGGGTCATTGCGCGGACTGTGGTTCCAAATACGGCGCAGGAGCCGGCTCAAATCGACGCCGTGCTCGATGCGGCGGTTGCCAACGCCCGGGCGCTGGCCATCGAAGACATCGTCATATCGAATGGGCTTTGCAACAGCGCGTTTCTGGAGCGCGCGGTCAACGCGTTCAAGGTTCTGCCCGTCGCGTTGCACCTCAGCACGAGCAGCTTCGTCAGACGGTTCAAGGATGCGCGCATCGCCCGGTTCGGACAAACCGCGACGCTTTCTTTGACGAGGCCGCCGCTCGGTCCATTCGCGGCAGTCACGAAGCGTTCGTTCGATATGGTGGCCGCGGGCGTGGCGCTCGTCATTCTAAGCCCGCTGTTTGCAGCGATCGCGCTTCTCATCAAGCTCGATAGCCCGGGGCCGGTCTTTTTCAAGCAGCGCCGGCGTGGCTACAACGGTGAGGAATTCCGCATCTGGAAATTCCGCACCATGACGTCGCTGGACGACGGAGATGTCATCGTGCAGGCGACAGAGAACGATCGCCGCATTACGGCCGTCGGGGATTTCTTGCGGCGGACGTCCCTCGACGAGCTTCCGCAGCTCATCAACGTGCTTAAGGGCGAAATGTCTCTCGTCGGGCCGCGGCCGCATGCGGTCGCTCATGACCGCTTCTTCGAGCGGCGGATCGAACTCTATCCGCGGCGGCTAAACGTCAAGCCCGGCATCACGGGATGGGCGCAGGTGAACGGTTTCCGTGGCGAGACACGCACCGAGGAGGCGATGCGGCAACGTGTCGATCACGATCTCTACTACATCGACAACTGTTCGTTCGGTTTCGATCTCTATATTATCTTGATGACGGTGATTTCGCCCAAGACGGGGCGCAATGCCCGCTGAGGGCTGCGCCATTCGGCAGCAAGGGCAGAGATGTAACGGCTGCGTGGAATTCGGCGCCGGGATTCGTTCACGGGATGGTGTTCAAGCGTTCTTAAGATAGTCTGGGCAACGATTCTTGCTGCTTCGCGCTATGCGTGCGCGAGGCCGATCCGGAACCACGAGGGAGTTTCACCGATGCGCTTTAAGTCCTTGATGGCGCTAGCCGTGCTTGCGGCCGCTTCGCTGGCGCCGAGCGGTGGGGCTTCCGCATGGGGTCTCGAGAGTCCCGATCTCAGGCCTCGCCCGTACCAGCCCAACGAGGCGCTCGAGCAGTACTATTCCTATTATTATGATCCGCGCGGCTGGTATCCCTACTACAACTCAGGCGAGTGGGGTCCGCCGATCGTCAAGCGCTACAAGGGTCCGCTGCCGCCCTACTATGCTTCCTGGGGTGCTCCGAACCGCCGCTACCACCACGTCGAATGGCACCGTCTGCACTATCGCGGTCATCGCCGCGGCGACTGGTGATCTGACCTTATTCGATCGTAAAAGATTTTGCTGCGCCCGGTCCTTCTGTTGGCCGGGCGCTTCTTTTTCATGATTTCGCCGCCGGCGTGCTCGCATTCAGGACATGTTCATAGGTCGTCTGAGAATATGCGATTGCTCTCGGTATGAGCACGCGTACGAGTTTACCTGCTAAGGGGGATACAACCCATGATGAAAAGATTTGGCAAAGCGATGATGGCGCTTGCCGCTGCTAGTTCAATGATGCTGGCCGTCGCTCCCGAGGCACAGGCCCGGCATGGGTATGGGCGTGGCGTCGGCGTCGGTGTCGCTGCCGGTATCATCGGTCTCGGCATCCTCGGCGCAGCTGCAGCTGCGCGTGACTATGACCGCCCGCGCTACTATTCGCGCTATGACGAAGGCGGCTGCTATCGCGGTCCTCGCGAGTGCCGTTGGTCGGGGCGTCGTTGCTTCGAAAACGAATTCGGCGATACCGTTTGCCGTGGTGGCCGGTATTTCTGCGAACGTCCGCTGATCTGCGATTGAGCGAGATCACTCGGGTTGAGACTTAGCGGCTGGCGCGGGAACGCGCCGGCCGATTTCATTTTTTGCCTTATTTCTTTCTGGCGAGCAGAGCCGTGTGAAGTGCGATCGCGGCGGCGTTCGAAACATTGAGGCTCGCGAGCGTATCATCTGTCGTGATGTGCGCGAGGCTATCGCACGTCTTGCGCGTCAGTTCGCGCAGACCCTTGCCTTCCGATCCCATCACCAACGCTGTCGGTCGCGACCAATCGAGGGTCTCGATGCTCTGTTCGCCTTCGCTGTCGAGGCCGACGACGGTGAAGCCCGCCGATTTCAGCTCATCGAGCGCGCGCGCAAGATTGGCGACGAGGGCGACGGGCACGAGTTCGAGGGCGCCCGAGGCTGACTTGGCGAGAACGCCGTTGAGAGGAGGGCTATGCCGGCGCGTCATGACGAGGCCGCTCGCGCCGAAAACCGCGGACGATCGCAAAATCGCGCCGACATTATGCGGGTCGGTCACCTGATCGAGAACGATGAGTGGGCGTCCGCCTGCCGCTTCGGCAAGATCATGCCAATCGGGTTCGGGCAGGGGTTCGACGTCGAGAGCTGCTCCCTGGTGCACGGTATCGGCGCCTAGAAGCTTGTCCAGGTCGCGGGGCGTTACGCGCTCAATCGGCAGTTCGATCGTGCCGAGCGCCTCCACGAGGCGCCGTTCGGCGTTTTCGGTCAGAAGGACGCGGAGAACCCGGCGCGCTGGGTTCCGCAGCGCCGCCTCGACGGCGTGTAGGCCGAACAGCCGGATGGGGCCATCCTCGTCCTCGGCCGGACGGCGGGCGTCCCTGGGGCGTGCATTGGCGTTAAAGGCCGCTTTTGCCGGGCGGGTGGAAAAGTCGCTCGAGCGCTTCTTATCGCGCCACGGCTTGTTGAATCGCGGTTTCTGCAGGGGTTTGCCTCGAAAATCAGTCGTTACGGCCCGCCTTAAGTCTTTGTCCCGCGACGGGATGTCAGGCCGAAGCCCACATTGCCGCTTTTCCGATTGACATGAAAGGCCCCCATGAAGATAACCCGGGCGAAGGCCCTGCCTCGTCGGCAGGGCGCTTTCATTTCTGCAGCCGCGTCAGCGGCCTGGGGAGAGGTGCCCGAGTGGCTAAAGGGGACGGACTGTAAATCCGTTGGCTTCGCCTACGCTGGTTCGAATCCAGCCCTCTCCACCAAGATCCCGTCTGCCAGTGTCGATTGACGTAGCCATAGTACCTATCACGAGCCATTCGGCGGCTTGTGCGAGGGAATGATCTCGTCGAGCGCTGGAACAGCGTTCTGGCGTCGTCAAATCCGAAATAGCGGGATGGGCTTGCCCACCTCATCGCGAAGGTGCCCCAACGATGTACCTTCAAGATGGCGGGCCGTCCAATAGGCATCGGCACATGTACCTATGAGCGGATTGCCTTTCTGAATGGATCGCGTTCTCCAGGTTGCCAAAGACCGCTTCGGCTTGATGTCAATGGCCAATGTGATGTCCTCCGGGTTTGCCGTCGGATGAGGCTTCGGGAGCCTTGGCTTTCTAGACCTCGATATCAACCGTGACATCTGATTGGAGCGAGATGTTAGGTCTTAATTCGACCGAACGCGGTCGGCCATTTGCATTAGCCATTCGGCCATGAATGTTCGCGCAATTCTGATCTAGTCTCACAAAATTATTGAGATGGGCGATTGTTACAATTCGGTATCGATTCAGCTCAAATAGCAACACGTCCATTCAAGCGTAATGCCTCAAAAGTTTGTGGTCGTTTGCGATCGTTGAATGTCTCCGAGGCTTTCTCTGCATAAATGGCAGCTCCTTGCCGATGATGCAGCGAAGCGACTGGCGCGTCGCTGAGCGTGACGCGTTCTTCGCCGACAAACGCCGCAACACTTGACCAAGTCTTCGTGGGCATCTTGTTCGGTTGGAATTGCTGCCATGCACCTGTTGATCGTTGATGATCACCCCATCGTGAGTTCTGGCGTTCGCCTGGTACTGTGCGAAGACAGCGATATTGTGGTGCGCGACGCGCGTTCAATTGCGGAGGCCAAAGCAGCTATCGAGCATCAGCCTCCGGATGTAATGCTGCTCGACAATGAGATGCATGATGGATCCGGACTCGATTTTTGCCGGGCAACACTGGCGAAAAATCCGACGATCGGGATTATCGTTTTTTCGGTGACGGAGTCGCCAACCGTGGCGCTCGACGCTCTGCAGCGAGGAGCAAAAGGTTTCGTTAGTAAAACGAACGAAGTCACTGACTTAAGGCGGGCCCTCCGCACAGTGGCATCCGGCGAGGTCTGGCTATCGGAACCTTTCGCGCAAAGGATCGCGTTTCTGAAGGCGACGCGGCTCTCTCAATTTCGGTTGAGTTCTCGGGAGCAGCAGGTCGTTAGAAATCTCGCAAAAGGCCGAAACTTCAAGCAAATCGCGAAGACGATGTGTATTTCGTATTGGACCGTCGTCAAGGATTGCCAAGGCTTGCGACAAAAGCTCGATGCGCGAAACTCTACCGAGCTGGTGAGGATAGCGTCCGAGCTCAACCTGATTTGAGCTGGCCATTTTAGCTATTCGAAAGTTCCCGCACCACGGTTCTTCTAAAAAAAAATCGAGCGGCGGATTGGGTGTCCGCCGCTTGAAGTCGAGTTCGGGAGGTAGTGTCTTAGTTGAACTTTACCTTGATGCCGCCGTACGCGGTGATCGGCGGCGCTGGCAGGATCGTGCGGGCGTCCGTGAAGTTGATGCTGCCGAGAGCGGCACCGCTGTTGTCGGTTCCCTGCCAATCGAAATACGTTCCGTAGACACCGTAGTGCGCATCGAACAGATTGTCGATGAGACCGTAGATCTGAACGTTATCGGTGATGTCATACGAGGTATGAAGGTTGACCTTCGCATACCCGCCAAGCTGCTTGTTCTGGTTGGACTCGTCGCCAAAGAAAACCTGGCTGGTTGCAGCGATGAGATCGGCTCCAAAACGCCACTTCGGCGTCAAACCATAGTCGAAGCCCGCTTTGAACTTGTGCGCCGGGACGCCAGGGAGGCGGTCGCCAGGATGAACGAAAATGTTTCCGCCATCGGCCGATGGGTTGTTGGGCGACGGCAAAGTGATATCGCTCTGGAATGTGGCGTCGACGAAGTTATAGCTGGCATAGGCGAAGAGTCGCCCTGACCAGTAGTCGACCTGCGCCTCAAGCCCCTGCCGCAACGTTTGTCCCGCATTGGCAAATGAACTTCTGCCGATAATCGCAGAGGTGACGTTGGTGATGTCATCGTCATTGAGCGTACGGAAGTAGCCGAGGCTCCAGCTGATCTTTTGATGTGCGAGAACATTCGTGTCCTCGCCTCGGAATCCTGCCTCCCAAGTGTGCGACACGACCTGCTTCAATGGCGGATCGGAAGTCAAAAAGCTTGGGAGAAGACAAGGCTGATTGGGGTCGGCGCAGGCCAATTCGGCAGCGACAGGAGCACGATTGGCTTCCGAGTAGCTCGCGTAAACCGAGATGCCGTCGAAAAGCCTGTAGGTGCCGCCAGCCATAGGGTTGAAACGGCTGTAGGTTGGCGAGCTATTGAGATTCGGCGCCAAGCCGGTTTGATCGCTGATTTGAAGATCGGCGATGTTATAGCGACCGCCGACGGTCAGCGACAGGCGATCGGTTGCGTCAAACGTGTCAGAGAAAAACGCGCCGTAGTAGGTGTTCGAGGTCGAGATATTGACCGGTCTTATATCCGATAAAGTCGTCGCGGCAGTCGGAGTACAGAAGCCATCGGATGCGACATTGTTTGCGCAGACCGTGGCGATGGGACCAACGAATGGTCCTCCGCCCTGGACGACGAATCGTGGCTGGAAGAAACCAAGCTCCGCGGATGACTGGAACGAGACATTGCCGTGGTCGACGCTGGCGCCGACCAGAAACTGATTGTGATGATCGAAGAGCCTAGCTTTCTCGACGGCCTGCACGGAAACGCCGAAGCTGTTTGAATCGACGGAGGTCCGGTCGATTTCGCCGAGGCCAGAGATGCCATTTGGCAGGGTGATGACATTGCCATTGGTATCATGCAGCAGGATGTTCGTGCCATCCAGACTCTGCAGACAGGCGCCGGTATCTCCCGAGCCGTCGTTTATAGGGCAGGGTGAGGCGTTGGAAATATTGCCGTCGATGTGCTGCTGGTTGAAGTGGCGGTAGTAGGCAACCCCGGAAAAATCCAACGTGTCGGTTGCCCGCACCTTGCCGTTCAACGACACCATTTCCATTTGGTTCGTCGTCGATTGCGGCGTCGAAAAGGTCTTGTTCCATCCTTGATCGAGAAGCTCGACGGGTGATGCAGCAGCGACGCCGACGGTATTGTCGGCACCCGTGAAGTTCAGGTGGAACTCCGATCCATCACCCCTGACACCGAGGTCCGCATACATTCGCCGGATATCTGACTCGCCGAAATCGCGATAACCGCCGTCATGAATATCCTCGAGCGCGATGTACGTCGCCCAGTTACCAAACCGCATTCCATCCTGAATGGAGCCTTGTGCGCGCCCATAAGAGCCGAAGCGCGCATCCGTCTCGAGCCCCTGGTACGTGAAGCCATTCTTCATGTCGATCGAAAGCGCGCCACCAATGGCATTCAGGCCGTACACGGGATTGCCACTCATGATGGTCATGCTTTGAATGGCGGCAGTCGGCAGAAAGTCGTAATTGACGGTGTCACCGAAGACTTCGTTGATGCGCACGCCGTTCTGGTAGACAGCAAGACCTTGCGGGACACCATCGACCGGCGACGAATTAAAGCCGCGGTAGTCCACGTTTGTCTGAAACACGTTTCCCTGCAAGTCACTCAGGATTACGCCGGGAACGTAAGCGGCCAGTGCGTCGGGGACGTACTCGGTGCCGGTCCGCGCCAATTCAGAAGCGGATACGGTGCTGACTCCGCCCGGAACCTTCGCGATCGGGATTTCGCTGCCGCTGATCGGCGACATCTTTGCTACAGCTGGCCCCGGAGCCACCTCGTAGTGTGCCCCGTCAGACGTACCCTCGACCGATGTTTCCACTGCAGGCACAGGAGCGGACGCCGGCGTCACCGGTGCTGTCGCGACAGCGGAAGGTTTCTTCTTCGGTTTACTCGCTTGTTTGACCGGTTTGGCTTTGGCGTTTTTCTGCTCCTGGATGACCTGCACCTCAGGCAGCTTAGAGTCTGACGATGGAACGGCCTTGGAGCCGCTCGCGTCCTGAGCAATCGCCGGGCCAGCGAGCCCAGTCGCGAAGAGTGCGATAGCGGCTGTTGACGTGAAATTCCCGAGTTTCATTTTCATGTTGTCCCCCCTTTCAGTTCCCTTGCTCGCTGCCGGCGCTGACTGAATTCGTTTGCATCTGGTGCCTTCACATCGAGTTCTTCAACCAAACGAGTTCGACGTCAGCGACGGCAGGACGGGGAGCTCTTAGAAATTGATATCGAGCCGAGCCGAGCCGACGTGAGCGAGATAATCCTGACGAACGTTGGCGTCATAGTTGAGCTGGAACGCTGAGTTGGGTCCGATCTGAGCCAACATTCCAACTCCGAGATCCGCGGTATCGCGGCCGACTGCTGGCCCCGCGGAAGTGAACGTTCCGCCGCCCGCAGCGAAGCTCGCGGTAACTGATTGGGCGTCGTCGCCAAACTCATGGAGCCAAAGGGCACGTCCTTCGATCACCGTATCGTTTGCGATCGGCACGAGACCCTTCAAGCCCAAGCCCGAGACCAGTGAATTATTGTCTTGGCCGTCGACGCCGAGCGCCATGCCGCCATCGCTCGATTCCGTGTAGGCATCCTGATGCAGATGCGAATACGTGAGCGACGCAACGGGTGTGATGATCGTTCCCGCGTGCTGCATGGGCGCACCGATTTCGATCGAAGCGTTGAACTGGTCGCCGTTATGGGTCCCCTTCGCTACATCAGAATACGGGACCGTCAGGACACGCGTCGTATCGTAATTATGCCAGGTAAAGCCGGTGCGAGCCGTCGCGTACCATCCCTCTCTCTTCAACGCGCCATACGCCTCGACAAGATAGCTGTCGATGCCCGTGCGGTTTTGCACGGTGTCGCCCTGGCCGTCGATGCTGGTATTCGCGTAGCCGCCCGCGATACCAACGCGGACCCCCGGTGAAATCCAATTGTCGTAGCCGGCGACGATGCCATAGAGACGGGCGTTGTAGCCGTCGACGTTGTCGATGCTGTTTTGGTTCATGCCGGCGCCGAACGCTTGACCCCAGAGCGCGGCACTGCGAGGTACGATAAAATCGTCATCGCCGTCTTTGAGGCTGCCACCGAGGTTCGAGCGGTTAGGATCGGCGGCCTGATTTGCGCCCAGTCCATAGGGCTTCGCAAAAGCAGTTTGCGGAGATGCGCCTGTGCCACCCACTGCGTCGAGGCGCGCGTCGATGTGCTGGCCTATCGCATTGTTGAGCGTGATCGCCGATTGCTGCGCGGCAAAGTTCGTTTGCGGCGCCAGTTGCTTGGCGGCTTTGGCGACAGCTGCGTCGGTCGGAAGCGATTCAACGGCGGCGCCAAGCTGATCCAGTGTCGGATCATTTCCACCCGCGTCGATCAGGGCGTTGATCGTTGACGCACCCGGCTTTGAAATTCCTGCGACATCGAAGGCATCTCTGACGTTTGCCCCAATGACCAGTTCGTTCGTGCTGTTCGTCTGCGCCGACCAGTCAACGAGAGCGCTTCCCGCGACGTTGAGACCGGCGAGCGCGGTATTCGCCGACGTGCCGAAAAGGCCTGTCGCGACAGTGTACCATTGTCCGTCTTTCACGGTGGCGTCGAGAAGCGGCGTGATTGTCGTGGTCGCTTGGATGCTGCTGTTCGTGCCATCCCAAATCTTGAGCGTGCCTCCGATAAACCCGCTGCGGTTATCGACGACGGAATCTGCGCTTGTGGCGCCGTTGCCGAAGATGTGCGGCGCGATTGTAACCTCGTCTCCATTGGTGGTCGCGGTGCGAACGGTTACGTTGCCATTCAAGGTTCCGGCATTCTCAAGCGTGAAGCGGCGATCGCCGTGGAAAGCCGCGAGGACGTTTGCAGATTTTGCGCAATTGAGATCCGTGGTGTTGCTGCCGGCTGTCGGACAAGCGTTGCCTTGAGAATCCGTGCCTGTTCCCGTGCTCTGGTAGGTGCCGCTGGCGGTACCCGCGACGGCAGTCGCGAACGAGCCGACGCTGGCCCATTGATCGACGTTGATATTTCCAGAAATCGTGCCGCCATTCAGGTTTTGTATGACGTGAGCGCCAGAACCCAGATAGAAGTTGCCGTCGATCTCACCGGCGTTTGTGATGTTGCTGTCACGGGGACCGGAGTTGGTTCCGCTGACCGCATAAGGAGTCGGAAGGAAGAAGCCATTGGGCGCGGATGTTCCGCCGGCGGTCGTTACCAGCGGATTGGTATCCATTACGAGAATGTCGCCCTTGATGGTTCCGTTTGCATTGTTCGTAATTGTCGTCGCCGCCGTATCCGTGACGATTACTTGGCCGACTCCACCGACGATGTTGGTGACGTTATAGAAAGGCGAGTCGGGATTGGGGGATCCTGGAAGGGCGTCGAATTCCGCACCGGCATATGTGCCGACGGCCCAATGGCCAGCCGAAAGCGCATCACCCCAGACCCAGGACGTGCTTCCGAAAGTGCCACTATTGACGATCGTCGTATCGGCACGCCCATAAACCGCAGCGGCAAATGATCCGGTCGCAGTGATAAAAGCGCCGTTGCTGTTGTTGACCGTCAACGAGTTGGTGTTGTCATCCGAGTAAATGGCCGAGACAATGTTCAATGCAGCTCCGCCTTGGCGAGCCGAATAGGTTGCGGGCGAACCAGAACTTGTGACGGTAAGAGCGCCGGGGGTGCCGGTCTGCGTTGCGGAGATGGTGCCGCCAAAGTAGTTGTTGACGACGAAATTATTGACTTGGCTGTCGGCAACGATCCCATGCATGCGGCTGGCAAATTGATTCGTCGTAAGCGCGACCAAGCCGTAGTTGTCGATTTCTACATTGTTTACGGCGGGATTTTCGCTGTTTGAAAAGTTTGCCGCGATGATGCCTTTGTCGGCGAGCTGAGAGGTGGTTGGATTCACAAAGTTGAACGTCGCCGTGGAATCAATCGTGATGACGGTCGTCGGCGGATTGGGGTTGTAGCCGGAGGTCGGAAAGGCAGGGTTGTTTGGCGTATAGCTATTGCTGCCATTCGTCGGCTGAAATTGCGCGGCGGCGTCGTAAACTGTGATCGCTGTCGAGATCACACCGCCCGAGCATAGGAGGCTCCCCGATGCGGTGTCGGTCACTGTGCAACTTCCTGCCGCCATGGCTTGATGCGATGCGCCCATAGCCAACGCCGCGGTCAGCGACACGAGAGTAAAATGACCGCGATTTAGCCCATTTTTCCGGATGAAACTCGACACGACTCCTCCTCCCATCCGGACTGGAAGCCCGGCTGGTTATCATTGTTTGTTTTTCAGGCGGTTCCGGTCAGGCCTTTGCCGAATTCCGGATTTTAGTGATGTTTGCTACGTCGGCGCTTTATTTGCCCGACCAATTTCGCATTAGTTCCGATGGGGAATTACTATCGAATGGCAATAAATTGAGGATATGGGAAAACTTCCTGGAGTTTTGAACCGAATTTGGGGATGTAACGGCGTTACCACATGGGTTCATTTGATGGATTTTTTCCCTAAACGCCGCTTTCGATGCGCCCAAGAGCAACTTTTTCCGCTGCGGTTCGGTGATGCTGGTCCTTCTAAGCGGGTCGGAGATCGAAAAAAATCATCCGCCTTAAAGATGATCTCCTGGTCGCGGCGTCTCGCGCTCGGTCGGCGCCGGAGACGTGACCGGCAAACGGATGTGCAGAAAAGTTCCGCCGTCAGCTGCGGAGGAGAGTGCGAATGACCCGGCGAGAGCGTTGACGCGCTCGCGCATGCCTTTCAAACCCAATCCGTCCGCTGACGAATGCGATCGTCCGCGACCGTTGTCCCGCACACTCACTTTGACGGCATCGTCACGCCGCAAAGAGACGTCGACCGCAATGGCCGAGGCGCCGGAATGCCGAAAGGCGTTCGTCAGACCCTCTTGGACAATCCGATAGACCGTTAACTTCGTTGTTTCGTCGAGCGTATCGATAGGGCCATCGATTGCAAGTTCGAGCGTGACGGAATTTTTGTTTCGCTGCCACATCTCAGTCATGGCGCGGAGAGCACCGCTCAAACCGAGTTCCGAGAGGCCGGGAGGAGTCAATCTCTGGAGTACCCTGCGGTTTGTCTGTTGCAGAAGATCGACGTGACCGAGAATTTGCTTGTTCAGCCGTTGCGTTCGCGTGAAATCCGGTTCTGCTCGCTCGAGTTCGCGGCCGAGGAGCATCCCGTCGGTCCGGATCGAGAACAGGTAGGGACCGAGTTCATCATGCAGCTCGCGAGCGATCTCGCGGCGTTCCTGATCCTGGATCAGGATCATATTACTCGTCAGCTGCTGATTGTCCTGTCGTGCATTCTGCAGTGCGGCCGCTAAGCCGTTCAGGCTTCCGCAAATGCTTTTGATCTCGGGCGGTCCCGCTTCGGGAACGCGAAGATTGAACTCGCCGTCTGCCATGCGCCGCATCGCATCGCGCAACCCATGTATTGGGCCCAGAGAGCGATCGATAATGAGCCACGTCAGAGCGAGCGTCACCGTCGAGATGATGACGCCCCATTCGAAGATCCGGAAAATGGCTTCGAGAAGCTCGGAGAACTCATCGCTGGGTTTCGGCATGATCACGATCGTGTCGATAATCTTGCCGCGCCCTTCGACAGGAATCCTGACCGGGACGAAAGGATGGCCATTGTAACCAAGGAGCCAAGATTGTTCGATGTCGTCCTGAACGGCCGGGCGTTCCGCCTCCTCCTGCGAAGCCAGTGACACCGATGCGTGGCGAAGATTCTTGAGTTCGCCCACAAGGTTTAGCAGCGCTGCCTTTGGGTCCTGCGAATCTTTGAGCGGCCCCAGCGAAGATCGGATCAGTGTCTCGGTCAGCAGCATCGTGCTCGCATTTTCGTCGTCCATACGCGGTTTTGCATCGATGAGAATGAAAGCGATCATGCAAAAGAGGCCCAACGCCGAGAGAAGCGCGATTGCAAGATTGAGACGCAGCTGAATGGACATGGGAATGCTCGCAGCTGATCGGGAAAATATCCCGGAAAAATGGATATTGATAATCAGTCGTCGCCCGCTAGAACCAAAGTTGTTCTGGAAGTCAAGAAGAGCGCGAGCCAACGTGAAGCTTCTCGTGATCGAGGATCATCCTATCGTCATCTCCGGTTGCCGGGCATTGTTTTCGGAAGATGACGGAGTGACAATGATCGAGGCGCGCACGGTCTCGGCGGCACGCGTCGCGATGAAAGACGAGACGCCGGACGTCACAGTTGTCGACATCAATCTTCCCGACGGTTCAGGCCTCGATCTCACTCGGGAATTTGTCTCCAAGGATCCCAATGCACGGATCGTCGTTTTTTCGATGAGCGACACCCCGATGCTAGCTATCCAGGCAATCGAATGCGGGGCGAAAAGTTATGTTAGCAAGAACGGCAACCCGTTCGATTTGAGAGATGCCGTCCTCACGGTTGCGAGCGGGGGCTCCTGGATATCCGATGAGCTAATCCAGGAGATGGCGCTTATCCGGTCGCGGGCGCCGGGGACGACGGCTTTACTTAGCGACCGTGAGCACGTGGTCCTCAGGATGCTGGCTCGGGGGCGCAGCATGGCTGAAATTGCCAACGATATTTCCGTCTCGTACAAGACCGTTGCAGCTGATTGCGCGATGTTGCGCACGAAGCTTAACGCGCGTACGTCATCAGAAATGGTCCGCATTGCCGTTGAGCTAAAGCTTGTTTGAGCGCGATTGGTTTTTTTAAGACGCTCAGGGCGAAAGATCTCTAGCAATTCGAAAGCCCAGTGTCTGATTGCGGAAGAACGGCCAATTTCTGAGGCGCATGGCGGCGCGCATCTGACGCGGTTCATAAAAGCACGATCCGCCCCTGAAAATGCGCAGTCCCTCAATCACGCCGGGCTTACCGCAGCTTTTTGATTGACGTGCGGAACCATCTTTCGGACCCGTTTCGTAGTCGTCGCAATAGTAGTCGGCGACCCACTCCCAGACATTGCCGTGGACATTATAGAGGCCGAAGCCATTCGGCCTGAAGCTATCGACCGGATAGGCGCCGGTGCCATCGCGCTCGCTTCCGCAGCCGCGACAGCAAGCCATCACTTCACCGTTGTCTTTGACGTCATTTCCCCACCAGTACGCGGACTTGCTGCCTGCGCGTGCCGCATATTCCCATTCTGCTTCCGACGGCAGGCGATAGTGATGACCGGTTTTCTTGGATAGCCAGTCAGCATAGGAGGTGGCATCGTCCCAGCTGATGCCGACGATCGGCTGATTGTCGCCCTTGATGTAGTCCGCCATGCTTTTGTACGTCACACCGTTGCCCGTATAGATGTTGTGCTCACCGCCGGGCTCGAGCCATTCCGGCGGCCGGCAGGCTTTCGCCTCGACGCAGGCCATATATTCCGCCGTCCTCACTTCATATTTGCCCATCGCGAATGACCCAATCGAAACGTGATGCAGCTTCTCCGACGGCAAACGCTCGGGCTCATTTTCCGGAGAGCCAATCTCGAATCCCGGTGGCGAAGCTGGGATGACGACCATGTCCGGACAATGCGCCGTGGGACAATCGTTGATCGCTTGCACCGAGGCCGCTCCGTCGGCCGCCAACGCCGGCCGGATGGCGTCGATGATGGCTACGGATAAGAAAGCTGGCAGTGTCGCGCACGCGCAAGCACGAGCGATGCCGGTGAGACGACGCATGTTTGATCCATCTCTCGATATTTACTGAACAAGGATGCGCGTTCCGTCGGCCGCTTCGGCTTCGCCGGCTTTCAGGTCGCCGCACGTTTCACCGACGTACTTGCCAACCTGCGTGATCGTCCGCTTGACGACGACGCTTTGCTCCTTCTTCTCGGGCTCGGTCGTCGTGCTCTGGATCTTGATCTCGAATGCGGACTTGAAGTCACCCGACATGGTCGTGGTGCTCATGACCTTGCGGCCGTTATAGAGGCAATCGGCATTGACTTCGGTGGAGCCGCCCGCAGATTTGACGTCGTAGGACGTGCAGTTTGCCTTGTGTTCGAGGACGCTGGCTGAAACGGTATTCTTTTCCATTTGGCCGTCGATGCAGAGCTTCATCGTCTGGTCGTGCGGGCCGTTGCCTTCGTCCATAACAGTCTTCAGCTCCCAGAGCCCGGCTTTTCGCTCGGGCAGCGTCGCTTGTGCGTCGTCGCTTGAGGCGGAGGATGTGGAAAACGCGAGAAAGACGAGGGGAGCGAAGAGCAGAGCTGTCGAACGCATCGGGTGTCTCCGGAACGGCAAGGCGGCTTCTTGTTGGCGAAACGTGTTTCATCCGCACGCCGCGGATCTCTAATGCCGCTTCGGTGAGGTGTGCAACGATTGGATGAAGGGGAAATAAAGTTCGGGAATTATTCCCATTGCCGTTGCCTATTGTTCGTTATCAATCTCCGGTCGGTTCTGTTGGACGGGTGAAACTCGGATGTCATTCGCAAGAGGCCTGAGTTTCGTCGTCCTCGCCATGTGCGCGCTCTTGCCGGAGAATTCCCGAGCCGATGGCGTCGTTTTCACCGATCCGCAGTTCGTATTGGCCGGTCACACGAGCGATCTTTGGGTGGCTCAGTTCAGTCCCGACGGAACGCGTGTTCTGACGGCGTCGAGCGACAAGACTGCCAAGCTGTGGAACGCCGAAACCGGCGCCGAGATCGCGACCTTGACGGGGCACGAGCAAGGTGTGCGCAACGCTGCGTTCAGCCCTGACGGCAAAATCGTCGTTACTGTCGCGCGAGATGGTTCGGGCCGTCTCTGGAACGGCGAGACAGGCGCTGAACTCGGCCAACTCGTCGGTCATACTGCGATGACGGAAGCCGTCACCTTCAGCCGGGACGGGTCAAGGATCGCGACCGGTTCCCTCGATATGACGGCCCGCGTCTGGGATGCCGGCAGCGGGAAGGAGCTTTTGAAGCTCACCGGCCACGAGGGCAATATCTCCGATATTGAATTTAACGCGGACGCCTCGCGCATAGCGACGTCGTCGAACGATCGGACAGCCAGAATTTGGGACGGCAAGACCGGAGCATTGCTCTTCACGCTGGGCGATCACGGCGGCATGGTCACGAGCGTCGCGTTCAGTCCTGATGGAAAGAAAGTCGCGACGTCGTCGAGCGATAAGTTCGTTCGCATCTGGGATGCAAGCACTGGCACACTCATTCGAAAGCTCGAGGGCCATCAGCGTGGTGTTCTCAAAGTTATCTTCGACCACACCGGAACGAAGCTCTATTCGGCTTCGACCGACAAGACGGCGAAGCTGTGGGATGTCGAAACGGGAACGGTCATCGCGACTTTCACGGGGCACGATCGCTACGTCATGCGGCTGGCGCTCAATGCCGAAGGCACGCGGCTCGTGACGGCGTCGCACGACAAGACCGCGCGCGTCTGGGATGCCAAGACCGGTGCGCCTCTGGCGATCCTGGCAGGTCACCTCATGGAGGTCGAGGATGCCGAGTTTTCGCCCGATGGACGCAAGGTCGTGACTGCGTCCTATGACGGCAAGGCGCGGATATGGGATTTGTCGCGACTTCCAGCCCGGTAGCGCGTACCGATGATTGGAAAAGCTATTTTCCTGCGGTGGCTGTGGCGCGTGAGCATGTTCTACGCGCTCCTGATCATGTCGCCAGTATCGCTTTCGGCGCGAGCCGAACCGGCTGACAAGAAGGCCGAATGCACCAAGGATCTGATGTTCGTCTTCGACGCGTCCGGGTCGATGGGGACGACGGACCTCACCGCGAAGGAACCGCACATCGAGCGGGTGAAAAGGGCGCTCCATCGGATTCTTCCGGAAATTCCGGCATCCCGCCGAATGGGATTGATCATCTACGGCGAGGGTGCCTACAACCAATGCGACAGCATTGAATTGAAGGTCCGGCCGCAACTGAATGCCGGTCCGACGATCGTCGCCGAGGTCGACAAGGTTCAGCCAATGGGCCGTACGCCGCTAACGCAATCCGTTCGCGACGCCGCTGATATTCTGGATTATCGGCACAATCCCTCGGTCGTCGTTCTCTTGACCGACGGCGAAGAAACCTGCGCCGGCAAGCCGTGCGAGCTGGCCGAAGCGTTGAAAGCGGATGCAACGGATTTGACGATCCATGTTATCGGCTATCGTCATAGGGATGCGGCTGGGCTCGGAGCGGTCTTTGGCGCGCGCTGCTTGGCTGAACAAACCGGCGGCCTCTATCTCTCGGTCGAGACGGAGGATGAACTCGTCGAAGCCCTGCGCAAGACGTTGACGTGCCCGTTGATAACGGAAGTGAGGCCGAACGGCGGGAGAATTAGGAGGGCGGAGATATCGAGCCCGTCGCCCGGAATTTGGCCCCGCTCGTGTCGGTCGCAGTAAACTCGAGATCGGCGGGGCTATCCGTCGCGAACGTGAAGCGGATGTTGGGATCTTCCGAGATCGAAATGCCCCCCTCCATCGACCACAACACAGTATTGCCTTGCTTCACTTCGATGGCGTTGACGAAGCGAGCAGGCGTGTAATCGCCCGTTGTCTTGTTCATCTGCATGCCGGTGAAGTTCGGGTGTTTGATCATCACACGCGCTTCGCGCCAATCCTTGCCGTTCGAATCGTCGCGCAAAACTGTAAGATGCGCCTTTCCCATTTGTGCGAGTGCTTGTTCCTGATCTTTTGAAGCCGGCGCCGAACATCCTCCCGAGCCGATCACGAATTTCGATGCCATGTGGAGCACGCCGTCGGTCGTCTCGAGAACGGCGCGAACGCGGCTGAACGCATCCACTCGAATACGAGTTGCGATCGTCCTTTCTCCGATGTCAGCTCCCTTCCTGAAGCCATCGCCAAATGCGAATGTCGCGGCAATCGGCACAGGATTTCTGTCGATGATCAGCGTTAGGGACTTTGCGGAAGGCGCCACGGTCGACGGGATCTTGATCGAGACTGGCACCACGGCGGCGTCATCCGCTTGGTTCGGCGCAAAGATCTGGACACTCGCCGGGTCGTCTTGCACTGACCGATTGGCGAAGAGCGCTTTTTGGATTTCAGGCCAAGGATCATCGTCGGCCGATACCGCAAATGTAAAGGTCATGAGTGCGGCTGCTGCGGACGCAAGAACAGCCGAAAATTTTCGCAAAATGGATTGCATGGTTTCCTCTGCAGTCGATGGCGAATGAGAAAACGACAGCTGTGCAGTTGCTCGAAGCATGCCGCTTAGAATACTTCATCGCCAGCCGTTGCAATCGGCTGTTCCATGGGGAAATATTCCTGATTGTGCCGGGAGCCGCACCGGCAATGCACGACTTCGCGCCGCGGGGCTGAGGACGCGTATGGCAGCTTGCCGTTGGATATTGCTTCTAGCCGTAGTCGCCATGTCGCTCGCGCGCACCCCGGCAGGGGCAGCGGACACACCCGGCTCCCTTGGGGCGTCTGCTGCAACGTCGATTCAAAACTTCATGGCCGCGAGCGCCGATGGCAAGTCGTTTCGGATCCCGGCAATGAGCGTCGCAATAGGCCGCGATGGAACACTGCTCTACGTTGATGGATTTGGAGACGTGGATGACAAGCACCGTCCGGCGGCCGCGCAAACCATTTACATGGTCGGCTCGATAACGAAGCAGTTCACAGCCACGGCAGTCCTGCGGCTCATTGAGAAGAACGCAGTTGTCCAGCGAGACGGTTCACCGCTGACCACGGCCACGCCCGTCGCAAAACTGCTCAACGTCGCGGATGGCTGGACGCTCGAAGGGGGGCCGCCCATTACGGTGGGCAATCTCTTGTCGATGACGTCGAACCTTCCGAACTTCACGCGGCGCCCGCCCCATGAGCTGGACCCCTGGGGAGCCGTGCCCGCCCCACGCTTGCTCGATGGCATAAAAGACTATCGGCCGAGCGGCTTTCCCGGATCGTTCGAATACTCGAATACGAGCTACTTCCTGCTTTCCGAACTCATGGAGACCGTCGAGGTCAATGGCTTGTCGCGCGATTACCGCCGCATCCTGCAGGAGGAAGTCTTCTCGCGCCTCGGCCTTGCTGACACGGGATTCGGAAGCGACCCGAGCTTTGCCCATCGCCTGGCAAGTCCGCACTATCACCGCCGGCCGCGTTTCACGCAGCCCGATTGGTTGAAAGGCAGTGGCGACGTTGCTTCGTCCGTCATCGATATCTTCAAATGGAATAAGGCCCTGATGGAGGGGCGCGCACTGACCCCGGCTATGCGCGATGTCATGCTCTCGGATTCGGCCCGCGTCGATGTCTGGACGTACTATGGCGCGGGTTGGTTCATCACGCACAAGGATGGCGTGGACCGCTATTTTCACAGCGGAACCGTCTCGGGTTACACGGCTTTCAATTTGATCGTGCGCCCTCGCGGCAATCATTGGGTGTCGGTTACCCTACTGACGAATAGCGACGGCGTGGAAGACATGGACGTCCTGGCCGATAAGCTCGCGGCACTCGTCCTAGGGCCTTGAAGACCAACTTTCACAAACGATTGAACTTAAATCTCGCTCCCGGGATTTTGAGGCATGGAATTCGGGAGAATTGCCCGTGGCGGAATGTTGAAGGCTATCGGCATATTGCAAATGCCACGTTGCAAGGCGCCGAGCGGTTTCCTCCCGTCCTCCCGCTCGGCGCCATTTTTTTGGCTTCCGTCGTCAGATGACGTTAGCGGAGCCGCGTTCCTCGCGGGCAAAGTGATCCCTAGGCGTCGTAATAACATCACATCCGTGTGAAGAGGAAGTCTTCCTCTGTGCGCTAGGAACTACTCCCATGGTTTCGGAAAATTTTGAACATTAGCGTCCGAACGCTGAAGTACAGCGAGTTGCCGCGCGTTGAGCGGGGTAGCTGAATAACGACCCGACGCACGCAGTCAGCGAATTCACTTCGTCGTTTCTCAATCCGCGACCATCCGGTTTGCGGAACGAAGTCTCTTTGCTTGCCGCGAAGCCGGAAAAGAGCCGTGCCGCGATTTGGCGAAAGCGGACCGCGGTGAAAATGAGAGGCTAGGAGGAAGCACAATGAGAATGAGATCGCTCCGTTATCTTGCGGGCGGCATCTTGGCGACGCTGATCGGGTTTGTCCTGCCAGCCGCTGCCGATGAAGCTACGCAACGCGCGGCCAACCCCAACGAGTGGGCTGCGCCAGGCCGTGACAATGCCTTGACCCGTCACAGCCCACTTAAGGACATCAATACCGACAACGTCTCGAAGCTTCAGATGGTCTGGTCGCAATCGACCGGCGCGCTTCGCGGTCATGAAGGCCAGCCCGTGGTGATCGAAGACGTCGGCGGCAAACCGATGATGTTCTTCGTCTCGGGCTGCCCTGAGATGTCGAAGTGCAATATCGTACAGGGTCTCGATCTTTCCGATCCCGACCATCCGAAGCAGATTTGGAACTATGTAAAGCAGACTGACCGCGATGAAACCGCCGTGCCGCGAGCCTGCTGCGATACGGTCAACCGCGGCCCGGCTTACGGCGACGGAAAGGTCGTGTTTGGCACGCTCGACGGCTTCCTCATCGCTCTCGACGCGCAGACCGGCAAGGAGGTCTGGGTCGTCAAGCATGCGTGGCCGGAAAAAGGTGAGACGATCACCAACGCGCCGCTTATCGCCGATGGTCTTGTTATTATCGGTTTCGGCGGTGACGAGTTCGCGGCCCGCGGCCGGGTCAACGCTTATGATCTGAAGACCGGCAAGCAGGTTTGGAAATGCTACTCGACGGGCTCCGACAAGGACGTCTGTCTGACTGCCGACACCAACAAGGCAAATCCCCATTACGGTACGGCAGGCAAGGATCTCGGCATCCATACGCACGTCGGCGACGATTGGAAGATCGGCGGCGGTTCGGCGTGGGGCTGGTTCAGCTACGATCCGGAACTGAAGATGGTCTATTACTCGACAGGCAACCCTGGCCTGTGGAGCCCCGCATATCGTTGCGCCAAGAAAACGCACGAGGAATGCAACACGGGGGAGTTCGACAACAAGTGGTCGATGACCATCTTCGGGCGCAAGGTCGATACGGGTGAAGCGGTCTTCGCTTACCAGATGACTCCGTTCGATCAGTGGGACTATGACGGCGTCAACGAGAACATTCTCGTCGACATGAACGTCGACGGCAAAGACCGCAAGACGCTCGTCCACTTCGACCGCAACGGCTTCAACTACGTTCTCGACCGGACCGATGGTACGCTGCTCCGTGCCAATAAGTACGTGACCGTGAACTGGGCCGAGAAGATCGACCTTAAGACGGGCCGTCCGGTGAAGGTGCGCGAGCACTCGCCGCTCGAACGTGGCCGCAACGTCAATGCCTGCCCGTCGGCGATGGGCGGCAAGGACCAGCAGCCGTGCTCGGTCGATCCGGCAGAACCTAACAAGTTCTATTGCCCCACGAACAACTGGTGCATGGAGCTTGAGCCGCAAGAACGAAGCCACACGCAACAGGGCACGGTCTATGTGTTCGCCAACGTGTACATGTTCCCGGAGAAGCCCGGCGTCACCGGCAAGATCAAAAAGTACGATGTCTTGACCGGTCAGACCGATTGGGAAATTCCGGATCAGTATCCGAACTGGGGCGGCACGCTCAACACGTCCGGCGGCCTGATGTTCTACGGCTCGCTTGGCGGTGATTTCCGTGCGGTCGATCGCAACTCCGGCAAGGTACTGTGGGATCGCAAGCTCGCCTCGGGCATCATCGGCAATCCGATCACCTACAAGATCAAAGGCAAGCAGTATGTCTCGATCCTGTCGGGTATTGGCGGATGGATCGGCGTACCCGTCACCGCAGGCCTCGATCTCAACGACAAGTTCGGTGCGATCGGCGCCACGGCCATGACCAAAGCTGCAAACCTCGACAAGATTCCCCAGGCCGGAACGCTCTTCACGTTCCGGGTGATGGAATAATCCGTCGCTACGCAAAGAAGTCGATTGGCGCTCGGCGAATTACTCGCCGGGCGCCGTCGTCGGTATGAGCGCCTCTGAGCAAGGCGCGCGATTTCAAAATGAGAGTCACCTCAATGGCTTCTGATCGCAGTTGGCGGCGTTCGCGGCGTTTCCGGGCCCTCGCGGCTGCACTGCTGACGTCCGGCCTGAATGTTGCCGGCCAGACGGCTATCGCTGCAGATGCTCCGGCGGACAAAGACAAGATTCGTCTCGACACGGCGCTGGCTCACCTCGAAGCGCAGATACCGCTGACGTCTGCCGATCACAACGCGTTGAAAAAGGCCGCGATGGAGCGGCAGATTCCGGCGCTCCAGGTCTGCGGCGATCCGGGAAACTTGCCGCTTTCGGATATCAATCGCGCCGGTTTCGAAAACAAGATTATCGAACTCCTTGCGGCCGAAATGGGCACGTCCGTGACCTATTTCTGGCGCCCCTATCTCGAACGAGGAATCACCCGTCAAACATTCGAATCCGGCGATTGTGATGTCCTGCTCGATCTCCCAGTCGGCTTCGAGCGCGTCCTGACGACGGAGCCGATCTATCGGACGACGTATGTCCTCGCGTACCGCAGCGACCGCGGTCTGAAGATCAAGAACCTCGACGATCCGCAACTGCAGAAGCTTTCCATTGGCACGTTTCAGACGTCCGGCATTCGCATGGCGCTGGCCGAGCGCGGCATACGCAGCAACGTCAGCCTGCACGTCCTGAGCCACAATTCTGACCTCGATCCCGCAGCCCAACCTTGGCGGCAGGTGCAGGATGTCCTCGACGGCAAACTCGATGTTGCGGCAGTGTGGGGCCCATTCGCCGGTTGGCTGAAGACGATGAAGGGCGAGCCACTCGTTATCCAGCCCGTCAATCTCGACGAGGATGATGTTCCGCTCGAATTCGATCTGACGATCGGACTGAGGAAAATCGATTGGATTCTCAAATACAAATTCGATTTGGCGCTGGAAGCGAAGAAGGCTGAGATCGAAAAAATACTGCGGGACTATGGCGTGCCACTCGTACAGTGCAGCCGTTGCTTCGTCGCCGGCGATCTACCCTCGCACGGTATCTATACGAAGCCCGTTGTGGATACCGGCCCTGCGCACGTCGCGATCGCGCCCGACCAGAACGTCACGCGTGAACGTCTGGAAAACTGGCTTAAGGACGGAGCCGACATCAACCAGGAGCTTTCGAACGCCGTTCTCGCCAATGACAAAGACCGCGTCTCTTTCCTGATCGACAAGGGTGCTGATGTGAACAAGCTCGATCCAGAGGGATATGCGCCGTTGCACATCGCGGCGCGAAACGAGCGTCCGGAAATCATCGCTGAACTGATTGCCCGCAAAGCCGATGTCAACATAAAGGACCGGGACGGCTATACCCCGTTACAGCATGCCGTACTGCGTAATTCGGCGCCCACCATTGAAGCGCTGGGGACGCATGGCGCCGATTTTGAAGCGCGGACGCCGGCAGGTGTGACGCCGCTCGCGCTGGCGATCCTGGAAAGCAAATACAAGGCAGCGGTCGCCCTGATCGCCTCCGGCGCGAACGTCGAGACGGCGGACGGGGAGGCGAAGCTGACGCCACTGATGCTGATCTCCGGTTCTGAAGACCGAGAGCTGACATTGGGCGCCGGGGTATCGCGCATAGAAAAGGTAAATCCCAGCGATCCGGGTCCGATCGATGTTGCACGCGCGATGATCGCAAAAGGTGCGAAGGTCAACGATGTTTCCGGCTCGGGCGTGACGGCGCTTCTCCTCGCTGCCGCGCACAACAACGCGCCGATCGTCGGGCTGCTGGCACAGGCGGGTGCCGATCAGAATTTCAAGTCGCCGCAAGGCCAGACCGCCGTCGATCTCGCGCGCCAGAATGGCAACGCTTCGGTCGTCAGCTTGCTCGGCCTTCTCTCTCAGGAGCGGAGCAATTGAGCCGCGCTCTGACAATCAATTTCGGGAAATTTCGGCAACGGCGAACGCGTTAAATGGAAGGCGTCGGTCGTCAACCGAACCAATCAATTGGGAACTTGGGGTCAATCAGAATATGCAGGGAAGGATCGGCTCGTGAGAAATTGGAATTGGGTATCTGTATTTATCGCTGCCCTCATACTCGGCGCGGCGGCATTGTTCGCATCCGCTCACATCGTCATGGCCGATGACGACGATGATCCGCAGGCTGCAGCCAAAGCCGCGGCCGCCAAGGCTTACGAAGAATTCAAGGCCAGGAAGCCGACGGAGGTGACGCACAAGCCACCTCTCGAAGTCGACAAGGCAAATCCGATAGGGACAATGAAGAACCCTTACACGGATCAGGCCGACAAAATCGAAGAGGGCAAGAAACTCTACTTCTCATACAGCTGCAACGGCTGCCACGGTGGTGGTGGCGGCGGCGGCATGTGTCCGCCGCTCACAAATGAAACCTGGGTCTATGGCGGCGAGGACGACACACTCTTCCGGTTGGTGTCCCATGGCAGCCAAGAGCTGCAGAAGACTTACGGTTTGACCCGCAAAGGCCAAGAAGCCGTCGTTGGACCGATGCCGCCATTCGGCGAAATCATCAAGGACGACGACGAGCTGTGGAAGATCATTGCCTTCGTTCACTCGCTCTACAAGGGCTCGAAAAGGACTTGGTGACGCGGCAACAACGACGCGCCTCGTACGTCCTTGCGAGCACAATGCATGTTGCCAAAGGGTTTGCATTCGTGCTGGCGGCATTTCTGATGTGTGTGGCTGATCCGGTGCGGAGCGATGACGCTCCGCCCGGTGGCGACGCGCACGCGTCACTCTCCATAAGAATAGCCTACCTTGGCAAGACATACGTAGAAGCTGAGCCACTCTCCCTTATCGATAAGATCTATACGGATAAGGGCATCCAGGGCGCGCGAGTCGGGATTACTGAAGACAACATGACGGGCCGCCTTATTGGCCAAAACTATGCACTCGTCGAAGCCATCATTCCTGAAGGCGACGATCTTGAGCCGAAGGCGCTCGAACTGCTGAAGTCGGGCGTTTCGTTGATCGTCGCGGATCTCGAACCGGCCGATCTTCTTGCCGTCGCCGATCTTCCCGAGGCGAGAGATGCTATTATTCTGAGCATCCGCTCGAGCGACGTCAGACTTCGCAACGAAGATTGCCGTCAAAACGTCTTTCACATCCCTCCCGATTGGGCGATGCGCGCTGATGCGCTCGCTCAGTTCCTGATCTGGAAGCAATGGAGGAAGTGGGCGCTGATCTCCGGTGAGAGGCCGAAGGATAAGGACTACGCAGCTGCGATGCGCCGGGCGGCAGTGCGCTTCGGTGGAAAGATTGTTGGCGAGAAGACCTACGCATATGTCGCGGGTTCTCGCCGCACAGACACCGGGCATCAACAAATCCAGAAGCAGATGCCGTTGCTCACGCAGGGCCTCGGCGATGCTGACGTCATCATCGTTGCGGATGTCGAGGAAAGCTTCGGCGACTACCTTCTGTTCAACACCTACGAACCGCGCCCCGTTGCAGGCACGCACGGCCTCACCGCCGTCTCATGGCATCGCTCCTACGAGGAGAGCGCCGCAACACAGATGCAGAACCGGTTCGAACGCAAGACCGGCCGCATCATGACAGAGCGCGATTATTCCGCCTGGCTCGCCGTGCGCACCTTCGGCGAAGCGGTGACGCGTACGAACTCGGCCGAGCCGGGCGTGCTCCGGTCATACCTGATGTCGGACAAATTCGAAGTCGCCGGGTTCAAATCTCAAGGCATGAATTTTCGCCGGTGGGATCGTCAATTGCGTCAGCCGATCCTGCTTGCGGGCCCGCGGGCGCTTGTTTCGATATCGCCACAGGACGGCTTTTTGCATCCGAAATATCTCACCGACACGCTCGGCTACGACGAGCCAGAGTCGAAATGTCGGCAGCGAAACTAAGGGCAGGGATCATAGGGCGCCGAATGATGCGATTGGGTTGGAAATTGGCAATTGTTTTGTTCTGGCTCGCGCACCCGGCAATCGCTGGCACCGCCTTCATCAGCAACGAGAAAGATAACACCATTACAGTGCTCGATACGGGTACGCTGAAAGTGGTGAAGACCGTGCCTGTCGGAAAACGGCCGCGCGGAATGGTGCTGTCGCCCGATTACAAAACGCTTTTTATCTGCGCGGGCGACGACAATCGCCTCGACGTGATGGATACGACCACGTTTGAAATCACCAGCACACACGAGACGTCAGGTCCAGACCCCGAGCTGCTCGACATTGATCACGCCGGCAAGTTCATCTACATCGCCAACGAAGACGACGGCATGGTGACGGTCATCAGCGCCGCCGACGGATCGGTGCGCGGCGAGATCCAGATCGGCGTCGAGCCCGAAGGGATGGCGGTATCCCCTGATGATACTGTCGTGGTTGCGACCTCGGAATCGACGAGCATGGCCCATTTCATCGATATCAAATCGATGGCGGTCGTTGCCAACGTGCTCGTCGATACGCGTCCGCGAGTCGCCCGCTATACGCCCGATGGAAAAGAGGTTTGGGTCACCGCGGAGGTCGGCGGCACGGTATCGGTTATCGACGCGGAGCAACGCAAGATCAAACAAAGGTTGACGTTCGACATCCCGGGCGTCCGGCCGGAACTCATCCAGCCCATGGGCGTGAAATTCACTCCCGACGGCAAGCACGCGTTCGTCGCCTTAGGCCGGGCCAATCGCATCGCGGTCATAGACACAGCCACTTACAAGACGTTGAGCCTTATTCTCGTGGGTCAACGCCCCTGGCATATGGACTTCAATTCCGATCATACGAAGCTGTTCACCGCCAATGGCCTCTCGAACGATGTTACCGTAATCGATGTCGCCAGCTTGAAAGCGGAGAAATCCATCCCCGTTGGCCGCCTCCCATGGGGCCTTGTCATCAAACCCTGATGTTCGCGCCATGTCGCTCCGTCAAAGGCTCCTGTTGAACGTCGCGCTCGTGCTGGCACTAAGCCTGTTGATCGGCGCGTTCATGTCCTACTGGCGCGCCGCTGCAAAGATAGAGACCGAGCTGCATTCCGCGTTCGTGGTCGGCAAACAGGTTCTGGAGGATGGAGTAAATGGGCTGAAGGGTTCTCCGAACCCGTATCAGAAATTGAGCGGCATCATCGAGCAGTTCAACAATGGGCGCCATTTGCGTGTGTCGCTTCTCGATATGAGCGGCGACAGGGTCGTGCAATCGCATATTGAAACGCCCAATGATCCAGCACCGGCCTGGTTTTACAAATTGCTCGGAGGGTCACCCGAAGCAGCACGGGTTCCGACGCCGCCGAATGTTCAGGGCTATTCCGCGTTTCTGATCGAGGCGGAACCCCGCAACGAAGTGCAGGAGGTTTGGGAAGATCTTGCGAACAGCCTGCTCCTCGCAGGGATTCTCGCCGGGCTCGTTTCAGCGCTCATCTATTGGACCGTTGAGCGGGAATTGAAACCGCTCGATCAATTGCGCCACGCCATTGCGAGAGTAGCGCAGCACGATTTCAGTTTGCGGATCGTTGAAGGCGGTCCTCGCGATCTACGGGCGGTAACGAGCGGTTTCAACCACATGGTGGGACAGCTCGAACAGGCCGAGGCTTCGAAAACGTTGCTCGAAGAGCAGCTGTCGACCGTGCAGGACGAAGAGCGGGCAGAGCTGGCGCGCGATCTTCATGACGAGATCGGGCCGCTCTTGTTTTCCGTTGGCCTCGACGCGGCGGCGGTGCAGAAGGCGCTCGGAGACAGCGCAAACCCTGACGTGCTTGAGCGCCTCGATTCCATTCGCGAGGCGGTGGGTCTTAGTCAGAAGCGCGTCCTCCAAATTCTCGGGAGGCTGAGAACCGGAACGGTCGAAGATCTGGGCCTTGAAGCCGCCGTTCAGAGATTGGTTGAATTCTGGACCTCCCGTCATCCCGGATTGAATGTTCACACAATCATTCCGGAGGGCGGCGTCGGCGCCGAGCTCGATTCCGTCGTGTACCGCATCATTCAAGAGAGCATGAGCAATGCTGTTCGTCACGGCAATACGTCGTCGATCGACGCCACGGTTGCTTTGGAGGGCAACAGCGTCCGCGTGTGCGTCGTCGACGATGGTGGCGGCCTGAAATCCAACCGTTCGGGACACGGACTGACGGGCATGCGGGAGCGGGTCGCCTCGCGCAACGGCACTTTCAGCATAAGGAATCGTCCGGACGGCAGCGGCACGCTGGTCGAGGCGCAATTCCCTTATCTCGCCATGAAATCGAGTGCATCCGAATCCTTGAGAACAGGCACGGGGATATGATGAAGATCCTATTGGTCGATGATCACGTTCTTGTCCGCCAGGGCGTCCGCCGTCTTCTCTCAGCAATCCCGAGTGCGGACATTTACGAAGCGGCGACGAGTTACGAAGCGCTCACAGTGTTTCGCCAGCAGAGCCCCGATGTCGTTGTGCTTGATATCAGTCTCGCAGGATCGAGCGGCCTCGAACTTCTGAAGCGCTTTCTTATCGAGAATCCGAACGCAAAGGTCTTGATGCTTAGCATGCATGCCGAGGCGATCTATGCCGCGCGAGCTGTGCAGGCGGGCGCGCGGGGTTATATTTCGAAAGGCGCCTCCGCCGAAGAGCTCGTAACCGCGGTGCTGCGCGTCGCCGAAGGCAAACGCTACGTAGAGCGGGACATCGCGACGGACCTCGCTATGAAGCAGTTTTCCGGGGACGGCGATCTTCTCGAGCGGCTGACTATGCGGGAAATCGAGATTTTGAGATTGCTCGGCGAGGGCAAGAGCCTCTCGGCGATCGCGTCAACTCTCAATGTCGCCTACAAGACGGTCGCCAATGCGTGCAGTCTGATGAAGAACAAGCTTGCGGTCGAGAGGACCGCCGATCTCATCAGAATGGCGCTTGAAATGCGCAAGAATTAGAACCGCGCGTCAACCGATCAATCCCGATCGCAATGGGAATGCAGACAAAAAACATCGGGAAATCATCCCGTGGTGGGCTGGGGAACTGACACCTAGTGTCCGGTTGCCACGCTTGCGGCAGGTTGGAGTGAAGATCCGGTCCTCCAGATGTTCACGCCATCCTCCGCTCTTTTGTTGGGAAGTTACGCGTGTTGAACGCGTGCCTGCCTGGCGACCAAAAGATGCAATGCCGATTGCTCTTGCTTGTGTGGCCGCAATTGGAAGCGAACCGGCGCTGAAAGGCACGGTTGCAAGGCAAGCGTCTGTATCGAAAAGGATGGAGAGGAAAACCCATGAGCTTCAGGAAATCGTTCCTGTTGGCGGGCGGGCTTGCGGTGGCGCTCCTATGCGGCGCTACAGTTGTGCCAAGTTTTGCCAACGAGCAGATTGAACAAGAGGCGAAGAACCCGAATTTGTGGCCGGCGCCGGGCCGCGACAACCAGCTGACGCGCCACTCGGATCTTTCCGACATCAATACCGGCAACGTCGACAAGCTACAGCTTGCCTGGTCGCAATCGACCGGCGCGCTACGCGGACATGAAGGCCAGCCGATTGTCGTCATTCATGACGGCAAGCCGATGATGTACTTCTCGTCGGGCTGCCCCAACATGGCCCAGTGCAACATCCTGCAGGCCCTCGATCTGACGGACCCTGATAATCCCGTCCAGGTCTGGAACTACGTCAAGAAAACGGACCGCGATGAAACAGCCGTGCCGCGCGCCTGCTGCGATACCGTTCATCGCGGCGTCAACTATGCCGACGGCAAGGTCATCTATCACACTCTGGATGGCTTCGTGATCGCACTCGACGCGTCGACCGGAAAGGAAGTGTGGGTCGTCAAGCATGCGTATCCTGAAAAAGGCGAAACGATCACTGGTCCGACGCTGATTGCCGAGAACCTTGTGATCGCAGGCTTCGGCGGCGACGAATTTGCTGCACGCGGCCGTCTGACGGCATATGATCTCAAGACCGGCAAAGTTGTGTGGAAGTGCCATTCGAACGGCCCCGACAAGGACGTGTGCCTGACGAAAGACACCAATAAAGCGCACCCTGAGTACGGCACGGCCGGTTCCGACATCGGCGTTTCGAGCTACCCAGCGACAAACGGCGGCGAATGGAAAATCGGCGGCGGCTCGTATTGGGCATGGGGCAGCTACGACCCGAAGCGTAAGCTCGTCTACTGGTCGACCGGTAACCCCGGCCACTGGAGCCCGTCTTATCGCTGCGGCGCCAAGACCCATGACGAGTGCAACAACGGCAAGTGGGACAACAAGTGGTCGATGACCATCTTCGCCCGCCACGTCGAAGATGGCTCGGTCGCCTGGGCCTACCAGATGACACCGTTCGATCAGTGGGACTACGATGGCGTCAACGAGAACATCCTCGTCGACAATCTCGACATTGATGGCAAGAAGCAGGACGTCCTTGTTCACTTCGATCGTAACGGCTTCAACTACGTTCTCAATCGCGACGACGGCACGCTGCTGCGCGCCAATAAGTTCGTGACCGTGAACTGGGCCGAGAAGGTCGATCTCAAGACCGGCCGTCCGATCAAGGTCTATGAGCACTCGCCGTTCGAGCGTCACCGCAACGTCCAGGCTTGCCCGTCGGCGATGGGCGGCAAGGACCAGCAGCCGTGCTCGGTCGACCCGAAAGAACCGAACAAGTTCTATTGCCCGACCAACAACTGGTGCATGGAAGACGAACCGCAGGATCGTACGCATACCCAGCAGGGCACCGTGTACGTCTTCGCCAATGTCTACATGTATCCTGAAAAGCCAGGCATTACCGGCAAGATCAAGAAGTTCGACATCGTGACCGGTACGGCAGACTGGGAAATTCCGGATCCCTATCCGAACTGGTCCGGTACGCTCAACACCGACGGCGGCCTGATGTTCTACGGCTCGAACAGCGGCCACTTCCGCGCGGTCGATCGCAATACCGGCAAGGTGCTTTGGGAACGCAAGCTTGCTTCCGGCATCATCGGCAACCCGATCGCCTGGAAAGTCGGCGACAAAGAGTACATCTCCGTGTTCCAGGGTCTTGGCGGCTGGATCGGTATCCCGGTCACTGCAGGTCTCGATATGGACGACAAGTTCGGCGCGATCGGTGCGACGGCCATGGCGAAAGCCGCTGGCCTCGACAAGATCCCGCAGGGCGGTGTCCTCTCTACGTTCCGCGTCTATCCGTAAGGATGATGTAACTGCAAAGACGGCGTCCGGACCTCAAAGAGGCCGGACGCCATTTCCGTTTGATGCACCAATTTGTGCGCGACAGGCGGCCGAGCGGGCAGAATTCAACGCAACAAAAAGGTCAAAGATTAATGCGTGGCCTGAAGCTTCTTCTTATCAGTGCAGCATTCGCGGCAACAACTACGCCCGGCTTGTGCCGAGACCTGAGCTATCTCAAATCCAAGCCATTCGATCAGCTGACTTCCGCCGAGCTATCCGCAGCCAAAGAAGAAGCGAAGAATTTGAAGGTGACGCGCCTTGTCGCTTGTGCAGATCCTGGCAACATGCCGCTCTCGGATAACAAACAGGAAGGCTACGAAAATAAGATCGCCAATGTAATAGGCCACAAACTCGGCATCGATATTACTTTCTTCTGGCGGCCTTATATCGAACGTGGGCTGACGCGCGAGACATTCGATAACAACGAATGCCAAGTTCTGCTGGGCATGCCGACCGATTATCCGAATCTGCTGACAACGGTGCCGCTCTACCGCACCACGTATGTACTCGCTTATCGATCCGATAGTGGGATCGATATAAAGAGTATGGATGATCCGGCCCTGCATCAGCTCAGGGTCGGCGTCTTCCAGCATTCCGCTATGCGAGATGTTCTCGCCGATCATGGCATCAAGGAAAATGTCGATCTTCAAATCGTCAGTGTCGACGCCGATTTGGAACCAGAGCAGCAACCCTGGCGTCAGGTGCAGCGCGTGGTTGACAAGAAGATCGATGTTGCCGCGGTCTGGGGGCCATTTGCCGGCTGGGTGAAAAAGAACCGCGCGCCGCTCACGATCCAGCCGGTCAACATGATGGTCGACACGACACCTCTCGAGTTCTCTCTGGGATGGGGTGTGCAGAACACCGACGTCGTTCTGAAGCTCAAGATCGACATGGCGATGGAAGACGCTAAAGACGAGATCGCCAAGATTCTCGAAGACTACGGCGTGCCGCTTGTTCAATGCTCAAACTGCATCGTCGAGGGCAATCTGCCGTCCCACGGCGTCATCCAGGAGACCCAGGGCGCAGCTTATGAGGATCGTTATCTCAAAGTTCAGGAGACCAGAAAGCGGAGCGCCGAAGCGTCACCCGATCAGATCGTCTCGCGCGAGCGTCTCGAGGCGTGGCTCAAAGAGGGTGTTGACGTCAATACCGAGCTGATGAATGCCGTCGTCGGCGCTGACGCCGAGCGCCTGAAATTCCTCATCGAGAAGGGCGCCGACGTCAACAAGCGGGATCAACTAGGTGCCCTGCCTCTCGGTTCCGCAGCAAGCATCCGAAGGTCGGACCTTATGGAGATCCTCCTCGGCGCCGGTGCCAAGGTCGATGCGCAGGACAGTGACGGCATGACCGCGCTGCAACACGCGATCAACGTCAATCACGTGCCGTCAATCGAGCTGCTTGCCAAACGCGGCGCGGACATCGAACGCGGCACCGAGAAAGGTTACACGGCACTTGAAGTCGCGCTTTCGGACGGCAAATTTTTCGCCGCCAAGGCCCTCATCGATGCCGGAGCTAAGGTGAACGCTGGCGGCGGTCCCGAGAAGCTGACGCCGTTGATGGTCTGCGCAACACAGCTGCAACCGCAACAGCGTCTCAATCAGCTTGCTCACGGACCCACGCCGCTCGCACTCGCCGAGGAACTCATCAAACGCGGCGCGGATGTCAACTCAGCTTCCACCGATGGAGTGACGGCTCTGATGATCGCGGCCGGACAGAACAGCGCGCCGATGATTGGCCTCCTCCTGCGATCGGGTGCAGATCCAAAAATGAAATCGGCCGTGGGAAAAACTGCCCTCGACATAGCATCCGGCGCGGGCAATGAATCTGCAGTCGGCGCGTTGAAGTTTCTTGCGGGCTCGGGGACCGGGAAGCCGGCCAACGAAGTCAAGACAACTCAGTGACAGTCTGTGAAAGCGAGAGCTCGACTTTTTGCCTGCCTGCTGCCCTTCGTTCTGGCGTTTGCGGCAGCCGCAAATTCAACCCCCACAACGCCGCTTCAAGTCGAGATCGGATATCTCGGCCGCGCCTATCCGGAGCCGCTGCCGGTCTCGCTGGTAGAACCGGTTATCACGGATCAGGGCGTCCAAGGTGCACGGCTTGGCGTCAGCGACAATCTCGCAACCGGCCGCTTTCTTAGCCAGTCGTATCGCCTCGACGAAAAGATCACGCCGAAGGACGGCGACGTCGTCGCGGATGCCAAGGCGTTGCTGCAGTCGACGCATCTGCTCCTTGCCGATCTGGAGCAGGACGATCTTCTCCGCCTCGCGGATCTACCGGAAGCGCATGATGCCATCATCATCAACGTGCGCACGAGCGACGATGATCTGAGAGGCGTGAATTGTCGGCGAAATGTTTTCCACGTCGCACCGAGTTGGGCCATGCGCGCGGACGCCCTGGCGCAATACATGGCGTGGAAACGGTGGAACACTTGGTTCCTTCTTCGAGGCGCCTCAAAGGAGGACATCGACTACGCCAATGCAATGAAGCGCGCGGCGAAGAAATTTGGCAGCACCATCGCCGAAGAGAGAACGATCACATTCGATCCGGGCAATCGGCGCTCAGAAACCGGACACCAGCAAATTCAAGCGCAAATTCCGATGTTGACGCAGTCTCCGCCACCGCACGATATCGTTTTCGCCGCCGATACAGATGATACGTTCGGAGAGTATCTGCTCTGGCGAACCTTGGTGCCGAAGCCGGTCGCTGGCACGCACGGTCTCGTCGCCGTCGCTTGGCATCGCTCATATGAGCAATACGGCGGCATTCAGCTCCAAAACCGATTTCTCGCAATGGCCAAACGGCAGATGACGGAGCGCGATTACATGGCGTGGCTCGCGGCGCGCGTCTTTGGTGAGGCGGTGACGCGCAGCGGGAAGGCCGATATCTCGAGTTTGCGCGCGTATTTATTGTCGAAAGACTTTCAGGTTGCCGGCTTCAAAGGTCAGGGCATGTCGTTCCGCACATGGGACAGGCAACTCCGTCAACCCATCATCCTGACCGGGCCACGCTCTCTCGTCTCGATGTCTCCGCAGGAAGGTTTCCTGCATCAAAAACATCTGACTGACACGCTCGGCGTCGATGCGCCGGAAACAGCTTGCAAACTTCCAGGCTGAACTGATCAATGCATTGGAGGATGACGACGATGAAAAAAGCTGCGACGCGGGCGTTGTGTGCCACGCTCATGCTAAGCGCCGCGCCATCCGCCTTTGCCGATAAGATCTTTGTTTCGAACGAGCGCGATAATACCGTGACCGTCATCGACAGCGAGACGCTCGAGATCATCAAGAGCATTCCGACCGGAAAGCGGCCGCGCGGGATCGTCATTACACCGGATTACAAAGAGCTGATCGTATGTGTTGGCGACGACAACCGCCTCGATGTTATCGATACCGAAAATCTGGAGGTTACGAAATCCTATCCGGCGTCCGGCCCAGATCCGGAGCTTCTTGATATCAATCATAAGGGTGATCGCATTTACGTTGCGAACGAAGACGATGGGCTGGTCACTGTCATGGATCGGGCCACGGGCCAAGCGATCGCGGAAATTCCCGTCGGCGTAGAGCCCGAGGGTATGGCGGTCTCGCCGGATGATGGCCTTGTTGTGAATACCTCCGAACAGACGAGCATGGCGCATTTTATTGATGCGAAGACCAATCAGGTCTTGGCCAATATCCTCGTCGATACCCGGCCGCGAGAAGCAACTTTCACCAAAGACGGCAGCGAGGTCTGGGTCTCTGCAGAGGTGGGCGGCACGGTCTCCGTCATCGACACCAAGTCGTTTCAGATCAAAAAAAAGCTCACGTTCGATGTGCCCGGCATTCGCCCCGAACTGATGCAGCCAATAGGCATTCGATTTACGCGCGACGGCAAGACGGCATTCGTAGCCCTCGGGCCGTCCAACAGGGTCGCAGTTGTTGACGCGGCGACGCATGAAATCAAAAGCTACATCCTGGTCGGACAGCGGCCTTGGCATCTCGCCTTGAAGCCTGACGGTACCAAACTTTACGTCGCCAATGGCATGACCAATGACGTGACAGTTATCGATGTGGCGACGCTCAAGGCCGAAAAGTCCATTCGTGTGGGGCGCCTCCCATGGGGCGTCGCAGTCAAGCCGGATGCCAAATAGAGTTTTGGCTGGCTCATCTCTATTGTCGTTGCTCGAAAGAGAAGAGCGGTAGCCCATTTCTGGGCCACCGCTCGCTACGCAATCGAGAGACGGGTTGTACTCGATTGACAGAATGCGATCGAAGCGCCCGCCGAAGCGGGCGCCTGCTATCTACGATCAGAACCTGACCTTCACACCACCATACGCCGCGAACGGAATGGCCGGAGTGATCGTCCGCGCGTTGTCCGGATCATATTTCAAGCCTTTGAGAGACGGATCAGGCCCACCTGAACCACCCGCGCCGGGGCCAGCTTCCTGAGCCAGCTCAGTATTAAAGTATGTACCGTAGACGCCGTACTGCTGATCGAACAGGTTCTCGATCAGTCCGTAGACCTGGATACGGTCGGTGATGTCGTAGGACGTATGTAGGTTGACCTTGGCGTAGCCCGGTAGCGGCCGGTCATGGTTGCCTTCGTCGCCGTAGAAGATCTGGTCGCTGGCAGCGATGAGATCCGAGCCGAAGGTCCACTTGGGCGTCAGCTTATAGTCGAAGCCTACCTTGAAGCGATGGCGCGGAACGCCGGGCATGCGGTTGCCGGGCCGGATGGTGAGGCAAGTGGGAACTTCATCATCGATTGCGCTAGGATCCACAGGGCAGGGCGTTTCCTCATGCGGATTGTTCTCCGACGGAATGATGTTCGTCGATTGGAAGGTTGCGTCGACGTAGGCGTAGCTGGCATAGGCAAAAAACCTCTGCGAGCGGTAGTCGACGCTAGCTTCGATGCCCTGGCGTTGCGTTTCGCCCGCGTTGGCGAAGTATCCGCGGCCTTGCTGCCGATCGGCGATTTGGATGATGTCATCGGAGTTGAGCGCTCGGAACCAGCCGAGGCTCCAGTTTAACTTCTCGCCCGTCCAGTAGTTGTGCTCGCCACGGAAGCCGAGTTCCCAGGTCCGCGTCACGACCTGTTTAAGAGGCGGGTCGGAAGCCAGTGCGCTTTCGATGATGCAAGGGTTATCAGGGTCCGAGCAGGCAATTTCGGACGCCGTCGCGGCGCGGTTGGCCTCCGAATAGCCGCCATAGAAGGACAGGTTGGGATTGATCTTGTAGGTGAACCCGGCCGAAGGATTGAACCGGTTATACGTATTTACGCCATCGAGCGCATCGAGCGACGGCTCGCCCGTATTTATGATCTGCACACGTGCGTAGTTGAAGCGGCCGCCCACAGTAACCGTCAGTCTATCCGTGACGTCGAAGGCATCGAGCGCGTAGACACCGACGTAGTCGTTGAGCGTGGTCAGCGATCGAGGCGTAACGCTGGTGGCGTCCGTGTACGGGCAGGGCGCCGGATCGCCGTCATCGCATTCCTCAGGTAGGTTCGAGTCTCCGGACAGCGTCTGACCCGTTCCTTTAACCACGTATTTCGGCAGGAAGGTGCCGAGTTCGCTCGACGCCCGATAAGCGACGTGGCCGTGATCGTAGCTGGTGCCGATGATGAACTGGTTGCGGTGGCCGAAGAGGTTCGCCTTGTTCACAGCCTGCAAGGAGAATCCGTAACCGTCGGTGTTCTGTCCTGTTTTGTCGATCGACCCAAGCACGCCGTCGGGAAGTGTTATGCCAGTGAGCCCTCCAGCACCAAGCGCGTAGAGGGGCGCCCCGTCCTCCGTGCAAAGCGACGTGCCGATGACGCCGGCACCGCCCGGGACGGTGCAAGGCTCAAACTCTGAGATATTGCCGTCGATGTGGCTTTGCTTGAAGTGGCGATAATAACCGACGCCGGAGACCGAGACATCGGGCGTCGCCTGAACGATGCCGTTCAAGGATACCATCTGCATGTCACTCTGGGTGATCTGCGGCGAGGTGAACGTGCGCGTGCGGCCGCCAAAGTCAAGCAGCTCTTCCGGCACTGCGGCCGTCACGCCGACGTGGCTGCTCGCGATTGTCCCGTTCAAGTGAAACTCTGCGCCGTCGCCTTTGACGCCGAGATCCGCGTATCCGCGCCGCTCCTCGGCGTCGGAGAAATCACGGAAACCATCGTCATTGATGGCTTCGAACGCGCCGTAAGCGGCCCAATTTCCGCTTCGCATGCCGGCCTCAGTGCTGACCTGTTTGCGGCCGAACGACCCGAAGCGCGTATCGATATCGGCTCCTTGGAAATTGAAGCCGTCTTTCATCGTCACATTGATAGCACCGCCGATCGCATTGAGACCGAAGATCGGATTGCTGCTCATGACGGTAAGATCGGCAATCGCGTTGGCCGGAATGAAGTCCCAGTTGACGGTGTCGCCGAAGGCTTCGTTGATGCGCACGCCGTTCTGATAGACTGCGATACCTTGCGGCAGACCGTTGACGGGCGAAGCCTCAAAGCCGCGATATTGCACTCCCGTCTGGAATGCGTTGCCCTGCAAGTCGTCAACAACCACGCCTGGGATGCGATTGTTGAGCGTGTCCTGCATGTTGACAGAGTGATCGCGATTGATGTCGGCGGATGAAAGGCCCGTTACGCCATAGGGAACCTTGCCGATGGGAACTTCACTGCCGGGCAGCGGTGACAACTTCACATCTGAGGGCGGGGCGGGCACGGCGAAGACCGGCCCCGTTGGCGCCGCTCCTTGTTCCGCAATTGCCGGCTCTGCGCTCGGAGGAGGCGCCGGTCCGGCCTGTTGGACAGGTTCTTTCTTTGGAGTGTGGGTTGCCTTTTTCGGCTTTGCCGTAGGTTTCTGTTGCTGTTGAATCACCTGTACTTCGGGAAGTTTTTGCCCCGGTTGAGCTTCGCCGGCAGCGGGCGGCGG
This sequence comes from Hyphomicrobium sp. 2TAF46, assembly GCF_052114865.1. Lineage (NCBI taxonomy): Bacteria > Pseudomonadati > Pseudomonadota > Alphaproteobacteria > Hyphomicrobiales > Hyphomicrobiaceae > Hyphomicrobium > Hyphomicrobium sp. 2TAF46. The sequence goes on along the minus strand of NZ_JBFRFO010000003.1, from coordinate 514,107 downwards.
CTGTGGCGTTGTGCTTCCTGCGTCCTGAGCAATGGCGCCAGGTGCAGAAAGGCACGCAAGCGTTGCTGTCGCGACACATATTTTAAGTGACTTCATCGGTCCTTCCCCCGCGATACGCTCCCCAGAGTTCCCTTTCTGGCCTGATCACGGCATTGCCTGTTGATCAGGCGTTTTCAGAAAGGGGCGCGAGATCAGATATTTGGCGTTTTTATTGCGCCTTATGCTGAACGCGCATGCATAGGGTCGGCAATTCGCCTCATGGGATGGAATTCCAAAGAATGCCCGAAAAACCGGGATTTACTCCCGGCGAGATCAGCTAAAGCTGAACCGGAGTCTGTTTGCGGAGGGGGGCCTGCATGGAGGCTTACGCATCTCGGGGTAGATGCTTTTCGGCGGAAAAAACGCTAAGTTTGAGTCCCGGCTTTCGTAAGCCCCTTACGTGTCTCGGGTAAAAGGGATGAGGGCGTCACACCGAACATCGCAGCCACGCGCACGAGCGCGTCTGCAGGCAGTCGCGCTGTCGCGGTCTCATAGCGCTGATACATTTGGTAGGAACATCCGATGTGATCGGCCACCTGCCGTATCGTGAGACCCTTAGCTTTACGGGCAGCGCGTAGCCGATCACCGACAGCAATGTGCCAAGGGGAAAGCTTTGAAATCGGCAAGCGTCGACCCTTCCAATAACAGCGATCGTCAGGAAGAATGCCTTGATTGCTTGCCGAGCTGCAAGTGCGAACGATGCTGCGGGAAATGAATTGCCCCTCCGCACATAACCATGTCATGTCGGTTCGAGTGCTTCAAAGAACAGTTACGCCCGGTATGCTGTTCAGCGTTCGCCGCTCTTTATAGAACTCTCACTGTAGATCGCGTGCTACGTCGGCTCATGTTCAGGAACAGATGGCAGCTGGAACTTCAGCCGCGCCGAGTTCTTCGCTGCAAGCGACGTCTGCTAACGGGATGAAGGAAATCAAGCCAATCCGCGTCACCGAAGATCTAACGCGCCGGATCAAAGACGACGCGATACGATCCTAAGCGACGTGCCAGTCGGCCGCTTCCTCTTCCTTTAACCTCAGGCACTCAAATGCCCTGAGGTGTGCTCATTCGCCGACCACAGCGCTAGCACGATCGTAGCGATGCCGATTAGCATGCTCATACGCGTCGCAACCGTATGGCCGCTAAAGTTCAACACCCATGGCGCTATGATCAGCCAAGCGCCCAAGACGGCACTGATCCATTCCTCCCAGACGCGGAAGGCAAACAAAGCCGCAAGAGCCAGCAACGTGATGACTGCTCCGACGATGTGTGCATTCAGTGCAGCGTTGGTTTCCGTCACATAGTTTAGCGCCCAAGGTGAGATGAACAGTGCAATTCCGAGCAGGACGTTGGCCGAGTCCTGCCAGTCGCTTGTGATATTTTGCTTTGCATCCATTGCCAACCTCCTGTGGTTGACGCCGCGAGTCCCGTAAGGGACATTCGCATCTCTACATTACATTTGACGTAATTAATCGGCGAACGCGTTCAAGGACGCGGCAGCCGGAATCGGAAAATTTGATCAATCGCGCCCGCGCTACCGCAACGCAATACGCTCGCTGTGTGCGGAACATTCCGCCACGGGAGTGCCAGCAAACCTAGCCATCGCACTCCGTTCGTGTTGCGAGGTTCGAAACAACGGCCTAAAATTTTTCGGACTGGATCCATTGGGCGGCGAGCGTGAGCTCTAAGTACCCGCATGCTGCTTGGCGGGCCGTCGGGCCCGCAGGCGCATCCTCCGGCACGCGATGCCGCAAAGGAGGATACGATGGCTGTCATTGCCATGACGCGCGAAATGGCGACGCGCGGAAGCGAAGTTGCTGTGAGCCTCGCAAAGCAATTGGGGCTTGCTATTGTTCACCATGAGATCGTCGAACACGACATCGCCGAACGAGCCGGCATGCCGGAAAGCGAGGTGCATCGATTTCTCGAAGGCGAGACATCGTTGCTGGAGCGGTGGACGCTCGATCGCAAGCGAATGTCCCGGTATACAGCGCAAGAGATTTTGGAGCTGGCAGTAAAGGGAAACGTACTGATCAGGGGCTGGGGCGCCACCTATCTCTTGAAGTCCATACCGCATGTTATCTGCGTGCGCATCTGCGCGCCGATGCTATTTCGTGAAAGAGTTCTGATGGAACGGCTCGGCGTTGGCATTGCCGAAAACGCACGGCGGGAAATCGAGCACAGCGACGCCGCTCACAATGGAACAATGCAAAAGCTATTTGGCATCGACTGGGAGGATCCGTCGCTCTATGCGATCGTGCTCAATACCGAACGGGTCCCGGTCGAAGACTGCGTCGAACACATCGTTCGCTTGGCGGAGAGTTCTGCGTTTCAGGAGACCGCGCGATCCCGGAACGTGCTGATGGACCAGGTCATCCTGTTTCGCGCGCGGGCCGCCATGGATCGACAGTTCGGCACCAAGTCTGTCCAGAATTGCTTTGATGTGCATGTTTTCAGCGGCAAGGTGCTGCTCACCGGAGCAACGATGGATGAACAGATGATCGTCGATGCCGTGCGTTTGTTACAAGGTGTTGAAGGTGTGACGGCGGTCGAGAGCAAGGTGGCTCATGTTGCATTCGTTCCGCATGCGGACTGACGGCTCGTCTGCTGGCCGATCTAGAACCAACTTAAAAGGAGATGGCCATGGCGGGCGGGTTGGACGGCAAGTTTGCTCTCGTCACCGGGGTTAGTAAGAGCGGACAGATCGGGGTTTTCGCATGCCAGGCGCTGGCTGACCTTGGCGCGAGTCTCGCAATCTCGGCTCGCAATCGGGCCAATGTCGAGGCACGGGCGGCTGAGCTACGCTCAGGTGGCACTCGCGTCCTGGCGCTGGCCGCCGATCTAGCTAACGAGCAAGAAGTGAACGAGGCGATCGATCAGATGATCCGGGAGTACGGTCGCATCGATATTCTGGTGAACTTGGCGGGCGGGCTCACGCGTTACAAGCCGGCGGTGGAACACTCCTTGGACGACTGGCAGCATGAACTGAGCAACAATCTTCTGTCGTCGTTCTTGTGCTCACGCGCCGCCTTTTTGCGCATGCGGGATAGCGGGGGCGGAACCATCATCAACTTCGCCCGTGCCGGGCTGCCGCAGGCCAACATGGTCGCCTACAATTGCGCCAAAGCGGGCATCGAGGCGCTTACGAGAACGCTCGCAATCGAAGGTCGTGACGTGGGTATCCGGGTCAACGCCGTGGCGCCTGGGCTAGTCGATACGGACTCCAACATCGCTGCCATGAAGCCCAAGGACCTTAAGCATTGGGTGAAACGCTCCGATGTTGCTCAAGCCGTGGCGTTTCTGGCAAGCGACGCTTCTGCCGGAGTGACAGGGCAAGTCCTAGCAGTCACTGGCTGGGGTATATGAACCGCCGTAACGGCTGCAGGTTTTGAGATACCCGTTGATGGTTGCCGACAAGATGTCGAGAGGTGACGCAAGATGGCAACCGTTCGAGATGTGCTCGAGCAGAAAGGGCGCGGAGTCTATCACATTCATCCGGATGCTTCCGTGCTGGCCGCGCTCGAGATGATGGCGGAGCATCAGATTGGGGCGTTAGTCGTCATCGACGGTGGCAATCTCAGCGGGATCATCACCGAACGTGACTACGCTCGAAAGATCGTGTTGAAGGGACGGACCTCTCCTCGGACTCTGGTACGGGAGATCATGTCGACGACCGTCATCTGCACCCGGCTGGATCAAACCGTCGAGGAGTGCATGGCTATCATGACCGCAAAGGCCGTTCGCCATCTCCCGGTCCTTGAGCACACGACGGTTATCGGATTGGTTTCGATCGGCGATTTGGTCAAAAACGTCATTGCAGATCAAAAGTTCATTATCGAGCAGCTCGAACATTACATCAAAGGCGACCGCTGAACCACTAGCGGGTAAAAGGGAGAACTGAAGGCACACCGGCTGGTTTGATTGAAGCGCCGGCGCGTGTGGGAGACCCCAGATGCAAATCGAAGAAACAAAAGGTCGGTTTGGATTTCACTTTTCAGCGACCGATGACGACGCCCGTCCGGCAGCGGCTTTCGTCCAAATCTATGTGAAATCCAGCGCCATGAGCCGGGTGGCTGATCTGCCCATTTCTCCGCATATGGGAACGGCAGCCGAGATTGATCGTTTTGTCGACGATGCGATTTTGGCTCTAGAAGCCGTCCGGAACGATGCGAAAAGTGCGCTGGCGATGGGCGGACCCTGACGGGAGATCCGGTTTGGGTCATGGGTGACCCTCTTGCGATGGCTCAAGCCAGGGCTCGAGAAATGAAGTAGATTCGGTTTCGCGCGAGAACTGCCAACTAGGACGAGGAGGCATCCAAATGACCACCTGTGCCTGCGGCAATTGCCAATTCTTCGATAATCAAAGCAAGACTGCCACGAAGCATAAGGAGAAAGACGCCGGCCTGTGCCGCTTTAATCCGCCTATGGCTCAATCAGCCGCCAATGGTCATGGAGTGTGGCCAATGGTGGAGAAGAAGGATTGGTGCGGTCACTTCGCGGCGACGGTTGAGCGCCTGATGGCGTCGGCTGCGTAACCCGTTACGATATGAATATCTTCGGCCGCGAACGACCGGGGCATTGAAACCCCGGCTGGAGTTGCCCATGTTCTTTTTGGAATGCCGGCGTTTGGCGCCGGTGTTGCCTGGAGGGTGTTCCGATGGGGACCACTCTTCCGCAAAGCATCATCTACGAGACGACCGACGCGCGGAGTGTTGAGCGCGAAGTGCCGTCGCTGGAGATGCTTGAGCATATGTCGTTTTTCGCGGTCCTCGTCATCTCTCCGTCCCTGTTCGGCAATGAGTCAGCTTGGCAAAAGGAAGCCGACGACTTTCGTCGGGCTGCCGACGAGGCCGAGCGGCAGGCACATAGTGCAAGCTCGCTCTGAGCCGCTCGTTGCCTTACCGGGGCCGGTGATGTGCGCGGACGTTTGCGGACTTAAGCCGCCGCTCGCTTGGACAATAGGTCCACTGCGGCGTTGATTGCTTTCGTGTGGGCTTCTCGCATTGCGCGATCGGCTTCACAGGGAGCTATGACCGTGGAACTGGTGCGCGCGTCCCTTCTTGTTGCAGCGTTTTTTGCCGCTGCCGTGGCGACCTTCTCGCCGTCCTTTGTGAGCGGCAAGGCGGGTTCCGCCAAACTTGCACTTGAGATCGATATCGACGGCGCGATCGGTCCCGCCACCGCCCGGCAAGTGAAGGAGGCGCTGGCGACCGCAGACGAGCGTCGCGCGGAAATTGTCATCCTGCGCCTCAACACGCCCGGCGGCCTTGTCACAAGCATGCGCGAGATCATCGCCGACGTGCTCGCCTCGCCGGTCCCGGTCGTCGGCTTCGTGGCACCGTCTGGCGCCCATGCGGCGAGTGCCGGCACTTACATCCTTTATGCGACGCATATTGCGGCCATGGCGCCTGGAACCAATCTTGGCGCTGCGACTCCGGTCGAGATCGGCGCTCCTATGCCGGGCCTTCCCGGCCCGCCCGATAAGGGAGACCAGGGCAGCAGCGACAAGGGCGCGACGCCGGCGCCCGCGCAAGACGCCATGACGGCGAAGATGACCAATGACGCCGTCGCCTTCATCCGCAGCCTGGCCGAGTTGCGCGGCCGCAATGCCGACTGGGCGGAGAAGGCTGTGCGTCAGGCTGCAAGTCTCTCGGCCAGCGCAGCGCTGCGGGCCGGTGTGATCGATCTCGTGGCCTCAGACACGACCGAGCTGTTGGCGAAGATCGACGGCCGTACCGTCGCCGTGACCGGCGGCGCCTCTGAGCATCTGGCCACCCGCGGCCTCACCGCCGAGACGCTGCAACCGGACTGGCTCATCCGTCTGCTCTCGGTGATTACCGATCCGAACGTCGCCGTCATATTGATCCTCGTCGGCGTCTATGGCTTGATTTTCGAGTTCACCAGCCCCGGCATGGTGGCGCCCGGCGTCGTCGGCACCATCGCGCTCCTGCTTGGTCTCTATGCGCTTAACCTGCTGCCGATCGACTATGCCGGTCTCGCGTTGATGCTGCTTGGGCTGACCTTCCTGATTGTCGAGGCCTTCAACCCCACCGTCATCCTTGGCCTCGGCGGTCTCGCCGCCTTCCTGCTCGGCACGGCGATGCTGTTCAAGGTCGAGGCGCCCGGCTTCCGCCTCTCGCCGACTGTCGTCAGCGTTGCCGCCATGCTGGTCTTCGGTCTGGTTGTCGTCGTTGGTCGTGCGCTTTGGCGAGCTCGCCGCCGGCAGCCGCGCGTCGGCGGCGAGGCGATGCAGGGACTGCCGGCGAAGATCCTCGACTGGCGGGCGGGGGAGGGCCACGTCCGCGCGAATGGCGAGCGTTGGCAAGCCCGCGGCGACGAAACCTTTGCTCCCGGCGAGACGGTCGAGGTGGCGACCGTCAGCGGGCTGACCCTGATGGTGCGGCGCCGGCCGGACACGGCGGCCGCCGAAGGAGAGCCCCCATGACGCTCGATTATCTGCCCTATCTGCTCGTCGCCGTGATTGTCGCCATCTTCCTGTCCGCGGCGATCCGCATCCTGCGCGAATATCAGCGTGGCGTGATTTTCACGCTCGGCCGCTTCACCGGGGTCAAGGGCCCCGGCCTCATCATCCTCGTGCCCTTCGTGCAGCAGATGGTGAAGGTCGACCTTCGGGTCGTCGTGCACAACGTGCCGCCGCAGGACGTGATCTCGCGCGACAACGTCTCGGTCAAGGTCAACGCCGTGCTTTACTTCCGGATCATCGATCCCGAACGGGCGATTATCAAGGTCGAGGACTTCATGGCTGCGACCAGCCAGCTCGCGCAAACGACGCTGCGCTCCGTGCTCGGCAAGCACGAGCTCGACGAGATGCTGGCCGAGCGCGACCGGCTCAACGCGGACATCCAGGAGATCCTCGACCAGCAGACCGACGCCTGGGGCATCAAGGTGGCAAACATCGAGATCAAGGATATCGACCTTGCCGAGAATATGGTGCGCGCGATCGCCAAGCAGGCCGAGGCCGAGCGCCTGCGCCGCGCCAAGGTGATCAACGCCGAGGGCGAGCAGCAGGCGGCCGAGAAGCTCGTCGAGGCTGGACGCATCCTGGCGCGGGAGCCGCAGGCGATGCAGCTCCGCTATTTTGCGGCGCTCCACGACGTCGCCGGTGAACGCTCCTCGACCGTCGTCTTCCCGCTGCCGATGGACCTCCTCGGCCATCTTGGCAAACACTCGGGCGAGCGGAGCTAACCGGCCGTCGGCGTCACACTGCCGACCTCACGTTAACGGTGCGCCAAAATCCATTGTGCTGCCTCTTCGAGATTTTCTGCGACGAGGTCAGGCGCAGAGGGCAATTTGGATTCATCTCCCGGACGATATTTACCAGTTCGAACGAGAACGCCCATCAAGCCTGCGGAGATTGCGCCTTCAACGTCGGCTTCTGCATCGTCGCCTATCATGATGGTCTTGCTCGCGGGACATCCGAGATCTTCGACGGCAGCGCCGAAAAAATCCGATGATGGTTTGCCAAAAAGTATKGCCCGACTGTTGGTCGCAAATTCAAGTGCGGCGACAAAGGGTCCGGCGTCGAGGCTCAATTCGCCATCTGCGTCTTTGAAATTCCGGTTCTTTGCGAGCGCCAAAAGTTCTGCGCCTTCCGCGATCTTCCGGTAAGCGCAATTGAGCCGGTCGTAGGTGAAGTATTCTCCCGCGTCTCCGACGACGACAGCCTCTCTGCGGTCAGAAGGGAGATCCGCAAAGTCCTCTTCCAATTCGCGATGAACGACCAGGAATGGCGATAGGGTGTGCTTTTCCAAGTATGCCCGCACTAGCGTAGCCGGCGTCAACAGTTCGTCGTTTGAGACACGCAGACCCATTTGGCACAAATCACTTAGCACCTGACGCCGTGAGCGTCTGGTCGTATTTGTGATGAAGCGGAGCGGCAGACCGGCATGGCGAAGCTGCTCGACCGCCGCAAGTGCTCCTTCGATGGGAGTACTGCCCACATAAATTACGCCCCCTAAATCTAGGAGAACACCGGAGATTCGAGACGAGCTGCCGCTACTTTCCTGCATAATTGAAGTCCATCGCTCCAACTCACTACAATCGGGACTGCCGCGCTGGAGTTCTCATTATAGTGTGGCGCGGAGTGTTTTTCGAAACATATGCTGTCGGACAATGCTGATCGTCCAAAATTGATCTCACTGGCTCTAAGGTTGTGTGATGCTTTTTGATTCGCTACCCAACTAGGCATGCGATGCAAGCGACAGTCGCCACATATCTCATTGACCGACTGAAGCAGATCGGTCTCAAGCATGCGTTCGGCGTGCCAGGCGATTATGTGTTGACGTTCATGGACCGCCTCATCGAGTCCGGTATCGAATTTGTCGGCACCTGTAACGAACTCAACGCCGGCTACGCCGCAGACGCCTATGCTCGCATCAACGGTATCGGCTGCATCTGCGTCACGTGGGGAGTGGGTGGCTTCAGTGCCATGAACGCTGTAGCGGGCGCCTACGCGGAGCAAGTGCCGCTGGTTGTCCTGGTCGGTGGCCCGCGCACGATGCAACGGCGTTCCCCCATGCTGTTGCACCACGGCGTAGGGGATGTCGCAACAATGCAGCAGGCCTACTCCCACATCACGGTGGCCTCTGTGTTGCTGGACGATGCCGTCGATGCTCCACAGCACATCGATCGTGCGCTTGCCCTCTGCATCGCCGAAAAGCGGCCGATCATGATCGAGATCCCTGTCGATATGGTCGATCGGTCCTGCCAAGCGCCAGGCACCTTCGCTCCGCCCGCGCGGCCGCCGTCCGATCCTGATGCGCTGGGGGAGGCGCTCGATGAGGTGATGGCGCTTCTGTCAACAGCGCGCCGACCGGTTATTCTGGGTGGCGTCGAACTGCATCGGTACGGCTTAATGCAAGAATTCCGGCGGTTTGTTGAGGCGAGCGCTCTGCCAGTTGCGACTACGCTGCTCGGTAAGACGGTCATTTCCGAACTTCATCCGCAGGCGATCGGTGTCTATGAGGGCGGGACCTCGCGTCCGACGATCTGCGACATCGTTGAGAATAGTGATGTCCTGCTGTGCCTTGGGGCCTGGATTAGCGATATCAACTTCGGTGTGTACACGGGGCGGCTCGAGGGCCGTCACATGATCCTCGCGAACTCCGGACGCTTGAAGATCAGCCAACATGTCTACGAACAGGTGTGGATCGGCGATGTGGTTGCGGGGTTGGCTGACCGCATGCCGCAAGGCGGTCTATCTCATCCGCCCTTCACGAGCGTTTCGCGCTTGCTGGACACCGGCTTTACTGTCGAGCCCGGCCGCGCCCTTACGGTCGCCCGCGTCGCAAAGCGGATCAACGCCTTCATCGGAGAGGCCACGACGGTCATTGCGGAAACTGGTGACTCGATTTTCCTAGCTGCGGATCTCGTGATGCACCACGATGTCGGCTTTATCGGCCAGGCCTTTTACCTCTCGATCGGCTATGCTCTTCCCGCGACGCTTGGTGCAGCGCTTGCCGATCCGTTGCGACGGCCGGTTACGTTCATCGGTGACGGCGCCTTTCAGATGACGGCCCAGGAACTCTCGTCGCTTTGTCGAAGAAAGAGCAATGCCATCGTGCTTCTGCTGAATAACGACGGCTATACAACCGAAAGGGTCATTCACGAAGGGCCTTACAACGACATTCAACCGTGGGCCTATCACAAGCTCCCGGAGGTCTTCGGCGGAGGCTGGGGCCGGCGCGTGACAACCGAAGACGAACTCGAGGATGCACTCGCGCACGCCCGGGCGACAAACGACGGCCCCGTCTTGATTGAAATCATGCTCGATAGGTTCGATACGTCCGACGCGCTGAAGCAGTTGGGCGCCGAGCTGTCTCCTGAAAAGGGGCAGGTGCGCGTTTTGAGGAAGAGTGGAAGTGCTAGCGATATGATGAAAGGGTTAGACTGAAATCAGTGGCAACCATGAAATCATGGAAGCATTATTCGCTGCCGACGCTGTTCAGCGATGTCATTCTTTCCGAATACGTTGCTCTTCGTTTTACGGCTCGATCCGCGATCTCCACGAATGATAGAGCAACGCTTGAGCCAACTCCGAAGTAGCTGTTGTGGGGCTATGCTGCATTCTGTTCAGTATCGCAGGGATTCCACAGAAGAGCCCGCACCTCCTCTGCCGGTTGTGGCCGATGGAACAAATATCCCTGCACCGACGTGCAACCGTAATCTTTGACGATGCTGAGCTGTTCAGCGGTCTCGATGCCCTCAGCCGTGGTGGCCATGCCCAGTGTTTTGGCGAGGTCAACAATCGTGGCAAGGATCGCGCGAGCTTCGGGAGATGCTGCGAGGTCGCGCACGAACGACCGATCAATCTTGATTTTTTGGAAGGGAACCTTCGCCAACGAACCTAAGGACGAGTAACCAGTGCCGAAATCGTCCATGGCCACTTCAACACCCAGTTCCCTTATACTTCGCAGAATGCGCGCGGAGCGCTCGACATCCTTCATCACAGTCGATTCTGTGACCTCTAGAATGAGGCGATCGCCGGCAAGGCCTGAGTGAGCCAGAGCGGATTTGACCGTATCGATGAAATTATCGGCCTCTAGTTCCGTAGCGGTGACGTTTACCGAGACACTCATTTCGTCTGGCCATGTCACTGCCTCAAAGCAGGCCCGCCGAAGAATTTCGGCTCCAAGTTCGGAGATCAATCCAATCTCTTCGGCAATCATTATGAAGTCCGCGGCCGATGCGGAACCCTGCCGTGGGTGTCTCCATCTCACCAGGGCCTCAGCTCCAATGGGCTTTAGCGTCGAAAGGGAAGTGATCAGCTGGTAGTGGATTTCGAATTGCTTGCCGAAAATCGCCTCGCGAACTTCTGTTTCGAGTTGGGCCTTGGCCTTGAACTTGATGTCCAATTCAGGCTCGAATATCCGGTAGGTGCCGCGCCCTATCTCTTTGGCAGCATAGAGTGCGAGATCAGCAAGCCGGAAGAGTTCGATGGCTTCGCTGCTATGGTCGGGCGTGATCGCAATGCCGATGCTCGCGCTGCACACGACGTCCTTGCCGCCGATACGAACCGGATGTTTCAACATAGTGAGTACTCGAGCGGCCGTGGCTCCCACCGTTTCCGGCTGCGAAACCTTTATCAGCACAGCAAACTCGTCGCCGCCAAGTCTGGCTACGGTGTCACTTTCCCGGAGTGCATTTCTTAGCCGATCAGCCACCGCCTRCAGCAATTCATCCCCTGCGGCGTGGCCGAGCGTATCATTTACCGTCTTGAAATTATCGAGGTCCAGAAGCAGTAGGGCCATGCCCTCTCCTCGATGCTCGCAGGTTGTGGCTGCGTGCATGCGCTCGGTCAGCACATGGCGATTTGGCAACGATGTCAGTGCATCGTGTCGCGCCATGTAGACGGCGGAGCTCTCGCGTTTCTTGATATCGGTGATATCGATTTGCAGACTTATGAGTCCACCTTCGCTAGTCCGTTTCTCCTCGACAAGATAGTAGCGGCCATCGAGGATCTGCTCGCGCGGGTCCGCGGGTTCCCCTAAATTCAATTTATCCGCGAGCCACGTATCCTCGCGGCCTGCTGTTTCTGGATTGAGACCATTTTCACGAATAAAGTTTCCGCCGACCGATAGTAAATTGTCAGTTTTGCCATAGATCTCAGCGTACCGCCTGTTCCAGGCAACATATCGATTTTCAGCATCGAGAATGACCATGCCTTCCGGCAAGATATCGATGGCTTCCTTCAATCTATTATGAGCTCTTTCGAGTTCAGCCTTTTGCAGAATGAGCGCTTCTTCCTGTGACTTGAGGTGAAAATTTAATTTCGAGCGGCGGGACAATTCGGCCGACAGTCGCGCTCGCAGGCGTGCTTGTGACGCAATCGTCTCAGCCAACAGCATGACCGTGAAAACCGTCGTGAGAATGCGAAGCTGAAGGATCAGCGGGCCGCTCAGCAGTGATGTGGGTGCAATGTTGGCGCTGGGATCGAAGCCAAGCGCCGAGCAGATAAGAACCACCACGGATAGCAGAAAAACCGCGGCAGACGTATCTTTTGGTCCGAGCCGATAGGCAACCGTGACGAGGATTGGGAGGATCACGAAACCAAAAGGCGACTGATGGGAGACAATCATTATCACGGGCAGAAAGACCAACAACCCAAGAAGGCCAAATCTTTCATATGACGACGGCGTCATGTGCAACGCTTTCGAGCTTCCCAGAAAGCGAATGAGCGCCGGAGTAACGGTGAAAAGACCTAGCAGGTGTGCAGTAAAAAGAGAAAACAGTGAGTGCGCATCAACTGGCTTTTGCGAGAAGGAGTAGACAATTCCCGCGAGAATTGCGGTAGCGGCGGCGCTGGCCGCAAAGGCCGCCACGCTGAATGACAATAGCGTGGGTATGCCTTTGAATTGGAAAGGGAGACGCTCACGAGATTCGAGGATGGAAAAGGCAATCAAAATTTCTAGGCCGTCGATCAACGAAAGCCCAATACTGGTCAACAGTGTGTGACGGATTGCAGCTGTCGCAAAAACATCCGCAATCATCGAAAATACGATAATTGCCATGCGACTTGGCGTGCGTCGAACGAGCAGCAGTGCGGCAAGCACGATACCGTTGGAAGGTAAAACCATCGCCACACCGCCGCTCGGCGTGAACGCCATCGATAGATACGCAATTACGCCGAATATTGCCGCTGTGCCAACGGTTTCACGAAGCTCGTCCCGAGGAAAACCGATAACGCCAAGATCCAATGGGAAGAATAAGCGTTGGGGCTCGGTACTCTGCGGCATGGGATCCACTTCAAGCGTCGCGCGGCTTTTTCCCTGACTCAACAAACGCTCAAAAGGCGTATTATGAAGTTCGTGTATCCTTCTTTAAAAAACCATTCGGTGAGGGCGAATTATACGTAATTTGTGCAATTTGTATCTACTCCAATTAACGACCTATTGAATTGGCCGTTAAATGGAGGTCATGCCGTTCCTCAGCGCTAAATTTTCGGGAACAGGTAGTAAGCGATGTCTTCGCCCCGTCGCAGTTTCCGGGCCGGCGTTCAGTGTACTCCGTAACGCGTTTTCTCGTCGGCTCCTGCAGGACGTTGGATCATGCCCGGAGAACGACGCGCGACATTGGTTTACGATGGCGACTGCGGGATCTGTCGCTATTGGGTAGACTACTGGAAGCAGCAAACCGGCGACCACGTTGTCTACCGGCCTTATCAAGAGGCGGCCGGGGATTTTCCCGCCATCCCACGAGAATGCTTCGCACGCGCCATTCAACTCATTGAGCCCGACGGCACGATCTACGCTGGCGCAGCCGCGACCTACAGAACCTTGCGTCACGCGCCGGGGCGTGACGCTTGGTGGTGGATGTACGAACGTATCCCGGGATTCGCTGGTGCGAGCGAATGGGGCTACGCGTTCTTGGCACGGCGCAGGGGTCTGCTTAGCCGGCTTTCTTACATCTTGTGGGGAGTGCACTTGGAGGCCGAATGCTATGAGCTCGTCTCGTGGCTGTTCCTGCGGTTGCTCGGCGGCATTTACGTCATCGCATTCGCTTCTTTGGCGGTACAAATCCAGGGGTTGGTCGGGGAGAGTGGCATTCTTCCCGCCGGCGAATATCTGAATGCGGCACGTCAGGGATGGGGAATATCGGCCTATTGGCGGATGCCGACGCTGTTCTGGCTGAATGCCAACGATGCCGCGCTTTTCGCGGCGACCAGTCTCGGCGTTCTACTGGGGCTTCTCGTTGTGTTCGGAAGATGGACCCGTGCTGCACTGGTCGGGCTATTCGTTCTTTACCTCTCGTGCGTTTACGCCGGCCAGCTCTTCATGAGCTATCAGTGGGACTTGCTGTTGCTCGAATCTGGCTTCCTGGCAATTTTTCTGACGGCGGGTTCGCGCATCGTCGTTTGGCTCTACCGATGGCTTATCTTTCGCTATCTTTTCATGTCCGGAATCGTGAAGGCCGTTTCCGCGCAGCCAACGTGGCATGATCTCACTGCGCTCAAGTACCATTTCATGTCGCAGCCTCTCCCAACGCCTCTCGCGTGGTATGCAGCTCAGCTTCCACCCTGGATGCTCGCGGTCGGGACCGCGGCGACGCTCGTCATTGAGCTCATTCTCGTGTTTTTGATCTTTCTGCCGCGCAGGCTGCGTGCATTTGCAGCGTGGTGCATCCTGATATTCCAGGCCCTGATCATACTCACGGGCAACTACGGCTTTTTCAATTTGTTGACGATTGCGCTTTGCGTTTTTCTGTTCGATGACGCCGCGATCCGACACGTTATTCCTCAAAGGCTGAGCCAATGGATTCAAAGTCATGCCCCACAGCCGGTGAAGGCCGCAACGGCCTGCGCGCTCGCGGTGGCGCTGTTGGTCGTTCCGGTCGGCGTCGATCGTATCGCTGAGGCACTCGCACTGCGAAATCTGCCCGTTGTGAATTCCATAACTCAAGCGATTTCGCCATGGCTCATCGTCAATGCCTATGGACCGTTCGCAACGACAACGATGAGCCGGCCGGAGATCATTATCGAGGGTTCCGACGACGGTCATAGCTGGCGTGAGTACGAGTTCCGCTATAAGCCCGGGCCGATCGATCGGCGGCCGTCGTGGAATATCCCACATCAGCCGCGGCTCGATTGGCAAATGTGGTTTGCGGCCTACGGCAGCTATGCGCAAAATCGGTGGTTCGAACGTCTGCTTCGGCGGCTACTCGAAGGTAGCGCACCCGTGCTTGCGTTGCTCGGTCCTAACCCGTTTCCCGACCACCCGCCCAAACGCGTGCGGGCACTTCTCTTCGACTATCGATTTGCCGATCCGGCCACACATGCTGAGACCGGGCAGTGGTGGATCCGCCAACAGGAAGGACTCTATTTTCCAGAAATATGTTCGAAATAGCAGGGGCACCTCGACGGCCCCTTCGACAGCATTATCTGCTCAAGCGGACTTGGCCGGACCTGCCGCACCGCTTGCCTATACGGTTCCACTCAGCGCGATGCTCCTTTGCGCAGTTGACCGGTCGAATAAATCATGTAGGCGGATTGGTCTCGCACATGGATAAAGATATGCCAGCGGGGCAGAAGCAACTTTCAATTCTGGTCATCGACGAGAACCATCTCCGTGCTTCCGTCATTGAAGCGGGGCTGCGCGAAGCTGGCTACGACGACCTGACGATCGTTTACGATGTCGTCGGTATCGCGCGGCGCATCGAGAAGATCCAGCCAGACGTCATCATGATCAATCTCGAAAATCCAAACCGCGACATGCTCGAGAACATGTTCCAGCTTTCGCGCGCCGTTAAGCGCCCCATCGCAATGTTCGTCGACCGTTCGGACAGTGCTTCGATCGAGGCGGCTGTGGAAGCCGGCGTCTCGGCCTATGTCGTCGACGGCCTCAAACGTGAGCGCGTCAAGCCCGTCCTCGACATGGCGATCAGCCGTTTCAATGCTTTCTCACGTATGTCGCGAGAGCTTGATGAGGCGCGCTCGGAACTCGAAAAGCGCAAGCTCGTCGAACGCGCCAAAGGCATTCTGATGTCGACGCGAGGCTTGTCGGAGCAGCAAGCCTACGCGCTGTTGCGCAAGACGGCCATGAGCCAGAACCGAAAAATTTCGGAAATTGCGGAAAGCCTGATCACAGCAGCGGGGCTCCTCGCACCACCTGACGAGGAGGAGTGAATATGGCCGAGACGCACCAGGTCACCGCCGGCTTCATGCCACTTCTGGACAGCGCGGTGCTCGTCACGGCGAAGGAGATGGGATTCGCCGAGGCCGAGGGAATCGACCTCACGCTGGTACGCGAGATGTCATGGGCCAATATCCGTGATCGCTTGGCCGTTGGACACTTTCAGGTCGCGCATATGTTGGGGCCTATGCCGATTGCCTGCAATCTCGGCCTGACGCCACTTGCCGTTCCGACGATCGTTCCGATGGCCCTTGGCCAAGGCGGAAATGCGGTCACCGTCTCGAATGCGGTTTGGGCCGCGATGTCGGCGCACGGCGCAGAGGAGAACTTCGACCCGGCGATAGCGGGACATGCTTTGAAAAAGGTCGTTCTCGAACGCGTCTCGCAGCGGAAGCCGCCGCTGCGCTTCGCTGTCGTCCATCCGTACTCGGGCCACAACTACGAGCTTCGCTATTGGCTGGCAGCCTGCGGCATTGATCCGTCGCGCGATATTGAGATCGTCATTGTTCCGCCTCCGCTGATGGTCGACGCATTGGCGAGTGGAACTATCGATGGCTATTGCGTTGGTGAGCCTTGGAACACCGCCGCCGCTCTTCTTGGCCACGGGCACATCGCGACCGTGAAAGCTGCGATATGGCGATCGAGTCCCGAGAAGGTTCTCGGTGCGGGTGCGCTCTGGGCAGAGGAAAATCCAGAAGCGCTATCCGCATTGTTGCGAGCACTTAGCAACGCCGCCAAATGGTGTGGAGATGCGCACAATCACGACGACCTCGCGCGGATCCTTGCGGAGAAGCTGTATGTCGCTCAGCCGGCGGGATGGATGTTGCCGGCGCTTCGCGGCCAGTTGCCCATCGGGGGGGAGCGCACCTTCGCTGTTTGTGATTTCTTCGTGCCCTTCGCGAAAGGTGCGACCTTCCCGTGGAAGAGCCACGCGCTCTGGTTCTATTCACAGATGGTCCGTTTGGGGCAAGTCCAGCACACGGCGGCAAACGCACAAATCGCGCGCGAGACATATCGGCCTGACCTTTATCGTGCCGCGTTGAAGCCCTTGGGCATCGCGCTTCCCGTTGCGAATGCCAAGGTCGAGGGTGCCTTGACGGCCGCGACTCCGGTGGGCTCTTCCGGCGCAAGCCTCGTGCTCGGACCCGACGGATTTTTCGATGGCGGCCTGTTCGATCCCGACAAGCTCGATGCCTATATCGTGAGCCAGAAGCAGTGAGCATCGCGATCTGCGTCAAACCGTGCACTGCACAAAATTTGCACTGACGCTGCGCTAAAATGCTGAATGTTTGGACTTGCGAAGCATCTCCCGACGCCAGTATCCCTAGTTTCATGAACCGAGTTGAAGGTTTCAACTCGCCTAAGTTGCGAGATTTCCGCTCTTAGGAATTCATCGGCGTCCAATGGCGGGCGCTCCAGGCAAAGCTGCCGATCAAGCATTCTCACCCAGTTTCGACGGGCGCGAGCGCTTGGCCGGCAGCTTTTTGTTTTCCGCGCTACGACCGGGAGCAATTCATGCGCACACAGGATAGTTCCGTTTTGACGATGTCCACGGCCGAAGGGCGTGCCCTTTGGGTGTCGACCATCGCCTTCACAGTCTGCTTTGCGGTCTGGACGATCTTCGCGATCATCGGCATCCGCATCAAGGCTGAGCTCGGTTTGAGCGAAACCGAGTTCGGTCTGCTTGCGGGGACGCCGATTTTGACAGGCTCTCTCGCCCGCGTCTTTCTAGGCATCTGGACGGATCGCTACGGCGGCCGTCTGATCTTCACGCTCAACATGCTGGCGGCGAGCGTTGCAACGGCGCTCCTCGTCTTTGCCCAAACCTATCCTGAAATGCTGCTGGCTGCGCTCGGCGTCGGATTGGCGGGCGGCTCGTTCGCTGTCGGCATCGCTTACGTCTCGCGGTTTTATCAGAAGGGACAGCAGGGCACTGTGCTCGGCATCTTCGGTGCAGGCAACGTCGGTGCTGCCGTCACGAAATTTCTCGCGCCGTTCGCGCTCGTCGCATGGGGATGGCACGCCGTCGCGCTGATCTGGGCCGCCGTGTTGGCGGTCATGGCGATCATCTTCTGGTTCACGACGACCGACGATCCTGTCACCGCTGAGCGCCGCCGGACAGGCGACGCGCCCAAGGCTTACGCAATGGAGTTCGCGCCGCTGAAGGACGTCCGCGTCTGGCGCTTTTCTTTCTACTATTTCTTCGCGTTCGGTGCCTTTGTTGCGCTGGCGCTGTGGCTGCCGCGTTATCTGATCGGCGTCTACGGTTTCGACATCGAAACAGCCGGCATGATCGCTGCCGCTTATTCGATCCCGGCGAGCATCTTCCGCGCCTATGGAGGCGTCTTGTCGGATCGCATCGGCGCACGCACCGTCATGTATTGGTGCTTCGGTGTCTCGGCCATCGCAACGCTTGCCCTGTCGTTGCCGCCAACCGACTATGTGATGCACGGAACGAACGGCCCGATCGCCAGGCATTTCGAGATCGGTCCGCTGGTGTTCGTCGGCATCGCATTTGTGCTCGGCTTCTTCATGAGCATCGGCAAGGCCGCAGTCTATAAGCACGTCGCGACGTATTACCCTGACAATGTCGGTTCGGTCGGTGGTCTTGTCGGCATGATCGGCGGTCTGGGCGGCTTTGTCCTGCCGATCGCGTTCGGCTTCCTCAATCAGGTGACTGGACTTTGGACGAGCTGCTTCATGCTGCTGTTCGCGATCGTCATGACGCTCTTCGTCTGGATGCACGTTTCCATCCGGCGCATGGAGAAAAGCGCTGCAAACTCGTCCGGCGCTCGCAAATCTCTCATCGCGATGGGAGGTCAGGCATGAAACTCGTCATAATCGGCAATGGCATGGCGCCGGGCCGCATGCTCGAACATTTACTCGAGAGCGCGCCCCGCCGCTACGAAGTAACGATCTTCAACGCCGAACCGCGCGTCAATTACGATCGCATCATGCTCTCTCCCGTTCTCTCGGGCGAAAAAAACTACGAACAAATCATCATTCACGGCGACGGCTGGTACATCAAGAACGGCATCACCCTCTACAAGGGCCATAAGATCGTCGAGATCGATCGCGAGGCCAAGACCGTGACGTCCGATCACGGTGTTGTCGAGCCTTACGACAAGCTCGTTATCGCGACCGGCTCGGTTCCGTTCATTCTGCCGGTGCCGGGCAACACTCTCGCCGGGGTCTTGAGCTACCGTGATCTGGACGACGTCAACGCGATGCTGCTTGCCGCGCAAGCCCGCGCCAAAGCTGTTGTTATCGGTGGTGGCCTGCTCGGGCTCGAAGCTGCCGCCGGTCTCGAAGCCCAGGGTATGGACGTCACCGTCCTGCATTTGATGCCGACGCTGATGGAGCGGCAGCTCGATCCAGCGGCCGGATATCTGTTGCAACGGGCCATCGAAGATCGCGGCATCAAAGTCATCTGCAAAGCCAATACGAAGGCCATTGTCGGTGACAAGAAGGTCGAAGGCGTCGAGCTTGCCGATGGCCGGATCATTCCCGCAACGCTCGTCGTCATGGCGGCCGGAATAAAGCCGAACGCTGGCCTCGCAAAAGAAGCGGGACTCGCGACGAACCGGGGCATCGTCGTGGATAACGGGATGCATACTTCGGATCCGGATATTTACGCGCTCGGCGAGTGCGCAGAGGTTGGCGGGCATGTCTACGGCCTCGTCGCACCACTTTACGAAATGGCGCGCGTCGCGGCGGCGCATCTTGCCGATGAGGCAAGCACGGCTGCCTTCGTCCACAGCGATACGCCGACGAAGCTCAAGGTCACAGGCATCGAGCTCTTTTCGCTCGGGGATTTCGCAGACGGCGAAGATCGCCACGAGATCGTTCTTCGCGACGCTTCGGCGGGCATCTACAAGCGCGTTGTTCTGAAAGATAACCGCATCATCGGTACTGTGCTTTACGGTGAGACGGCCGATGGAGCGTGGTTCAACGACCTGAAGAAAAAACAGGTCGATATCACCGACATGCGTGACACCTTGATCTTCGGCCAAGCCTATCAGGGAGGTGCCCCCCTCGACCCTATGGCGGCCGTTGCAGCCTTGCCCGATGACGCAGAGATCTGCGGCTGCAACGGCGTTTGCAAGGGGAAGATCGTCGGCACGATTCAAGAGAAAAACCTGACGTCGCTCGACGACGTTCGTGCGCACACGAAGGCCTCCGCGTCTTGCGGATCATGCACCGGCCTTGTCGAACAGCTGATGTCTGTGACGCTCGGAGATGCCTACAACCCGGCGGCCGTGCAGCCGATGTGCGGATGCACGACGCTCGGTCATGATGACGTGCGTCGCTTGATCAAAGCCAAAGGCCTCAAGAACATCTACGCCGTCATGCAGGAGCTTGAATGGACCACCTCGTGCGGGTGTGCGAAGTGCCGCCCCGCATTGAACTACTATCTCGTCTGTGATTGGCCCGGCGAATACGCCGACGATTACCAATCGCGTTTTATCAATGAGCGCGTTCACGCCAATATCCAGAGGGATGGCACCTATTCCGTTGTACCGCGCATGTGGGGCGGCGTGACGAGCGCCAAAGAGTTGCGCGCCATCGCCGATGTCGTCGACAAGTTCAACATTCCGACCGTGAAGGTGACTGGCGGCCAGCGCATCGACATGCTCGGCGTCAGAAAGGAAGACTTGCCGGCCGTCTGGGCCGATCTCGGCAAAGCCGGCTTCGTCTCTGGTCATGCTTACGCCAAGGGGCTGCGCACCGTGAAAACGTGCGTCGGGACCGACTGGTGCCGCTTCGGCACGCAGGACTCGACCGGCCTTGGAATTCGCATCGAGAAATTCATGTGGGGCTCGTGGACACCCGCCAAGGTCAAGATGGCGGTCTCAGGATGTCCGCGAAACTGTGCCGAAGCCACATGCAAGGACGTCGGCGTCATCTGCGTCGATTCCGGCTACGAGATTCATTTTGCTGGCGCCGCAGGCCTCGACATCAAGGGCACCGAAGTGCTCGGCCTCGTCAAGACGGAGGATGAAGCGCTGGAGGTCATCGTCGCGCTCGTCCAGATGTATCGTGAGCAAGCGCGCTATCTCGAACGCATCTACAAGTGGGGGAAGCGCGTGACGATCGAAGAAGTCCGCCGGCAGATTCTCGACGATCTCGACAAGCGCCACGGTTACTACGACCGCTTCGTCTATTCGCAGAAATTTGCGCAGGTCGATCCCTGGTCAGAGCGCGTTTCCGGCCTTCACAAGCATGAATTCAAGCCGATGGCGACGATCGGCATGGCTGACGCGGCGGAGTGACGACATGAGCTGGGTATCGATCGGCAGCATTACCGACATTCCGCGGCGTGGCGCGCGCTGTGTCGAAACTCCGCTCGGCAAAATCGCGGTGTTCCGCACGGCCGAGGATCGCGTCTTTGCGATCGAAGACCACTGTCCGCATAAAGGCGGGCCGCTGAGCCAGGGCATCGTCCACGGTGCCGCCGTCGCGTGCCCTCTGCACAACTGGGTTATCTCGCTCGAAACCGGAAAGGCCCTCGGCGCCGACGAAGGCAGCGTGCGGACAATTCCCGTCAAGCTCGAAGGCGAGCGACTGTTCATCGCTGTGGCCGCCGAGGCCAAAGCCGATCGTGCGGCGTGAGGTCAAACACCGATGATGGCGCAGCAGCCCACCAAAACGACCTGCCCATACTGCGGCGTCGGTTGTGGCATCGTGGCGGAGGTTTCTGCCGGTGGCAAGGTCACGGTGCGCGGGGATACAGATCATCCAGCGAACTTCGGCAGGCTTTGCTCGAAGGGCTCCGCACTGGGAGAAACGGTCGCTCTCGACGAGCGGCTCCTTTATCCGGAAGTTGGCGGGAAAAGGACGAGTTGGGACGCGGCACTCGATCTCGTCGCGTCGCGCTTCTCGAAGACAATCGCAGAATACGGCCCGGATTCGGTCGCGCTCTATGTTTCGGGCCAGCTGCTGACCGAAGACTATTACGTCGCCAACAAGCTGATGAAGGGGTTCATCGGCTCCGCGAATATCGACACCAATTCGCGGCTCTGCATGGCATCGTCGGTTGCGGGACACAAACGTGCGTTCGGCTCAGATACGGTGCCAGGGTGCTACGAGGATCTGGAAATCGCCGACCTCATCGTGCTTGTCGGCTCCAATTTAGCCTGGTGTCATCCGGTCCTTTATCAGCGCATTGTCGCCGCGAAAGAGAAGCGGCCGCACATGAAGATCGTGCTGATCGATCCGCGCCGCACGATGACAGCCGACATCGCCGACCTGCACCTGCCGATCAAGCCGGATGGCGACGTCACGCTTTTCGTCGGGCTCCTCAAACATCTGTTCGAGACGGATTCCATCGATCGGGATTTTGTCGCGACTCACACTTCGGGGTGTGCAGAAGCCCTAAATGCCGTGGAAGCTCTGGATGCCCTGACGATCGTCGAACGAACGGGCCTCAGCCACGCGGTAATTCAAAGTTTTTTTGATCTCTTCGCGAGGACGGAGAAGACGGTCACGGTCTTCAGCCAAGGCGTCAACCAGTCCTCATGCGGAAGCGACAAGGTCAACGCCATCATCAATTGTCATCTCGCGACAGGACGCATTGGCAAGCCTGGAGCCTCGCCGTTTTCCGTTACTGGCCAACCAAACGCGATGGGTGGCCGGGAAGTCGGCGGCCTCGCAAACATGCTTGCGGCACACATGGACATCGAGAAGCCAGCGGATCGCGAGCGCGTCCAACGCTTCTGGCAATCGCCCACGGTTGCGACGAAGCCGGGCCTCAAGGCCGTCGATATGTTTCGTGCCGTCGCCGAAGGCCGCATCAAGGCGCTTTGGATCATGGCGACAAATCCCGTGGACTCGATGCCCGACGCGGGCAATGTCGAGGAGGCTCTTCGCAATTGCCCGTTCGTCGTTGTCTCTGACGTCAGCGCGAACACCGACACAATACGCTACGCGCATGTTCGATTGCCGGCCGCAGCATGGGGCGAGAAGAGCGGCACGGTGACCAATTCGGAGCGGAGGATATCCCGGCAGCGGAGCTTCCTTTCCCTTCCCGGTGAAGCACGGCCCGACTGGTGGATCATTTGCGACGTGGCGAAGCGCATGGGCTTCGGTACCGCTTTCGGTTTTCAATCACCGGCGGAGATCTTTGCTGAGCACGCAGCGCTTTCCGCCTTCGAGAACCATGGAACTCGTGATTTTGATATCGGCGAATTCGAAAATATCTCGGAAGATAATTTCAATCAGCTGGAGCCGGTTCAATGGCCCCGCCGTGCGGGCTCAGCGCCACGTCCGCGGATATTCGGCGACGGAAGGTTCTTCACGTCCGACACAAAGGCGCGCTTCCTCGCAATCGGCGCTGAGGACCTTCCGCGGACAACCCATGCCTTCCCGATGACGCTCAATTCCGGGCGCATTCGCGATCACTGGCATACGTTGACGCGGACCGGAAAAAGCCAGCGCCTCTCACAGCATTACGGAGAACCGTTCGCGGAAATTCACCCGGAGGATGCGGCGCGCCACAACATCAAGGACGCCGATCTCGTTCGGGTTTCGACCGGGTCTGCTTTCATCATCGTGCGCGCGCTTGTCTCGACGCGCCAGCAACCTGGCTCGATTTTTGTTCCGATGCACTGGACTGATCAATTCGCGTCGAAGGCGCGCGTCGATACGCTTGTGCCCCCGATTGTGGATCCTGTTTCGGGCCAACCCGCATCGAAGAATATTGCCGTCCGCATCGAACGTTTCGTCGCTGAGGCGTACGGATTTGCTGTTGTTGCTCAGAAGCCCAAGCACATCGACGCTGAGTATTGGGCAATTGCGAAGTGTAACGGAGGCTGGCGCGCAGAGCTTGGTTTCGCCACGTCCCGCGAGAATTGGGCAACTCTAGCCGCCGACCTTTTCGGCAAGTCAGAGAATGCTGAGACCATCGCATTCCACGATCGCCAGAGCGCTCGCTATCGCTTCGCCTGCTATCGCGATGAAGCTTTATTGGGCGCGCTCTTTCTGGCTCCAGAGCCGGTCGCCGTTTCACGAGATTGGGCTGTGGGGCAACTCACGGCGCCGCATCCCCGGGCTGCTGCGCGCTTCAGATTGATTGCCGGGCGCCCCGGTGCGGGCGCCACCGACAAGGGAGCGACCGTCTGCTCGTGCTTTGGCGTCGGCGCCAATGAGATTGCGGCTGCTGCACGCCGTGGCTGCGGCACTGTCGCGGCGATCGGAGAGACATTGCAGGCCGGCACAAACTGCGGCTCTTGCCGCGCTGAAATTCGAACCATCCTCGACGCGCAGAACCTCGAAGCAGCGGAGTGACCCTTGAAACGAGTAAGCGAATATTTGCCTCTAACGTTGGCGTTTGGTGCGCTTCTGGGATTGTCCAGTACGTCACATGCTGCCGATCTGGGCGGCGATTGCTGCAGCGATCTCGAAGAGCGCGTTGCCGAGCTCGAAGCGACGACCGCACGCAAAGGTAATCGCAAGGTCTCTCTGACGATATCCGGTTACGTCGCCCAGGAGCTGACCTGGTGGGATGATGGTGCGGAGAGCAACGCTTATCTCCACGGGCTCGGACCCACGCAGGCGACGCATGTCAAGTTCACCGGAGAAGCCCAGTTCATGCCGGGCTGGAAGGCGGGATACACGCTCAGAATTCAGAATCTTTCCGACAACCCGTTTGGGCGCAACGCCACGACGGGCGCAGCGATCAATCAATCTTCGGCCGACTTCGACCAAGGCCTCAACGTCCAGATGTCGTATTGGTATTTGCAGAGCAAGGATCTCGGCAAGGTGAGCATCGGCCGGCAAGCGGACGCTTCGAAGAGCGCTGCGATGTTCACGGATCAGTCGGGTACTCAGATCATCGACAACTATACGTTCCTCGCCGGCTTTCCGCAGTTTGGTATTCGGAGAAACGGTGCGCTTGTGCCGGGGCTTACGTGGGGCCAGCTCGCGTATTGCTATTCCCAGAACGTTCCGCTCGGCGGCGATTGCGACGGCCTCGTTATGAATTCGGTACGATATGATTCTCCCCTCTTTGGAGGATTTTCGGTATCGGCGAGCTGGGGCGAAGATGACGATTGGGAAATCGCAGCGCGCTATGCGGGGCAATGGAACGAGTTCAAGGTGCAACTTGGCGCCGGCTATTCGGAGAATACCGACGAGCGCATCAGCGGAACGGCCGTCATGACGTCGAAGGATTCACAATTCTTCCAGGCAGGCGGCTATCTCGAGCACCAACCGACGGGCCTTTTCGTGCATGCGGCCTACGGTCGTGAAGACAACAACAACGCGCTTCTGACGAATGGTCATGCCGCGCCCGACAGTCATCAGTGGTACGTCAAGTCCGGTATCCGGCGGCAATGGATGGCACTGGGTGCCACGATCGTCTACGGCGACTACGCCGAGTACGACGATCAATTAGGTCCGACAGCACTTGCGTTAGGTGCGACGGGAAGCAAATTCTCCCGATATGGCGGAGGCATTGCGCAGGAAATCGATGCTGCAGCTATGACCCTCTACCTCAAATTTCAGCATTATAATGCCGACGTGTCGGGAACTCAGGCTTTGACCGATCTCCAGGGGCTCGACCTCGTGAGCGTCGGTGGGCTGATCAACTTCTAAGGTGGCTGATTGGGACGAGATGGCGGAGGTCTTTCAGATGCATGCTGACGCGACATCATTACCGGAACGCGTTTTGGGTAGAGGGCATTCCTTGCTCGGCGTCGTCCAGTGGGCTCTGAGAGCGGCGTCGATCACGTTCGCTAATCTGAGCAGAATGGCTTCTAAATCGACAGACCGTTCCAAAAGCAAAAGTGATCGCGTCCGGCCACGGGGCTGCGTGACGCTGGTCGGCGCGGGGCCGGGAGACCCGGAGCTTTTGACGGTCAAGGCGGTGCGCGCCATTGAAAGCGCCGACGTTATTCTATTCGATGCTCTTGTTTCCGACGCCGTTCTCGAACTGGCGCCGAGACACGCAGAACTCATTTGTGTGGGCAAGAGAGGCGGCCGACCAAGTTGCCGTCAAGACGACATCAATAGACTGATGCTCGAACACGCAAGTGCCGGCAAGCACGTCGTTCGTCTGAAATCGGGTGACCCCGCGATCTTCGGAAGAGCCGGCGAGGAGATGTCGTATCTCGCATCCGCTGGTGTCGACGCACAAATCGTGCCGGGGATCACCGCGGGATCCGCAATGGCCGCCGCCTTTGGAATTTCACTCACGCATCGCGATCATGCCAAGTCCGTGCGCTTCGTCACAGGTCATTCCAAAAATGGCGGGCTGCCCGAGGCCATCGACTGGCAAGCAATCGCTGATCCATCGACGACGACGGTTTTCTATATGGGTGCGCCGTTTGCCGGGGAGATCGCGGCGCGACTTATGGCAATCGGGATGTCTGGCGATACCCCGGTCGGGATCGCATCGGCGCTCAGCCGAAGCAATGAAAAGATCGTCCGCTGTAAACTCGCAGAACTCAGCGACGCACTTGACGGCTTCGATCGCCGTGAGCCGCTGATCCTTGGGATCGGACAGGTGTATTCGAGAGTGTTTGCGGCGCCTCTCATCCGCAACGATGCTTACGCGATGATCGGTTGATGGTTCCCTTACGCCAACTTAAGCTGAGGCTCGAGCTTCGCCCTTGGCTTGAGAGAAATGACGAGCAAGGCGGCGACGATGCACATAACGCCGGCGACATAGAGCGCCGGAAGATACGTGCCGAAGATGGTGCGTGTTGCGCCTGCGCCGAATGCAGCAGTTGCGGCTCCGAGCTGATGCCCGGCGAAAATCCAGCCGAAGGTCAACGTAGCCCGCTCGGGCCCGAAGCGTTCGGCCGTTAGCTTGACAGTCGGCGGCACCGTCGCCACCCAGTCAAGGCCGTAGAAAAGACCGAAGATCGACAGACCGAGCACCGTGAACTCGCTGAAGGGCAAGTAGAGGAGCGACAGTCCGCGAAGTCCGTAAAACCAGAAAAGCAGCCAGCGATTGTCGTAGCGGTCCGATAGCCAACCCGCGAAGATCGTACCGATGAAATCCAAGACGCCGATCATGGCGAGCATACCCGCTGCGCCGACCGGCGCGATTCCAAAATCTCCGCACAGCGATATCCAATGCGTTTGTATGAGACCGTTGGTGCTGAGGCCGCAAACAAAGAAGGTCAGGAACAGAACCCAGAACGTCGGTGACCGCGATGCCTCGCGCAGTGCGACCAACGGAGAAGACAATAGCGACAAAAGGCGGTGATCACGCTTCGGCGGCTCGATGACTTCCTTTTCGCCGAACGGCGCCAAGCCGACACTGGAGGGATAGTCGCGCATAAAGAGCACGACGGCGAGCAGAGCGAGAAGCAAGACCGCCACGACGACGAGAAGAGCGGCGCGCCATCCGATGCGCTGCGTCAGCTCGGCGAGAAGAGGCAGGAAGACAAGCTGACCGGTGGCGGTGCTCGCAGTCATCATGCCGACGACGAGACCGCGCCGTCGTGAGAACCAGCGCGTGGCGACTGTCGCGCCGAGGACGAGCGCCGTCATGCCGGTGCCTAATCCTACGAGAACGCCCCAGAAGACGACGAGCTGCCACACCGACATCATCGCCATCGATCCGAGGAGGCCAGTGGAAATCAGCGACAATGCCGCGATGACGACGTTGCGAACGCCGAAACGATTCATCAGCGCCGCGGCGAACGGGCCCATCAAACCGAACAGCACCAAGCGAACGGCGAGCGCGAAAGAGATATCAGCATTCTGCCAGCCGAAATCACGTTGGAGCGGCTCCAGCATAACGCCGGGCGACCCCAAGGCCCCGGCAGTCGCGAGCATGGTCAGAAACGTTGTCGCGGCGACGACCCACCCGTAGTGGATGTTCTTCGTGTCGAGCCATGAAGCAAGCCGGGTCGAGATCATAGCAAGTCCTGACGCTCGTTGGGTAATATGGGTATGTGCCCGTATGCGAACAAGCAATTAGAGTGTCTGAAGAAGTGTTCTCAAGTGCCTTGTAGCGACGACGCCCAACTTTTTCTCGATCGTTGTCTGGGCTTCGTCCCAGAGCTTTGCACCATCGACAAGCACCTTTCTTCCTCGAGCCGTGAGCACTACAGCTGCCTCACGCTGGTCCTCGCCATGAAGCGTTTTTACAAAACCCATGCGTTCGAGAACCTTGACATTCCGGCCAACGGTTGAGCGATCGAGCTCGGCCAACCTGCCAATTTTACTTAGCGAGACTGGTGCTTCCCGTTCGATCGTCCGCATCAGGCTGAATTGCGCAATATTGACGCCGGCTGGTTTCAGGGCTTCATCGTAGACCGATGTCACCCTCCTCTCAGCCTTGCGAAGCGCGATGCAGTAACATTTAGATGCCATGAAGGGGTATGTACCCGCAAACAGTCGTCATGACAAGAGGAGCTGAGCGACCCCATACAGTCCCAAAACGCCCGCCGATGAATGGGGGTGGCGCAACGACTTTTCCGTCCGCAGTCAAATCACGCCTCGGGATTCGACGGTGCTGCCGGTGATGTCCTTTCGGACATAGAAGCCGTTCGGGATGGCTTCCTGCACGAGCGGGACGTGCGAGATGATGCCGACTGAACGGTTTTGACTGACCAACTTGCTCAAAACCTGGAGGACTTGATCGAGGGTGCCCGCTCCGTTCTCGGTGTCGAGACTGCCGAATCCCTCGTCGATGAAAATGGTGTCGAGCCGGATCTTGCCGCTCGCACTTTCTACAACGTCGGCGAGGCCCAACGCAAGCGCAAGCGCGGCGATGAATGTTTCGCCACCGGAAAGGGTGCTCGTCGGTCGCGACTTGCCCGTATACGTGTCGAACACCTGAATGCCGAGGCCGCGGCGCCCGCGACCGCCTTCAAGATCGCGCTCCAGCCGATAGCGATTGTTCGTCATCGGCCCGATGCGCAGGTTGGCGGCTTCGAGCACCTGATCGAACATCGCGCCGATGGCGAAGGTTTCCAGATCGAGCTTCTGCGCGTTTTCGCCGTTCACAAGCTCAGCGAGTTTGCGGAGGGGGCCGGATGCTGCTTCGGCTGCATCGAGCCTGCGCAGCGTGTCGGCGAGTTCGTCGCGGAGTTTCGTCAGGTTTTGCAATCGAAGCTCGGCATCGAGTTGCTCGCGAGCCGCGTCCGACAGTTTCTCCCCGGCTTCCTTCTGCCTCGCTGTAACGGCGGCGAGATCGGGACGGACTTGTTCTCGGATGGCTTCGGCGGCATTTTCAGCCGCGTCCTTGGCGATCACGAGCTTGCGGCTGTGTTGTTCGACGGTTGCCCGATCCATGTCGATGGAGGCAATCGCCGGTTTCAAGGAGCGGAAGTCCTCCTCTGAAAGACCGGCCTCCACGAGGCGGGATTTGAAGGCGCCGATGGCTTTCTGCTGGCGCTCACGCCCGCTGGCGAGAGCATTGCCAGCCGCCTGCTGATCCTTTTGCGCGGTCAAGGTGGCGTCGCGTGTTTCCGATGCTTTTTTTTCGGCTGCTGCCTTTGTGCTCTCGCGATCGGTCAACGCCTGAGAAGCCGTCTCTCTGGTTGCGGTAAGGGTCGTGCGATCGCGCAGCGGCAACGGCACGGCGGACAACATTTCTTCCAACCGAGCGTGTGCGACGGACGTCGCTTTTTGGCACTCGGAATAGGCATAGCGCAGCGCATCGCGCGTCGTCGCGAGCGCAGCGATCTCTCCGTCCAGGCCTTCAATTTCGGTCTCGGCTCGCCCGAGGTCGATTTTCGGGCCGAGACCGTCGAGAGCCTGTTGCTCGCCGTGAACTTTGCCGTTCAGTACAGCAGCGCTGTCGCTGGGCCGTTGCATCCCGGACTGCCGATCTTCACGCTCCCGCAGGATGCTTCGCGCCGCTGCCAGCTTCTTGGCAACATCGCGCGCAACCAAGTCCGCCTGCTGCCAAGCGGTCTTTGCATCGCGAAACGTCTGATCGCTTTCGACGTTCTCGAGTGCGCGTGTTGCTGGCGCCGGATGCTCGGTCGCTCCGCAGACAGGACAGGGCGTGTCGGCTTCAAGCTTCGCGGCGAGATGCAAGGCTTGAGCTGCAGAAAGTTTCTGCTCGGCGTCCTCGAATTTGGTTAGCGTCTCCTCAGCGCGGCGTTGGGCCGTTTCGTGCGCCGAGTGGAGTTTCTCGGCATTGGCGTTTGCGGCCAGGATTTCTTTGCCTGCCTTCTCGAATGCCTCGGCAGCGGTGAAGGATACCTGCAAAGCGGCCAATCGAACGCCAATTTCGTGACGACGTGTTTCTGTGGCGCGCGCAACTTTGAGGAGCTCGGACTTCTCGCCCCGTGCATTCTGAAGGCTCGTCAAGGTCTGTTGAGCGCTGTCCAACTCGACGCTCGCCTTGCGTTCGGCGGCATGCATTTTTTCAACGGCGTTTTTCGTGCCGGAGGCCTTTTCCAGAGTCTGTTGGTGACGGTCGAGTTCTTCGAGCTGCCGGCGCAAGACTTCGATTTCGCCTGCTCGTGCAGTCTCGCGGGCCAGTGCTTCAGCAGCCAACTTCGCTGCGTTTGCTGCTTTCTCGGCGCTGCCTTGAGCGTTTTGCAGTTCCTCTTCAAGTTTCGAGATTTCGTTCGCGGCTTCAGTGACACGGGCTTCCGCATCGAGCAGGGAACGCGCCCGTTCGGCCTTGGCGACGCGCTCGGCCAGCGCGTCCGCCTCGTACTTGCTTGCCTGAAGCGCGGCAAGCGCGCTCGCGGTTGTTTCGGCGGCTTTGAATTTTGCTTCGATTGCTTCGGCGTCGCGCAGTGCGATCTGTGCAACTTCTAACGCCTGACGAGCGGCGTTCTCGATTTCAAGATGTTCCGCGTGGCGCCTCTCGGCTTCGACGATCCCAGCCGCGAGCGCGTCGGTGCTTTCGAACCCTGCCCGCGCGAGATCCCGTGAGCATGCGTCGCGTTCTCCGCGCACATGATTTTCAGCGCTGGCGGCGTCTGCCTTCAACCTGGCCGCAAGATCACGATAGAGCGATACATCGAAGAGATCGCGCAGGATTTCGAGCCGGTCTTTTGTCTTCGCCGCGAGAAACGTTTCGAACCGGCCTTGCGGCAGCAGAACGATTTGCCGGAACTGGTCCGCGCCGTAGCCCAGCATATCCGAGATGGCGGCATTGACCACGCCTACCTTCTTCTCCGCGATGATCTTGCCTCGGCGGTTGTCCGTGATTTCGTCGACCGATAAGCCTGTTGCGTCGAAGAGCCTGGCTTCATGCACGCTCGCGGTCTCGCCACTGCCGCGCTGTTTAGGCCGCATCTGATCCGGCTTCCGCCAGATCACGAAGCGGCGCTCTCCGATGTCGAAGACGAACTCGACTTCCGTCAGGATGCCGGCGTCGGCGTGATCCGCGCGGAGCGACGGCGCGTCCTGATCCGTCTTCGTAGGTGCGCCGAATAGCGCGAACGTTATGGCGCTGAAGATAGTCGACTTGCCCGATCCGGTCTGGCCGTAAATGCCGAAAAGCCCGGCATCGACGGCATCGCGAAAGTCGACGACGACGCGTCCCGGATAGGGCCCGAAGGCCTGCATTGTCAGTCTCACGGGCCTCATACCGCTTCCCCACCGTTCTGGGCGAGGTGAAGGGCGGGGGCGACGATCGCCCGCTCAGTGTCGGTCATCGGGTCGTTTCTGACGAAGTTCAGGAAATCGCCGATCACCTCGATCGGATCTGCAGCTCTTGCACCCGTTCCTGCGAGGGACTTGATTTCCGGCGCGCGTTCTTCACGCTGGTAGGTCAGATCGCAGGCATTCGGGAACACCGCGCGCAGGCGCTTCATGGCGTCGATGACAGGAGTTTCGTCGGTGAGAACAGCTTTGACGAAATTGTCCGAAGGCTTGGCGAGGAGAAGCTCGGCGTGCTTGCCTTTGAGGATGCGAACGCCTCGGAGGGGCTTGAATGGTATGTCCTCGATTGTCGTTTTGCCTGCGACGTCGATTTCGACGAGACTCATGGATTTTGCCGCGTCCGCCTCGTCGAATCCGAAAGCCAACGGCGATCCTGAATACCGAAGGTGCGGTACGCCGACGAACTGGGGGCGATGAAGATGGCCCAAGGCGACGTAATGGGCGCCGTTGAAGACGTCCGGCCGGACAGTCTCGACACCACCGACGCGCGCAAGCGGGCGTTCGCTGTCGCTTCCATCAGCGCCCGCCACGAAGGCGTGGGCGACGATGACCCAGCGGGCGCCTTCCGGAACATTGCGCCGGGCCGAGGCAACCTGTGCGGCCATGACATCTTCGGGTGTCTGCATCGTTTCGTCGGAGAAGCACTCACGCGCCGCAAATTCGTATGAGAAGGGCAAGCCGGAGAAGGCGACGACTCCGTGCGCATCGCTGAGAAGGAGAGGTTTCTCGTCGGCGCTGACGACACCGCGGATGAGCGCACGGCGCGCGTCGGTCATGATCGACATCGATGCGATACGGTCACCGGAATCGTGATTGCCGGCAATCAACACAACGGCGGCAGACGTCTCGGCCGCGATACGTGACAGGAACGCATTGAACTGTCGGACCGCAGCCGCCGGTGGGGCCGCGCGATCGAAGATATCGCCCGCGATTATGAGGACATCGGCGCGAAGATCGACGACTGTGCCAACGATCTGATCGAGGATTGCCTGATGATCCTCATCGAGCGGGATGCCATTGAATTGGCGCCCGAGATGCAGATCCGCCGTGTGCAAAACCCTCATAGTTTTATCCGTATAATTTTTACATGTATAGTTTTTATATGGACATGGGGCGGCATGTCAAGTTAGTGACCTTGTCATGACCCTCGATGACCTCAAGCACGCCCAGAGAGAGCGGGTGATCTTCCTCGACAGATGTCTCACTTGGCGCGGCGTGGCGAACCGCCGGGATCTGGTCGATCGCTTCGGCATCTCGACGGCGCAGGCCGCGCTGGATTTCAGAACCTATCTCAAGTTGGCGCGCGCCAAGCCCCCTTCCTATGATACGGTTCGCAAGACGTACTTCGCCTCAGACCGGCATGAACCGCTGGTGCCGTCCAGCCTCACGGCGGCCTTCGGCATACTGACGGACGAGGGCGAAAAAGGGCCTCTCTCCGCGCTTCCGCGGCCAGAACGGCGCGCTGATCCAAAAATAATCGCGCATCTCTATCAAGCGATTCGGTCGGAGAAAGCACTTTACGTGCGCTATACGTCGATGACATCGGGCACGGACAAAGGGCAGTGGATTGCCCCGACGCGCTTCACGTCGGACGGCGAAATTGTGCACCTCAGAGCCTTCAGCTTCAAACATAAGGAATTCCGGAATTACTTGCCCGTCCGGATTGAGCCCGACAGCACGTTCGAAGAAAGGCCGTCAGCGGGATTGCTGCCGGAGGACGCGGACTGGAACACCAGGGCGATCATTTGGCTGCGACCGAAATCAGGTCTTTCCGCGCAACAGGAGACCGTCGTTCGGCGGGAATATGGATTCGAGGGCGAACTCCTGCGTGTGGAGACACGGAAAGCGCTCGAGTTTTTTTTCGATCATCGATGGGGACTAGACCAGAAGGGCGCGCGTCTCGAACGGGCAAAGACAGAGTACGAACCTTTGTGAGCAGCTGCTAAAATTTTTAAGTGAGGCAAAACTGAACGTCTAGTTTCTATTGTATCGTTTGCATGCGGACGTTCTGTGAGCCCGTGCTCACGTTTCGCTTGGAAGCGAGAGAATGTTTGTCGATGGACGAGATAATTTTCCTGCACCGATCAAAGTGACTAGGCCGATCAGCTAGCCCGACTGGCGAAACGCAATTGTTCCGCAAGGCTTGGATCATTGCGCATGCCGTAGCGATTGTACGTTTCATCATGGATCTCGTGATGAGAGTTCGGCCCGTGACAGGACTCAGGGCTGCATCTGTAACGGTCTTCGATTGGAGTCACTCAGGGCGCATCATTTGTTGAAAAGCGTAAAGGTCCAGCCCATGGCATCAATTACTATTCGCTCCATCAAACCGTTGCTTGGTTCGAGACAGGCCGAAAGATTTGGCTATCGCGAGGCTACCGCATTTTCCAATACATCACGCTTCCGGTCGATACGGCAGTACCGAATGCTGGCGCGAGCTTGGGGGGTGAAGGAGCCTTTCTTCAAAATTCAGGAAAGCCGCTCGAACACGTCCGTGACCATCGAAGGACAGCGTTTCGTCAACTTCGCGTGGACCGATTATCTGGGTTTCAGCGATCACCCCGAAGTTTTGCGGGCGGCGAGGAGTGCTATCGACACGTTTGGCTCTTGCATATCGGCAAGTCCTATGGTTTCCGGCAGCCTCGAAATGCATCGTCAGCTCGAAACGGAGCTGGCGGAATTTTTTGGCTTTGAAGATGCCCTTTTGTTTGTGAGCGGACACGCTGCCAACGTGTCGACAATTGGAACGCTCGTGGGTGAGGGCGACCTGATTGTCCACGACGAACTGGTGCATAACAGCGCCAAAGTCGGGGCGCGATTATCCGGTGCGGAAATCAAGGCTTTCAGACACAATAATCTGGCATCGCTTGTTCGCATCCTTCTTCAACGTCGCGATCATTTTAAAAACGTGATGATCGTCGTCGAGGGCCTTTATTCCACCGAGGGAGATTGCCCCAATCTTTCCGATCTCGTGGCGATCAAAGAGCGTTTCGGCTGCTGGCTCATGGTCGACGATGCGCACGCCATTGGCGTTCTGGGTGCGAACGGGCGTGGAATTGCCGAGTACGCAAACGTCGACCCAAAGAAGATCGATATTTTCATGGGTACGCTGAGCAAGACGCTAGCCTCTTGTGGCGGCTTTATTGCAGGCAATGCAGAGCTGATCGAAATCCTCAAGTATTCCGCGCCGGGTTTTGTCTACTCGGTTGGACTCCCTCCGGCCATGACGGCCGCCGCACTCGCAAGCCTTCGGTTGCTCAGAAGTGATCCGGAGCGGGTCCATCGTCTCCAGAAAAATTGCAAACTGTTTTTCCGGGAGTGCAGACAACGCGGCCTCGATACGGGGACGAGTATCGGGCTTGGAATGATCCCTGTCATCGCCGGTTCCGTGAAGAAGACCGGCAGGCTTCTGGAGCGGATGATGGAGCGCGGTTTCAACCCATCGCCGATCATTTATCCTGCCGTTCGCATCGATACGAGCCGGCTGAGATTCTTCATTTCATCGGAGCATTCCATAGCAGACCTTCAATCCTGCGCAGAGGCTTTGAGCAGAGAATAGCCCGGCGTCTTACATTTGATTTTCGTGCTGACGGAAGGCTCAGACTGGCGGGGACTGCCTGAGGTGATTGCGTGTCGGACGGCATTTCGATCAGGAATTAGCCACGGGTTACGGCGGTCATTCCAACAGCTTGAGCAACGACAGAACCTGTCGTGCGTTTGCAAACGCATCGAGCGGCGTCCTCGTTGTCCCGTCCGAGCCACAGCGAAGCGGAGGCGTGAACGGGCGAAGTTCAAGGAAAATTCGATGAAACCTACGCGAACATGGATACTCGTCACGGATGGCGGTCATGCACGGATATTGGAAGCTTTCGGCCGAGGCAAAAACGTTCACGTCTTTTCGGAAGCCAACCTGAACAATACTCCGAGCCATCTGAAATTTAGGGATAGGGTTGTCCGGGTACACGAATCTCTCGGTTACACGCGCCATTCGATCGAGCCAAAGCAGGATCTGTATCGCGCGCTCGAGGTTCTCTTTGCAAGCCAACTCGGAGCAATGCTCGGCGGGTATGCCGCACGCAACTCATTCGATCGCCTTGTCGTGGTCGCACCGCCGACGATGCTCGGTCAACTGCGTAAGGTTCTACCTTCCAATACGCGTGAAAAGATCGTTGCCGAAATCGATAAGGACCTAACCCGCTTTCGGGTCAGCGAAGTGGTTTCGCATATCCAGAAAGTTGCCATGCTTTAACCTTGTAAAGTCCCACCAAGTGGATTTGCGGGACGCTATTTCGTGCTGGCCGGGGCGTAGGGCGAGCCCGCGCCGGTATCCTTCAGCAGCATCACGAACGGGATCAACACGAGGAAACTCAGCGTGATGAAGCCGAAGGCCTCGATGAAGCCGATCATCATCGACTGGCGCATGAGCTCAGCGCCGAGCAGTTGCTGCGCCCGTGGATCGGAGGCCGATAGCCCGGTCGCGTTGAACCATGCATGAAGCGCGGGATTGTAAGGATCGAGTGCGCCGCCGAGGGTTCGCCAATTCTGCTGCGAGGCGCGTGTCAGGATCGTTGCGGCGATCGCGATGCCGAGCGATCCGCCGATGGTCCGCGCGATGTTGAAAATGCCGGCGGCCTGGTCCGACGCCTCCTTCGGTAAGGTCTGATAGGCAAGCGTCGAGAGAGGCACAAAAATCATGCCCATGCCGATGCCCTGAACGATGGTCGGCAAGATTATCCAGAATTGATCGATTTCGAGATTGTACGTCCTCGTCGTTACATACGTACCGACGGTGGACAAGACGAGGCCGAAAAAGACGAGCCACCGTGAATCGACATGCGAGATCAGCGCCGCGACGACGACCATGCCCATCATGACGGCGACACCGCGGGGTGCCATGACGAGTCCGGCCGTGCTGGCGGGATAACCGAGAAGGTGTTCGAGAAAGAGCGGCTGCAGCGCGATCGTGCTCAGCATTCCGACGCCGAATGCCATGATGAGAAATGACGACGTCGCGAGGTTCCGGTCCTTCAAGAGGTTGAGCCGCAGAATTGCATCCCGCCGGTTGAAGCTTCTGATGACGAATGTGGCGAGGCACACGATCGATACGATGCCCAAGACTACGATCAGTGGCGATTGCAGCCAGTCCTCGACATTGCCGCGATCGAGCAGCATCTGGAGGCTGCCGACGCCGATGGCCAGAAGAGCGGCGCCGAGCCAGTCGATCGGCACTCGCATGGCCTTTGTCGGCTGGATGTAAGCGACGAGAAGCACGAGGTTGACGATGCCGATCGGCAGGTTGATGTAGAACACCCATTGCCAGCCGAGGTGATCGGTGATGAAGCCGCCGACCGTCGGGCCCATGATCGGACCGAGGAGAACGCCTATTCCCCAAACGGCCATTGCCTTGCCGCGGCTCTGCGCATCGTAGGTATCGACCATCGTCGCCTGCGAGAGCGGAACGACGCTTGCGCCGAACGCGCCTTGAAGGAGACGGAACAGCACCATCTGGAAAAGCGTGCCGGACTGACCGCAGAGCATGGAAGCGACTACGAAACCGGCAACGCTGACGACGAGAACGTTCTTGCGGCCGAACCGTTCGGCGAGAAAGCCGCTCATCGGAATGACGATGGCTTCAGCGACAATGTACGACGTCAGCACCCACGTGATCTGGTCCGGCGTGGCGCCGAGCGCTCCCATCATGTCGGGCAGCGCGACGTTGACCACGGTCATGTCAAGGATGACCATGAGCACGGCGAGCAGGACGGCGAGCGAACTCAGGAGCCTTTGAGGGAGCGGCGTGCTCGTATGATCGGCAACCTGATCACTTAGCGCCACTGGTCGCCTCTTCGGCGGTGTCGACGATCACGTATGCGGAGGCGCCGACGCCAATCGCGGGATCTTCTGGCTTGAGCGTCAGGCCGATGCGAACCGGAAATCTCTGGACAACCTTCACCCAGCTGCCGGTCGCGTTCTCGGCCGGCATCAGAGAAAACGCGGCATTGCTGGCGCGGCTGACCGCTTCCACGTTGCCGGTGAATTTCTGCGACGGATACGCATCGATGGTGATCGTGGCGGTTTGTCCGGGCTTGATGCGGGCGAGATCGGTTTCCTTGAAATTGGCGTCGACCCACCAATGCGCCGTATCGACGAGCGGGAACATGCCCATGCCGGCTTTTGCGATTTCGCCGGGCTGAATGCGGACCTTTCCGACCGTTCCGTCGGCGGGTGCCTTGATGGTCGTGCGATTGAGATCGGTGCGGGCCTGGTCAACGGCAATTTGCGCTTGCTCGACGTTCGCCTTGGCGGCGGCTGCCTGCGGACCCGCTCCAGTTGCCTGCTGCTGGGCAACGCTGAGACGCGATTCTGCGAGTTTCAGAGCGGCTTCAAAAGGCGCGCGGTCGAGCTGAACGAGGACGTCGCCGGATTTGACGGCGGTGAAGTCATGGACTTTGACCTCCGTGACGGCTCCTGTCACGAGCGGAGCTATCTGAACGATATTGGCCTGGACCTGCGCATTCTCGGTCGAAGGATAGAGGCTCGCGTGTTGCCAGTAGAAATAGGCCGCCGCGATGAGAGCGATGAGAGTAAGAACGCCGAGGACCGACAGGGCTTGCTTCGAAAGAAGCGGTGCGCGCGTGGACGCAGGGCTGACACTTTGGACAGCCACCGGCTTCTTTTCTGGCAATCGGTCCTGCATGGATTTTTTCCGCTTGTTCGTAGGCTGCAACTTTCGTGATCCCTTAAAGTTGCCATCGAGGCTCCACACAGCTCTCGGCTGCTTGCCGGGCTGTATACTTGCAGCATCGATTATGGGCGATAGAAAATATTCTGGTCAGCTCAGGGTGCGCTCAGGTCTCGGCCGAATTCGCTCGGATGCCTTAACGTCTGAACTCCGGGTTCGCAATGCGGCGTAGGCGTTGCGTCAGTCTCGGGCGTTTTTGCGGATCAGTTCTAGCTATTGCGGGATTGCGATTACCGGTGTGGAGACAACACTTGGGCTCGTTAACTTCTTCGACCGAAAGGGCATCGCAACAGCAGTCTACGATTTGAGATCGATATGATCCGCGCTGGCGGACTGCTGCGGCTGGTGTCGCCGCGTGAAATGCCGGATGCCGCGTTCAAAGTCGGCGCCCGCGATCATCGGCCGACCTAGCCAAGTTAGGCCGTCCGCTGAGGATACCTCTTCGGTTCGAAGCTTCACCCGAAATGGGTCAGCGGCACAGCCTGTCAGGGACCGGCGTTGGCGAGAAAACGTTCTGCGACGCCGAGTGCTTCTCGAATTTTGCTCGAGATGACGCAGCGGCGCTGCAATTCGCTGTCGGCATATTTCAACGCATCGCGAAGCTGC
Organism: Hyphomicrobium sp. 2TAF46; assembly: GCF_052114865.1. NCBI lineage: Bacteria > Pseudomonadati > Pseudomonadota > Alphaproteobacteria > Hyphomicrobiales > Hyphomicrobiaceae > Hyphomicrobium > Hyphomicrobium sp. 2TAF46. Next base: position 475,491 of record NZ_JBFRFO010000003.1, on the reverse strand, counting down.
TCAATGACGCCGAGTGTCGAAATATCGCTTGCGAGCCGCGGTTGGGCATTCATGACGGTTCCTCCGAAGACGTTTCTTCGGAGGCAATAACGTCCTCGCGGCATTTTCAAGGTGAGGCTACGCCCGGCCCGATTATTCTTGGGAACAGGCAAGGCTGGCGAAGCTTCGACGGTTTCTCAAGTCACCACCAGAACAGCGACTTCTGGCGCGGATAATACCCCCGCCGGCCGTAGCGATCGTAGTTGTAATAAAAGTCGTACGAGCTATCGCGATAGAAGTTGTCGGAGGGGAAGAACTGCTTCGGACGCTTTTTGATGCCGCCTTGCGGTTCGGTGCTGATGAGGACGATGAAGTCCGTCGCCTTGGCGGTTTCCTTGCTCGCCGCCTCGTCCGAAATGATCAGCGATGAACCGGGCCATGCCGCCTCGGTGACGCGCGCGAGAACGTCCGGCGAAATGGTGATGCGATCGAGCGCGGCGGTGGCTTTGGCGACGTCCGTTTGGCGCGCGTCGGCGGCGCTATTCGTCTGATCGAGACGATCGTCGTCGTAGGAAGCGTAGTCCGCTCCCTTGTGTTCCATCGTCACGGCGGTCCAGCGCAAATTCTTGCCATCGTTCGTATAATCGACGGCGGTGTAGATGTGCGTGCCGATCGGCTTGTCGGGCTCGCTGATCGTGACGGGAGCTTCGAATACCGGCTCGTAGCCCTGGCGGACGTAGAGGCGTTGCGTCTTGAGGCTGATGAAGATCGAAACGGGTTGCGTCTTGTGTTTCGCTGCGTCGGCCAGGGCGACGGCTGCGTCTCGTGCCGCTACGAAGGGGGCAGCCTTTTGCGTGGCTGTCTGCAACTCGGCCTCGGCCGCCTTGAGCGTCTCCGTTAACTGGGCGACCTTAGCGGTTGCGTCTTCGGCGATCTTGAGGGCTTTTGCCTTGGCCTCTTCCCAGTTCTTTGTCGCTTTGGGAGACTTCGCCGAGTTCAGTCCCTTCTCGGCCTTTGCGAGTTTGTCGTCGGCGGCATTCTTCGCCGCTTCGGCCTTACGCAAAGCCTTTGCCGCCTTATCGCGTGGCTCTTTCTTCTCGGTGACGATCTGCGTCATCTGATCGGCCTGATCGTTCGCGGCATCGGCTTCAATCCGCTTGCCGGCTGCGATCGACTTCAGAGCTTCGAGCTGGGCAACGCGTGCCGGCCAACGCTTCACATTGGGCTCAAATGGGCTGGCGTTATCGTCGCTCTCCTGATCCTGGTAAGACATTGGAATCGCGACGGCCGACTCGACGGCCGGCGGGGGCGCCGGCTTCAGCAGCAAGGGATGTGAGATTTCGACGGGGGCCACATCGTCGTATGCAACGATCACGCGCATGCCGACTTTGGTCAGCGGATAGAGGCGCTGGGCGAAGCTCTCGGGGAGGCGAACGCATCCGTGCGACGCCGGATAGCCGGGAAGGGCGCCGCCATGGAGCGCGACGCCGGACCAGGTGATCCGCTGCATGAACGGCATCGACGCGTCGTCGTAGACGTTCGAATAGTGTTCCTCTTCCTTTTGCAGGACGCTGTAGATCCCGACCGGCGTTTCGTAGTCCGTTCGTCCGCTCGAAACGCGCGACCGCATCGTGCCGCCGGCGGCATCGTAAATGGTTACGCGCTGATCCCTGAGTGAGACGATCGCCATCACGGGCGGGCCGGTGAGAGAGCCCTGCGCAACATCCTCAAGACGAGCCGAGCGGCGGCTGGCGGCCCCGGCGTCATCGACGGTCGAGACGAATGCCAATGCAACGATTGCCAACGAAGCGAGGCCCAGGGAGGGGGACTGCCGCTTTGGGTGCAGACGGAACATTTTTCAGACCTTGAGTATGCGGACAGGCAAGGTGGAAACGCAGCGTAGCCTGAAGATGATTGAGCATTAATTAGCGTGTGTCCAAGTAAAGCATCATCGTCGATGTTTCGTGTCTTTACGAGTCCGCTAGATCCAATGCGGATGCGTGCGCGCAAAAAGAGCAAAGCGCCCCCAACGCACGTTGAGGGTGCTTATCTAGGATCTGATTAGATCATCATTAGTAGTCGCAGACCCACCGGTGGCGAGGGCGGCTCCACCAGCAGGAGTCGTAGCCGTAGTAATAGTCGTCATAATAATAGGGATAACCGACGAAGAAGAAGCGGTTGTGGCGATGGTGGCTTCGTCCGGCGAACTGGCTTCGAGCGATTCTGCGATTGTAATACGCACGCCCGTAGACATGGGGCGCACCCATGGGGTGGCCGCTATACATGCCTCCAGATCCAGCGTGCATGCCGCCGGACTTTACGAGGGTCTGGAGGCTGTTGTCGCCGCCCGGTGGGTGTGCCGGTCCAAGGTTCAGCGGCGCCGCCACGGCACCGCAGGCGGCCGTCGCGAGCGCAAGGGCTCCGCCGGCGCATATGAGAAGAAACGTTCTCGACATGGTGCTCTCCTTTGTGAGCGAAGGCATCCGGCCGGACTGCCGCACGAGGACAGGAAATGCGTGCTCGATCAGTATCGTGATCAAAATCATGGGATCACGGGCGGTCGGGCGTTTTTGCGGACCGGAAGAACGGGGCATCGCCGCCGTTAACCACATTCTAACACACGAGGGACCTGAGACCTCTGTTCCGCCGGGAACAGCGCGGGACGGCAAAAAATGCTGAGGGCGGCGGCAGCCCCACTCGGCGGCCTCGCCACCGTGCCAGCGCTCCGAAAATCGCGTGATGCAGATCCTCTGCGAGCTGTTGACCCTGCAGGCCGACATCCGCGTATCGGCATCCGACTCAGCGCGCGGGCGTACAGCTTCATCGGCCGCGATGCCGAAGCCTGGCCAATCGGTCTAGGGGTTCCGGCGGAGGCACCAGGGAGCGCTTGGCGGGAAAAAATCTGTTTGATAGGTATGGAATATAGGTGCGGCATCTGGTGCCGTGCGATGCCCGCGGGAGTTCTCTCCATTTTCAGCTTTTTCAAACAGCGGCGGGCGGCGATTTCCGCTGTCATGGCTGCCGGCACGTTCTTGGCTGGCGCTCTCGCGGTATGGGCGCAGGAGGGGGCGCCCGTCGACACGGCGCTGGTCGTCTCCGTCGATGTCTCGAACTCGGTCGACGAAGCACGTTACCGACTGCAGATGGAGGGGATAGCCAAGGCGCTTGAAGACCCCGGCGTCATCGACGCGATTACGGGCGGATCGTCCGGCGGCATTCTGTTCTCCATGGTGACGTGGGCAGACACGCCGTCCTTCGTCATTCCGTGGATCCGGATCGCCAACAAGGCCGACGCGTTTGCGGCTGCGAAGCGGGTTCGGACGTTGCCGCAACAGGGCGGTGAGTTCACTTGCATGACGCGCATGCTGAGGTCGGCGAACGATAAAATCGTTCCGCAAATTCCGGCCAAGGCCGCCCGCATTCTTATCGATGTTTCGGGGGATGGACCGGACAACTGCAACGCGGAAGAGTCCATCGATACCGTTCGCAACGAGCTCGTCAGCAATGGCGTCACGATCAACGGTCTGCCGATCCTGCTCGATACGCCAGAGGACTCGGCGCTGCTGCCCAAGGCGGTTCCCGGCGGCAAGCATCCCCTCGAGCAGTGGTATCGTGAGCACGTCATGGCGGGCCCGGGAAGCTTCGTGCTTCCTGCGCAAGGCTATGCCGATTTCGAGCGGGCGATCCGGCAAAAATTCGTCATCGAGGTGAGCGGCTTGGAAGCGCCCATCTATTCGAAGACGAACTTTGCCCGGTAGCTGCCGGGCCACAGGTCAGATGTCGTTTTCAGAAGTGGAAGCGCAACGCCAACGCGTCACCTGCCAGCCAGGATGCTCATTGGCCCATTTCGCGAAATGCGGAGGAGCCTCGACCATGCATGTCATGGCGTCGACGTCCGCATCGATCGGAATCTTGTAATCGCGGCAGACATTCGGATCGTTCGTGAGGCAGGCGGAAAGAACGATTGCAAGCATGGCGGTTTTCCGGATTGGGCGTCAGCGGTACTTGACCATACGATGACGTTGCGGCTCGAAGGTTTGTTTCAGGTGAGCCCAATCGGAAAAAAGCTGTCAAATTAAACGCGTCAGGCCGCCGGCAGCAGGATTTCGCCTCTCCCGATGGTCGCCAGGTCGCCGCCAATCTTCTGGACAAACAAGGGCATAGGTTTCGGAGCCAAGTCACCGAGCACCGATTTCAGGTAGCGCGAGATGACGCGCGTGATCACGAGATCGTGTTTGCCGGTGTCGACGAAGGTCGGCAGCAGTTTCTCGACGCTCGGACCGATCAGGGTGCCACGGCGCATCATCAGACCGGGTTCCGGCCCAATGCCGCCCTCGGCCCAGATGGTGCCGCCGATCATTCGAGAGCCGGTGTGCGAACCGGTTTTGCCGCGGACGACGACGACGCCGCGCCGCATCTTGTCACCCGCGCGCGAGCCGATGTTGCCTTCGACGACCGTGATGCCACCGAGCATGCCGAAGCGATCGCCGGGGATCATACCACCGAGATTATCGCCAGCGTTGCCGCGGACGTGGATCATGCCGCCGGTCGATCCGGAGGCTAGAAAATGCGCGGCATTGCCGTGAATTTCGAGCTTGCCACCAGCCATCTTGCGGCCGGCATAGGAGCCGGCATCGCCAATGACGCGGATCGTGCCGCTGTCGAGACCCGCGCCGATGAAATCGAGCTCGGGTGTTGCGCCTTCGATGGTAAGGACCTCGCCAGCGCTGCCTGAAATGTCGAAGGCGTCGCCGAGCGCCAGGCCGCCCTTTTCGATGCCGACGTCGAGGCGCGCGATTTCATGCGCGGACAGGGCCGAGAGTTTTGCGGGCGTTATGCCGGAGAGCGTCATCCGCTCGGTCGCGGGCGCCTTGAGGCGCAGCGTGAAGCCGCTCATCAGATGAGATCCTTCAGATGATAGTGATGCTGTCCGAGCTTGCCGCCGTAGTTGCCGGCAGTGATCCGCGTGACGCCGCGTTTGGCACCGGTATCGGTGACGGCTTTGAGACCGGCGCGCATAGCGTCGGCGACCGCCTTCGACGTCAGGCCGTCGATGACGATTTCGAGGACGGCGAGCGTGTCGGGCGCCAGCTCAGTTTTTTTGACGGTGCCGCGAAGCGTCGGGCAGAAGGCGTCGTTCGTCGAAGCAAACATGCCGGCGTACTTGGCGCCGACCTTTGAACCCGAGCGGACGATGCCGCCAGGGAAGGGCGTGATGACGTCATCGACCTTGGCGATGGCATCGACCGCAGCTTCGGCGGTTTCGAGAAGCCCGGTCCGGTCGGTGCCAAGGATGAGCATGTTGCCGCCGCCGACGGCGTCGGTCGTCAGGCCGGTCTCCTCTTCGACAACGAACTCGCCGTCCATGACGGGCACGCGCCAGTAGCGGGTGCCGCCGAGTTTCTTCGCCGTTTGGTATCCGTCGCCGAACAACCGCGGGCCCTTGCCGAGGCCGATCGTCTTATCCGCCTTGAAACCCGCATAGCAGGCTGAGCCTGGGCTCGTCAGCACACACTGGCCGATGCGGTTGCGGATTTGCGGAACGAGCGAGTCGGGCGAGAATCCGAAGATGAGGATGCGGACGCCCGGGCGGCCGTCCGGCGTTTCATCCGGCGACAATTCCTTGTCGATGCCGCATTCGGCGCCGCAGCCGATGACGGACGTGCCGAAGCCCGTCGCGACCGTTGCGGCGATGCGTGCCCACTTCAGCGTATCGGCTGTGATGATGATGCCGGTTCCGCTCATGCCGAAAGCTTCGGCGAAGGTATCGTCGATGACGACGCCGTTGACCGTCTTGCTCATGCTGCGCGCGCCCTGGTCGGTTGGATGATCAGCGAACCGCGGCCGCCGTTGATGATTTCATCGTCTGAGAGACGGAAGTTATCCATGCGGACCGTGTGAAAATCTTCGAAATAGCGCTTCAAAGACCTCTCGATGCTTCGATCGTAGTTCGGCCGGGCAACGTGCGTTCCGCCGTTGACGACCTTGACGATCTTGCCGTTGCGCACGATCAGCTCGCCATTCTTGAAGAGAAGCTCGGGCGTCGTGAACATGGCTTCGCGGTCGGGATTGTCGTCGTAGACGGTGATGTCCGCCCAGGCGCCGACGCCAAGGTGGCCGCGATCTACGAGGCCGAGGCTCTTCGCCGGACCGGCGCGCGTCATGATCGCGATTTCGTAGAGCGAATATTCGCGGTCGAGCGAGCCAAGCGTCGAATACTGCAGCGCGTCCTGATTGATCTTCTGCATCATGTCCCGACGGAAGTTCTTATCCATCAGGAGCCGGATGAGATGCGGGTACCATGTGAACGGACCGCCGTTCGGATGGTCGGTCGTCAGGAACAGACGCCAGGGGTCGTTGACGAGTAGGAACAACTCGAGGCCGATCGCCCACTGCAGTGCGTTGACGAAGCTCTTGTCGCGATACTTGAAGGGGACGACACCGCAGCCCGCGTCGCACTCGATATCCATCACGACCCATTTCTTCGGATCGGCGGAGCGCGTGTTGACGAACTGGCGCATCGAGTCGCCCGATGCCGTGCAGGTCTGCCCGAACATGACCTGGCCGACGTCGCACGAAACGTTCTTGTTGGCGTTGACCGCTTCGGCAATCTGCGCGGCGGCGGAGGAGAACTTCTTGTCGCCTTCGGTGCCGTAGCTGTGGAACTGGATGTGCGTGAGGTGGATCGGCAGGCCTTCCGCGCCCTTGATCGTCGCGAGCGTCGTCTCGTAGCCGCCGGGGACGCCGAGGTTGCAGCCGTGAACGTGCAGAGGATGGACCACGCCCAACTCGTTCAGGCCGCGCGCCAGGTTCACGATGATATCGCGCGGCGTCACGCCGTAATAGGTGTGCTTCTCGTCGAGATCGAGCTTCCGCTGATTGAACTTGAAGGCGCTGATGCCGCCGGGGTTGACCACCTTCACGGCGATCGCCTGTGCGGCGTGCATCGTCCAGGCGATGTAATCCTTGATGGCCGAGAAGTCGGCTTTGGCGGCGAGCTGACGCAAGAAGAAGTCGTCAGAGCCGAGCATCACGAAGGCGCCCTTGTCGATGATCGAGGTGTCGGCCATCTCCATGTGCGCCTGACGGGCGTTCGCGGGCAGCATCGCGGGCTCGAAGGCCGATGTGTAGCCCATCTCGGCGTAACGGTAGCCTGTCGTCATCGTCGAGGGGACGGCGTGGCCAACGCCGGCGCGAGTCAATTCCGTGCGCGCGACTTCATTGCCGATGTGATCCTCGGGGAGCATCATGCGGGCGATCGTCATCTTGCCGCCGCCGATGTGCGAGTGCGGATCGATGCCGCCAGCCATGATGACACGGCCATGCAACGCGTATTCGTGATCGACCTTGGCGGTCGGCTCGGGAGAGACGATGCGGCCGTTCTCGATGAAGATATCGCGAACCTCGCCGTCAACGCCATTTGCGGGGTCGTAGACTTTGCCGCCGGTGAGCTTAATCAACATTATCGATATCGATCTCGGTATGGGGTCTAGAGGGCAGCTTCAATTTTTTCGAGCACGCTGGCGGCGCTGGGCAGGTTCGACTGGCGCAGCTTGCGCAGTGGCAGCGATACGACGTTGTCGACGCGGACCATCGTTCCGGCATGGTCGATGCCGGGCGTGCCGACGGGAATATAGACCTTCGGTGTGCGCGGCGGTTTGACCGACGGCGTAGCGAGCAGGATCGTCGGAACATCGGTATCCGGCGGGGTCAGATCGGGCGAGAAGGACGCGATCCACAGCAGCAGATCGGTTTCCTTCGCAGAGAGCAAGCGGCTGATCGCGTAGCGTTCCGCATCGTAATCCGGCTTGCCGCTCGCGAAGGAGACTCGCAGCGGGAAGCCCGACTGCCAGCCGCAAACGGCGCCTGCGGAGACGGCCCCTTCGTTGCCGCCGAGGGCGAGGCCCGCGAAGCGCGACGTCAGGTTGATGTCTTTCACGAACTCGGAGATAGCTTGGACGGTCAGATCGGCGCTTGGGAAGCCCAGGCTCGGCGGAGCCCATACGACGACGCCATAGCTCGCTGCCTTGCAGCGGGCGAAAAGATCGTCGACGGCCGCGCGCGGCAGACCACCGATGTCGTCGCCCGGGATCGTTGCACCTTTGTTCAGCGCGCGCATGGCGTCGAGAACTTCGGCGATCCGCTCGGCCTTCACCGGCAGCGTCACGACCTCGCCGATGCGCTCTTTCCCGATGACGGCGGACTGATCCAGGCCTTCGCCGAGGAACACGACCGTTCGCTTCGGCGGGTTATCGGAGAACATCGAGGCTTCGTTGCAAACGATGCGTTCGAAGAAGCGGGGATGCAATTTGTGAACGTCGCTTCCGGCGATGATGAACAGGTCGGCGCGGTTGCGCGCCTCGGTGAGCGTCGTCAACACCCAGCCGGAGGACTGCAGCACTCTGAAGTTGCGGTACTGAGCGTCGCTCAGCGCATGGTCGACGACACCGCCACCCTTTTCGGCAAGGGCGATGGTCGCGCGAACGCCATCGACGTCGGTGCCGAGACCGCCAAAGGCCGGCAGGCGGCTCTCTCGGATCAAACGGGCCGCAGCCGCTATCGCCTCGTCCAGCGTCACGTCTCTGCCGTCGACTTGCGGCTTGGGCTCGGTGAGTGGGCGTTCGAAGCCGGCTACCGATTTCACGCAGCCGTTCTTCAGAACCTTCAGTCCGCTACCAGACGGTCCGATTTCCAGATCGTCGCAAAGAATGCCGCAAAAAGGACAGGCGACGTTTTGATAGTGGTTGGCGCCGTTACTCGACTTTTCAGGTTCCAAATCCTGCTCCTCATGGCCCCTGGTCTTGCAACCGGCGGGATTCGACCAAAGCACGCGGCCGCAGGTAAAACAACGTTACCCGGGCGGTCAAGCGTTGCGAACGGTCACTTCGAATGCGACACATTTTGCCGTCTTTCCGTAGATAATGAAACCTGCCTAATGTCCCCCGCTCGATCCCCGGGCCACCGACCCGGCCATCGCATCATAAAATTTCCGGAGGAAATGTATGCTCAAACGCTTGCTGATCGCCGCAGCAATCTTCGGCCTGGCACCGCTGTCTTCGACCGCTCCGGCATGGGCGCACGGCCCGTCGCGTCAGAAAGTCGTTGAGTCCATCGAGATCAACGCCCCGGCCGACAAGGTTTGGGCCGTGATCGGCAATTTCCAGGACGGGAGCTGGATCCCGGCCGTCGCCAAGACGGAAGGCAAGGGCGGCAACGACGTTGGCGCAACGCGCACCCTGACGCTCAAGAGCGGCGGTACGGTCGAGGAGCAGCTCGACAAGTACGACGCCGCGGAGCACTCTTTCGGGTACGAAATCACCAAGGTCGATGTGAAGGTTCTGCCGATCAACGATTATTCCTCCCACGTCACGGTGACGGCGAACGGCGACAAGTCGACGGTCGAGTGGAAGGGCGCGTTCTACCGCGGCTACATGCTTAACGATCCGCCGCCGGAGCTTTCGGACGAAGTCGCGTTCAAGGCGATCAAGGATCTCTACACCTCGACGCTCGCGGCGTTGAAGAAGAAGATCGAGGGTGGAAGCTGATAGGACTCTTGCGTTTCAAGAGGTTCGGGCGCGGGTTCGGCCTTTGCTTGCTCGCGCTGCTCGGCCCGGAGGGCGTACCTGCCATCGCGCCCGCCGTCGCTCATGAGGCGATCGTAACGGATCAGCCAGCCGACAGCGTTTCTTTCGTCGATCTCGAAGCGATGAAAGAAACCGGCCGTATCGGCGTCGGCGGCAAACCCGCCGGGGTCGCTCTCTCGCCCGACAAGGCGACCGCGTATGTTACGGCCCCGGACAGCAAAGAGCTCATCGAGATCGACGCCGTTTCGCATGCTGTGAAGCGGCGTCTGGTTCTCGGCGGCGCACCGCTCGGGATTGCCGCGCATCCCACGCTTCCCGAAGTTTATGTCGCCGATTGGTATGCGCATAAGCTGATCGTCGTCGACACGGTCAAGTTTGCTGTTGCGGGGGAGATCGCCGTCGGGCTCTCTCCGTCGGGGATCGCGGTGACGCCGGACGGCCGTTTGCTGCTTTCAGCGGACCGGGACAGCGACGCCATTTCCATTATCGATGTCGCGACGCGGACGCGTTTGGGAACGGTCGCGACTGGCAGCCGCCCTTTCGGCATCACCATCGATAAGTCCGGGATGCGGGCCTTTACGGCCAACGTCAAAAGCGACGACGTCACCGTAATCGACATCGCGACAAGAACGGTTGTCGGCAAGGTGCCGACGGGCCGGCGGCCTTACGCGGTGGCCCTGGCGCAGGGGAGGGGGTTCGTCACCGATCAATATGGGGGAACGATCACCGTTTTYGATCTGGGGACGCTTGCTCCCATCAAACGGATCGACGCCTGCGATCACCCCGAGGGCATCGAGGCAGATGCCGGCGAGACGAATGTTTACGTCGCCTGCTGGGGTGACGACGTCCTGCTGCGGATCGATCCGCTAAGCCTCAAGGTGACCGGAAGGGCCCCGGTCGGGAACGGGCCCCGGGCGTTCGGTAAATTCATCCGGTGACGATCCGCTCCGGTGGCCGGGCCTTCCAGCTCCCGTGTTACTGCCTTGTAAGTTGAGACTTTCCGATCTTCCGGCATCCTATGGCAATCTTGCATTCCGGAAACGGGGACCATTGGCACGGTCATTGACTGAAATTGGCAAGTCATCTGGTCAAGCCTTCCCGGTCCCGCTACACAGCCGGACAAAAAATCCCGAATAGACGATCTGGAGGATCGCCCCACATGTCGAAAATTTTGTTCCGCAGGGCCGGTATTGCGGCGTTCGCGGTTATTTGCCTGGGTGCCATTGGCGCCACTGCCGCGGAGACGCCGAAGCTGACGGAGATCCTCTTCGATCGTCCGCATATCGCCGCGATCGCGCCGGGAACCGACCTCGTCTATAAATTCGAGCGCAAGCCTTCCAATCCAAAGGCGCTCGGCGAGGGCTTCACTGACGATATCGTCGTGAAGATCGAAAGCGATGGTGCGCCCGGCAAGAAAAACGTGCTGATCAAGATGTATTCGGGGGATAGGGCCCGCGAACCGCAGCGGATCACCGATATGGACGGCAACCCTATGCTCATCGTCTTCCTGGATAACGCAGTTGCGCATTTCCGCCTGCTGGCCGGCGGGGATAGCGCCTATCTCAAGGGGACCTTTAGCAAGTATCTCGGCGACGGCGCGACGATGACTCCGGCGACGATTGTCTACAAAGGTCAGCCGGTCGAAGGCTACAAGGTGACTGCGACGCCCTACGTTAACGATCCCGCAAAAGGGAAGATGAACGGGTTCGAGGGCGCGACGTTTACAATAGCGTTGTCGGAAAAAATTCCGGGATACTTCGCGAAGATGACCTCGGAGTACACAAATACCGACAAGAACTCGCCGACGCTTGAAGAGACGACAACCCTCGAGGGTGTAGGAGACGTGAAATGACAAAGCGCTTCGCGGTCCGCGTTTGCAGCGGACTTTTCGCAGCGGCGGCTGTTCTGATTTCCGCCTCCGCGGGACGCGTCGCAGCTCAGGAGCTGCCGCCGAACGACTACCCGACGACAGCGCGCGCCGATTACGTTTATGCGTGCATGGCCGTGAATGGCCAGAATCGCGCAATGCTCGAGAAGTGCTCGTGCTCGATCGACGAGATCGCGAACATCTTGCCTTACAGCCAATATGAAGAGGCCGAGACGCTCGTGTCCGTTGGCCTGCGTGGCGGCGAAAACGTCGCCTGGACGCACGCGCCAGAGTTTCAGGAGAAGGTGAAAAACCTGAGACGCGCCCAAGTCGAGGGCGAGCTTCGCTGCTTCTAGGAAGCTGCGTACCATTATCTCAGTTCGGGGCGCCTTCGGGCGCCCTTTGCTTTGCTATTCCCATTCCAGCTCGGTGAAGGCCGCTGTAACGTTGCGCGGGTGATGCTCGTCGAACAGAGCCCACTTGCCGCGCTCCGATTGTCCGGCGGTAGCGACGGCTTCCTCGATCGTCTTGCCGTCTTTGATCATCCTTCGAACGTCACCGGCCAGAACATTCAGATAGCGCTCCACGGGCGCGATCGCGTCGGGCCAAGGCATCGTCTTCGGTCCGTGCCCCGGCACGGCGCGATCGGCTTTTTCCTGCTTCAGCACCGGGATGAGATTGAGCCAACCGACGATCGATCCGTCGAGCGTTGGAATGTGATCGGAGAAGAGAAGGTCGCCGAGAAAAAATGTGCCCGTCGCGGAATCGAAAATCGTCAGGTCGTTGTCAGTGTGCGCCGTTGGGCGTGCCTTGAGAGTCAACGTCCGGCCGCCGAGATCGAGGTCGAGCGTGTCATTGACGAGCACGGCCGGTGGAATGATCTCAGTGCCGGCGAAGGCCGCGTCGCCGACACGCTGACGTGCGTTCGTCAGATAGCTGTCCTTGCGCGCGTACAGAGCCGCCGGCAGCTTATAATGGCCGACGAATTCGACTGTCGGCGATTTGAAGGCGGCGTTCCCCAGCACATGGTCTGGATGCATGTGCGTGTTGATCACGTAGCGAACGGGTTTGTCGGTGATCTTGGAGATAGTCTCGCGAAGATCCTTACCGGCCTCATAGGAGCCGCTCGTGTCGATGACGGCTACAGCCGAGGCGCCGATAATGCAGATCGCGTTGGAGATATCTCCGCGATTTTCACTATTAACCAATTCGTACTTACCGACGTGAACGAAGATTCCGGGTGCGATCTCGATCACGCCGATTCTTTCTGCCTCAGCGCGGGAAAGCCGAGGCAAAAGCGGCAGAAGCGCGGCAAGCGTGGCGCCGCGAAGGAAGTCCTTGCGGGAAGGTTTTGCTGAGAAAGGGGGAATTGGCGGCATTCAAGTTCTTCACCAATTGTGAATGGGCTGAAATAGCATTTTCCTTCTGAACTTTTCACCAACGCCCGAAAATTCCTCGCCATTGGGGCTATTTTTCAACACTCGGAAACAATTAGACGTGCGCCGCAGCATTTTTGGTGCAGCGCAAATTTTCCCCGTAAATACAGGGATATTTTGGGTCAGTCGTATTGTCCTAATTTGCCGCAGGCGAATGAGTGTCGCACTTCGTGTTGCGGGCTTAAAAAAAAAGTGTCTACATGCCCCCCGTTCACGAGGACTATCGGTTTCTACACGGTTTCGTGAAGAGCTTCTCCTCCGATGGGGCAAAGACGGGAAAAAAATCCCGCAATTCCCAAGATCGGAGAAGGAGATATCGGGAGTTCTCGGGTTCGACTTGCAAGCGTGGCAAGACTTTTCTCAAAATGGAGGAAGCGCGATGCGCAAAAGTGCATTCGCCTACGGTTTGCTCGCAACAGCCGCGTTCTCGGCGCCCGTCTGGGCGAACGATGACGTTGCCAAGTTGTCGAGCGATCCGAATAACTGGGCACAGCAGTCTGGCGACTATGCCGGCACCCGGTACTCGACGCTGGACCAGATCAACACCGAAAACGTTGGCCAGCTCAAAGTGGCATGGACGTTCTCGACGGGCGTTCTTCGTGGTCACGAAGGCGGCCCGCTCGTCATCGGCGACACGATGTATCTTCACTCGGCGTTCCCGAACATCGTGTTCGCGCTGAACCTCGCCGACGAGCAGAAGATCATCTGGAAGTATACGCCAAAGCAGGACCCCTCGGTCATCCCCGTGATGTGCTGCGACACGGTTAACCGTGGCGTGCAGTACGCCGAAGGCAAGATCTTCCTCCACCAGGCCGATACCGCTCTCGTCGCTCTCGACGCGAAGACCGGTAAGGAACTGTGGAAGGTCGTCGACGGCGATCCGAAGAAGGGTGAGACGGGCACGGGTGCTCCGCTTGTCACGAAGGACAAGGTGATCATCGGTATCTCGGGCGCTGAATTCGGCGTTCGTTGCCACGTCACCGCCTACGACATCAACAGCGGTAAGAAGGTCTGGCGCGCCTACTCGATGGGCCCGGACTCTGACATCCTCGTTGATGCCGAGAAGACCACGTCGCTCGGCAAGCCGGTCGGCAAGGACTCCTCGCTCAAGACCTGGAACGGCGATCAGTGGAAGATCGGTGGCGGTTCGACCTGGGGCTACATGGCCTTCGATCCGGAACTCAACCTGATCTACTACGGAACCGGCAACCCCTCGACCTGGAACCCTGCACAGCGTGCGGGACCGGATGGCAAGCCGATCGACCAGAAGTGGTCGATGACCATGTTCGCTCGTGACGTCGACACCGGTGTTGCCAAGTGGGCATACCAGATGACGCCGTTCGACGAGTGGGACTATGACGGCATCAACGAGCCTATCCTCGCTGAGCTCGATTTCGATGGAACGAAGCGCAAAACGGCAACTCACTTTGACCGTAACGGCTTCGGCTACACCTGGGATCGTGCAACGGGCGAGCTTCTCGTCGCTGAGAAGTATGATCCGGTCGTGAACTGGGCAACCGGCATCGACATGGACAAGTCCTCTAAGGACTATGGCCGTCCGATCCGCGTCGCGAAGTACTCGACGTTCAAGAACGGCGCAGACGTCAACACGAAGGGCGTTTGCCCTGCGGCTCTCGGTTCCAAGGACCAGCAGCCGGCTTCGTTCTCGAAGCTGACCGGCTTGTTCTATGTTCCGACGAACCACGTTTGCATGGACTACGAACCCTTCAAGGTTTCGTACACGGCTGGTCAGCCTTACGTTGGCGCCACGCTGTCCATGTTCCCGGGTCCGGATGAACCGAAGCGTATGGGTAACTTCATCGCTTGGGACGGTGCAAAGGGCAAGATCGTCTGGTCGAAGCCTGAGCAGTTCTCGGTATGGTCGGGCGCTCTGACCACCGCTGGCGGCGTTGCCTTCTACGGCACGCTCGAAGGCTACTTCAAAGCCGTCGACCAGAAGGATGGCAAGGAGCTCTTCAAGTTCAAGACGCCGTCGGGCATCATCGGCAACGCTATGACTTACAGCCACGGCGGTAAGCAGTACGTTGGCATCTTCTCGGGCGTTGGTGGTTGGGCCGGTATCGGTCTTGCTGCTGGCTTGACGAACCCGACCGATGGTCTCGGTGCTGTCGGTGGCTACGCCGGTCTTTCGGAGTACACGAACCTCGGTGGCTCGCTCACCGTGTTCGCTCTCCCATAAGGCGCGAGCCTAGAAATAGGGGAGCCGGTGCGGGGAAACCTGCGCCGGCTCTTTGCTGTCCGTAATCAGTCCTTGTCCTAAGAAACTAACGGCCGCATACAAACGACGGCGCGACAAGTGGCGATCTTCTTTCGCTTATAAATGCGACGCTACAAGCGGATGCTCGGCGAACGGCGGCTCACCATCCACGATCCACGATAATAAAAAAAAGGATCGGGAAATGGTCAGTGCAGAGTGGACTCGTGGAAATAATTGACAGGATGAAGAGGAACCTCGTGAACAAGTTTAGTAAGAGAATGGCCGTCGCTCTGATGGCCTGCGCCGCGGCGGGCGCTGCCGCTTGCCAAGAACAGAACAAGCCGGAAGAGAAGCCTGCAGCATCGACATCAGCTCCCGCTCCGGAAGCGAAGTCTGAGGCTGCCGCGACCCCTGCTGCCGAACCCGCGAAGCCGGTAGAGGCCGCAGCTCCGGCCCCGGCCGCCGTGCCCGAGAAGAAGGCTGAAGCGGCTCCGGCGCCAGCGCCTGCAGCCGAAGCGCCTCAGAAGGTCGCCGAAGCTACCGCACCTGCAGCTCCCGCTGCCTCGTCGGCTGCTCCCAATCCTGACGATCCGAACGCGCCGCCGCTGGGATCGCGCAAGGCAGATGGCGATGCCGTCTATACCAACCCAGTCAGTGAGCTCGCCAAGAGCCTGGGCATCAAGTTTGAAGATGGCCGCTATCGCAACAAGGACGGCGACCCCGTGCCCGTCGTCACGAAGGATTACATGGTTGACTGGGGTACGTGGAACGGCTTCCGCCGCTATCACGATGCTTGCCACGTGTGCCACGGTCCGAACGCTCTCGGCAGCACCTTCGCTCCTGCGCTGGCGGACAGCTTGAAGACGATGGATTACAATACGTTCATCGCGACGGTTTCGAGCGGCCGCGTCGTGAACCGCGCCGGAACGGAGTACGTCATGCCGGCGTTCGGCGAAGACAAGAACATCATGTGCTACATCGATGATATCTATACGTACATTAAGGCACGTTCCCAGAACGCGACCGACCCCAAGACAGGTATGCCTGCTGGCCGTCCGAATGGCCGCGAAGATATCTCGCCGGAAGCCAAAAAGGCTGCTGACGAATGCACGGGCTGAGGATCTGGAAACTTGTCCAGTTCTCATCATATGATTGGCAGACTTGATTGATGGTCCGGCGCGTCGGTGTCGCGCTAGATCGCCAAGATATCGCTAGCAAAGGCTTAGAGGGGGCGGGTCGCATTTGCGACGTGCCCCCACTCCATATCAGGAGCCGCGACGTTCACGCCGCCATAACAAAAAGGTTACCAATGTGAGGAAACAAGCGCTCAAGATTTCATCCATTCCAGTGCCTGCATTGGCTCTCGGAGTTTGCGCAGCCATTTCGATATTTGCTTTCGCACTTCCTTCTCGCGCTGCCGATGCGCCCAAGGCGGATCTCGTCAACAGGCAGCAGCTGCGCGTTTGCGCCGATCCCGCAGATCTTCCGTTTTCAGATCAGAAGGAAGAAGGTTTCGAAAACAAGATCGCCAACATCATCGGCGATGAATTGAAGCTGCCGGTCGTCTATACGTGGTTTCCCAAGGCCACGGGTTTCGTGCGCATGACGCTCGGCGCCAAGCGCTGCGATCTCGTCATCGGCTGGGGCCAGGGTGACGACCTCGTGCTCAATACCAACGCGATCTATCGTTCGACGTCGGCGCTCATCTACAAAAAGGGTACTGGTCTCGATGGCGTCGACACGCTTGCCGATCCGCGCCTTCAGGGAAAGAAGATCGGAGTTCAGCAGGGTTCGGCGGGCGGTACGCTCGCTGCGCGTTACGGCTTGATGAGCAACGTGCACGGCTATCCGATGATCGTCGACCGCCGCTATGCAAATCCGGCCAAAGACATGGTGGACGACATCCGCAAGGGTGATGTTGACGCCGGTATTCTGTGGGGCCCGATCGCGGCCTATTGGGCCGCACGGGACGGCGAGCCGCTCGTCGTCGTTCCTCTCGTCAAAGAAACGGGCGCGGCGAAGATCGCCTTCCGCATCACGATGGGCGTGCGCAACGGCGACGATGCTTGGAAGCGCCAGCTCAACGACGTCATTCGCAAACGGCAGGGCGATATCGACAAGGTGCTGCTCGATTACGGCGTGCCGCTGCTCGTCGATGACGATACTTCGACGGAGAGGATCACCAAGCCGCGCACGTCAGCCTCGGCGGAGCCGGCACCGGCTGGAGATGCGGCGGCGGCGCCGTCACCGGCTCCTGCTTCGGCATCGCCGTAAGGTGCGAGACGTCACTTTAGAAGCGGCGGACTTCGTTCGCCGCTTCTCACTCCTTCAATTTGCACGCGGGGCAATCGGCAAGAGATGTGTCTGAGATGGTTCTGCCGCGTCTTTTGATGCTCGTTGCGCTGAGCTTTGGCGTCGCGCTTTGGATGCCAGTCGCGGTTGCCCTCGACGGTCATGCCGAGGAGGACGTTTCAGGCCCCGCACCCACCGGCGAGCCACCTCCCGAACCGCACTCATACCGCACGGACAATTATCGAAAGCCCGTCCCGCTGACGCTCGAAGGCGCGACGGTTCTTTCGAGCGCCGCGGCGATGAAGCTATGGTCTCAGAAGACTGCGGTCTTCATCGACGTTTATCCGCATCCGCCGAAACCCGAAGGTCTGCCGCCCGGCACGATCTGGCGCGATCCATCGCACATGACGATCGAAGACGCGGTGTGGCTGACGAATGTCGGTTATGGCGTGTTGTCGGCCGACGCCTCCCATTATTTTCAGCGCAACCTCGACATGCTGACGAAGGGCGACAAGTCGAAGACGCTCGTCTTTTTCTGTCTCAGGAATTGCTGGATGAGCTGGAACGCTGCGAAGCGCGCCTTGAGTTACGGCTATAAAAATGTCGCGTGGTATCGCGACGGAAGCGACGGCTGGCAGGAGGCCGGCGGTCTGGTCGTCGAGGCACATCCGCTGCCTTGAACTGCAGACGCCGAGTTCAGATGCTCTAAGCTTAAATTCAAATGCAATGTGTCGCACGCGCGTGCCACGGTTTTCGCGCGGGCAAGATGTTACCCCCTTTTCCTACGGCCCGGATTCGGGTTGTCATACAACATGGTTGGTTAGCTATTGTGGGCCGGGTGTAACTTCGCGGCAGCCGCCGCATAGCCAGAACAGCGGGAAAGACAGAGTGACACTCCACGAACTTGCCATCCTCCTCGCGGCTTTGGCGCTTGCAGCACCGCTCGCCCGCTGGCTCGGCATCGCGGCTGTTCTTGGCTATCTCATCGCCGGCGTGGTGCTCGGACCCTACGGCGTCGGGCGGCTATTTTCGGAGCACGATGCGCAGCAAGTTCTGCACTTCGCGGAATTCGGCGTCGTTCTGCTGCTGTTTTTGATCGGATTGGAGCTGCGCCCCAAGCGACTTTGGGCCATGCGGCAGGCCATCTTCGGCATCGGTACATTGCAGGTGGCGATTACCTCGATCGCGCTCGCGTTCGTTGGCATTCTGTTTTTCGGCACGCAGTGGCAGCCGTCGCTATTCGCAGGCGCAGCTCTCGCGCTCTCTTCGACAGCCTTTGCTTTGCAGGTTCTCGAAGAGAACAAGGAACTTTCAAGCCGGCACGGCAGGCTCGCGTTCTCGGTGCTGTTGTTCCAGGACCTCGCCGCCATTCCGCTCATTGCGCTTGCGCCGTATTTCGCGGTGACGGCTGCCAAGGCGGCGCCGGTGATCGACTATTTTGCGTTTGCCAAGGGGCTCGGGACAATCGTTCTCGTTGTCGTCGTCGGGCGGTATGTGCTTGATGCGTTTCTGCGTCTCGTGGCGCTGTCGCGCGTGAAAGAAGCTATGACGGCGGCCGGACTTTTGACGGTCGTCGGCATCACGCTGATCATGGAAGCCGTCGGATTGTCGGCATCGCTTGGAGCCTTCATCGCAGGTGCTCTTCTCGCTGAAAGCAGCTACCGCCACGAGCTCGAGGCGGACATCGCTCCTTTCGAAGGCTTGCTGCTCGGGATCTTCTTCACCGCCATCGGCATGTCGCTGAACCTCGGACTTCTGATTGCTGAGCCAGCGCTGATCATATCGTTGACGCTGTCGCTGATCGTCGTGAAGTCGATCATTCTGTTTCTGTTGGGGCGTTGGCAGGGGCTTGAGGCGGGACCGTCGCGCCGGTTGGCTTTTGCTCTATCGCAAGGCGGTGAATTCGCTTTCGTGCTTCTCTCGGTCGGTCAGGCCGCCGGTGTCCTCGGCAGCAACCCGTCGCAAATTCTCGCCGTCGTGATCACGCTGTCGATGGCGATGACGCCGGTGCTGCTACTGCTCGACCGTATGCTTTCCAAGAAAGCGAAGACGCCGACGCGTCCGTTCGATACGCTGCCGGATAACGACGGGCACGTCGTGATCGCAGGGTTCGGCCGCTTTGGGCAGATCGTGGCGCGTATCCTACGCGCAAAAGGCATTCCGTTTACGGCGCTCGACATCAGCGTGGAGCAGGTCGATTTCGTCAAACGCTTCGGCAACAAGGCCTTCTTCGGCGACGCCAGCCGGCCTGAGGTGCTCGAGGCTGCGCAGACGGACAAGGCGCGTGCGTTCGTGCTCGCGATCGACGACGTGGAAGCGTCCATGCGCGCGGCCGAATACGTCAAGAAGCACTATCCGCACGTTCCCATCTATGCGCGTGCGCGCGACCGTATGCACGCTTATCGGCTGCTCGATCTCGGCGTCGCGTCGATACGGCGCGAGACCTTTCTGGCATCTCTCGATCTGACGCGATCGTTGATGCTTGGTCTCGGGTATTCCGAGCGGGTTGCGAGCCGGATCGTCCAGACCTTCAGGGATCACGACGAGCGCCGTCTCAACGAGGACTACAAGCTGTCATCGGACGTCGAAAAGCTGCTGGAGCGGGCGCGAACGTCGCAGGCCATGCTCGAGAAGCTGCTTCGGGAGGATGAGGTTGAGGAGGCGAAGCTCGTGCAGAGCGAGAAGAGCCAGCGTGACGCCAAGGCGAAGGCCAAGGCGGGCGGAATCGCATCCGGGGCGTGAGTTTGTCTCCTGAGCGTGACACTTGGTCCCCGCCGCGAAAGGGTTCGGAAGGGGCGTTTTTGCCGTGCACCAAGGGTGCCAGCGCGGTAGACGACGCTGCAACTCCCCGGTAAATGTCCCTCGACCTTACGGCGGCGCCCGTGGCGCTTATGAAAACGGACCCACGAACAGAATGAGTAAAGTCCAGACCAAGGCCGACACGTCGCAGGCAGCAAGCCTCGGTGAAATGGCCAATGCCATCCGCGCGTTAGCGATGGATGCCGTTCAGGCGGCCAATTCCGGCCATCCTGGAATGCCGATGGGCATGGCCGACGCTGCAACTGTGCTCTTTACTGAAGCTCTGAAGTTCGATGCGAGCGCGCCCGACTGGCCGAACCGCGATCGCTTCGTGCTCTCGGCCGGTCACGGGTCGATGCTGCTGTATTCGCTCCTTTATCTCACCGGCTATCCCGGAATGACGATCGAGGAGATCAAGAACTTCCGTCAATTTGGATCGAAGACCGCCGGGCACCCGGAATACGGCCACGCACCCGGGATCGAGACGACGACAGGTCCGCTGGGGCAGGGCCTCGCCAATGCAGTCGGCATGGCGCTCTCGGAACGCTTGCTCGCGGCGCGCGTCGGCTCGGACCTCATCGATTATCATACGTACGTCATTGCCGGTGACGGATGTCTGATGGAGGGCATCAGCCAGGAAGCCATTTCGCTTGC
Source organism: Hyphomicrobium sp. 2TAF46 (assembly GCF_052114865.1). NCBI lineage: Bacteria > Pseudomonadati > Pseudomonadota > Alphaproteobacteria > Hyphomicrobiales > Hyphomicrobiaceae > Hyphomicrobium > Hyphomicrobium sp. 2TAF46. Next base: position 454,662 of record NZ_JBFRFO010000003.1, on the reverse strand, counting down.
GGGACACTTGAAGCTCGGCAAGCTGATCGTGCTCTGGGACGACAACTCGATCACCATCGACGGCGCGACCAGTCTTTCGGTGTCAGACAGCGAAGTGAAGCGCTTCGAAGCGTCGGGCTGGAACACGGTCCGCGTCGATGGTCACGATGCTGCAGCCGTCTCGGCAGCGATTAAAACGGCCAAGGGTGATCCGTCGAAGCCTTGGCTTATCGCCTGCAAGACGCAGATCGGATACGGCTCGCCGAACAAGGCCGGCAAATCGTCGGCGCATGGCGAACCGCTCGGCGCTGAAGAGATCAAGAATACGCGCGAGAAGCTCGGTTGGCCTTATGCGCCGTTCGAGATTCCCGATCACATCCTCGCCGCGTGGCGCGGTGTCGGCAGCGCGCATTCGAAGGTTCGCGCCGACTGGATCAAGCGCCTTTCCAACGCGAGCCCCGAAGCGAAAGCCTTGATCGAGGGGCGGGATACGAAGGACGTTGTCGCGAAAGCGATTGCCGAAGCGAAGAGTGCATTCGCCAGCGATAGCGCAAAGCGCGCGACGCGTGTCTGGTCGCAGCTGACCATCGAGCGTCTGGTGCCGGTGCTGCCAGAGTTGATTGGCGGCTCTGCCGATCTTTCGGGATCCAACGGCACGCGGACGAAGCATCACAACTCGGTGACGCCTGAGAACTTCGGAGGCAACTACATCCACTACGGCGTGCGCGAGCATGGCATGGCCGCTGCGATGAACGGCCTCGCGCTTTCCGGCTCTTTCATTCCCTATGGCGGCACCTTCCTGGTTTTCGCCGATTATTGCCGTCCCTCGATCCGTCTCTCGGCCCTTATGCAGCAGCGCGTGCTTTACGTGCTGACGCACGACTCGATCGGCCTTGGCGAAGATGGACCGACGCATCAGCCCGTCGAGCATTTGAGCTCGCTGCGCGCGATCCCGAACGTCAAGGTGTTTCGTCCGGCCGACGGCGTCGAGACCGCCGAATGCTGGGAGCTTGCCATTGTTTCGGAAGCGGGACCCTCGGTCCTGGCTCTGTCGCGGCAAGCGGTTCCCAATCTTCGCACCGACGGCAGCGAGAACCTGAGCGCGAAGGGCGCCTATGTTCTGAAGTCGGCCGAAGGCAAGCGCGACGTGACGCTGCTCGCGACGGGTTCCGAGGTCGGCCTTGCTGTCGAAGCAGCTGCCGCTCTCGCAAAGGACGGCATCGGCGCAGCCGTCGTCTCGGTGCCGTCGTTCGAGCTCCTCCGCGCGCAGCCTGAAAGCTATCAGAGCGAGGTTCTGGGCGACGTGCCACGCGTTGCGGTCGAAGCAGGCACGGAGCAGAGCTGGTTTGAATGGCTTCGCAAGTCCGATGCCTTCGTCGGCATGAGCAGTTTCGGCGGGTCGGCACCTGCGGGCAAGCTTTACGAGCACTTCGGCATCACGGCGGCGCATGTCGCGGACGAAGCGCGCCGCGTCATAGCGAAATCCTGATGACGAGCTGACCACACGCAAATTTGCAGCATCTGAAAATCGGAACGGTAGTCGAATGAACCTCGACAAGTTGAAGACGACGGACGGCATTGACGTCAAAGGCAAGCGCGTCATCGTTCGGGCCGATCTCAACGTTCCGGTGCGCGATGGGAAGGTGACAGACGCGACGCGCCTCGAGCGTCTGCTTCCGGGTCTCAACGCGCTGGCTGATCGCGGTGCAAAGGTTATCGTGATCTCGCATTTCGGGCGGCCGAAGAACGGTCCCGACGCCGAGCTCTCGTTGCGGCCAATTGCGGAGACGCTGCAACGCCTTTTGGGCCGGGAAGTCGCATTCAGCGGCGACAGTATAGGTGCGGAAGCCGCCGGCACGGTCGGCAAGCTCAACGATGGCGGCGTTGCCGTTCTCGAAAATCTGCGCTTCCATAAGGGAGAAGAGAAGAACGATCCGGCGTTCGCCGGGGAGCTTGCCAAGCTCGGCGATATCTTCGTCGGTGACGCGTTTTCGTGTGCGCACCGCGCGCATGCCTCGACCGAGGGGCTGACGCATTTTCTTCCGTCCTATGCCGGTCCGCTGCTGATGGAAGAAATCAACGCGCTCAGGACGGCACTCGAAAAGCCGCAGCGCCCGACGGCAGCAGTTGTTGGCGGCGCGAAGGTTTCGACGAAAATTCCGGTTTTGACAAACCTTGTCGCGAAGGTCGATCACCTCATCATCGGCGGCGGCATGGCGAATACATTTCTGCAGGCGATGGGCGTCGCGGTCGGAAAGTCTCTGGCGGAGCCGGATTTCCATGGCACCGCGCGGGACATCATGGCGGAAGCCAAACAGAAGGGCTGCGAGATCGTTCTTCCTGTCGATGCGGTCGTTGCAACGGAGTTCAAGGAAGGGGCCGCGCACAAGGTCGTCACCGTCAGCAATGTTCCTGACGACGCCATGATCCTCGACGTCGGTCCGCAGTCCGTTGCGCGCACCAGCGCTTTGCTCGAGCACACTAGAACGTTGCTCTGGAACGGTCCGCTCGGGGCGTTCGAAATTGCGCCATTCGGCGATGGTACGTTCGCACTCGCGCGTGCTGCCGCAGCTTTGACGAAAGCTGGTAAGCTCGTGTCGGTCGCCGGTGGCGGAGACACCGTGGCGGCGTTGAATTCCGCTGGCGTGACGGACGATTTCACCTATGTCTCGACTGCGGGCGGCGCGTTCCTCGAGTGGCTCGAAGGACGGGAATTGCCGGGCGTCGCGGCGCTCACGCGCTAGTCGAGCGCGAAGGCAAACGAAAAAGGTGCGTTAGAAAGCAGGCGGCAATGCTGGCAGATGCTCAAATCTATTTCGGCGTCGCCTTGGCGGGGCTCGCCAGCTTTCTGTCGCCGTGCGTGCTGCCGCTCGTGCCGCCCTATCTCGGTTATATCGGTGGAACGACGCTCGATCAGCTCACAGGTGAGGAGCGGATCGATCGCGGCGTCTGGGTGCGCGTCGTCATTTCCGCGGTCTTTTTCGTGTTGGGATTCACGACCGTGTTCGTCGGCCTTGGCGCCGGCGCGAGCACGATAGGGCAGGTACTGCTGTCCTATCGCGCCATTCTCGGAACGGTTGCCGGTCTCGTCATCATTCTGTTCGGACTGCACTTCCTCGGCATTTTCCGCATCCATCTTTTCTATAACGAAGCGCGCTACTCGACCGCAGCGGCGGAAGCGAGCTTTGCCGGCGCCTACGTGATGGGGCTTGCGTTCGCGTTCGGCTGGACGCCTTGCATCGGGCCGGTGCTCGCGACCGTGTTGACGCTCGCGGCGAGTGCGTCGAGCCTCTGGACGGGCGTCAGTCTTCTTCTGGTCTATTCGCTCGGGCTCGGCATTCCGTTCGTGCTCGCGGCGGTCGCGATACGACCGTTTCTCGGCTTCATGAAAGGGTTCAAGCGCCATTTCGAGATGCTCGAGAAATTGATGGGCCTGCTGCTGGTGATCACGGGTCTGCTGTTCGTTTTCGGCGCGCAGAACTGGTTCAGCCAGTGGATGATCGAGAATTTTCCGGCGCTGGGCCGGATCGAATCCTACATCACGTCCCCTGATCTTGGAGCCGAAATCCTGAAAAAGGGCATGCCCTGAGCGGGCTCGTATGAAAGAGATGGCGGCCTTGACCGTTCCGATCGCGCTGACAATCGCGGGGTCCGATCCTTCGGGAGGCGCCGGCATTCAGGCGGATCTCAAGACGTTCTCCGCCTTCGGAATTTACGGTGCGACGATCATCACGGCGCTGACGGCGCAGAATACGCACGGCGTATCAGGCGTTTTTCCGGTATCGCCGGACTTCATTGCCGCGCAGTTTCATTCCGTCGTTTCCGATCTCGACGTTTCAGCCATCAAGACCGGGATGCTCGGCGATGTGGCGACCGTCGAGACCGTCGCGCGGCTTCTCACGGAAATTCCGAACGTTCCCGTGGTCGTCGATCCGGTGATGGTCGCGACGAGCGGAGATGTACTTTTGGCGGCCGATGCCATCGATGCAGTGCGCCGCCTGCTCCTTCCCAGAGCGCAGTTGATCACGCCCAATATTCCGGAGGCGAGCCGGCTGCTCGACACTCCGGAGGCGACGACGGAAGACGACATGCGTAGGCAGGCGGAAGAGTTGATGGCATTCGGCTGCGGGTCCGTCCTCGTCAAAGGCGGTCACGGCGTCGGCGCGGAGGCGACCGATGTTTTCTTCGACGGAGGAGAGCATCATATTTTTCGCCGCCCGCGCCTCGTCACGCGCAACACGCACGGCACCGGCTGCACGTTGTCAGCGGCGATCGCGGCAGGTCTCGCAGATGGCAAGCCGCTGCCGGATGCTGTCGAGGCCGGAAAGCTCTACGTCTGGCGTGCGCTGGAGGCCGGCGCAAATATCCACATCGGCGGCGGCAACGGTCCCGTAGACCATAATTTCGCGCTTCGGAAAACGTAGTTTCCCAGTTCGTGCATTCGATCCGTGCGAGTCGCATCTGTTGCGAGCGCGCATCTCAGTGGTTCGACTCGCACATTGAGAAAAGCGTCAAGTCTTGCGCGGCATCTGAGACTTTGGCAGCTTGCGCGCGACTTCGGCGATGTACGCCGTTCACAGACTCCGGGGGGAGCGCCAAGCTAAGTTTCGAGGGATTGAAACGGGGCTTGGCAAGAACCGGTCCGCCTACGGCGGGCCGGTTTTTTTGTTGCCCAAGTGGCACAGATGCACGCCTTCGGTCACCGCAAAGCATTTCGGCCGGTGTAGAGACGGCCAGATACACGTATTGTGAGAGTTAAGAATAAACGCTGTTTGAATGCGTGGGGGCGCGGGGAATGCGGACTTTCAAGAGCCAACTCGGGCGGGCGGTAATAGGCGTAGCTGCAGTTGCGGCTTGGTCCAGTGCGGCTTCTGCCGGTGGGTTCGACATCCACGAACAGTCGACGGTTTTCCTCGGATCGGCGTCTGCAGGTTCTGCAGCGGGCGGCAGCCTTGGATCGATGTTCTGGAACCCGGCCGCGACGGCGCAGTTTCCGGGGCTGAATTCGGAATCGTCCTACACGCTGATCCTGCCGTACGCGAATGTGGACATCAACTCACCCATATCCGGCAGCAGCGGCAACATCGGCATCGACGCCGCGACCAGCGCAAGCTACGGCGCCTATCAGCTCGGGAAAGACGTCTGGGTTGGTATCGCGCTCAACTCGCCGTTCGGATTGGCGTCGAAGCCCGATAACGTCAACTATCCGGGTTCGTACTTAGGCGTTACCGCAAAGCTCATCACGATGAACGCCAACCCGACGATTGCGTATCGCATCGCGCCGGGGATCACGATCGGTGCCGGTGTGCAGATCGAATGGGCGCAGACGAAGCTGCAATTCCGCGACACTCCCGACGACATCGCTCGGTTCGGAGGCAACGACTGGGCGTTCGGTGCGACGGCGGGCATCACGCTCGAGCCGAGACAAGGCACAACCATAGGTCTCGGTTATCGCTCTCAGATGACACACGATCTTGAGGGAACTTTTGCTTCGGCGCTATTGACCGGCGGCACTAGTGTCCCGGGAGTTGTCTCAATCACCCTTCCCGATATCGTGACGTTGAGCGCGCGGCAGGTGATCACGCCCACCACACGGCTCTTAGGCACGATCGAATGGACGAACTGGAGCACATTCAAGAGCCTGCCGTTGTCACTTCCTGGCGGCAACCAGTTGGCGGTCCCGGCGAACTGGCACGATGGGTGGTTCTTCTCGGTTGGCGGCGAATACGATTATTCTCCGCTTCTCACGCTGCGTAGTGGTATCGCCTATGAGCTGTCGCCGATCCAGGACGCTTCCGAACGGCTCGTGCAAGTGCCCGACAACAATCGGGTCTGGCTGAGCATCGGTGCGAGCTACAAGTGGAGTGATTCCATCACGCTCGATGCAGGATATTCGCACATCTTCGTTCAGGATGGGGGTATCAGTCAGGCCCCCCCGACGTTTGACGGTCATGCTACGGGGCCGACATTTACGGGTACCTCGCAGGCCTCCATCGATCTGTTTTCGGTTGGTGTGCGTACGAAGTGGTAAGGCGCGGCCTTACGCGGAAAATAAAAAACCGGGCTCGTGGCCCGGTTTTTTTTATGCGCGTCTCTCTACGAGAGTTTTACGCAGCGTCGTCGACCTTCATCTCGTGCATGATGCTTTCGAGAATGCCTTCGAGCTTGTTCGCCGATGTTTCGAGCGCGCCGGCAGCGGCGACGACGCGGTTCGACTGTGCCGCCTGGGACTGGCTCATGGCATAGAGCCGGCCGGCGTTACGGGCGATTTCCTCACAGCCTTTCGGATCGAAGGGATTGGCCTGCAGCGACCAGGCAATGTCGTGGATGTCTTCCGCGGCTTTCAGGATCGCTTGGCTTGGCAGAATGCTTTCGTCGACCACCGGTCTCGCCAACAGGGCGGCCCGCGTCTCGGCCATTTGTGCCTTGATGGCTTCGATTTCGGCCTTGAGCTGACCGAGGAGGGCGGGCGGCTCGCGAAGCGAGCTTTGCAGGCGCTTGATCGCATCCTCGAGAAGTGCGCTGTCCAGCCGGCGGGCGCGCCGTCCGTGCTCGGCCAAAAACCAACGCCCGCGGGCGGTTTCCAGCAGCGTCGTTTCGATAGCTCGATATTCGGTTTCAGTGTCGCTAGGGATGACCGAGGTAAGAGCCTGCATGGCCGTGTTTTGCTCCGCAAAAATCAGCTTAATGAGTTATGTGATTCTTGGCGGGCGCAGACACAACTTCGAGCTGAACCAAGCGGAACTTGTTGATCATTCAATGCGGTTCGACCTTATACGGTGACCTGAGCAAATTGGGCATGCGAGGCGAGACATGAGCGCTGAAGGGCAAGCGAGGCGGAGCTTTGCCGCGCCGGTGGCGTTGTTCTTCGCCGCGCTCTTCGTCGTCTATGGGACGCACGTGCCCTTCATGCCGGTCTGGCTGAACTGGCGCGGCCTGACGCCGGGCGAGATCAGCATCGTGATCGCGACTCCGCTGTTCCTCCGGCTGTTCGTCACGCCGGTCGTCGCCATGGCGGCCGATCGCGAGATGGCGCACCGGCGATACCTGATCATTCTCGCGTGGCTGTGCTTGGGTTTCGTCCTGGCGCTCGCGGCTTCTTCATCGTTCGGCACGATCCTTATCTTCGCGACGCTCCTCATGCTCTGCAACTCGACGATCATGCCGTTGATCGAGACCATTGCGGTGAACGGAATGCGCCATCGCGGGCTCGACTACGGCCGGATGCGTCTCTGGGGATCTTTGTCCTTCGTCGCTGCTAGTTTTGGCGGCGGCATCGTCATGAACGCGTTCGGAGGCGGTGCGGGCGTGTGGCTCGTTGCTTTCGGCTGCGCGTTGACGGTCGTCGCGGGTCACATTCTGCCGGCGCAAGACCGGTTCGAAGGGCCGGTGAAGCCATCGCTGCCGCTGTGGCGGGCGGAGGCGCTGCGCGAATTGCTGAAGCGGCGCGATTTCCGGTTCTTTCTCGTCGCGGTCGGTCTGGCGATCGCGGCGCACGCTACGTTTTTCACGTTCGGCATTCTGATTTGGGAACGGCAGGGGCTTTCAGCCGCCTGGAGCGGCAGCCTCTGGGCGATCGGCGTCTTTGCGGAGGTATTGCTGTTCTCGGTTTCCGGACACGTCATGCAACGTATCGGCGCGGCGCGATTGATTGCGCTTGGCGCGGCGGCCTCGATCGTGCGCTGGCTGACGATGGCCTTCGACCCGCCGCTGGCTTTGCTCCTGCCGCTGCAGATCCTGCACGGCCTGACGTACGGCGCGTCGCATATCGGTGCGATCCATTACATTCACGAGACCGTTCCGCGCGAGAAGCAGGGCACCGCCCAGGCGCTTTACGCGACGATGTCGTCGGGCGTCGCCATGGGTTGCTCGACGTTGATCGCGGGTTGGGTTTACGCGAGCGAAGGCTCGCTCTCCTATCTCGCGATGGCAGCCATATCGGCGATTTCGCTCGCTGCGGGTCTCTGGCTCGTCAGATCGCAGAAGAGTGCCGTCTTCGCAGAAGCGGAATCCGCATGAGCGGCCTCAACCCCAGAGTTCGGGATCCGGCGGATAGATGACGCCATTTTCCACGCGCATCCCGTGCTCGCGATCATGCGCCAGAAGCATAGGTCCATCGAGATCGATCCAGTCGGCTTCCGAGGCAAGCAGCATCGCGGGCGCGACGGCGAGCGAGGTGGCGACCATGGAGCCGACCATGATTTTCAGGTCCCGCCGCCGGGCTTCACGGACGAGGGCGATCGCACCTGTCAATCCGCCGGCCTTGTCGAGTTTCACGTTCACGGCGTCGTAAAGCTCAGCGAGGCGAGGAATGTCCGCGGCGGTGTGCACGCTTTCATCGGCGCAGATCGGCACACGACGATCGACGCCGTGCAACGCCTCATCGAGATCTGCGGGAAGCGGCTGCTCGATCAGCTCGATGCCGCACTCGGCTGCAACGGATATGAGATGCCCGATGGTTTCGAGCGTCCAGGCTTCGTTCGCGTCGACGAGCAGCCGGGCATCGGGACGCGCCGCGCGCACGGCGCGCATGCGTGCGTCGTCGCCCGCGCCTCCGAGCTTGAGTTTCAAAAGAGAAAGGTGCGAAGCCTGCACGGCCTTTTCGGCCATCGTCTCGGGCGCGTCGAGGCTGAGAGTGAACGCTGTCGTTTTCGCGACTGGTGCGCCAAGTCCAGCAAGCTCGGAAACGCGAACGCCGGTGCGTTTGCTTTCGAGATCCCAGAATGCGCAGTCGAGCGCGTTGAGCGCCGCGCCGGGCTTCAGATCATTCGCGAGACCTTCGCGGCTCGACACGCGGCCGGCTACGCGGCGGATGTCTTCGAGAACGCCGGAGACCGTCTCGCCATAGCGGGCATACGGCACCGCTTCGCCGCTGCCCTGATGATTGCCGTCGGAGACCGTCGCGACGACGACTTCAGCGGCGGTCTTCGCGCCGCGCGAAATGACGAACGCTTCTTTAAGAGGCCAGACTTCGCCTCGAGCTTCGATGGTCGGCGCGGTCATCGGAAATGGCCCGGATTTGCATCATTTTCATCGCCGGCTCGCACAAAGCGGCGCGCCGGCTAACGAATGCGGCCAGCTGCGTGGGCAAGGAACAGGTACACCCGTCCGGTTTCGGAAACGAGATGCGTTTGCGCGGTACGGCCTGTCGAATCTCGCGCTTCTGCTTCTTTGATAATGCGCTCGAAGTCTGTGAGGTAGCGGAAGACCGACTGCGACAGTTCTTGGTCGGTTTTGACGCGGTTTGAGATCTCGTCGAAGAGCGTGCGCGCTTCGGGGGCGTAGATGCTGCGAACAAGGACGTTTCGCTGTCCGGCGCGGATACGGCTCCAGATTGCGGCGGCCGTTGCCTGGTCGAGCGAGCGGGCGATCATTCCGACGTCGAGGCGAACGGGAGCCTGAGCGGGCGGCGGTTGCGGAGCGGGGGCGGGCGCCTCGTCCTCGTGAGAGGCGCGGGCCAAGAGATCGCCGAGAGACCAGCCTTCCCGCGTTTCCTGCTGAGCTGCGCCTCGGCCGCGGCTTGGCGAGCTTTCCTGCTGGACGAGAGAGGACGTCAGCGAACCTGCCAGGCGGGGCGGAGCGGGCTCGGGGCGAATGATCTCACGCGGTGCATTCGCGCGCTGGGAAATCTGCGTCAGCTGCTCGATGGCGCGCAGCTGATCCTGGAGCGCGCGGCGCATGGATTCCGCGGTTTCGCGGGTCGAGGCCGGAAGGCGGGCGGCTTCTTCTCGAATGCGGGCCTGCTCGCGGGCGAGGGTCGCCGCAGCTTCGGCCGCGCGCATGCGGGTTTCGTCGGACGCGGAGGACAGGCGGGTGGTCAATGTTTCGAATTCGCGCGAGAGCTCGCCCGATACGTTCTGGAACCGGTTCCTGAGATCGGAGAGCGCGCGCTCGCCCTGTGCTTCGGTTTCGTGCTTGACGCGGTCGAGTTCCGCCATAAGCGCGCGAGAGCGGTTTTCCGCACTGTCGCGAAGCTCTTCGGCGATGGCTCGCGCCTTGAGTTCGATGTTCGAAAACGAGCCTTCGAGGTTCGTCGAGTAGCCGGCGATCGTGCGTCCGAACTCGTCGGCCTTGCCGGAAAGGCGATCGAGGGTGTGGGACAGTTCGGCGTGGCGAGACTGAAGCGTGGATTCGATTTTGAGGTTTGCCGTGTCGAGCACGTTCGCCGCTTTGAGAATTTGTTCGCCCTGGTTCTCGAACCGGTCGGTGACGCCGTGAATTTGCGCGAACAGGTTTTCGGCAACGTTCTGGAGAACGCCGGACTGTTTGGAGAGGCCATCGATGGCCTTCATCGTCTGGCGCGTGATGTTCTCGCTGGTGCGGCGGACGGCGTTGATGCCGTTCATCACGGAATCGTCGAGTTCAGCCGCCTGATGCGCGATCGTCTCGCGGAACGTGCGCGAATGGAGTTCGAGTGCGTTGGTGAGCAGCGACGCCTTTTCGCTAACGGCGTGATCGATGGCCGATGTCGAGCGCACGATCTGATCGTCGAAGAGTTCGAGCCGTCGCTGGAACGCTTCGTCGAGAGAGCGCGTGCGTTCGACGAGCTGGACGTCGAGCGCCTGGGCACGATTTGAGAGCGTCGTATCGAGTGCGCGTGCGTATTCCTCGAAGACGGTCTGCAAATTCTCGGTACGATTGCCGAGCGTCGTGTCGAGCGTTTGCATGTAGCCGTCGAACGTGGCGCGCATCTGTTCGGTGCGGGCGCCGAGGGCTGTCGAGAATGCCGACGTGTAGTCTTCGAGAACGGACTGCAGTTGCAGTGTGCGCGAGCCGACGGCGTTTTCGAAGCGGCCGGTGGCCGTCGCCAATGAGCCTTCGAGGTTTGCGAGGTTTTCGCCCGCATTCGAAATGATGCCGCGAAGCGTCAGCTGCTGCTGGGAAAGCTTTTCGATCAGAGTCGGGATTTCGGTGCCGAGCGTTTTCAGCGTTTCGGTGACGTTCGTCGACGTATCGAGAAGGGCGTGGCGCTCACCGCCTAGTTCGTTGATCAGTTCGCGGATACGGCGTTCGTTGTGCTCGTAGGAACGTTCGAGTTCGGCGACGTGATTGTGGACGAGGGCTTCGAGCTCGCCGGCGCGGCCCAAGGCTCTCGATACGGCGTCGTTCATGAACGACACTTGGCGACGGACCGCCTGGCCGAGGCTCGCGATCGATTGCTCGGCGGTTCTGTCAGGTTCGGCGAGACGGATCGCAACTTCGCTCATCGTTGCGGATTTGAGAGCGAGCGAGGCGATGTGCCAGTTCAAGAGGGCGAGCAGCCAGATGATGCCTATCGGCGCGACAATGGCCGTGATGGTGTAGAAGGTTGTCGGCTGCAGCAAGAGTGAGGCGAACGACTCGCCGCTCTGCCAGCCGGGCGCCATCGTCAGTGCGCCGACCGTCAGTCCGACGATGGCCCAGACGGCACTTCCAATGGCGGCAAAACGGAACACCTTGCTCGAGGGTTTTTGCTCGAGCGCGTAGATCAGACCGCCGATGCTCGGCACATCGTCGTTCGCTGCGATTTTTCCGCGGACGGGGCCTGCAGGGCGGCGGCGCGCGACGCGGCGGCTCGGCGGTTCGTCGTTCGCGAATTCATTGTCGGGTTTGATCGGTGTCGTGGGCGAGGGCGGTGGGTTTTCCGTACCGAGCAACGGCGGCGGCAGGGCCAGAGGCGTGTCCATCGAGCCTTTTTGAATCGTGGTTTGGCTCGCGGCCTGACCGGTCGCCTGACGCAAACCGTCGGGTGCGCTCAAGGTATGCTCCGTCGATGCCGGCTGCGTTTTGCCGCCGATAGCCATCAGCTTCGCAATCTGGTCCTGCGACATTGCGCAATGCCCCCCACTCGATCCGGTACGCGACACAAGCCCGTGCGCTTCAGGCCCACCGGAACTCCCATTCGCACCCTATAAGATTTTTACTTGGTTACAAAATGGAAACACATGGGTAACCATACAGAATGCTTATGCATCTTAACGGCTTAGCGAGTTGGGCCGCGGAATGCGGCCGGATTGCGGCCGAGCTTGTCGCGTCCGCTGCCTGCGGCCACACGCCAATAGGTTAAGTAGCGGTTTACGGGGATGGCTGAAACACGCGAGCCTGCTTTACCCAGAGTTATCGCGCTTTTGCGACCATAATTGTTCAAATGTCCCGCCATGGCGAAGCTATGGCCGCAGTGATCAATATGCGTTTCAGGTGCGAAGCATGGATGTCCAAAGGCCCCGGCAGTTCGATATCCAGGCCCCGGAGAACCGGGGCTCAACGAATGAATTGCCGATCGATCTCGCACATTTGCGGCGCTACACGCTTGGGGATAAGGCACTGGAAGACGAGGTTCTCCGGCTTTTCCTCGCACAACTTCCCGAGACGTTAGCGGCCTTGCGCGCGGCTGCAACCGAACGGGATTGGAAGATAGCGGCGCATACGCTCAAGGGGTCGAGCCGGGCCGTCGGGGCGTGGCGGATCGCGAGCTTGGCGCAGGAAGCCGAGGCGCTGCGCGGACCGGAGGCCGAGGGCTGCCCGGATGCGATCGCCAAACTGGAAGCGGCAGCTTCCGAGGCGCGCACGTTCTTCCATCAATCCAACACGCTAGGCTAAGCGCCGCAGCCACAGCATTTGCGCGTCGCAGGGACGCGCGCGTCCGTTCGGCTTGAAATGCGGGCGGTGTCCCTCTAAGTGTGCCCGCTAACTTAATCATCCCAATTCGCTCGCAGCCGCCCGAGAGCGGTCTTTTCAGCCTCAAGGACGCGTACGTAACCATGACGAAAATAACGTTCATCCAACCCGACGGCGAAAGTCAGACGGTGGAAGCGGAAAACGGTCTCACTGTCATGGAAGCTGCTAAGCTTAACGACATCGCGGGTATCGAGGCGGAATGTGGCGGTGCCTGCGCCTGCGCGACCTGCCATGTGTATGTGGATGAAGCCTGGCGCGACAAAACAGGCAAGGCTGCCGACATGGAAGAGGACATGCTGGATTTCGCGTTCGATGTCCGCGAAGGCAGCAGGCTCTGCTGCCAGATCAAGATCACGGACGCTCTCGACGGACTCGTCGTTCGCGTGCCGGCGAAGCAGTTCTGAAGCATTGGCAGCAAGTAACGGACGATCGCGATGATGGACACAACTCCAGCGGCACCCGAAACTTCCGACATCACGGAAGCCGCTTCGTCTTCCGGTCCGATCGAAACCGATGCCATCGTCATCGGTGCGGGACCTTGCGGTCTGTTTGCGGTTTTTGAATTGGGTCTGCTCGACATCAAGTCTCATGTCGTCGATATCCTGGACCGTCCGGGTGGGCAGTGCGCGGAACTCTATCCCGAGAAGCCGATCTACGACGTTCCGGCGCTTCCCGTTGTGACAGGGCAAGAGCTGACGGACCGGCTGATGGAGCAGATCAAGCCGTTCGGGCCGCAATTCCATTTCAACGAGCGCATTGACAGCTTGAGCCGCGAGGCTGACGGCCGCTTTCGCCTGATGACGGACGCGGGAACCGAGTTCCTGGCTAAAGTCGTCGTCGTCGCTGCAGGGGGCGGATCGTTCACGCCGAAGCGGCCGCCGCTTAATGGCATCGAAGAATACGAAGGCAGGTCGGTCTTCTATTCCGTGCGCAAGATCGAAACGATGCGCGGGCACGATATCGTCATCGTCGGCGGCGGCGACAGCGCGCTCGACTGGACGCTCAATCTCGCGCCGGTTGCGAAGAGCCTGACGCTCATCCATCGCCGCGACGAGTTCCGCGCCGCGCCGCATTCGGTCGAGAAGATGCGCAAGCTTGTCGAAGAGTCGACCGTTCGCCTGCTCATCGGTCAGGTGACGGGGCTCGAGGGCACGAACGGGCATCTGTCGGCGCTGGACGTCAAAACGGCCTCAGGAACGGAACGCATTGCCTGCACGGCCATGCTGCCGTTCTTCGGTCTGACGATGAAGCTCGGACCTGTTGCTGACTGGGGTCTCAATCTTCATGAGAACCTCATTCTCGTCGATACCGAGCGGTTCGAGACCAACGAACACGGCATCTTCGCGATCGGCGATATCAATTGGTATCCCGGCAAGCTGAAGCTCATCCTGTCGGGCTTCCACGAAGGCGCGCTGATGGCGCAGGCTGCGCACAAGATCGTCTATCCGGACAAGAAGCTCTTGTTCCAGTACACGACCTCATCATCCAGCCTGCAGAAGAAGCTCGGCGTGAAGTAACGCGTTACTCCGCCGAGGGCGGCGCGTTACTTGCCGAGCTGTCGCGCATCCGCCGGCGGAATGGCTGCGGCTTAAGCGTGTGCGATTTCGAGAAATGCCAGCAATGTCAGTGTGATCGCGCTCAGGCCTAGCACGAGTTTGCCGCGGCGTGTTGGCGCCGCCGTTCCCATGACCAGCGCTGCGATCAGCACCGCCGCCGGAAATAGATTGAGCGGCACGAGCGCCGCCGGTCCGATCGATCCTCGGGCTGACGGGTATTCCAGCCCGATCCAGATGCTTGCAGCAATGGCCAGCAACAGCGCGCCGGTGAGGCGTGGCCATAGTCCGGTGGTGGGCCGCGCTAGCCCGGCGATGGCCAGTGCCGAGAGCGGCACAAGCAGGAGCACGAGACCGGCGACGGCCTTGATGGCGATTTCGGTCCAGAGGATCTGCTGCACGCGTGCGTTCCGGCAAAGCGCGAGGGATCGAAGGCAGGTGTGGTGCCGTCAGTTCTCGAAGACTGCCTTGGAGTTCACGCCCTCGGAACTCGTCGATCCGCCGCCCCAGCCGCTGAGCAGTCCGCCACTGTCTTCCGGAGGTTCAGGAGGCGAGGGCGTGTAGTCGCCGTTGAGATGGCGGGTCAGCGCGAGCTTGATCTTCGCGACTTTCAGCTCCGAGCAATAGTCCGCGCCTTTGTCAGCCAGGGCTTTCGAGACGCCGTTGAATGCCGTGTCGTAAACCTGCGAAAGCTTTGCGCCATCTGCGGGATTCGCCGCCGTTTCGGACGCGATGAATTGGCTCTTGAGCTTAACGGGATCGAAGTTATAGCCGCACTTGATGGCGCGTGCGGACGTTGCAGCGACGTCCATCGTGCGGGCCAGCGGATCATTCGGATTGGCGTTTGCCTGCGCGGCTTTCGACTGGCCGCCGAGAAGGGAGCCTGTCGTCGGGAGGCTCGGCAGCGATGCGCCGCAACCGCCGAGCGCCGCAGCGGAAACCGCCACGAGCGAGATCTTCAAGATCTTGAAGTGTTTCATTGGGATGTTCCCCCACCCCTGATTTCTTACTTCATTGTCCCAGGCAACGCTCCAGGTCAATGCTTAGAATCGAGTTTGCCACAATCGGAGCCTAACGGTTCGTGACACAACTCGACAGGTATTTCCGGCATCTTACCCACCGAAGTGCGTCGGAACGACGATTTCAACGCATCAATGCGCGCATTCCGGCGTCGAGACCGTCAAGCGTCAGTGGATACATGCGACCGCCGAGAAGTTGCCGGACAATGCCTATCGAGGGTGTCCAATCCCAATGTCGCTCGTCGACGGGATTAAGCCAAATGGCGTGCTTATAGATGTCGGTCACGCGTTTGAGCCAGACGGCGCCGGGCTCTTCGTTCATGTGTTCGACCGAGCCGCCGGCAACGGTGATTTCATAGGGGCTCATCGAGGCATCGCCTATGAAAATGACTTTGTAGTCGGCCGGGTAGGTATGGAGCACCTGCCACGTATCGATCTTGTTCGTGTAGCGGCGGGCATTCTCCTTCCACACGCCTTCGTAGATGCAATTGTGGAAGTAGTAATATTCGAGATGCTTGAACTCGGCGCGTGCGGCGGAGAACAGATCTTCGACCTCACGGATATGATCGTCCATCGAGCCGCCGATGTCGAAGAACATCAGAAGCTTTACGGCATTGTGCCGCTCGGGGCGAAGGCGAACGTCGAGATAGCCTTTCTCGGCGGTGCCGCGGATCGTGCTGTCGAGATCGAGCTCGGAGGCGGCGCCTGAGCGTGCGAATTGCCGTAAGCGGCGAAGCGCGACTTTGATCGTGCGCGTCCCAATTTCGGCGGTGCCTGCGAGATCCTTGAATTCGCGCTTGTCCCAGACTTTGATCGCGCGTCGATGCCGGCTTTCGTGTTGGCCGATGCGGATGCCGGCGGGATTAAATCCGTATGCCCCGTAAGGCGAGGTGCCGCCTGTGCCGATCCATTTATTGCCGCCTTGATGGCGCTCCTTCTGTTCGGCGAGGCGCTTCTTCAGCTCCTCCATGATTTTGTCCCAGCCGCCGAGCGCCTCGATCTTCTTCTTGTCCTCTTCGGAGAGGTGAAGCGTGCTGATCCGGCGAAGCCATTCCTCGGGGATTTCAGCCTCTATCGCTTCAGGCAGAAGGTCGACGCCCTTGAACACATGCGCGAAGATCTGATCGAAACGATCTAGGTTTCGCTCGTCCTTAATGAGCGTGGCGCGGGCGAGGTAATAGAAGTCCTCGACGCGGTTACCCGCGACGCCTGAGCCGACGGCTTCAAGCAGCGTCAGGTATTCCTTCAAAGTCACCGGCAGTTTGGCCGAGCGAAGCTCGGTGAAGAACGTCTCGAACATGGATGAGAGTTAAGCGCTTTGTGGCGCCGGGACAATGCGGTCCTAGTGCCCGCGATTGCGCGCTGAAAACGCAATGAAGCCGCCCATTGGGCGGCTTCACGCTGTTCGGTCATCGAGACGAGATCAGTAGTTGATCAGGCCGCCGAAGGAAAAGTACTGGAAGTCGTCGAATTGTATTCCGGAGTTGTCGTCGTATTCAAGATGACGATACTTGAGCCATACCGACATCGCTGCAGCGTCGATTTCCTGGACAACACCAAGGCCCCAGATCTTGGTCGTGTCTCTGTTGTCGGGGCCGAAGTTACCGTTAGCAGCGAAGCCATCCACTCCCGACTCGGCGAAGACGCCTTCACCGTGGACGTGTTCATATTCGCCGTAGAGAACCGTGTGGCCCAGGGGGTTCCACCGCTGACGGATGCCGCCCTTCAGGTACCAGGTCTCGGATTGGCCTCTGGTTCCGGTCAAGTTCGTCGGATCAGAGTAGTCGTCATGGCCGTAGGCGCCGTACATCCAGAGACCGGTCGGGGTATGCTCGACGTAGCCAGCTGCCTGGAAGTACCGCTGCGTGTTGTTGGTAATTACGAAGCCGCTTGCTATGTTGCAGCAGTTCTCATCGTTGCTTTGTGTGTACGAAGCGACACCTGCAACTTTGAAGTCGTGCCATTCGCCGGCGTAGCGACCCGTAATGGCCCAGAGGTCATCTTCACCCCAGGATGCCGACCCGGAGAACCCGCCGAATGTGGGTGAGTCATAGCGAACTGAGTTGCGAGGAATACCCGCGCAGTCACCCCACGCACCGCCCCAACTCTGGCAATAATTGCCGCCCCAGACCGCGGGCGACAGATTGCCCGTACCCTTTTCGCGGATGAAGAAGCTGTTGACGTCGAAGGCCACCCAGTTGGCTGGAACGAGTGAGCCCGAACCGTCGACGAGGATTGCCGCGTTGTCAGCTGCGTCCGATTCTTTACCGATCGAGACCTTGCCCAGCTGATCGCTCTTGATGAACCAGAACGACTGCAGGGTGCTGACGCCGTTCACTGTGTGTGGCACCAAAATCGCATTCGGGCCATCTACGACATTCTGGCTGGTCGTCAAGCTGTCGGAGCCAGTGGCTTCGAGGTGCAGAACGTAACCTGCGTACCAACCCGGCAGAATCGTCGCCTGGCCCGTGAACTTCACGTGGCTGGCGATCGTCGAGCCGAGGTCGGTGACGTAGGCGTCTGATTGTCGGCCGTCGTCCCACCACATGACCTGCTGGCCCACCCAGCCAGAGACCGTGAGCGAGACCTTCCTGTTGCCTTTGCGCGCGGTGGTTGCTTCCAATTCTGCGATTCGTTCCTCGAGGTCTGCACAGCAGTTGCCGCCGAGGTCCGCAGCAGAGGCGCTCGTGGCGAACCCGCCAGCGAGAACGCCTGCAGCGACCAGAGCGCCTACCCTAAATTTCGTCATTCTGCCTTCTCCCGTCTTCAGCACTTCTATCCTGAACGCGGTACTTCGGCGTTCGCCTTAGTGGGCCACTCTCGGGAGCAGCCTGAGGCTGAACACCTGGCAAGTGACTTCGCCGCTTGAGGGGGGAGATTAGTGATTCGTACGTTCGCAACAATTCAGGTTCGTCGTTCGTATGTTTATTCCTGAACGGTGCACGAAAGGCTCATTCAATTCAATTGTCAGAGTGCGAACGAAAATATGAAATCGAAAACAGGCTGTTACAAAAACGGGTAACGACCAAATCGCAACACTTTATAGTTGCCCGTCGGCCACGCCGACGAATTCGTGAGACACGAAAAAAGGCCGCCCAATTTGGGCGGCCTTCGCATTTCTTGGACCAGGTGGGTCGGATCAGTAGTTGATCAGAGCACCGACACCGACGTACTGGAAGTTGTCGTACTTGGTTCCGACAATGTTGTTATCGCTGTAATCGAGGTGGCGATACTTGACCCATACGGACATTGCGGCTGCATCGATTTCCTGGACAACACCCAGACCCCAGACTTGGGTTTTGTCGTGCGTTGCACCGAACTGATCGCTGCCGAGCCCGCCAATGTTGCTAGAGATCTCCGACTGAGAGAATGCACCGCTGCCACGAGCGCTCAGGTATTCTCCGTAGAGTACGGTGTGTCCAAGCGGATTCCAGCGTTGACGGATACCGCCCTTGCCGTAGAAGGTTTCGGACTGACCCAAATCGCTGCCCGTAGCGAAGCCAACGCCGCCGGCATGTTGATCGTCGGCGTATTGATCATGTCCGTAGGCACCGTAGACGAACAAACCAGTTGGGACGTGCTCGACGTACACGCCAGCTTGGAAGTATTGCTGCGTATTGTTCGGAATAGCAAAGCCGGCGTTGAGAGCTTCGTCGCTGCTTTCGCTGTACGAAGCAGCGGCTGCAATCTTGAAGTCAGCCCATTCACCAGCGTAACGACCGGTGATGGCCCAGATGTCGGCCTCACCCCACGATGCTGACACAGAGAAGCCGCCGAACGTCGGTGAATCGTAACGAACGACGTTGCGGGGAAGTCCCGCGCAGTCACCCCACGCACCGCCGAAGCTCTGGCAGTAGTCGCCGCCCCAGTGTCCGAACAGGTCGCCGTTCTTTTGACGAATGCCGAAGCTGTTGACGTCGAAAGCCACCCAGTTGGCAGGGACGAGCGAGCCCGAACCGTCAACGAGGATTGCCGTGTTGTCAGCCGCGTCCGACTGCTTACCAACCGAGACCTTACCCAGCTGGTCGCTCTTGATGAACCAGAACGACTGCAGCGTGCTGACGCCGTTGTTGGTACCCGTGAGAGCGTTGACGCCATCGGGATGAGTTTGGTTGGTCGTCAAGCTGTCGGAGCCGGTAGCTTCGAGATGAAGCACATAACCTGCCGTCCAGCCGGGCATGATCGTCGCCTGACCCGTGAACTTCACGTGACTGGCGAGCGTCGAGCCGAGGTCGGTGACGTAGGTCTTCGATTCACGACCGTCATCCCAGAACATTACCTGCTGGCCAACCCAGCCAGAAACCGTGAGGGAGACCTTGCGGTTGCCCTTACGTGCCGTCGTTGCTTCGAGTTCTGCAATCCGCTCCTCGAGGTCTGCGCAGCAGTTGCCCCCGAGATCGGCTGCGGATGCACTGCCGGTCGACAGGCCACCTGCAACCAGGCCTGCCGCCATAAGCGCACTCAGACTATATTTGTTCATGAATTAGCTCCCGTCTGCTTCGACTTGAGGAATGAGGACGGAACAGACCCGTTCAGCCCAACACTCTTCTTTCCGTAGTGCTTATTCTTAACCGTCCTCAAACCCGTCTTCTGCGGTTACGGGCTTCCCCCCGAATTACCGCTCAGGCGAATGTATAGGCAGATCCGTTCCGGTCGGGAAATAGGGATTAGCCATGTGGACAGTTGAATCGCCGGGGCTTGTGACAGAATGGCAACGAGCGCTGATGTTGCCACACGACCGTCACGCGACAGCCGAATTGAAGACGAATTGATTTTCCTATGGGAGCAACCGGTTGCAATTTTTAATCGCTGCAACGTGTGCGTTGAGCACAAGAATTATGCGGTTTGCGACCTTATATATATGTTCTCATTAGCGGACCGCTTTGGGTACGCCAAGAGTATCCCCAAAACAGTTTTTGACTGTGTGCTGTTTGCATCAGCGAATCGGGGGTGATTCGGCTTTAAATCATTGCCAAAAACGACCTTAGTCAATTATAGAGAAAAGAGAAAATCCGGTTTTGGCATTAGCTTGGCGGGCGAGTTATGTGCCAGATGAGAATGAGCTTGTCGATGGAATAAATCATCGACGGGAAAGTCACAGGGAGCCGTGGTGCGCGTGGAAAATCTGCCACAATCGTCCCATAGCTCTTTGGGATCGGCTATCGGGGGCGCTTGTGAGAGAGCGTGGGGCCGCACGTACGTACCGCAAGGGTTGGCTGATATCGGAAATGACAAGTAATTTGGTGGATCGCCGCGCACTGCTCGAGAAGGCGGTGGCGGGAAGTTTTGCGCTCGGGCTCGCGAAGATGGCCCTGGCAGTGACGGAAGCGTACGCCGAAGGGGATACGGCGGCGCCACAGCCGAGTCCGCAGGGCATGGCATTTGGGCCGACGACTCTCAAGGCGGAAGCGAAGAGGCTGGCTGATCAGCCGTTCTCGAAGCCGTCTATTGATGCGCTGCCGCCGCCATTCAATAAGCTAACATACGATCAATACAGGGATATTCGCTTCCGGCCCGAGAGGGCGATCTGGAAGGGTGAGCATGTCGATTTCCAGGTTCAGCCGTTCGCGATGGGCTGGCTGTACGACGTGCCGGTTGATCTTTGGGTCGTCGAGAATGGGAAGGCGACTCGTCTGGTCGCCGATAGCAAGCTCTTCTCCTTTGGTCCGCTGATCGGCCCTGGGCCCGATTCGGCGCCCTTCGGATTCTCCGGATTCCGCATTCACGGTCCGATCAACCGCGCCGATGCCTTCGACGAATATACGGTTTTCCAAGGCGCGAGCTTTCTGCGCGCAGTGGGGCGCGGACAGGGATATGGAGCGTCGGCGCGCGGCTTGGCGCTCAACACGGCGCAGCCGGCCGGCGAAGAATTTCCGTTCTTCCGAAGCTTCTGGATCGAAAGACCGAAGCCGATCGCAACCGAAATCGTTGTCCACGCGTTGCTCGACAGTCAATCTACGACCGGCGCTTACCGGTTTGCGATCGCACCCGGAGAGACGACGGTGATGGACGTCGAAGCGACCTTGTATCCGCGAACGGCCCTCAGCCACGTCGGCATCGGTCCTTTGACGAGCATGTTCTTCCACGGTCAATCGAGCCAGCGCCGCTTCGACGACATTCGCCCCGCCGTGCACGACAGCGAGGGACTCGCCATGATCAATGGCAGCGGCGAACGCCTCTGGCGGCCTCTCAACAATCCGAAGACGCTGCAACTCAGCGCGTTCGTGGACCGGGATCCACAGGGGTTCGGTCTTTGGCAGCGCGATCGCTCATTCCAGAATTACGAAGACCTGGAGAGCCATTACGAACGGCGGCCTTCGGTCTGGGTGCAGCCTCAAAACGGCTGGGGCGACGGATTCGTCGAACTCGTCGAGATTCCGATCGAGGACGAGATTCACGACAACATCGCTGCCTATTGGAAACCTTCGAAGGGGCTGGCCGCCGGTGGTCCGCACGTCTTCAGTTACAAGATCTTCTGGGGACCCGATGTGCCGGTGTCGTGGTCCGGCGCCCGCGTCGTCAAGACGCGGATTGGAAGCGGGAAAAAGCCGGGGACCGTCGTCTTCGTCATCGATTTGACAGGACCTTTGGTGAAAGATGCGAAAGACTTGCCGGCTGCGGATCTGTCAGCGCGCGGGGGCAAGGTCTCCAACGTTTCCGTTCAACGCAATCTCGAAATCTCTGGCGTTCGAGTGACGTTCGAACTGGCGCCCGGTGATAGCGGACTCGTTGAGCTGCGGTGTGTGTTGAAGGCAGGCGATCAGGCGGTTTCGGAGACTTGGCTCTATCGATGGACGAAGCCGTAAACGAAAACTTCATCGGCGAGGTGCTCGAAGCATCTCCACATTCCAACAGTCCTCGCGACGCGGGTCCGTGGCGGTATTTGCCGGACGCGGCGCCGCTCGACATGCCGGTTCAGGATTTCGCCAAGCCGGTTGAGGCCGTAGCCGAGGTGCGGCGACGGGGTTACTGGGTGCCGCGAACGGCGATCTTCGCCGGCGCGGCGGTGCTGACGGGCGCTTTCGCGCATGAGCTGTTCAGCATCCTGTCGTTTGTCGTTATCACCCCGGTGCAGTTTCTCTTTCTTATACTCTCGACGATTGCCTTCGGGTGGATCGCGATCGGCAGCTTGAGCGCGGCTCTCGGGTTTCTCCCGCTGTTCACGGGCGAGCGGCCGGATACCATTGAGCCGCCGCCACCGACTTCCCCGTTGGCTTCACGGACAGCTCTCCTTTTTCCGGTCTATCACGAAGACCCGGCTCGAATCGCCGGCGCCATTGAGGCGATGGTGCGGGAGCTCACCGGGCTCGGCCGCAATCAGTCTTTCGATGTATTCGTGCTCTCCGATACGCGCGGCGATCTCGATGGTACGAAGG
Organism: Hyphomicrobium sp. 2TAF46; assembly: GCF_052114865.1. Classification (NCBI taxonomy): domain Bacteria; kingdom Pseudomonadati; phylum Pseudomonadota; class Alphaproteobacteria; order Hyphomicrobiales; family Hyphomicrobiaceae; genus Hyphomicrobium; species Hyphomicrobium sp. 2TAF46. The sequence goes on along the minus strand of NZ_JBFRFO010000003.1, from coordinate 432,078 downwards.
AAGCTGCGGTTTATCGTGCGCTGAGTGCACAGTTGAGCGACATCGCGTCGATCTACTACCGGCGCAGGCTGCAGAACTCGGGGCGCAAGGCTGGAAATATCGCCGATTGGGTCGAACGATTCGGTGCCAGCTATCAGTCTTTCATCATCCTCGATGGCGACAGCGTCATGTCCGGCGGGACGCTTGTCTCGCTTGCTGCTGCCATGGAGGCCGATGACCGGGCCGGACTGATCCAGACCGTTCCGCGACTCGTCGGCGGGGAGACCCTGCTGCAACGGCTTCAGCAGTTCGCCTGCAATACCTATGGACCTGCGGTTGCTGCGGGTCTCGCGTTCTGGCATCGCGACCAGGGCAATTATTGGGGCCACAACGCCATCATCCGCACGGCGGCCTTCGCCGAAGCGGCCGGGCTTCCCGAACTTCCGGGCCGGAAGCCGTTCGGCGGCCATATCATGAGCCACGATTTCGTGGAGGCCGTGCTTCTGCAGCGCGCGGGTTACGGCGTGCATATGATGCCGTCGCTCGAAGGTTCCTACGAGGGCATGCCGCCCAACATCATCGATGTCGTCGCGCGCGACCGGCGCTGGGCGCAGGGCAATCTTCAGCATCTTGCGATCGTCTCGCAGCCTGGACTGACGCCGATGGGCAGGCTCCATCTCGGCATGGGGGCGGCGTCGTATCTGATTTCCGGAGTGTGGGCGCTTTCGCTCGTCGTCGGTGTCATTCTGGCGCTGCAGGGCCAGCAAATGATTCCGAGCTACTTCCGTGACGACAAAACACTCTTCCCGATCTGGCCGACGATCGATCCGGGCGCCGCGTTGCGCCTCTTCTTGGCGACGATGATCGTGGTGCTGCTGCCGAAGGCGTTAGGGCTTATGCTCGCCTGGCAGCAAGCCCGGAAAGAGCGAAGCCTGTTCGTCGCTTTCCGCGTCACGATCGGGGTGCTCATCGAGACGGTCTACTCGATGCTGATTGCGCCCATCTTCATGGTGACGCAGACGGTAGGCGCCGCTGAAATTCTGGCCGGACGCGACTCGGGCTGGAAGCCGCAGAAGCGGAGCGACGGCGCGCTGACGTTCGACGACGCGATGTGGTTCGCGCGCTGGCACACGGCGATCGGCGGCATTGTTGGCGCCATTGCCTGGACGGTCTCGCCGGCGTTGCTTGCGTGGATGTCGCCCGTCATTCTGGGTCTCGTGCTGGCCGGTCCGGTCAGCTGGCTGACGTCGTTGAAGGCTGGCCCGCTGGAGCGGTGGGCGCTCGCAACGAACGAGGATCGCAAGCCACCTCCCGTGCTGGTCGATGCCGGTCATCGCTCCAGCGATTGGGCACGCAAGATCGCGACTCCTGGCGGCTTGGCCCAACAGCCGAACGCCGCGGCGGCCTGAGCGTAATTCGCTTATGTCTCGGTTTTATCGGAGCCGCGCAGCGAGCGGAGAAGCTCGTTGAAGATCTCGCGCACGCGCAGCGGCTCGGCATCGAGATAGGGCAGCGGACGGATGACCTCCACGGCGACGACGCCGAGGCGGGATGTCAAAGCGCCGTTGAACGCACCCTCGCCGAGACGCCGCGACAGCCGTCGCAAGACGTCCTGACCGACGAACTGGCCGAGTAGATCGTCGGTCATCGCGATGCCGCCGGTCGCGATGATGTGGCCGACGACGAGACGGGCGAGACGCAGCGCGCCGAGGACGCCCGGTCTGCCGCCGTAGAGTGTCGCGATGGAGCGAAACATCCGCACGTTCTCGACGAGGACGAAGCCCATGGCGATCCACATGATCGGGGAGAGCGCCGTTACCGTCGCCACGCGTTTTGCGGATTTCAGGATGACGCGGCGGCTTTCGGAATCGATCGGACGGAGGAGCTCGCGATCTGCGAGTCGAAGAAGCTCGCCTTTTTCGAGTACGTCGCCGGTGTGGTCCTTTATGCGCGCCAGACCCCAAGCAAGGTCCGGGCGCCCGCGATAGTGAGATAGGAGCGCGGCAACTGCCTTCCGCTCGCCCTCGATGTTTGGCTTCGCGATCGTGTCGCGGACCAGCGTCCGCAGCTTCGCCAGCCGCGCTAGGCGTCTGAAGCCAATGAGTTCGCGCAACACGATGCCGAGCAGCGCCAGGGCTATAATCATCATCAGGCCGAAGGCGACCCAGCCGACCCAGTCCTGGCGCTCGAGCGCGACGGAGACGAAGCGGGTGAACCAAAGTCCAGCGGCGAGCGATGCGAGCGCCGCCATCGCGGAAAGCAGAATGCTGCCGAAGCGAAAGCCGCGATTGATATCACCGACCGTCAAACGTCGCGTCGCCGGTACCGCGCCTCGTCTCGACGTGACGGCTCCGCCGCCCGGCAACGTCTCTTCGAATTCTGGCTCATCGGCGATGTCGTCGAGCTTAAAGACGCGAGGTTTTCTCGGCGGCGGCTGATCGTTCTCGAACGTCATGCGAGATAATCCGAAATCAGGAAATCGAGCGCGCGGTCCAATCTGATATGCGGAAACGCCGCCAGCTTACCATCGTAAAGCGTATCCAGGAGCTTTGGTGGGGCAAATCTCACAAGCTCGAGGGACGCGGCTTTGGCATGGCGAGCGGCGTTGAGCGCTGCTGCCGGATCGATGGGAAGGTCGCCCGGAAAGATGGCGGCTTCGGTCGCGCCGTCGAAGATGACGTTGCCGATCTTTTCGCCTTTGATCGGCGTGCCGCGCAGGCAGGGCAGAATTTCGCCGCCGTGTTTGGCGCTCGCCTCGCGTGTCGCGCGTAAGGCCGAAAGGGCTAGGGCATGGACGCCTGCGCCTTCGGTCTCGGCGCGTTTTACGGCATCGTCGACGATCTCTTTCAGCAAAGCTTCAAGGCGATCGTGGCTGGAAGCCGGCAGATGATCGGCCTTGGTCGCCGCGAACAGCACACGGTCGATTTTCCGTCCCACGAACATAGAGAGCCACGAATTGGCTCCGGGGCGGAAGGCCTTCAGGATGTCGGTCATGGCGCGTTCGAGATCGCCGACAGCCTCGGCACCGCGATGGAGGGCGGTCAGCACATCGACAAGCACGATCTGGCGATCGAGGCGGGCGAAGTGGTCGTTGAAGAACGGTTTGACGACGGATTGTTTATAGCTTTCGAACCGCCGCGCCATCATGGCGGCGAGCGATCCGCGCGGCAGGCGTTCATCCGACGAGAGCGGCATTGGAAAGAATGTGAGAAGGGGCGAGCCGTCCAAATCTCCCGGGAGCAGAAAGCGGCCGGGCGCGAGCGTCGATTGCGCGCCGCTGTCGCGCGTCGCGCGCAAATAGGCCGTGAAAAGCTTGGCGCCGGTCATGGCGATCTGCTCGTCTTCCGGTGCAGCCGGATCGGTGCCCGCGAGGAACCCCAGAAAGGGCTTTGCGAACTCGGCTCGCTGCGGCGCGTTTGCGAGGGCCAGGGCTTCAATCGAGAACGCGCGGTAATCCTGATCGAGCAACGGCAGGTCGATCAGCCATTCGCCGGGGTAATCGACAATGTCGAGATGCAGCTTCGAGAAGCCGATGGCGCGTTTCAGGGCGTACGCCGACCGGTATTCGATGGTGATGCGCAATTCGGAAATCCGCTTCGTGCTTTCCGGCCACGATGGCGGCGTCGACAGGAGATCGGCGAGATGGGCTTCGTAGTCGAAGCGGGGCACGCTGTCGTCGGGCTGCGGTTCGAGATAGGCGCGGACGATGCGGCGCTCCGCGTCGGGCGCGAAAAACGGCAGGCGGCCGCCGGCAACGAGATTGCGAACAAGTGCGGTGATGAAAACGGTCTTGCCCGCGCGCGACAGTCCGGTCACGCCGAGGCGCACCGAGGGTGTCAGGTAATCGGCGAAGCGAGCCTGGGCGTCTCTGAAAAAGTCGGAATAGGAGGTGTCTGCCAAGTGATGCCGCGCATGAGCCAAGAGAAAAGGGGGCGTGAAGCCCCCTTTAAGTGGCGTAACTCGCGTGTCTCGACAAGGCGCTTTGGCAGCGGCCTGCCGAGCGTGCCTGTTTATCCGTAGAAGAACACGGCGACGCCAGCAGCGAGCACCACGACGGCCATCAACATGATGGCGCTCGATCGGACGAACTCGGCCACGGCTTCTCTCCCTTTGGCTTGTCCATGACGGGTGTTGGAACCATGTATAAGCTCAGGGATTGAATAGGCCGTGAAGCGGGGGTTCATACATCGTTCATTCGGCTGCAGCGGCGATGTGACCGGTGAAGGGCCGCTAATTTGCCAAATGCCTCAGGCGTCGTGCGCCTTTCTGACTTCGAAGACTTCCATGATGCGGCAGCCGCGATGCGGGCCATCGACGACGAATGTCCATTTGCCCTCGGTGAAGGTGTCGCACATCTTCACGCCCTTCACGAGAATCCAGTGTCCTTCTTTGCCCTTGTGAATTGCCAGGATGTAATAGGCCCAGGCGTTCCGCGGCTTCTGCATCCACGTCCAGAACGTCGGGCGTTCCTTGCGGGCGCGGTGCATGTGGCTTTCCTTGAGCTCCATGCGATAGCCGAAGTAGGCGAGGGCGGACTCGACTTCGTCGGAATAGGTTCCGCGCACGACGGGCTTGCGGTGTGGAGGCAACTCGCGGCCTTCGCGAATGACGTCCTCGATCCTGGCGATACCGAAGCCGGTGATCGCGGAGAGGACGTAGGGTCCGCAGAATGCGACCCGCCCAGTATCGTTTTTCGCCGCATCGAGCGACGCCGACGGCCAGCCGGTTGAAAAGCGATCGGTCATGCCAAAAAATGCCCTATACAAGCTGCGAAAGGATGCTCGTTCGATACGGTTAAGCAAAAGTTAACGCATCAAGGAGCCCGGCCGGCGATGGCAGAACGCGTGAACGTTTCGTTCTTTCAGGAATTGATGGCGGCGGTCGCCGAGCAGGGACGCGCGTTGCTTCCGAAGGCGCTCTTCGGCGACGGCGGTGGCGAGTCGATCGAAGTTCTGTCGCGGGCGCTGATGTCGGGCCGTGGGGAGGCATCGGGCGTCGCGATCGCCCGTCAGCTTCTCAATCAACTCAGGAAAGCGTCGAGCGAGGAACGGCTGCAGTTCTTTCGCTTTCTCGCGGACGATCTGCAACCCGATCCCGCTCAGGTCGCGGATGCCGCCCGCGCCTATCTCGAGCAACCGTCCGAAAAGACGTTGAGGAAGCTGCAGAAGGCTTCATACAGCCCGCGGCTGGAATTCTTCCGGCGCCTGAACCTCGCGGCAGGCGCAACGGCGGAGATCGTGGCGCTTCGCAGCGATCTCCTACGCTACGTCAAGTCGGACGATGCGCTGGCGGCGGTCGATGCCGATCTCGAGCGGCTTTTGACGTCGTGGTTCAATCGCGGCTTCCTCGTTCTCCGGCGCATCGACTGGCAGACGCCGGCGGCCATTCTGGAAAAGATCATCGAGTACGAGGCGGTGCACGAGATCCGCGGCTGGGACGATTTGCGCCGCCGTCTCGATCCCAAGGATCGCCGGTGCTTTGCCTTCTTTCATCCCGCGCTCGTGGACGAGCCGTTGATCTTCGTCGAAGTGGCTCTGATGCGCGAGATGCCGGACGCGATCGCGACGGTTCTCGATGGGCATCGCTCCGACGACGACACGCCGCCGACGACGGCGGTCTTCTATTCCATTTCGAATTGCCAGGACGGCCTCAAGGGCATTTCGTTCGGCAATTTTCTTTTGAAACAGGTGGTCGAGGATCTTGCCAAGGACGTTTCAAGCCTCAGGACGTTCGTCACGCTGTCTCCCGTTCCGAGTTTCGCGCGGTGGGTCGACCGGGCGCTTGCCAGCGGAAGCGATGTGCCGATCTCGGCCGCCGATCTCCAAGCTTTGTCGCGTCTTCGGGATCCGCGCTGGGTCGAGGATGCGACGAAGGACGCGCCGGGCGCCGAAGAGATCAGGTCTGCGCTCATGGGACTGGCGGCGTATTACTTTCTCGTCGCCCGGTCGAGCGACGACCGGCCGGTCGATCAGGTGGCGCGTTTTCATCTCGGCAACGGGGCAAGGCTCGAACGGCTGAATTGGCTGGCGGATACCTCGGAGAAGGGTCTCCGCGAGGCGCACGGGCTGATGGTCAACTACCGTTATGATCTGGCCGAGATCGAACGCAATCACGAGGCCTATGCCTATGACGGCACCGTTGCGGCGTCCCGTTCCGTCCGGGCGCAACTGAAGGCCGCGCCGAAAGCGAAGGGCCTTGTTGTAATGCCGGATCTGCTCGCGTTGCCCGGCGCGGCGAAAACCAAAAAGGCCCGCCCCGAGGATTCCAAGTCATAGCCGTCCAGCGGGCTTCCGAACGGCTTTACACAGACCTTGTAAAGGCCTATCGCGCATGCAGTATGCGGATTGGCGTTACGGCTGGTGCGTTGTTGCGGCCGAGCTCCGAACCGTGATGCTTCGTCATATTCAGAGGCTGACATGCGCTACGATCAGAACGACCGGGAAAGCAGCAACGTCGAGGATCGTCGCGGACAGAGCGACGGCGGCGGCTTCCAATTTCCCGGTGGTGGCCTTCAAATCCCCCTCGGGGGCAAGGGGGGTTTTAGCATCACGACGCTGCTGATCATCGGCGCCGTTCTGATGCTCTTCGGCATCAACCCGCTCGATGTCCTGCTCGGCACGAACGGTCAAATCAGCATGCCGCAGATGCCGCATTCGGAGCGGCCGTCTCGTTCGCCATCCGACATTCCAGGGCTGCCGGGCTCGCCGCAGCGGCAGGCTGCGGGCAACGATGACGAAGCGGTTTTCGTCAAACGCGTGCTCGCTGATACCGAGGACGTGTGGACGTCGGTCTTCAAGAGCTTCGGGCGCGATTATCCGGATCCGCCGCTGGTGCTCTATACGGGAATTACACGCACGGCCTGCGGTGCGGGGCAGGCGGCGATGGGGCCGTTTTATTGTCCGCTCGATCAGAAGGTTTACATCGACCTCGCGTTTTATGATGAGCTGAAACGCAAGTTCAACGTCAGCGGTGATTTCGCCCAGGCGTATGTCATCGCGCACGAGGTCGGCCATCACGTGCAGAAGCAGCTCGGGATCCTAGATCAGGTGCAAAAGCTCAAAGAGCGCGCCGACGACGAGGTAACGGCCAACCAGATCCAGGTCCGGACCGAACTTCAGGCCGATTGTCTCGCGGGCGTCTGGGCCAATCTCAACGATCAGATGAAGAAGCGTCTGCAGCCGGGCGACGTCGAAGAGGCGCTCAACGCCGCGTCACAGATCGGCGACGATATGATTCAGAGAAAGATGACTGGGCGGGTGGTGCCCGATGCATTTACGCATGGGACCGCGGCGCAGCGTGTGCGGTGGTTCAAGACCGGCTTGGAAGGCGGGAAAATGGATGCTTGCGATACATTCAATACCGCTAATCCATAAGAGCGAACGAGCGCTCTTCGCGCGTTGAATGCGTATTGAAAGCAAGTTTCGGGGACGGGAGAGCATCCCGTCCCCGTTTTATTGCGCTCAGAGCACGGAGCCCTTGAAGTCGCTGACCTTGCAGCTGACCGATTGAGCGGCGAGCTCCTTGCAGATCTTCTTGGCGTCGGCTTTCGATTTGATCGGGCCAGCGATCAGACCGTAGCTTGGATTTGCCGCCGTTCCGAGGTCGGCATAGTGCGCGATTAGCGTTCCGAGCTGGTCCGCGTGCGTCTGGGAGAGAGCACTCCAGGTGATGCGAAGGCCGTCAACGGAGCTATCGGTGGCGATCTGAATTCCGATCGGCTTTGGCGCGGGCTTCACGACGGCGGGGCCGAAGCTGATGGCATCGCCTTCGCTCGCCGTTTTGGTGCCCTTGTTGATGCTCCCCGTCACGATCGGTGCGCCCACTTGCGGTGCAGCCTGCGGCGCGGCGTTGATGACCTTTGTCGGCGGCGCCGCGTTAGGCGCGTCTTCCACATGCGCTTGTGATGCGCCGGAGCCGAAGTCCGGAACATCCGGGGTCGGCGGCGGCGACTGGACGAGTGCGGACGCCTGCATCGGGGCGGCATGAACCTTGTCGTTGAGGGCTGCGAGTTGCGTGCCGAGCTGCTGCGTTTGGTTCGCTTGCGCGGCTACGTCGGCTTTGACGGTCTCGACGTCGGCCTGGAGTTTGTTCAGCGATGATTTCAAGTCGTCGACATCGGACGACACGCGCATCACCTGCGTTTCGCCCAGGCTCATGCGGCCACCCGAAAAGTCGGGGAGCAGGTGCGGCGCGAAAAACGCCACGCACAGATATCCGAGACCCGCGCCGCCGAGCGTGAACCATATCGCTGCATATGGCGTGGCACCGGTGTTCCCGCGCATCGGCTTGTCGCTTGCAGACTTGGTCATTGATTTGTCGTCCTACTGCGTCAGAGGGGCTCCGTCCGAAGGACTGTTCCCCCCGAATCGATTTCACTGCGTGGTCGAGGTTGGGTCGGGCTGGCGTTTGCCGCAATGGCGGGGCGCGCGTTCGGCGACAGAAGCTGTGGACGAAGGCAGAGATGCTGCAAGGCACCTATCCATCGGGAACTGTTAGGCAAAGGGCGGTTGAAAGCTGTGCATGAGGTGACTAGCCGCCGGCGCATGGGCCGGTCCGTATGGCCGCACTTGCCCCTGATGGATGGCTGGCGCTATGGCATGTTGGGCCGCCGGGCGAAGACGAATCCATCGCTCGCCCTACGTTCCGTTGCAACGCAAAACAAGGTTCTCCATGAGTATCCGGCCCTGTCTGTTCGTCGTGCTCGCTGCGGGCAAGGGCACGCGCATGAAGTCGTCGCTGCCCAAGGTGCTCCATAAAATCGCCGGGCAGTCGATGCTCGCGCACGTATTAGCGACGGCATCGGGGATCGCCGGCGGCAAGATTGCTGTCGTGGTCGCGCCTGGCATGGACGCCGTCGCGGCAGAGGCTCTTCGCGTCGCTCCCACCGCTCGGATCTTCGAGCAGGTGGCACAGCGGGGGACGGCGGATGCCGTACTTGCTGCGAAGCCTGCGCTCGATGAGGAGACGGGCGGCGACGTCATCGTGCTTTTTGCCGATACGCCGCTTGTCCGCAGCGAGGTGATCGAGCGGCTTCGTGCGGCGCTCGACGGCGGTGCGGGTGTTGCCGTTCTCGGCTTCCGGCCGAAAGATCCGGCGGGCTACGGCCGGCTTCTGCTCGATGACGCCGGATCGCTCAAGGGCATTCGAGAGGATCAGGACGCATCGGAGGCGGAGCGGAAGATCAGCTTATGCAATTCGGGGGTTATGGCGTTTCGGGTTTCGAAGCTGTCAGGCCTGCTCAGTCAAATCGGCAGCGCCAATGCAAAGTCGGAGTTCTATCTGACCGACGCGATCGAGATTGCACGGAACGAGGGACTGAAAGCTGCGGTCGTCGAGTGCGATGAGACCGACGTTCTCGGCGTCAACACACGGGAACAGCAAGCGGCGGCGGAAGCCGTCTGGCAGGCGCGGGCGCGTTCGGCATTCATGCGGGACGGTGTCTCGATGGTTGCGCCGGAGACCGTCTGGTTGCACTTCGATACTCAAATCGCTTCGGACGTATCTATAGAGCCCAACGTCGTGTTCGGCGCCGGGGTTACAGTAGAAGAGGGCGCCCAGATCCTCGGATTTTGCCACATCGAAGGCGCAACGATCGGGAAAGGCGCGCGGATCGGACCGTTCGCACGTTTCCGGCCGGGCGCCCGCATCGGGGCGAAAGTCCACATTGGCAACTTTGTCGAGGTCAAGAACACCACGCTCGAAGAGGGCGCGAAGGCCAATCATCTGTCCTATCTAGGGGACGGCATTGTTGGTGCGGGTGCGAACATCGGTGCGGGGACCATCTTCTGTAATTATGACGGATACAACAAAACGAAGACCGAGATCGGCGAAGGGGCGTTCATCGGTTCGAATACGTCGCTCGTGGCGCCTATAAAAATAGGCGCGGGTGCCTATATTGGGTCCGGCAGTGTCATCACCAAGGACGTCAGTCCGGGCGCCCTCGCTATCGAGCGGAACACTCAGGAGGAGCGGCCGGGGTGGGCTGAAAAGTTTCGCGCGGTGATGTCCCGGCGGAAAGCAGCGGCACAGAGAAAGTAGTTCCTTTACCAAGTTTGGAAGTTGCACGGCTACTCAACCAGAAAGTGCGAGTGTAGCTCTGAAACACTCTGTGATTTGAGAAGATTGTTAACCGCCTCCATCGTTCGATTTGGGGGAGCGCTTTTTGGGGGACGGATCCATGTGTGGGATCGTCGGAATTCTCGGAAAATCGGCGGTTTCGACCAATCTGGTCGACGCCCTTCGGAGGCTCGAATACCGCGGATATGATTCGGCCGGCATTGCGACGGTCGAGGATGGCGCGATCGAACGCCGCCGCGCCGAGGGCAAGCTCAGGAATTTGGAAAAGCGGCTGATTGCGGAGCCGCTTGCCGGGCGCACGGGCATCGGCCACACGCGCTGGGCAACGCACGGCCGCCCGACCGAGCGCAACGCCCATCCGCATATGACGGCAAAGGTCTCCGTCGTTCATAACGGCATCATCGAGAATTTCCGCGAACTCAGGAAAAGCCTCGAGGCCAAGGGACACAAATTCGAGACCGACACTGATACCGAGGCCGTCGTCCATTTGATCACGGACGAGATGGATCAAGGCGCCGAGCCCGTCACCGCGGTTCGCAACGCCCTGCACCACCTTCAGGGCGCCTTCGCACTCGGGATTATTTTCGCAGGCCAGGACGATCTCATGATCGCGGCGCGCAAGGGTTCTCCGCTCGCCATCGGGCACGGATCGGGTGAGATGTACCTTGGATCCGATGCGATCGCGCTTGCGCCTTTCACGGATGCTATCACCTATCTTGAAGAGGGTGACTGGGCGGTTTTGCACCGCTCCGGTGCCGAGATCTTCAATTTGGACGGTGAACGCGTGGAGCGGCCACTCGTCAAAGCCGTTGCGAGTTCACTTTTGATCGACAAGGGCAACTATCGCCACTTCATGGCGAAGGAAATTCACGAGCAGCCCGAGGTCATTTCGCACACGCTGGCGAATTACCTCGATATGACGACTGCGCGCGTTCGCTTTCCGGATTTGGGCGTCGATCTCTCGAAAATCAGCCGCGTGACGATATCGGCGTGCGGCACCGCATATTATGCCGGGCTCGTCGCCAAGTACTGGATCGAGCGCTATGCGCGCCTGCCGGTGGACATCGATGTGGCGTCCGAAATGCGCTACCGCGAGACGCCGCTGCCTGAGAACGGGCTTGCGGTCTTTGTTTCCCAGTCCGGCGAAACGGCCGACACGTTGGCGACGCTTCGTTACGCGAAAGCCAACGGGCAACGCATCGCTTCAATCGTGAACGTACGGACCTCAACGATTGCGCGGGAATCGCACGCGGCATTGCCGACACTCGCGGGCCCTGAAATCGGCGTCGCTTCGACCAAGGCCTTCACATGCCAGCTTTCGGTCCTCGGATGTCTCGCCATCGCGATTGCCCGGGCGCGGGAAAAGATCACGGCCGAGCAGGAAACGGCGCTCGTCAAATCGCTGATGGAGGTGCCTCGGCACATCGCATCAATCCTGCGGAATGACGATCCCTTCGTGGCGGTCGCACATGAGTTGGCAAAGGCACGTGACGTTCTTTATTTGGGACGGGGCTCCAGCTTCCCGATCGCACTTGAAGGTGCGTTGAAGCTCAAGGAGATTTCCTACATTCATGCCGAGGGCTATGCGGCCGGCGAGCTGAAGCACGGTCCCATCGCACTGATCGATGAAAGCGTGCCTGTGGTTGTCGTCGCCCCTGAGGACGAGCTTTTCGAGAAGACGGTGTCGAACCTCCAGGAAGTGGCGGCGCGGGGCGGTCAGGTCATCCTGATTTCGGACGCGGGACCGGAAAAAGCTGGTTGTAAACTCGCTGCCCACATCCAAATGCCGAAGGTCGACACTTTTGTTGCGCCAATGATCTATGCTGTTCCGACTCAGCTCATCGCCTACCAGACGGCGGTGCTGATGGGGACGGACGTCGATCAGCCGCGGAACTTGGCGAAGTCGGTTACCGTGGAATAACCGGCAAAAAGGCCGGTATAGAGGGGCGGGGGCCCACAATTTGCCTCGTTCAAATGATTGCAATACCTTGAGGAGGGTTGCGCGATCTAGAACGTGACCATTGGGGAAGGTACGGACAATGACGCAGTTCCGGGTGTTGGCGCGCCCTTTGGCGCTCGCTGCCATGGTGACGTGCGTATTTGCTGGCGGGGTCGCGGGCTGGCCGACCGACGGGGAAGCCCGGAAAGCGAAGTCCGGAAGCCAGGCGGCACAACCGGCGCAGGGGCCGCAGGCCGGTCAGAACGGCGACGGCAGTGACGCCGATCAGAAGGCGGCAGCCGCCGCAGCGGCTCACAAGGCTTACGACGCCGGGTTGAAGGAATATGCCGCCGGCCGGTATCAGAACGCCATTGGCCAGCTGACCATCGCCGTCAAAGCTGGCGTCCTTTCTACTTCTGAAATGGCGAAAGCCCTTTATACGCGCGGCCTTGCCTACAAGCGCGACAACAAGGCGGGACTCGCGATCTCGGATCTCACCAGCGCGATTTGGCTGAAAAACGGGCTTAGCCCGAGCGACCAGAAATCAGCTATTGCCGAACGCTCGGAAGCCTATCGGATGGCCGGTCTCCCGGATACGGGCAGCACGCCCGACCGTCCGGCCGTTGTCGCAACGCCGGCTGCGACGGGCGCCAATGTCGTCGCGAATCCTGCGCCCGGTCCTAATGCCGGTTCGGCGGGACTTTCGGCGGCGGCGATCGCCGAGGCAGCAGGCAAGCAGAATTCGGGTGGCAGCGGTTCCGGCGATGGGACGTCGGCGACGATCACGCGGCAGGACGCCAGCAGCGCGCAGAGCGATACGAGCCTCCAGTCGGCGGCGTCCGCGACCGTGTCGGATGGGTCTGCGCCCGCGCCAGCGCCAGCGTCGCCCGGATCTTCCTTCGGCCAGACGGTCAGCGCGATTCCCGGGAACGTGAGCGGCTTCTTCTCGAACATGTTCGGGGGCGGATCATCCGCCGTTCCACCGCCGCCGGCGCCCAGCGGCACGGTGACGACGGCTTCGACATCCGCAACCGCGCCGGAAACATCGAGCTGGAGCAACGCGACGTCTGTTGCGGCGGGCGCGCCGGCGAAAGCCACGAAGGTCGCCCTCGCCGATACCAAGGCGAACCCCATTGCGACGAAGGGTAAGTACAAGATTCATATTGCGGCTTTGCGCTCGCGCGCTGAGGCTGAACAGCTGGCCCAAAATCTCGTAGCCCAGCACGGGGCCGACCTCGCCAATCATGTTCCGACCGTCGATGAAGCCGTCATCGGTAGCATGGGAACGTTTTATCGCGTGCGAATCGGCGGATATGCTTCGCAGGAAGAGCCGCGTGGCCTCTGCAACAAACTCAGAAGCAGTGGCCTTGACTGTCTTGTCGTGACAAACTGAGGTTTGCCCGGTCTCCAGCGGGCCGAAGCTCGAGTGGGAGAGAATGGCCCCTGCACCGCCTGCTCACGATCCCGGTCCCCGAAGCCCTTCGGGTGCCGATGCGCAGTTAACGGCCGGGCTAAAGCGGCTCGTCAGCGATGACGGCAGAACCGGCTGGCGGCTCGGGTCGCGTATCCGCAACGCCTTTCTGACTGGCCTTGTCATCGTCGGTCCGGTCACGATCACGCTCTGGATGATGTGGGGCGTCATCCATTGGATCGACGCCTGGATCAAGCCCCTCCTGCCGACGACGTTCAACCCCGATACCTATCTGCCGTTTCCGTTGCCGGGACTGGGGCTAGTCATTGCCATCGTCGGGCTGACGCTGATCGGCGCGCTAGCTGCGAACCTGCTCGGACGCACGCTCGTTTCATCGGGCGAACTCATGCTGTCGCGCACGCCGATCGTTCGCAACGTCTACGGTGCGCTGAAGCAGATCTTCGAGAGCGTGATTTCGACGACCGGGCCCAACGCGAGTTTCCAGAAGGTCGGGATGATCGAATTCCCGTCGAAGGAGATTTGGAGCCTCGTCTTCGTCACCGGCGAGACGACGGGCGAGATCAAGGACGTCAAGCCGGGCGGTACCGAGGATTTGCTGACGGTCTTCATGCCGACGGGCATCGTGCCGCCAACGGGCTTCATTTGCTTCGTGCCGCGATCGAATGTCGTCTTCCTGACGATGACGGTCGAAGAAGCGGCGAAGATCATTCTTTCGGGCGGCATCGTGATGCCGGATATGGAAGAGAAGATGAAGCGGTTAGCGGCTGCGGAAAAAAAGAAGGCTTCGCGCTTTCGCTTGAGCGGTGACAAGCCGGTTGCTTGATCTCGTGAGCGAACGATAATTCCGATGTCTGTTATTGACGGGCCTTGGCCGACATGACTGAACCCAAGCTTTTGCCGCACGCATTCGTGCTCGCCGTACACGACCTCAAGGGTTCGACGGCCTATTTCATCGATGTGCTCGGTTTCGCGAAGGACTGGAACGACGGCGATAACTGGCAGGCGCTCGTTCGCGGCGGAGTGAGAGTGATGCTCGGCCGCTGTCCGGATGCGCTCGCTCCGTCCGAACTTGGCGATCACAACTATTTCGGCTTCTTTGCGACGGATGACGTGGACGCCCTGCATGCGGAATTCAAAGCCCGCGGTGCGCGCATCCTCTCCGGTCCTGCCGACAAGCCGTGGGGCTGGCGGGAGATGGCCGTCTCGACGCCCGAAGGGCACCGGATGATGTTCGCGCAGGCGATCTAGAGCGTTTCCGCTTTTCTTAGAATCGCGAAGACGCTCTAGCCTTTTGTTTTTACGCAATTCCGGCCGCAAAACCGTTGCACACTTTTGCTGGAATTGCTCTAGGCGGCGCGGAAGAGCCGGACGGCTTCGTCGCACTCAAAAAGATAGAGAAGCGTTCGAAGCGCCTGCCCGCGCTCAGAAACGAGGTTCGGGTCCTTTTGCAGGATGAGTTCGGCGTCGTCGCGGGCGGCTTCGAGCAGCGCGTCGCGCCCCGGAACTTCGGCGATGCGGAAGCCCGGCGCACCGCTCTGGCGAGCGCCGAGGATCTCACCGCCGCCGCGGAGCTCGAGATCCTTTTCAGCGATGCGAAATCCGTCTTCGGTCTCTTCCATCATCTTCAGCCGCGCTTCGGCGGTCTCGCCGAGCGGCGCCTTATAGAGCAGCATGCAGAAGGATTCGCGTGTGCCGCGGCCGACGCGCCCCCGGAGCTGATGAAGCTGGGCCAAGCCGAAGCGCTCAGCGTGCTCGATCACCATGATATTGGCGTTCGGCACGTTGACGCCGACTTCAATGACGGTTGTTGCGACGAGAATCTTGAGGTGGCCGGCCGCAAAGGCGGCCATCGTCTCGTCTTTTTCCTTGCCCGAAAGTCCGCCGTGCAAGAGGCCGACGCCGTCGCCGAAGATCTGGCGGAGATAGGCGAAACGTTCTTCCGCGGCGGCGAGATCAGTCACTTCGGACGTTTCGATCAGCGGACAAACCCAATAGACCTGAGCGCCTTCCGCGAGCTGGACGCGGACACGATCGATCAGGCGTTCGAGCAATTCGAGCGGCACGGCCTTGGTGACGATGGGTTTGCGGCCGGCTGGCTTTTCCGTCAGCTTCGATACGTCGAGATCGCCGTAGTGCGTCATCAGAAGCGTGCGCGGAATGGGCGTCGCCGTCATCACGAGGACGTTGGTGTCGCCGTTCGATCCTTTGGATTGCAACGCCATGCGCTGGTGGACGCCAAACCGGTGCTGCTCGTCGATGACGGCGACGGCGAGGTCCTTGAACTGCACGTCCGATTGAAAGAGTGCGTGCGTGCCGATCAGGATGTCGATCTCGCCGGTCGCAAGGCGCGAGATGACGGCGTCACGGGCTTTGCCTTTTTCGCGTCCCGTCAGCAGGGCGATGCGAAGGCCTGCGGCGTCGGCGAGCGGCGCGATCGTCTCGATATGCTGGCGGGCGAGCACTTCGGTCGGCGCCATCAAGGCCGCCTGAGCGCCGCCTTCGACCGCAACCGCCATGGTCATCAACGCGACCACCGTCTTGCCGGAGCCGACGTCGCCTTGCAGCAGACGCAGCATGCGGTGGGGGGCAGCGAGGTCATCCGCGATTTCGGCGAGCGCGCCTTTTTGCGATCCCGTCAATGAGAACGGAAGTGCATCGGCGATCTTCGCGCGGATTTTGCCGTCGCCCGTCAGACGCCGCCCGCGTTCCGTTTTGAGGTTGCGCCTGACGAGTGCGAAGGCGAGCTGTCCGGCGAGAAACTCGTCATAGGCGAGGCGTTGCCAGGGCAAGGCGCCCATCGAGACGTCCTGTGCATCCCCGGGGCGGTGGACCCGGACGACGGCCTCATTGAACTTCGGCCAATACCGCTGTTCGAGCCAGGCGGGCTCCTGCCATTCGGGAAGCTCTGGAACGCGTCCGACGGCCTGGCGCGCGGCCTTCAGTGCAATCTTTCCAGAGAGGCCCGCGGTCAGCGGATAAACCGGCTCGAGCAACGGCATGTCATCGCGCGCTTCAGGCGAGACGATGTAGTCGGGATGGGTCATCTGAAGCTTTTCGCCGTACCGCTCGATGCGGCCCGAGACGAAGCGGATTTCTCCTTCGGGCAGCTGGCGTTCGATGAATTTATGCTCGGAGTGGAAGAAGACGAGGTCGATGCGGCCGGTGTCGTCCTCGCATGTCACCTTGTACGGTGCTTTGGTATTGCCGCGTGGCGAAGGTTTGTGCTTCAGCACCCTGAGTTCGAGCGTGACGATTGTTCCGGGCACAGCGGCCGCGAGTTGGGGCTGGCTGCGCCGGTCTATGACTCCGGTTGGCATATGCCACAGCACATCGATGACGCGCGGCTCGGACACGCCGGGCGGTAGGGCCAAGCACTTCTTCAGAAGCAGGATGAGGCGTGGACCTATCCCGCTCAAAGTTTGCGCCGATGCGAAAAGCGGGTTCAGAAAAGCTGGACGCATCGTAGACTTCGGCTCGCCGTTGGCAGGTCTCGCGGGGTCCGCTACCGTTGGTCGCGGCAATAAGCATCGGCCTAGTGCGCTAGGCGCGGGCAGCGGCGGGCGGTATAGGAACCCTTCGCGGATGGGGCACCGTGACGGCCGGCCGGCGCTCAGTCAAGCTGCCGCCGACGCTTTTACTATGCTCACGCAACCCGGACTGACAATGACGGACGATCTCGAGGCGAAGAGGCGACGTGCGTCCTACCGCGCTCACCATCGGGGAACCAAGGAAATGGACGTGCTCGTCGGCCGCTATGCCGACGACCGGCTCGCATCCTATACTGTTGAACAGATAGAACGCTTCGAGCGTTTTCTGACAATTCCCGATCCCTCGCTCCAGCAGTGGATCTTTTCAGGCCAGGGTTACGACGGTATCGAATTCGAGGACCTGGTGAATGATATCCGCGCCTTTCACGGTCTTCAGACCGAGGCAAGATAAGACGCAGTAGATGGTCACAAAGGTTCAAAACTCGCGCGCCGTTTTTTCGGGTGTTCCTGAGGGGTTCGACGGCCGCGTCGTCGCCGACATCACGAAGGCTGCGCGTACGGACGATCAGCCGGGGCTGCATCTGCATATCGCGCGCGACGACCGCCGGCTCGATGAGCTGCAGGCGGCTGTTGCTTTTTTCGCGCCCGACGTCGCCATCGTGCCGTTTCCGTCCTGGGACACCGTCCCTTACGACCGCACCAGCCCCAATCCCGAGATCGTGTCCAAGAGGATCACGGCGCTCGGCAAACTGGCTGTCGGTGGGCGGAAGAAGCCGACGCTGGTGCTTACGACCATCAATGCCGTTTTGCAGCGGGTGCCGCCCAGGAGCTTTATCCGTGGCGCGGTCAAGACGATTGCGCCGGGCCAGCGGCTCGATCCGGCCGATCTCATCAAGCGGCTCGAGGCTTATGGCTACGACCGTTCCAGCAACGTCATGGAGCCTGGCGAATACGCCCAGCGGGGCGGCATCATCGATCTTTATCCGCCAGGGCGCAGCAATCCCATTCGTCTCGACTTCTTTGGCGATCAGCTCGAGACCATCAAGGCGTTTGATGCGGAGACGCAACGCTCGCTGAAAGCCGTGCCGAAATTCTCGCTGATGCCAGTGAGCGAAGTCGCCTTTGGGGCAGCGGCGACGGCGTTGTTCCGCACGCGTTACGTTGCACTCTTCGGTGGCAATACGGGCGACGATCCGCTCTATGAGGCGGTCTCGAGCGGCCGGCGTTACGTCGGCCAGGAGCATTGGCTGCCGTTCTTTCATCCGAGTCTCGAGACGCTTTTCGACTATCTGCCGGGCGTCGGCGTTAGTTTCGACCATCTCGACGATGAAGCGATCGAGCGTCGGTTCGAGCAGATCCGCGAGCACTACGAGGCGCGCGTCGATTCCCTCGAAGGCCAACGGTTCGGCGCACCGCCCTACAAGCCCGTGCCGCCCGACCAGATGTTTCTCGAGCCGAAGGATTGGACTGCCGCGCTCGACGCGCACACGGTCTCGCGGTTGACGCCGTTTGAAATCCCGGGCGAGACCAACGTCTATTCGATGCACGGAAAGCGCGGGCGCACCTTTGCCGCCGAGCGTGCCGATCCCGACGCCAATGTTTTCGATGCGGCCGTCGGGCATATCCGGCGCATTCATTCGGAAAACCGCAGGGTCATTCTGGCTGCCTGGACGCCCGGTGCACGCGAGCGGCTGATCACGCTTCTCGAAGATCACGGTCTCGATAACGTCGCGAAAGTCGAGAACTTCGCGGAAGTCTTGGCGCTGCGTCCGAGCGAGACGGCGTTTGCCGTTTTCGGCGTCGAAGAGGGCTTCGAGACGCCGGATTTTGCCGTTATCGCCGAACAGGACATCCTGGGCGATCGGCTGGTGCGTCAGCGCCGGCGTGCAAAAAAGGCTGCCGACGTTCTGACCGAGGCGACGAGCCTCTCGGTTGGGGATCTCGTCGTTCACAGCGATCACGGTATCGGCCGCTTCGCTGGGCTTCAGACGATCACGGCGCTCGGCGCTCCACATGACTGCCTGGAGCTTCAGTACGCTGGCGGCGACAAGCTCTTTCTGCCTGTCGAGAATATCGAGCTTCTGTCCCGCTACGGCGCCGACGAAGGTGATGCGCAGCTCGACCGGCTCGGCGGCCTCGGCTGGCAGACGCGCAAGGCGAAGCTCAAGAAGCGACTTCGCGAGATTGCTAACGAACTGATCAAGATCGCTGCGCTGCGAGCACTCCGGGAAGCACCCGTACTTGTGCCACCCTCGGGCGCCTATGATGAATTTGTCGCGCGTTTTCCCTACGAAGAGACCGAGGATCAGGCGGCGAGCATCGAGGCCGTGCTTGGCGATCTCGCGTCAGGCAAGCCGATGGACCGGCTCGTCTGCGGCGACGTCGGTTTCGGCAAGACCGAGGTTGCCATTCGCGCGGCGTTCGTTGCGGCGATGAACGGTCTGCAGGTTGCCGTCGTCGTTCCGACGACGCTGCTCGCGCGCCAGCATTTCCGTACCTTCAGCCAGCGGTTCCAGGGACTGCCCGTGAAGATCGCGCAGGCATCGCGCATGGTTAGCGCGAAGGAGCTTGCGGAAGTCAAGGCTGGCCTCAAATCCGGCGATGTCGACATCGTCGTCGGGACGCACGCGCTGCTCGGAAAATCGATCGATTTCGCGCGGCTCGGATTGCTCATTATCGACGAGGAACAGCACTTCGGCGTCAATCACAAGGAACGCCTGAAGAAGATGCGCGAAGACGTGCATGTGCTGACGCTTTCGGCGACGCCGATTCCGCGCACGCTGCAGCTCGCCTTGACGGGTGTGCGCGAGCTTTCGCTGATCACGACGCCGCCTGTCGATCGCCTAGCCGTGCGCACGTTCATCTCGCCCTTCGATCCGGTCATTCTGAAAGAGGCTCTCCGGCGCGAGCGCTTCCGCGGTGGCCAGACGTATTATGTTGCTCCGAGAATTTCCGATCTCGACGACATGGCGGAGTTCCTGCGCGAGGCTGTCCCCGATCTCGTCTTCGCGCGTGCGACGGGGCAGATGTCGCCGACCGAACTCGAAGACGTGATGACGGCGTTCTACGAGGGCAAGTACGACATTCTGCTTTCGACCGCGATCGTCGAATCCGGACTCGACGTGCCGAACGCCAATACGCTTATCGTGCATCGCTCGGATATGTTCGGCCTCGCGCAGCTTTATCAGCTCCGTGGCCGTGTCGGCCGTTCGAAGACGCGCGCTTACGCCTACATCACGACGCCACCGGATAAAAAGCTGACGGAAGGCGCGGAGAAGCGTCTCAAGGTCTTGCAGTCGCTCGACACGCTCGGCGCGGGTTTTTCGCTCGCTTCGCACGATCTCGATATTCGCGGCGCGGGCAATCTGCTCGGCGAAGAGCAGTCCGGTCATATCCGCGAGGTTGGTTTCGAACTCTACCAGTCGATGCTGGAAGAGGCGGTCTCCGCGATGAAGGGCGGCGAACTCGAAGCCGACGACAAGTGGAGTCCGGAGATCCAGCTCGGCACGTCGATCATGATTCCGGAGACGTACGTCGCCGATCTACAACTTCGGCTTGGGCTTTACCGGCGTCTTTCGGGTCTCGAAAAGCGATCGGATATCGATGCCTTCGCTGCGGAGCTTGTCGACCGGTTTGGTTCGTTGCCGTCCGAGGTCGAGCATCTTCTCGATGTCATGGAAATCAAAGGTCTCTGCCGCACGGCCGGGATCGCCAAAGTCGATGCGGGTCCGAAGGGCGCGGTCATTACGCTTCACAAGGCGAAGTTCGCAAATCCGGAAGGGCTTATCGCCTTCGTGCAGAATTCGCGCGGCGCGCTCAAGGTTCAGCCGGATCAGCGTCTCGTCTATCGCGCCGATTGGGATCTGCCGGAGAAGCGCTTGAAAGGCGCGCGCGCTCTCATTCAGCAGTTCGCGGATATTGCCGAGAAGACAAGGAAGGCTGCTTAGGCTCTTTTCCTTCTCCCTCGGGGAGAAGGTGCCCCGAAGGGGCGGATGAGGGGACGCTGCTGGCTCAAAGTCCCTCACCTGTCCTTCGGACATCCTCTCCCGTTCCGGGAGAGGAAAGTGCAGCTAGCGCTTTCCTCTGGATCTTGCCATTGGGCGTTCGCGGAAGCCGATCGACGAATACGATCTCGCGCGGAACCTTGTAGGCGGCGAGCCGCTCGGACGCGAACGCCTTGATCGCATCTGCATCTCTCTTCGTGGGGTCATTTGGAACCACAAAGGCACCGATGATCGAAACGCCGCTCCGCACGCGGATTTCCGTGCAGGCGACTTCGGCGATGCCGGGACATGGTGCGAGAGCGGCTTCGATCTCGAGCGGCGAAACGCGATAACCGCCGGCGTTCATCAATTCGTTCACGCGGCCGAGGTGCGTGATGTAGCCGTCGGCATCGCACGAGCCGAGATCGCCGCCGGTGAACCAGTCACCGCGAAACACTTCGGCTTCTTCCTCCGGGCGGTTCCAATAGCCGAGCATCAAGCCCGGATCGGAACGATGGACCGCAATCAGGCCCTCGTTTCCGGCGGGCAGCGGCTCGGCGCGATCGTCCGCAGATAAAATAGCGATGCGGCGTCCGGCTTGCGGCTTGCCGACAGTGCCGGGCCGATACGGGACCTCGGGTCCAGTCGAGATGTAGGTTGAAATTTCGCTCATCCCGAGGGCTTCGTAGAGCGGCAGGCCCGTTGCGGCCGACCAATCTTCGACGAGACCGGGCGGCGGCGTTTCTCCGGCCATGAGGCCATGGCGAAGTTTGCCGAGCGAGCCAGGCGTGGGACGCGCGTATTTCAGGATCTGGCGGTAGACGCCGGGGACAGCGGCGAAGAGCGTGGCGCCAGTCGCCGCAATGAGATGGGGCCAAAGTTCGGGCGATTTCTCGCCGGTGCAGACGATCGCTGTCGCACCGTTCGCCCATGGATCAGTCAAGCCGACGCCGAGCGTGAAGGTCCAATTGAAGGCCCCGGCGTGAAGCATCCGGTCGCTGGCGTCGATGCCGTACCAGCCCTGATACATCGGCCGCCGTCCGAGTGCTGAGCGATGGGCGTGGAGGACGCCTTTCGGTTTTGCCGTGGTGCCGGAGGTATAGATCAGGAAGGCCGGGTCGTTCGCGCTCACCGGCGCGTAATTGCCTCGCTTCGGCGTGTGCATGAGGGATGCAATATCCTCAGGCGAGAGGACCATGACGCTGGATGCGATGTCTTCAGGCAAAGGTTCGAACGTCGCGATTGTCGAGGCGCCGCTATCGTCAAGCAGAGTTTTGAGTTCCGGCGCGGTGAGCTGATCGGACAGCGGCAACGCGACGAAGCCACCGGCGATGGACGCGAAAAAGAGAAGGGCCGATTGACTGGAATTGCCGAGGCGGATGGCGATGCGGTCGCCGCGCTGGAGGCCGCGTTCGCCTAGGCCGGCCGCCAAGCGAAGGATTGCGTCTTCAAGCTCTGCAAACGACCAGGTCTCTGATGGGTTCGCGGGGGTTCGCGTGTCGTAGACGAGGAGAGCCGTCTTCGGTGGTGTATGCTCCGCGGCGACGCCGACGGCGTATCGCGCCATGTTGAACGGTTCTTTTGCAACCGGCGTCATTTATTTTCCGTCCACCACGTATCCACCGCATAGCCGAAGAGCGGCGTTTTATCGGGATGCTGCAGCCGCGCCCAGTAAGCGACCCATTGGCGGGGTGCGAAGAAGAGCGGCACGACATAGTCGCCCGATAAAAGCACGCGATCGAGTGCGCGCACGGACGATATGAAATCGGGTTCGCTTTCGGCTGCCAGCATGCTTTCGATCATGGCGTCCGCGGCGGGATTGCGGACGCCGGCGAAATTAAAGGATCCTTGGGAGTCCGCCGTCTTGGCGGACCAGCGGAACAGTTGCTCGTTGCCGGGCGAAAGCGACGACGGCCACGTGTTCTGGATCATGTCGTAGTCGAAGCTCGTCAGGCGCTGCTGGTATTGAGCGCTGTCGACGACGCGTACCCGCGCGGAGATGCCGAGAGGCGCGAGGCTGCGGGCATAGCTCAGAAGCAGAGCTTCCTGCGCGTTGCTGTTGGCGAGAATTTCGAAGGCGAGCTGTTTCCCTGTCTTGGGATCGATCAAACGACCGTCCTTGAGAATGAGGCCCGCTTCGGTCAGCAATGCGAATGCCGCCTTCTGGTTGGGGCGGTTTTGGCCGCTGCCGTCGCTCACCGGGAAGCGGTATGTGCCCTCCAGGATTTCGGGGCGCACGGCTTCGGGGAACGACGCGAGCAGCGAGCGCTCCCGGGCGTCCGCTGGGTGTCCGGTGGAAGCAAGGTACGAGCGTTCGAAATAGCTTTCGGTGCGCTTGAAGAGCCCATTGTAGAGGGTGCGATTGCTCCATTCGAAATCGAAAAGCGTCATCAAGGCGCGGCGCACGCGCGGATCGGAAAAGATCGGACGGCGCGTATTGAAGACCAGCGCCGTCATGCCGGCAGGCAGGCCGATCTCGAATTCGGCTTTGATCAGGCGGCCGTCGTGCACGGCCGGAATGTCGTAGCCGCCCGCCCAACGGCCGGGATCGTCTTCGAGCCTCAGGTCGATGTTGCCCGACTTGAAGGCTTCGAACATCACGGATGCGTCGCGGAAATAGTCGAAGCGGATCTCATCGAAATTGTAGCGGCCGCGGTTCACGGGCAGGTCTTTGCCCCAATAGTCGGGATCGCGCCGATAGCTGATCGAGCGCCCGGCATCGATGTTCGAAACGGTATAAGGCCCTGATCCGAGGAGCGGTTTCATGCCTCCGGTTTCGAACTGCTCGGGCGTCATCGTACCCGCAGCGAAGACCGGCATCAGGCCGAGGATCAGCGGCAGTTCGCGGTCGGTTGCGTCCAGGAACGTAAAGCGTACGCCGCGCTCCCCGATCTTTTCCGCCTTCGTGACTTTGGCGAAATAGGTTCGATGATTGGGGCGGCCTTTCGCCTTCAGAAGCTCGAAGGACTTGATGACATCGTCCTGCGTGACCGGCTGGCGATCGGAAAAGCGGGCGGCGGGATTGATCGTGAACGTCACGGATTTGCGGTCGTCGGCGACGTCGATTGTATCGGCCAGCAGGCCGTAAAGCGTGAACGGCTCGTCGCGGCTGCGCGCCATCAGCGGCTCTAGGACGAAATCGCCGATGCCCGATGCGGGCGTTCCTTGGACGATGAGCGGATTGACGCTCTCGTAGGAGCCGGGAACTCCGAGGGTCAGCGTGCCGCCTTTCGGCGCATCCGGGTTCACATAGGGGAACGCCGTGAAGCCGTCGGCCAATAGCGGACTGCCGTGAAGTGCGATCGCACTCTGGGGAGACGCCGCCGCCGGAAGGCTCGCCGTCACTGCAATCACTAAGCCGAGGATAAATTTCCCGAATGACATTGCCGGTACCTGAAATGCTTTCACCGTGTTGTTAACACGCGATAATCCCGGCAGTGTGGCGCCATTCGGCCGCCGTGCTAAGGCTCTTCTAAAAGGCGTATGCGGGTGCTGTCCAGCTTGTCGCAGTTGCCGACGGGCAACGATAGTGAACGCTGAGCTGTGGCCCCCAATTGGCCTTTGCCGCGGCCACGCGATTGCCGTAATCCGAGCCTTACTCGGCGCCGGATCGGCTGTGTGTGCCGGGTCTGCGCAGGCTTGGTGGCGAGCTTTTGACGCACAGAGACTTGAGGGGTAGGGGCCGGTAAGGCCGGCACAACGAACAAAGCGAGGATTTTTACGTTGATGGCAAACGCACTATTGCGCGCGGGCGGCAAGGCCCTCGTATCGGCCGTGGCGGTCGCGGCAGTCATGTCCGCTGTTCCCGCCTGGGCACAAGATGCGCCGAAGGCGGCGGCACCGAAGAAGACGGCTCCGGCTGCTGCTGCTCCAGCGGCGGCGGGAGCGCCAGCGGCGAATGCGGCTGCGGCGGCGACCAAGAGCGCCTGGGTGAAGCTTTGCGAGAAAGCCCCGATCGAAAAAAAGGGGCCGGATGGCAAGGAAGTGAAGGAAGAGAAGTCGCTCTGCCTCACGCATCATGAGCGGCTCGATGGCAATACCGGGATGGTGCTCGTTTCGGCCGCCATTCGCGAAGTCGAAGGTTCCGACAAGAAATCTCTGATGATCATGGTTCCGCTCGGGATGGCGATCCCTCCGGGTGTCCGCGCCGCGATCTACACGAAGGAGCAGTGGGCTGCCGCTGCCAAGAACGAGAAGATCGATGAGAAGGCACTGAAGCCCATCGAACTCCGGTATGCGCTTTGCCATCCGGCCGGGTGCACGGCCGAGACGGAAGCCACTCCGGAAATTCTCGACCAGATGTCGAAGGGTGGCGGTCTGATGGTTCTTGCCATGAATGCTGCAGCCCAGCCGATCGGATTCCCGGTTCCTCTCGACGGCTACAATGAAGCCGCCGCTGGACCGCCGGTCGACAACAAGAAGTATGCCGAGGCTCGTAGCGCGCTGATGCAGCAGATCCGTCAGCGCCAGCAGCAGATGGCCGAGAAGTGGAAGGAAGACCAGCTCAAGAACCTGCCGCTCGATGGGCCCGGTGCGCCTCCGACCACGACGGGTTCGACGAAGGCACCGGCTGCGGCACCCGCCAAGCCGAAGCAGTAACTCCTTCTGGTTTCAAGTCTTGAAGAGCCCCGGATTGCGAAATCCGGGGCTTTTTCATTCGGCGTTTGTGCGGATCAGTTGGCGGAGCCGGGACGCAGGCGGTAGCCGCCGTTTCTGTCTTTCAGGAAACGCTCGGAAATATCGGGATGGCGCAGGGGCGCGGCCGTCTCGTCCAGCAGCAGGTTTTGCTCCGAGACATAGGCGACATACGTCGTCTCCGCATTTTCTGCGTAGAGGTGGTAATAGGGCTGTTCTTTCCGCGGCCTGACCTCTTCGGGAATGGATAGCCACCATTCCTCGGTATTCGCGAATTCCGGGTCGATGTCGAAGATCAGTCCACGAAACGGATAAAGCCGGTGCCGCACAACCTGACCAATCGCGAACTTGGCATGTTTGATGTCGCTCATGGCGTTAATGTGTGTCGGCCCAATCAGAGGTGCAAGCCCGGCGGCGATCAGAGTTCGCCATAGAGGGCCGCACGCTCGGCATCCTTCGAGGCGACGATCTTCGCGAGGTCGACGATGACCTTCGCCTGCTTCCAGGTCGCGTCGTCCTGCATCTTGCCGTCGAGCATGACGGCGCCGGTGCCGTCCGGCATGGCATCAAGAATGCGCTTTGCGAATTTGACCTCAGCCGGATCCGGCGAGAACACGCGCTTGGCGATGTCGATTTGGGTCGGGTGGAGCGACCAGGCGCCGAGGCATCCCTGGAGAAAGGCGTTGCGGAACTGGGCCTCGCAGGCGGCAAGGTCGGAAAAGTCGCCGAACGGGCCGTAGAACGGCTTCAAACCGTATGCGAGGCAGGCATCGACCATCTTGCCGACAGTGTAATGCCAGAGATCCTGCTGATAGAAGGCGCGGGCCGCGGCGGCGTTATCCTTCTGCGCATCGGCGAGGACGCCATAATCGGGGTGGCCGCCGCCGACGCGCGTCGTCTTCATGCCTCTGGAAGCGGCGAGGTCGGCCGGTCCTAGGCTCATGCCGTGCATGCGCGGGGAGGCCGCCGCTATCGCCTCGACATTGTTGACGCCCTCGGCGGTCTCGAGAATGGCGTGGATCAAGATCGGCTTCTTGACGCCGTGTTTTGCTTCGAGCTGAGCCAGCAGCTGATCGAGATAGTGGATGTCCCACGGGCCTTCGACTTTCGGCAGCATGATGACGTCGAGCTTGTTGCCGACGCTCGAGACGATCTCGGTGACGTCGTCGAGCACCCAGGGCGAATTGAGGCAGTTGATGCGTGTCCAAACGCCGGTCGATCCGAAGTCGTTGTCGCGGACCATCTGGATGAAGCCTTTGCGGGCGTTTTCCTTCTGGTCGAGGGGGACTGCGTCCTCGATGTTCCCTAGGACGACGTCGACCTGTGCGGCCAAATCCTTGATCTTGGCGCGGATCTTTTCGTTATGCGGCGGCACGAAGTGGATCATGCGCTCGAGTTTGACGGGAAGTGCCCGATAGGGTTCGGGGGCGCCGATGGCGAGGGGCGAGAAATGCTTGGCGGGCGTGCGCGTCGAAGCCATCGGTAACGATCCTGTTCAAAGGCTTGGATGAAGTCGCCACCATTGTGGGTCGGTGTGCCGCTGTCAACGGGACACTCTTGCCCCGCGGCTCGGCGGAAAGCATTGGGCGGGCGCGCCTCAGGACTACCCCTCATCCGGCCTTCGGCCACCTTCTCCCCAAGGGAGAAGGAAAGGCTTCTTTCCTCTCCCGGAACGGGAGAGGATGCCCGGTCAAGCCGGAGGCTCGCCTTCGGCGAGATGGGCGGGCAGGTGAGGGGCTTGATGCGAAGCGACGGATAACTGTCGAACTGCGAAGTCCCCTCATCCGCCCCTTCGGGGCACCTTCTCCCGATGGGAGAAGGAAGCAGACGTTTCGCCGCCGCGTGCGGGGCACCGGCGTGGAAAGTCGGACTACGGAGCGCGCCGGCACCAGGTGCCGTCGATCCGAAGAAAGAAACGGCGCCTTGGCGCGCTCCGTAGCTGGGGTTCTGATCGACCGGTCCGGCATGGGAGGTGCCTTAGTCCTCCGACGGTTGGTACCGTATGCACATTGATCACCGGGCGGTTCGCTCCATTCGGGCCTCGGGCCGTTACCCCCTTGTGCCGCGAACGTTCGTCCAGCCGCTCACCCCCAATCTCCAAACGGTCTCGAGACTGTCCGTCGTTTCGTCGAGGCGAGGTGGGTGAAGTATGCGGGAGGCTTCTGAGGCGGGGATAAGTTTTTTGATCGCTTTCGGAACGGGCGCATTTGCGCATTCTTCAGTGTCGTGATTATTTATCACCATTGGATATCTCCGGGGGCTTCGATGTCGACGGGAGTGCCAGTCATCGTAGCGACGCTTGGTATGATGTTGCTTGGTGCGGCGTTGGCGATCGCGCAGGAGGCTGTGCGCGTCGAGCCGCCTCCAAGTGCAGGGCTCGGGGGTATCGGGGGTGCGGGTGGGGTCGTGACAAATCCTGGCCAGCTCACGACCAATCCGGCGCTATCGGCTCCCAGTCCGGCACCCTCCATAGAAACTCCAAACGTCAATACCTCTCCGTCGGCCGCGGCTCCGGCGCCTTCGCCTGCCAACGGCGAGAATGACAGCCAGGACTCGCCTCAAACAAATTCGCCTTTGCTAGCGGCTCATAGCTCGGCGAATGGCAACAGCGGTGAATGCGATATCACGGACGCGGCCCGCCAAACCTGCTCGGGCGAAGATTGCCTGCTTTCGTGTCCTTCGGACGTATGCCCAAGCCAGGAAAGCGACAAATGCGCATTTGTCATTGACTGCGTCGTGGAGATTGCAGCCGATGCCGCGTCTGGTGATCAGCAGTGCGATGACCAGTTTGTCGAGCACAGCACAGTCGAACGCGATGGAAAGACAATGCCGGTCACGGTCATACGCATCCCGGCCGGTCAACAATGCAAGCCGCCGCCTTGTGTAAAATAGACCGGCCGTCCCTCAGTTCACGTCACGAGATGCAAGTGTTCATCGCGCGATGCGCGTCAGCTTTCGAGCCCTTCCAAGCACTGGCTGGGCATTCTTGGCTCTCAACGTCGGACCCAGTCGGCGGGAGCCGTCTTATCCCGCAGAGGTTGGAGCCGAAGCAAGATGGAGCGCTGTAAGAGCACCGGATAGAGATGAACGACGACACCCGGAAACAGCATCCAGAGTGCGCCGCTCCACGGATGCCTGCTGAAAAGTGCGAAGCCGGCCAGAAGTACGTGAATGGCAAAGCAGGCCCCGTGGGCGCTGACATTGGCGTGTAGACCCTCTTCGAGCCTGGGTAAGCCGTCCCGTTTGCCGGAAAATCCTCGCATAGGTTCGGCCACACGGCGATTCCATCCGGAGCCATCGAGCAGCCAACCGAACATCCCAACGCCGAGGACGCGGTGGAGTACGCGTTCGCCCGCCGGCACGCGGAGCCATTGGCGAGGCACAAGTCGCATAACGGGGTCGGCTACTGCCGGCCCGAGGCTGAATGTTCCCAAGACCACACTCATCGCATACCACGGACTGCTCGGCCCGAGGATGAACCAGAACACAGTTAGATACACAGCAAAGAACAACAACAAGAGCCGGTACCAAGCGCTTTGAAAGACGTCGATGGGATTTGCTTTTGGAGTTGGTCCAACGCTCAAAAGACGTTCCTCTGGCCGCACTCATTAGCCCGCAAACTCATTGAAGCACCTTCGCAATGGTGGTTACACAATCACCACGCTGTTGATTTGTTCATGACACCCGCGTGATGAAACGTCGGTGGGCAGGACCAACTCCTTACCCATCAGTGTCCGGACTTGTGCGAGCGTTGCGCTCACACAGTCAGAACAACGAGCACACTCATCGCCTCTGCGGGGGCAATTTTTCGTGAGCTTTTGTACAACATGTTCCTGTCGCTCTTCGACAGTTCGGATGTGCTCAGTCATTGGCAGAACTCGCGCATGCTGCCAAATCCTGCGATCCCGCGCAAAGGCTCGCCTTCAGGCTCGGGTGTCCACGAACAGCATCGCCCGTGACCTCGACGCCTTGGCTGCGTGCTCGTCGTGCCAAGTCCTCATCCTGACAGTACGGCGTAGAAAGTTGACCGGTCGGCAACACCTGGAATGCGCCGTTGCAGAGAATCTGTGCGTTGGCCGGCGCGGGTAGTACCAGTGGGGTAGCCAGCATGCAGAATAGAAAATTCCTGATCATCGCGTCCTCTCGTGTCTATGTTGTCAACAGTTGAGACACGATGGCAGCGAACTTTATTCCAGGCCGGCCTCTGCCTTCTGCTCCGTTCGCATACCGGCGCTTGAAATCATCGGAGATTGAGCCGACAAGTGCTTTTCTCCGGAAAGCGGTGCCGCGGGCGCGATGGCGCTCCATGGATTTTTAGAGGCGCGCCGATGATCGATGTCACCAATCAGCCGCCGCCGCTCGAAAATTATAACCTGCTGTCGAGCGATCCCATCCTTAGTGAAGCGCTGGTGCGG
This sequence comes from Hyphomicrobium sp. 2TAF46, assembly GCF_052114865.1. Classification (NCBI taxonomy): domain Bacteria; kingdom Pseudomonadati; phylum Pseudomonadota; class Alphaproteobacteria; order Hyphomicrobiales; family Hyphomicrobiaceae; genus Hyphomicrobium; species Hyphomicrobium sp. 2TAF46. Next base: position 402,130 of record NZ_JBFRFO010000003.1, on the reverse strand, counting down.
GAGGGTGCGGGACCGGTTCTGGAAGATCTGCAGGCGCTCGGGCGGCAACTCGGTACCGCAGAGATGATTGCCGCGGGTGCGGAGGCCAATCGCAATCAGCCCATCCTCAAATCATTCGACCGCTACGGCTACAGGATCGACGAGGTGGCGTTTCACGACAGCTGGCACACGCTGCTCGGGCTGGCGTTGGTGAACGGTCTCCACAGCGGCCCGTGGGTGAAGCCGCGGAAGGGCGCGCACGTCGCGCGGGCTGGCGGCTGCTTCATGCTGGCGCAAATAGAAAGCGGGGTCTACTGCCCGGTGTCGATGACCTATGCCGCAGTCGCGACGCTCAAGCATGCGCCTGACGCCGCCGCTGCGTGGCTGCCGCGCATTTATTCGCGTGCGTACGATCCGAGCTTCAAGCCTGTGGCGCAAAAGACGGCGGCGCTGATCGGCATGGGTATGACGGAAAACCAGGGCGGATCGGATTTGCGAGCCAACGTCTCGCGCGCGGAGTTCTATGCCGAATCCGGCGGGCGCCGTTTCTACCGGATCCATGGGCACAAATGGTTCATGTCGGCGCCGATGTGCGATGCGTTTCTGATGCTGGCGCAAACGGCGGCCGGACCGACCTGCTTCCTCGTTCCGAGATGGACGGAGGAGGGGACAAGGAACGCGATTCACATTCGTCGTCTGAAGGACAAGCTCGGCAACCGTTCCAATGCGTCGAGTGAGGTCGAGCTCGAAGGCGCGCTGGGTGAGATTATCGGCGAAGAAGGACGCGGCATTCCGACCATCATCGAGATGGGGAACTATACGCGTCTCGATTGCGCGATCGGGACTTCGGGATTGATGCGTCAGGGGCTGGCGCAGGCGGTCCATCATGCGCGGCATCGCCGCGCCTTTCAAAAGCTGCTGATCGATCAAGCTCTGATGGCGAACGTTCTTGCCGACCTCGCCATCGAATCCGAGGCGGCGACGGTTTTGGCCATGCGCCTCGCACGCGCCTACGACGAGGAGGACGAGGCTGCGCTGGCGTACCGGCGGGTCGTGACGCCAGCTGCGAAATTCTGGATCTGCAAACGTGGGCCGGCGTTTGCCGCCGAGGCGATGGAGGTGCTTGGTGGCAACGGCTACGTGGAGGAGTTCAATCTGGCGCGCATTTACAGGGAAATGCCGCTGAATTCGATTTGGGAGGGGTCCGGCAACGTCATGTGCCTTGACGTTCTCAGGGCGTTGGCGTGCGCGCCTGCGGCGATCGGCATGCTCTTGGACGAGATGCATGAGGCCTGCAACGCTGACGGACGGCTCAGAGCTCACGTTCTGAAACTGCAAGAAAGATCACGGCAACTCGACGAAGGTCAGGCGCGTTCGTTCGTGAGGGATCTCGTCGTCGGGCTGCAGGCTGCACTGTTGATCCGTCATTCAATGGCGGACGTCGCCGATGCGTTCCTGGCGACGCGGCTGCCGGGCGATGGTGGAGCTTTTGGACTGCTTCCCGCGGGGACGAGCGTGCGGGCGATCATAGACCGCGCCGCGCCGGCGATGAATTGAGAGGCTTCGATCCCTGATGTCTGGCGGTCAGCTGGATTTGGGACCGGGAAGCGGCGAAGCTTTTTCAGGATCGGCGGCGGGGCCAGCTTCGCTCGCCACCTGAGGAAGCGCACTCGCCAACCCGGCGAGGATTGAATCCACCGGAATGCCGAGTGACTTGGCGATCTGCTGAACGTGTTCGTCGCCAAGCGCGGATTGGATCTGCTCAGGCGAGATCGGCAGGTTGTTCTTGTTCTTGTCGAGCCACGAAGAGACCTGCGCGCCGAAACCCGCGTCTTGAAGTTTGCCGAGAATGGCCTGCAGGCCTTCGGTTCCGAGAACGCCCTTCAGAATATCCGGCAAGGCTCCCTGCTCGGCTTGACCGACAAGGTTCCCGACGACCCCCTTGAGTGTATCGCTCCAGCTCATGTTCTGCCTTTCTCCAGTTTCGGCTCGCAATCGGCCGCGTTGCCGGTGCGGGCCCAATGTCCAGCGTTCGCGCGAACGAGGGCGAAGGGATACTAGGCTTCTGCGACAACGCCGTAAATGTGGGCGTGAATCGACGTTTTGGCCCAACCGCACGCGTGGGTTTACCCTTTGACCGGTTCAGGCTATCGCCACATGATGATCAAAGTTCACGGCTAACAGGCGCTTATGATCATTCAAAAAATTTGCTCCATCCGTGATCGCGGCGTCGCGTACGCGATTATTGCCAGTTTGGCCATGCTGTTCGGTGCCGCTTCCGGTGTCCGGGCCGAGGAATGCGTGGACGTGCAGTCGAATACGTCCGAGCCCGACTTCACGGCTTGCGAGCAAGACATCGAGTTCGATCTCGATGCGGCACTTGCAGAGCAGACGATGCCGACCGCATCGGCCGCTTCCACGGATGGCCTGCCGTGGATCGCCCTAAGCAAAGGCACGGTGCCCTCGAAGTTCAATGCCAGCGACGGCAGCATGTCGGTTCGTACGAGCCTCGGCACCTTGCGCGATTACAATTTGCGGACCGTGTCCGTCCAGCAGGCGGACTATGCCGGGGATCCCTATACGCTGAAGCTGCCGAAAGCTGCGGCCGCGCCCAATGCTCCGGTGGATGTGTGGAGCAATATCGATCTCAGCGGCTTGAACGACGCTTCCAGTCAATCGAGCCGCGTCGGCTTCGGAGCGGATTACAAGATCAGCAGGAAAGCGAGCGTCGGGCTTGTGCTCGAAAGAGGCGATGCGCGGTCGGCCGCGATACCCGGTGTCGCTTTGGATCAGAAAGCGGCGGCTTACGTCACGCTCCAGGCTGCGCCGATGTTCAGTATCGACGCGCGCACCGAATGGGAAGCGAATGGCGGGTCTGCGTCGGCGACCGGAACGGCGGAAAAGAGCGCGTTCATTCTCGCGCCGAAGGTCAATCATTCGTTCTCCCTCGATGGCGGTTCGACGCTCGAGCCGTTCGTCACCTACAAGCGGGCGTTCGACTTGTCGACGAGCCATAAGGAAATGACGGATTCGTCTTTCGACACGACGTCCGCAGGCGCCGGTGTCACCTACACCAAGCCTGACGCCTACTCGCTGAGCGTGACGGCCGATGTCGACAATCTCGGAGCGTCGACAGAGCCGCAAAGCTTGAGCAGCAAATTTCAGCTGAGCGTGCCGATCAGGTGAGGGTGAGCGCCGTTGATTAAAGCGGCGCCTTGAAAACGAAAAACGCTCCAAGCGCGATAAAGGCGAAGCCGACGGCCTGGTTGAGGGTGAGTGGTTCACCGAGGTAGGTCGCGGAAAAGATCGCGAATACCGATAGCGTTATGACTTCCTGCATCGTCTTCAATTCGGCCGGCGAATAGACCGCGACGCCATAGCGATTTGCCGGGACTGCCAGGCAATATTCGAAAAAGGCAATTCCCCAACTGACGATCACGACGAGCCAAAGCGGCTTGTTGGTAAATTTGAGATGGCCATACCAGGCGAATGTCATGAAGACGTTCGACATCGTCAGGAGGACGATGGGCAATAATGCTTGTGGGATCATATGGCTTCAGGGTCCGATCTGGTTGCGTTCGACGATAACGCCGCTCCCATAAATCTCGTCAAACCGCCCAAAGCAAGGGCGGAACCGGAAATCAACGGCATGCGTTCAGGGAGCAGTTCAAACTGGTGAGGCTCGGATGTCGGACAACATCAGAGAGACGGTCCCAAAGGTTTTAAAGTCCCTTTGGGACCTTGAGAACGAATTGCGCGGCGCTGCACAGAACAGTGTCGTTCTCCGGCGCGAGGATGCCAAGCGACATCTGGCCGAGGCGCGCCGACGTCTCGATGAATTGCTGAGCCTGATCCGGTCGCACGAAGGCGCAAAGGAGTCCGTTTCCGCGCCGTCGTCCGATGATGGGATTCCGCCGCAGATCAAACATTGAGGAGAGCATCATGGCACGCGACTTAATTCTCTGGCTGGCAGGCGTTCCGCTGGTCGTGATCATCGGCCTGCATCTGTTCGGCTTCCTGCACTAAACGCAAACCCAGAGTTCATGCTCTGGGTTTTCTTTTGTCACGCGATGCCCGATCAGCAGGGGTCGTCCGCATCTTCCTTTTTCGACAGCATCACCGCGACATGGCGGTTTAATGCATCGGCTGCGAGGGTTGGCACGAGTGCCGGTCCGATTGGACCTTGAGCGGCGTTGTAGGCCGTTCGCATGTCGCCATCCTTGCCCCAAACCACGAGCGCATATCCGGTAAGGTTGTCGCCCAGGCCGGCGACGGCGTCGGTGCATTTTTGCAATAAATCTTCGCGAAGAAGCTCGGCCTCCCTTTCGGATCGGGCCGCCTTCTCAGACGCTAGTTTTACGAGGTTGGACATGGTTCTAGCCATTTCATGAACTTCGAGCTTGGTAACGCGCGGGAAGGGGCCCGAGTTCACCGCCGCGGGTGCGCATGCCTCCCGGGGCTTGACTGTCAGAATGGGATAGGCATCCTCTCAGTTGCCGCGAAACGGAGGCGCCGGGATTACCCGGTTTGATTGTGAAGGTGTCGGCCGGACGACATCGCAACAATCGAGGTCGTCATGATTTCCGGCGTTACAACCGGCGTCCATACGCAATACAATTGCGGTGCGCTGTCTCCCGCTTCCATCGCTTCCGAACAGACCTATTCGCGTGCGCACACGTTTTTGCGGGCGCCGCACGTTGGTCACGCGAAGGCCGGTGATTTCGCGGTTCTCGGCGTGCCTCTCGACATCGCGACGTCAAACCGCCCGGGCGCGCGGCTCGGACCAGATGCGGTGAGGTCGGCTTCGGCACAACTCGCCGAGCTCAAGTCCTATCCCGGAGGTTTCGACCCGCTTGCGCATGTGAGGATCGTCGATCTCGGCGACGCTCTGCTCGACTTCGGCTTTCCGCACACAATTCCGGCAGCGATCGAAGAGGCCGCGTTCAATGTCGTCTCCGCCGGGGCGTTCCTATGCGCGCTCGGCGGCGATCATTTCATCAGCTATCCGCTGCTCAAAGCGCATGCGCGAAAGTATGGGCAGCTGGCGCTCATCCATTTCGATGCGCATCCCGATACGTGGACGCCGCGCACCGGACCCGGCGGCGCGGTCGAGATCAATCACGGCACGATGTTCGCGCAAGCCATTCACGATGAGCTGATCGATCCGAGCCGGTCATCACAGATCGGCATCCGAACGTGGGTGGATGATCCGATTGGCATGAACATTTTCGACAGCATGACCGTTGCCGAGAAGGGCCCCGATCAGATCGTCGCCATGGTGAAGGCGCTTGCAGGCGATGCGCCGTGCTACCTGACGGTCGATATCGATTGCCTCGATCCAGCCTTTGCACCGGGGACCGGCACGCCTGTGATGGGCGGACTGACGCCGCGAGAACTGCTGGCGATGCTGCGCGGTCTCGACGGCCTTCGGATCGTCGGCTGCGATGTCGTCGAAGTGGCTCCTGCCTACGATCAGGCGGGTATCACGGCGCTCGCGGCTGCAACGGTTGTCTATGAAGAGGCTTGCCGGTGCGCGCGGATGAATGGTGTGCGGCCGATTTCCTATCCGGTGCCGGGCAGACCACTGGCAAAGAACGCTGCGCAGTAGCTGCAACCTTTACTGCGTCCAAGGTTCAGTTCCCGCCGGAACAGCGGGGAGCATCCCGTGTACGCTATCTCTTTCGGCCACAACTGCCCAAGACGGGCTTGCATCGCCAGAAGAGATGGAGACCTGCAATGACCAGATTTGTTGAGATCCACCGGAATGCTTCCCGCGCCATTTTCGCTCCGGCGCTCGTCCTCGCCGGCGTCACGCTCATGGCGGGTAACGCCTCCGCCATCAGCCTGCGCGTCCAGATCGCGTGTGCGGCCGATTATTATGCACACTGCGGCGCCTACAGCCCAACCAGCCGAGAGGTGCGGTCGTGCATGCGCTCCGTCGGCGTCGGTCTCTCGAAAGGCTGCGTCGATGCGCTGGTGGCAGCAGGTGAAGTTTCGGCTGCCGAAGTTTCGCGCCATCGGGAGGGTTCGATGACGGCGGCAGCCAAGTAAGTTTTCCCGGTAAGTTTTCCTGGCCGCCGGGGATCAGAGTAAACGTAGTTTTAACCATAAGGGCGAAATTGTTAAGCGGTGTTCAATTCGCTTTATGGGAAGTCATGCCAATACTTGAAGTCTGGCGTGAGCCGGTGGCCGGTTTCATTTTTGCCGACCCTAATCCGCCACCTATGCGGTTTCGTATTTCCGAGCCGCAAAAACTCGAATCCGTCTCGCTCGAAGATCTACGTCCCACACAAATGGCGGTCGGCATGCGTGCCGTCGCGGCCAAGCGTGAAAAAGTCGAGCGCCGCGTGCGCAGCAGGCGAAGGCTCAGACGCTATCTCGAAGCGCGTCCGATACCGGCCGTGCTCGGGCCAGACGATGACTTCTTCATCATCGACCATCATCACCTAAGCTTGGCGTTGCTAAAGAGCGACGTGGAGGAAGCGTTCGTCAACGTGATTGCCGATCTTTCGCACCTTCCGCGTAAGCGCTTCCTCCGTCGCATGGGCACGCTCGGCCTGCTGCACGCATTTGATGGGCACGGGCAGCCGGTCTGTCCGACCAAGCTGCCCGAGTCCCTGAAGGATTTGCGCTCCGATTCCTATCGCGATCTCGCGTGGTCTGTTCGCGAAGCCGGTGGCTTCGTCAAATCTGGCAGACCTTTTGCGGAATTTCGCTGGGCGAATTACTTCCGGGCGCGCATTCCGCGATCGACAGTGCGTCGGGATTTCGAATACGCGCACGATCGCGCCATGTGGCTTGCCCGCTCGCAGGATGCGGCGCGGATGCCCGGATATATCGGGCGGTAGTCGCGCAGACTTTGCTAGTGCCGTGGCTGGCCGTTGAACGTGAACTCGAACTCGTCGTGCATGTTCTGCGCAGCCTGGCGCCAATCGCCGGCCTGCCCGTTCAGCGCAGCGTCGATTTCGGCGCGTGTCTGGTTGCCCTGCTGCTGATCGATCGCCGCAACGGGTTGGGCCGGAACGCGGGTTGGAAGAGCGCATAGCCGTGTTGCGAGATCTTGAAGTTCGCCGAGGATCGCTTCGCGTCTCAGTTCGTGCTGAAGCGCAACGTTGCGAACATCGCGAAGTAGCTGTTCGTCCACCCTGCGGATGGCATCGGATAGCGTCAGGACAAAATCCTGTTCGGTGCGCGCATTTTCCGCCAGGCGAATGAGCATTTCTTCGACGTTTTTTGATAGTGCGGCCATGATTTTTCTCCTCGCGGCTAGAGCGTCAATAGCGTGCGATTCTCATGGCCAAAAAGTGATGCCGTTATGCTCGGAAGATGCGCTAAGCAGCGCGCAAAGCGTGAGAAATGGGATGAATGAAAAATATTCGTTCGTCGATGAAATCGAAAACGAGATTGGCGCGCTGCATTTCTATCCGCAGCGCGCCGCTCTAATTTCGTTTGCGATTTAAGGCGCGAAAATCGTCAGTCCTGCGACGCCTGCCGAGAGGTTGAGGCCCGTCTGGCCTTCGAGGCTCACGGGCTGCAAAATGATGGATTGGCTGGAGCCGCCAATCAGCGCGTTGGCGTTGCCGCCGATGCCCACGGCCGCGCCGGCGGTGACGCCGCCGTAATTTCCTTCGAGTGCTTCGCTCGGGATATTTGTCGTCGGTCCGAGCACCGTCCAGACCATTGTGCTATCGCCCTTGATGCCGATGTCGAGGCCGACCTTGGTGATCGTTGCAGCATAGCGATAGCTGCGTCCGCTGACGGGCGTTTCGAAGTTGCACCTGAGGTTCTGCTTCGATCCGAAAATGTATCCGACGCTTCCCTTGCCGTGGCACGTCAAAGTGCCCACAGCGATTTTCGGCGTATCGGCCATCGAAGGTGCGATCTGCGCAGCGGCTGCCGCGACGAAAGCGGCGCATCCGGCCAATACACGGATGCCAAGGCGTGACGTAATCATGTGTTCTCTCCTGACGTCGGCTTCGCGCGCGGTCATATCCGGACGCGTGCATGGGCCCGAACGGCTCAGCATCTTCGTGGAGTTCCGACTACGTGCAGACGCGGGGTCTAATTCCCCAAAACGACAGTTCGGTGGCAATCATTCGGGGAGAAAGGTTAACTCGGGAACGAATGCGCCTTTCAATGTTCGGCGTATCGCTCTTTCAGCTCTTTGGTCCGCTGGATGGTCTTTTCGGTCATGCATCCGAGGATTGCAGCTGTGGCACCGGTGCCGCCGGACCATTCCTGAGCCACCAGATCTTTGCAGTCGGTATCGCGGTAGGTGACCCAGGCGCGTTGGGCGTTGCGCAACGCTTCCTGGAAGCTCGCTGTGTCGTACGGCTTTTCCTGTTCGCCGCGCGTTCGGATGTATTCAACCGCATTCGCGTAGGCGGCGTTGAGGGCCTTATCGGCCGCCTTATAATCCTTGTCGGCGCAGAAATTCATTTCGACCGTGTTTCCGGCGTTGGCACAATCGATCTCGGCGCGTGCGGGTCCGGTTGCCCAAAGGCTTGCGATGCCGAGATTGAGGAGAAGGCAGGAAACGTGCGCTACGCGGCGGGGCATCGATCGGAACTCCAAATGGCGCTGAGAAATGTCGTGTGTAACTTTCTATGCGTCGTACCTTCCGCCGGGTAGGCTTTATCCGGAATAATTCGGAATTGAGACGGAAGAGGAATTTGCATCATGATAGCGCCGGGTCTCCGTTACACAGACCTGTCATGAATTCTAGGCAGGAAACGATCCGTGATGCCGTTCAAAGCCTACAGCTACCGCAATGATCCGGCGGTTCCGAGTTTCGACGACACGCGGCCGCTGATCATTTTCGACGGTCTTTGCGTTCTCTGTTCGGGCGGCGTGCAGTGGATGCTTGATCGCGATCCTGCGGGACGAAGCCAGTTCGCAGTCATTCAGGATCCGCTGCCGAGGGCCCTTTACACGCATTACAATCTCGATGCCGATGTGTTCGATACTTTCATGGTTTTGCGCGATGGGTTGCCGTACACGCGGTGGGCGGGTGCGATGGCTGCAGCCGAGACGATGCCGCAACCTTGGCGGGGACTAGGGCACGTTGGGCGCTTCGTTCCAGGCGTGATTGGCGACCGGATCTACGATTGGGTTCAGCGCAACCGGTTCAAATGGTTTGGCCGCCGCGATGTGTGCCGGCGGCCGAGTGCACTTGAGGCGTCGCGATTTCTGACTATCTGATGCCGGTTGCGGCAGGTGATGACCACCCCAATGTTTGCAGAAGAGGAGGCGCGCGATGAGTTGGCTCAAGGATAACGATCCCATTCCGGGCGATCGCCAATCGTGTGATGCGATCGAGCAGGTGATCGTGCCCAGAGCGCGCGATCTCGGCGGGTTTGAAGTGCGCCGCGCTCTGCCATCCGCGCAGCGGCAGATGATCGGGCCATTCATTTTTTTCGATCAGATGGGGCCTGCGCAATTTCTATCCGGACAAGGCATCGATGTGCGGCCACATCCACACATCGGGCTCGCGACGGTTACGTATCTCTTTCAAGGCGAGATGATGCATCGGGACAGCCTCGGGTCATCGCTCGCGATCCGGCCCGGGGAGGTCAATCTGATGACGGCGGGCCGCGGCATCGTTCACTCGGAGCGAACGGGGCCGGAAATGCGCGTGTCCGGTCAGGAAATGTTTGGAATCCAGGCGTGGATGGCATTGCCTAAGTCGCATGAAGAAAGCGCGCCGGCATTTGCGCATCATGACGTGAGTGCGTTGCCGAGGCTGGAGGGTGAGGGCAAGCGCGTTCGGATTATCACTGGGAGCCTTTACGGCGAGACATCGCCTGCAACGTTCCCGCACGCCTGCTTCTACGCTGAGGCCGTTCTCGCGCCGGGTGCCGTGCTGCCTCTCGATCCGGATTATGACGAGCGGGCGATTTATCTGGCTTCCGGCCGCATCGACATCGCAGGGCAGACCTTCGAGGGCGGCCAGCTTCTGGTTTTCAAGCCCGGCGACCGTATTTCAATTCTCGCGGAAACGAACGCGCGATTGATGTTGCTCGGCGGCGAGCCGATGGATGGGCCGCGTCACATCTGGTGGAATTTCGTATCGAGCTCACAAGAGCGAATTGACAGTGCCAAAGAAGATTGGCGTCAGGGCCGTTTCGCTATCGTGCCCGGCGATGAAACGGAATTTATTCCGTTGCCCGAAAACCGCTGATCCCGATTTGGCCGTAATTCATTTGGGTTTGCCATCAGAGATTGTTGCGCCGTACAGCTGCCGTTCAGTCAAGGACTCCTAAAGTGCATAAGCCGAAACCAGCAATTGCGATTGCATATTGCTGGAAGGCAATAAGCTTGGGAGACCGAAATGCGAAATCTTCTTTTGGCCGTGGCGCTGGGACTCGGGATCGGCTTTGCCGCGACCGGCGCTCAGGCCGCAGCAATCGGTGGAGGCAATCTTGCGGCTGTTGGGTCGGCCGCGAAGAGTGGCAACAGTGTCGTAGAGAAGACGCACTACCGCCGCCGCTGGCGTCATGGCTACCGTCACCGTTACTACGGTGGGCCGCGTTACTACGGGTACTACGGACCCCGTTATTACCGTCCCTACTACGGATATGGGTACGGATATAACTACGGCTATCGCCATCATCGCCACTGGCGTCATCACCACCGGCGTGACTGGTAATTCGATCAGCCCTTAGAGGCGGACCGGATGTCATTGCAGAGGACGGGGCTCAGCCTCGACCTCTGTACGGCTGCACGCCCTGATCCGGCAGCCAGACGTCTTTGGGAAGAGTTCCCGTTTGCCAAAAGACGTCGATCGGTATGCCGCCACGCGGATACCAGTAGCCGCCGATCCGAAGAAATTTCGGTTCGATAAGGCCGGCGATGCGTTTGCCGATCGCAACAGTGCAATCTTCGTGGAAGGCACCATGGTTGCGAAACGACGCGAGATAAAGCTTCAGCGATTTGCTTTCGAGCAGCCATCCGCCCGGCACGTAATCGATGACGAGGTGCGCGAAATCGGGCTGCCCCGTCACGGGACAAAGTGACGTGAACTCGGGCGCCGTGAAGCGGGCAACATAATCGGTATCGGCGTGCGGATTGGCGACGCGGTCGAGCTGAGCCGCCTCGGGACTTTCCGGTATCGCGACTTGCTTGCCGAGTTGAGTTGCGCCCGGCTGCTCCGCTGCCATCGCACGCTACTCCGCTGCTAAGCGGCGATCTGCCGGGGCAGGTCCGCGATAGATACAACCTTCGCTGCAGCTGTCACGATGGACCTCGACCTGGACAAGACCGGGGATACGGTTCGACAGACGGTTCCAAATCCACATCGAGATGCGCTCGAGCGTCGGCGCAGACAGGCCGTCGATATCATTGAGCATGCGGTGATCGAGCGCGTCTTCCGTTTCGCGGAGTGCTGCTGACAATTCATCGAAATGGAAGATGTAGCCCGTATCGGCGCTCGGCTCGCCTTCGACGACGATGCGCGCGCGAAACGAGTGACCGTGCACACGCGCATTCGGTGTGCCGGGTGCTGCCGACGGCAGGAAATGGGCCGCCTCGAACCTGAATTCCTTATAAATTTGCATGGCCGCTCCATACGGGATTTCGCCCCGAGGCGCCACCCCCGCTCGGGGGCCCAAACCGCGCCAAACGGGCGCGGAAGGCCTGTCCGTTAAGGGATTCCGAGAATTTTATGGGTTTGGACGGACAGACGCCAGGCCGGATTGGCCTTGCAGTAGGCGATGGCCGCAAGCGTATTGGCGTGCTGTTCGGGGCCGTCCATCGGCTGCAGGAAGCGTTCTTCGAAGTCGAGTTCCAGATAGCGCGCCGGGTCGCTGCCTTCCTGCGGGAAGACGAGTTTCAGCTCGTTGCCATGGCGCTGCTTGAGGTCTGCACCTGCCTTCGGCGAGACGCAGATCCAATCGATGGTATCGAGGACCGGCAGTGTCCCGTTGGTTTCGATTGCGATGCGAAAGCCGCGCGCGTGTAGGGCTTCAACCAGCTCCTGATCGACCTGCAGCATCGGCTCGCCGCCGGTCAGAACGATGAGTACTGACTGATTTGATGGGGGCGCGGCGGTGCGGCAGGCGTCGGCCAGCGCTTCCGCCGTCTCGAAACGGCCGCCGCCTTCGCCGTCGATGCCGACGAAATCGGTGTCGCAAAACTGGCAAATCGCCTTGGCGCGATCCTGCTCGCGGCCGCTCCAGAGGTTGCAGCCCGCAAAACGGCAGAAGACCGCCGGCGTGCCGGCATTCGCGCCTTCGCCCTGCAGCGTGTAGAAAATCTCCTTGATCGCGTACATGCCGGGATACCTACGAAGCGCGGCGGCCAAGTCAAGTCCGGCAGGGGGCCATGGTGACCGGCGCGCGTTCTTATCGCAATTTAGGCCCCGTGATGGTTCTGCTCGCGGTCGACGTTTCCTGCGGAACGCCGCCGCATTGAAGCGCGTCGAATTTGAGGACTATTTCGACCGCAGGACGAATTGCAATCCGTTCACGCTAGAAGCCCGATGAGGCGGACCCACCATGCAGCCTATTTCACCCGCATCCGACAATGTCGGCATTGTCGATCTCGAGACGCTGACTTCGATGAGCGGACTCGAGTTCCTCAACGCCATGCTGCGGGGAGATCTGCCCGGGCCGCCGATTGCCAAGACGCTCGGGTTCCACATGACCGAGGTCGAAGAGGGGCGGACCGTGTTCGTCTCCGAGCCGCGCGAAGAGTACTACAATCCCATCCGAACCGTGCATGCGGGTTATACCGCGACGCTGCTTGATTCCTGCATGGCTTGCGCGGTGCTTTCGACGTTGCCCAAGGGCACGGGCTTCACGACGATGGAATTCAAGGTTTTGTTGCTCAGGCCGATGACGAAGGACACGGGTCTCGTTCGTGCCGAAGGGACGCTTCTTGCGCGCGGGCGGCGCGGAGCAACTGCGGAAGGGCGATTGACGGATCACAGAGGCAAGCTGATCGCGCACGCTACGACAACGTGTTTGATCTTTCCGTTTTAGAAGCTAACGCGGATCTTTCGTCGCGCATCAGGTCCCTCACCTGCCCATCTCGCCGAAGGCGAGCCTTCGGCGAGATGGGCATCCTCTCCCGTTCCGGGAGAGGAAAAGAAGCTCAACGCTTGAACTCCACCGCGTCTGCGATCTGATCGAGAACGCCTTCCAAGTTGTTTTTGATATCTGCATTCCAAACACGCAGGACGCGGTAACCAAGCTCGTGCAGGCGTTGCGTCCTCGCGCCGTCTCGAGCCGCCTGAGCGGCCTCAGCGTGATGCGAACCATCAAGCTCGATTATCAAACGGGTGGCTTCACAGAGGAAATCCGCGATATACGGCCCGCACGGTGCCTGCCGCCGAAATTTCAAACCGTTCAGACGGCGATCACGAAGTCGCGCCCAAAGCTTGCGTTCCTCTTCGGTCTGGCGCCTGCGCAGTGTCCGCGCCGTCTTTGTCAGCGGATCTGTCATCGGCTTAGAGATCCAGCACCATCAAGTCCCTCACTCCGTTCCGGGAGAGGAAAGTACCTTTCCTTCTCCCTTGGGGAGAAGGTGCCCCGGAGGGGCGGATGAGGGGCTTTCGTGGTTCTTTCGTCGTGCATCAAGTCCCTCACCTGCCCTTCGGGCATCCTCTCCCGTTCCGGGAGAGGAAAGGGTACGGATACGGCGAATTTCAAGTTCCGGCTTCAGCGGTATCGCCGGTGCGCGTATGCCATTCGGTCCAGCCTTTGGCGCGCAGGTCGCAGGCGGGGCACTTGCCGCAGCCGTAACCCCACGGGTGGCGGTGGGTGCGGTCGCCCATGTAGCAGGTGTGCGTATCTTCGAGGATGATCTGGATGAGCTCTTTGCCACCGAGTTCCGAGGCGAGTTCCCACGTTGCGGCCTTGTCGATGAACATCAGCGGTGTTTCGATGGCGACAGGCGATGCCAATCCCAGCGAGAGGGCCTGAGCCATTGCCTGGATCGTATCGTTGCGGCAGTCCGGATAGCCGGAAAAATCCGTCTCGCACATGCCGCCGACGAGCGTGCCGATGCCGCGCCGATACGCGAGCGCCGCCGCGTAGGTGAGGAAGAGAAGATTGCGTCCCGGCACGAAGGTCGTCGGCAAGCCGGTCGCGGCGAACGTGATCTCGGTCTCGCGGGTCAAGGCCGTATCGCTGATGCTTTGGAGCGCGGGCAGGTCGAGGACGGTATCGCCGCCCAGCCGGTGTCCTTGGGCACCGAGGTGCCGGAGCTTCGAGCGGATGACCTCACGCTGCTCGAGTTCGACGCCGTGGCGTTGGCCGTACCTGAAGCCGACCGTTTCGACGCGGTCATAGCGGTCCAGCGCCCAGGCCAGACATACGGTCGAGTCCTGGCCACCTGAAAAGAGAACAAGAGCCGACGATTCCGGCACGGCTAGATGCTCCTGCCGTCGAAAAGAGTTGGCGTCAGAGAGGCGGCGTCGACCCCATCGAGGCATCTGACATTGATGGCCACCATGGACGCTCCGCTGGGCGTGGTTCCATAGGAATAGGAGCCGATCCCGCATTCCTGGCAGAATGTGTGGTGGATCTTCTTCTTGTTGAACAGGTACTCGGCCTCCTGATCCTTACCGGACAACAGGCGAAACGCGCCTATGGGGACGAAGCCCATGATCGACCCGCGTTTCTGGCAATATGAACAGTTGCAGATTTTCAGCCCATCGAGTGCAAGTTCGGCTTCAAAACGCACGCGTCCACAATGGCAACCTCCGGTCCACTTCCTCGTTTCTGACATTGGCGCACCTTTGGTCCTGGGCGAATGTCCTTCCGGGTAGGTTCGAACTGCCCGCGAGGACTTTGCCTTGTTCGCAATTGCGGTTAAAACCCGCGCCGAAACTCTTACAGCAGCCTCGCCTCGATAAGCCAGTCTCAAACATATCGGAAACGCTCATGACCGCCATCGTTGACATCACCGGCCGCGAAATCCTCGACAGCCGCGGCAATCCGACGGTCGAAGTGGATGTGCTGCTCGAAGACGGTTCGGAGGGGCGGGCCGCCGTTCCATCGGGCGCATCGACGGGGGCTCACGAGGCGATCGAACTCCGAGACGGCGACAAGGAGCGCTATCAGGGCAAGGGCGTCTGGAAGGCGGTCGACGCGGTCAACGGCGAGATCTTCGATGCGCTTTCCGGCATGGATGCCGAGGAGCAGCGCGGGATCGACGCGGCCTTGCTTCAGCTCGACGGTACGGAGAACAAGAGCCGTCTCGGCGCCAATGCCATTCTTGGCGTCTCGCTCGCAGTGGCCAGGGCGGCGGCACAATCGAACGACCTGCCGCTCTATCGCTATATCGGCGGCGTCAATGCGCACGTGCTTCCCGTGCCGATGATGAACATCATCAACGGCGGCGCGCACGCCGACAATCCGATCGACATCCAAGAATTCATGATCATGCCCGTTACGGCTGAGAGCTGTGCGGACGCGATCCGCGTCGGCGCGGAAATCTTTCACACCTTGAGGAAGAATCTGAAGGACGCCGGCCATAGCGTTTCCGTCGGCGACGAAGGTGGCTTCGCGCCGAACCTCAAGAGCGCCGACGAAGCGCTGAGCTTCATCATGAAGTCGATCGAGAAGGCCGGCTACAAGCCCGGCGAAGACGTGATGCTGGCGCTCGATTGCGCGTCGACCGAGTATTTCAAGGACGGAAAGTATCAGCTTGCCGGCGAAGGCAAGACGCTCGACAGTGCGGGCAACGCCAAATATCTCGAAGATCTCGTGAACCGGTATCCGATCATCTCGATCGAGGACGGGATGGCCGAGGACGACTGGGCCGGATGGAAGCTGCTGACGGACTTGCTCGGCAAGCGTGTTCAGCTGGTTGGCGATGATCTCTTCGTGACGAATACTGAACGTCTCGCCGAAGGCATCGAGAAGGGTATCGCGAACTCGATCCTGGTGAAGGTCAATCAGATCGGCTCGCTGTCCGAGACGCTCGACGCCGTCAGCATGGCTCAGCGTGCAGCCTATACTGCCGTCATGTCGCATCGCTCGGGTGAAACGGAAGATTCAACGATTGCCGATCTCGCCGTTGCGACCAACTGCGGCCAGATCAAGACGGGATCGCTTTCACGCTCAGACCGCTTGGCGAAGTACAATCAGCTGATCCGGATCGAGGAAGAACTTGGCGCCGTCGCTGTTTATGCGGGCCAGTCGATACTGAAGCGCCGGCCAAGCTAACGCCGCTCAACCATCAGAGGGCGGCGCGCTGACTGAGGCGCCAGTCGAATATGGCCTTTGTTGGGTTTTTATAACAGCGCGTCGCGGTATTGTGACGCCGGAACGCTACATCGTTCTGCCGCGTTCCGTTCGTATGAACGGGAGTGTTATGCGTCAGACAAAGCCAGTAATTTTGGGTGGGGCCGATCGAGCCCGGAAGATTGATCGTTATCGGCGCCGTGCGTGGGTGCAGCGCCGAGCAACGCTGCGTAGCGTTGAGCTTCCTGCCAAGGCGCCTCAGCACGTTCGCTCATGCATTCCAGGCGAATTTCCTGAACCGCCGAAATCAAAAATGTTCGCACGTTTTCGACGTGGCGTCGGCTTGATGTCGGATCTGCTGATCCTTCTCGTTGCCTCTCCGTTCTTCGCCGTTTGGTTTCTTTATCGCGGCGCAATGATACTGCTCCGCGGCATGCGCTGATCCGAATGTGATCGATGAATGCGTTGCACAGGCGGAACGCTGCAAGCAACGGATGCGTTCCAACCTTGCATTGTCAGTGAACCAAACAAGGATGGATACGCCATGAGGAAGATGATTGCGGCCTGCGCCATTGCGGCCCTGTTCGGCGCGGCACCTGCTTTCGCAGCCGACACGTCGAACGCCAATCAGCCGCCTTCGGACACGAGTTCCGGACCGGGCGTAAAGGGCGCGCCGGGCAGCACAAACGGCCCTGCCATGGATGCTAACGATCCTGCTGCGAATAGCGGCGCGAGTTCTGGAGATCAGGGCATGTCGCCCTCTCAGGACGCGACAGGCGTAAAGGGTGCGCAAGACAGCACCAACGGTCCTTCCAACAAGAAGCCCGGCGACGACGATAAATAGCCGGCTTGAAAGGCCCCGAAGTCGGGGCCTTTTTTATTGCCCGGATTTCGGGGGTGCTCGTTGGGTGCTCATGCAAGTTTCAATCGATTTTAACCAATAATGCGGCTGGCATATCGTTTGCTCATGAAGAGCGGTCGCCCTTGTGCCGATGGCACATGGGGCTTCCCTTTTCCTGTTGAGATGCGGTCGGAGTCAGACGTGTTTTTGGATCATCCCCATGCAGAGGCCGTGCATAATCGCTCTGCCACTTCGGCCGTGCCCTTCGCTTTCGATGCGAGCGCGGTTTTTGCGGCTCTCTGGCGGCGCAGGTTTTTCCTGCTGATTTGCGGCCTTTTAGGCGCTGGACTTCTGGTCACGCTCGCCAAGTTCGTTCCGCATCGCTACGTCGCCACGGCCCAATTGCTCGTCGATCCGAGAGACCTGCGCCTCCTCGACAAAGAGGTGACGCCGCGCGCCGGGGAGTCCGATTCCGGCATCACGGTCGTCGAGAGCCAGGTTCAGGTGCTGTCTTCGAACAGTGTTCTAAAACGAGCCATCCAAAAATTGGGGCTCCAAAACGATCCGGACTTCAACGGGACTGCGAGCAGCCCGCTGACTGCTGCGATCTCGGGCCTGACCGGGCCGTCGAGTTCGGAACAGAAAGGCGATTTGGAATTGGCGGCGCTGCAAACGCTGCAGCAGCGCATCGGCGTCAAGAGACCGGAGCGCACATTCGTCGTCGAGTTGTCCGTCAGCTCGAACGATCCGCAGAAATCGGTGCGTATCGGAGATGCCATCATCGCTGCGTATCTCGAAGATCAAGCGCAGTATCGGTCGTCGAGCAACGAGGGCGCGGCGGAAGCGCTCGATTCCGGTCTGAAAGCCATGCAGGATCAGGTCAACACCGCCGAGGAAAAAATCGCGGGCTACAAGGCTCTGCACAACCTCGGACTCGCGGGCGGCAAGCTTGTCGTCGAGCAACAGCTGACCGATGCGAACAATCAATTGGCTCTCGCGCGTGCCGCAACGGAGCGCATCAAGGCGCAAATCGACGACATCGAGAGATCGCGTGGGGCGCCGGAATCCATGCCGGAGATCATGGCGTCGCCCACTTTGATCAATCTGAAGAAGCAGCTCGCTGCGGCTTCCGCCGAACGCGCACGATTTGCCGCGCAATTGATGCCGAAGCATCCAGTCATGGTGACGATGGCGCAACAGGAAAGCGCGGTCCGTTCGGAGTTGGATCGCGAGATCCTTCGCGTTCTCGAAAGCATCCGTCACGATTACGAACGCGCGAAAGCCAACGAACAGTCATTGTCCGACACGGTGCAGCGTCTTAATGGCGAAATGAACGAGGCGGCCAAGGCGCAAATTGAATTGCGGGAACTGGAGCGCAATCTCGAGGTCACCCAGACGCTTTACCAGCAGTCGGTCGTGCGGTCGCGTGAGACGCGCGAGCAATCTCGCCTGAATACGACGAACGTGCGTATCATCTCTTCGGCTATGCCGCTTCCGGCACGCGTGTTTCCGCCTCGCGGCGTCATCTTGGCCGTGCTCGGCTTTCTGATCGGCCTGGCCATCGGCGCGGCGGCGACCGTGCTTCCGTTGGTCCGTCGCTTGATCGGATCTCACACTGCGAGCGAACCTGTTCGCGCCGACGCGCACGAAACGCCGGTCGAGATCGCGACTTCGCCCGCTCCGTCCCCGAAGAAGACTGTTTCGGAACAAGAGAGCGCGGTCATTCCGCTGGCGTCGCGCCGGTTGGTCAGCGACATGCGCGCTGCCTCGCGTGTGGCACAGACGCTGTGGCTTCGTGATGGAACATCGGCGATGGGAACGCTCGCGCGAAGCGCCGCGAAATCGTCCGATACCGTGTTCGCCGACCATATCCGGTCTCTGCAAGCTGCTGTGAACAGCGGCGCGAAAGCCGGTCAAACCGGCCGGACAGTTTGGTTCGTGTCGCATCATGCCGTTCCGATCAAGCCGGTTATTGCGCTGGCCTTTGCGCATACGATCGCGGCGGAAGGCAAACGGGTTCTGATTGTCGACGGCGATGTGCGGACGCCCGGTCTCACGCGGTTACTCGTTGCGGACAGTCAAGTGACGGCGCGCGTTGCGGTGGAGTCGAAGGGGCGGATCAGCAAGACGCAACAGCAGAATCTCGACGTGCTGATCGTCAGCAACCCCAAGGCCTCATCAATTCTCGAGGTGCTCGAGGATGCGAAGAAATCCTATGACGTCATCGTGGTCGATGCGCGGGTCGATGCGCTCTCGCCGGATCTCGACGGGACGAATTCGGTTCTCTTCGTTTCATCCCACCGGCCGAATGAGGCCGTCGCCGATCTTGGCTCTGATGCGACAACGAGGGACATTCCACGTCTTTGCGGGACTATCCTGACGGCGAAGGGCGTTGCGCGTTCGACTGCGGCAGTCGCGGCTCATGCCGTCTGACGTCAGCCGCCGGAATTTTCTGACAGCAACAGCCGCTGCAGGGGTGTTGCTTGCCGCGAAGCGCGGCGCCGGTGCGAGCGAGCGGCTGAAATTCGAGGTCATCGGCAACGAGCTTCGTTTTGGCGGCCGCCCGATCCGGTTGATGGGTGTCGGTGTCGGCGATCCGGTCTACGTTCGCGGCGAACGTCCGCTCAGCGATTACGCGCTTCTGGCGCGCGGATGGCACTGCTCGGCGGTGCGGATCAGCGTGCATCCGGGGCATTGGCGTCAGGACGCGGAACGCACACTCGCGCTGCTCGAGCGCGATGTTGCGGCAGCTCGCGCTGCGGGGCTCTTCGTCATCATCGATTGGCACGCGATCGGCTTCCCGGGCAGGTATGCGGAGCCTGTGGATCCGAGCTGGGGGTTGCCGCTCGATGCGTTCGCCTCCGATGAGGCGCTGGCGCTCGACTTCTGGCGCAGAGTTTCAGCGCGTTTCGGCGATGATACCGGAATTCTCTTCGAACTCTGGAATGAGCCGGTTTACGACGGCAAGCTGTGGCGGAGCACGGGCGAGCATTGGCCGTTCCTCAAGGCCTTGTGGGTCCGCCTGATCAAGGAAATTCGATCGCGGTCGGATGCGATCGTCATCGTCGCTGGCGGACGATGGGCGCACGATCTCAACGGCGTTGCGAGAGACCTGATCGATGATACGCGCGTCATCTATTCCTGGCATTGCTATCCGAACGAGGACCGTGGAGTCGCTTCGCGCTGGCCCGATAGTCTCGGCGGGCTTCCGGCCGTCAAGCCCGTGGTCGTCACCGAATGGGGCTTCAGCAGGGATGGCGACGATGCAATCCGAGGAACGCCGGAAGACTTCGGCATTCCGTTCACCCGCGAGATTTTAGAGCCGCTCAAGCTTCACTCAATGGCGTGGTGCTTCAGTTCGGGCGCAACACCGCGATTGCTCGCGCCGGATGGCATATCGCCTTCCGAGTATGGCGCGTTCGTTAAAGACTATCTGGCACATTCATGGCGGCCGCAGACGTAAGGCGAGGGTCGGCAATCATGACGTCCATCAAAGCAACAGACGAAGCTGGCGTAGCGCCGGTGAGCGATCTCACGAGCATCGTTCGTCCGTTTCTCCTGCTGGTCATACTGCTTGTCTATTGGATTTCGTTCGAGCCGTTCCATGACAGGTCCGGCGCCGATCTCGCCGGTCCGCTCGGGACCGGCAATATCGCCAACCAGATTGCATTCCCGTTGCTATGGGCCGTTTTGGCTGTGTTCACACTGGCGACGAAGCCGAAGCATCTCCTCCATGTTGCAGCGTTTCCTGTCGTGGCTTTCATCGTTTGGCTGCTGATCACGAATGTCGTTTCGGGGGATCCCGCAACGGGTCTGAAGCGGGGTCTGTTCGAAGTGATTTCGGTGACGATTGCAGCGATGGCCGTGGGGTTGCCGCAGAGCCCGCGTCAGTTCGCAAATCAGCTGGCGATTGCCGCACTCGCCGTGCTCGTTCTTTGCTACTTCGGCGTTGCGTTCCTGCCTTCGCTCTCCATTCATTCGACAGGCGATACGTTGGAGAAAGAGCTCGCGGGAAACTGGCGCGGCTTCTTCAATCATAAGAACGAGGCCGGCGCGATGATGGTCGTCCTCATCTTCACCGGCTTGTTCATCAAGGACGCGGGACAGCGATGGGCGGGCTGGCTGGTCGTCGGCCTGGCATCGGTGTTTCTGCTGTTCTCGGTATCGAAGACGTCTATAGCGCTCGTACCGTTCACGCTGGCGCTGGCGGCATTGGTTTATCGACTGCGCAGCGGCTGGCTCAGGGCGATCTTTATTCTCCTGCCGCTCGTTCTTCTCAACGTCGCGACGGTCGGATCGAGCTGGCCAGGGCCTGTTCGTTCGATCGTCGCCATGGTGTTGCCTGATGCGACATTCACGGGGCGGACGGATCTATGGCGTTTTTCCATGGAGCAAACGGCCGAACATCCGGTTTTCGGATACGGGCTAACGGGGCCGTGGCGAACGAACGAACTGATGTATCGCGACAAGCTTCCTGCGGAGCCGGAGGATATATCCGGGTGGGTGGAAGAGCTCGGGACGGATTCGCACAACAGCTATCTCGAAGCGGCCCTGCAGTTCGGCATACCGGGCCTGATCCTGTTGCTGCTCGCAGTGATCTATCTGCCGATGCGCGATTTCGGAACAGCGCTACGGGTGTCGAACAACCCGGCGCTTTTGCGCTATTTCCTGAGACTGTGGATCTATGTGCTTTACACGGCATCGCTGGAGACGGTGCTCGTCTCGCGCAACAATCCGGTCTGGTTCATGGCGCTGATGGCGATCTTCGGGATGCACCTTCTGGCGCGGTTCCCGGTCGCCGAAGAGGGTCGCGCCGCTTAGGCGCGGACCCCGATTGCGGCGAGCGCTTCGTCGACAGCGAGACATGGAATTCCCCGCGCCTTGACGGCCTTCACCGCCATTTCGAGATGGGCCGGCGAGCAGCCGATCCAACTCGGGTCGTGCGCCACGTCATGCGTGTAGAAGATCACCCACGCGTTCGTCGCGATTGCCTGATCGAGCGTAGCGTTGATCGATTGTTCGGTGCTCGTGCGGTCGTAAAGTTCGACCGAGCGCAACATCGCAAGATCGATCAGGCCCGAGTTGAGGCCGGTGTAGATGCTGCGGCAGCTGGTGAATTGCCGATCGAGCTGAAATTTTTTCGGGAACGAGACGTTGCCAAAGGGATAGGCGAAGTTCTTGCTTACGGCATTTCCTCCGATGTCGCGAAGCGCATCGAAGCATCGTTGTGTTTCGCGTGCGAGGTCCGCAGAGCTGAGCGATTGCACTTTGACGTGACTGTAGGTGTGACAGCCGATTTCATGTCCGGCGTGGGCGAGGTCGGCGACGCCGCGCTTGTCGATGACGGTCCAATACTCGTCTTGCATTCCGCAGGTGCCGGGTGCGACGTAGAATGTGCCGCGGACGTCGTGCTGATCGAGAATGCGGGCGCCGTTCGTCAGCGCTGAGTCCGGAACATCATCGAAGGTGAAGCTCACGAGCGGTCGTGAATTTTTCGCGCGGAAGGGTTTGGTCGGCACGATACGCGCGAGATAGCGTGAACCGCTGGCGCAAAGTCCTGTCAGCTGCTTGGGTTGCCGTTCCGCGCCACGTGCGCCAACCCATCCACCCATCGCCGTGATGCTGTTCATGGTCTCACCCAAGTTGCAGGTTTGTTATGAGGCAGCGGGCTGCTTGCCTCGCTGTATGCTTTTCGGCTGCGTGTCTCAGCGCGGCGCGGTCTGTTGGCGTCGTCAGCGCCAGCGCGATTGCATCCGAGAGTGCCTTTGGATCGCCGACCGGAACAAGCCGGCCGAGGCGGCCGCCTTCCAAAACCTCGCGGGGTCCATACGGACAATCGGTGGAGACGACGGCGGTGCCGCAGGCTAGCGCTTCGATGAGCACGTTGCCGAGGCCTTCGAACTTCGACGAACTGACGAGTACATCGGCTTTCAGCAGCCATTCGAACGGATCGTTCGTCGCGCCGGCGAGGGTAATGCGATCTTCGAGACCGAGACGCGCGATGGATGCTTCGAGCGCCGGACGCATCGGCCCTTCGCCGACGATGACAAGCCGGGCAGGCGTGCGGAGGTGAAGTCCGGCGAAGGCCTCGATCAATGTCAGATGATCTTTTTCGGGCGACAGGCGGCCGATAGCGAGGAGCAAGCCTTTCTCGCGCTTTTCAGCGGCTGTTTCACCGAGAGCCAGGCGGGCAACTGTCGGCGGATCGATGACGGCGTTCGATGTCATTACGCTGATGCGTTCGGCCGGAACACCGAAGTTCACAATGAGATCGCGACGCGCGCCGTCCGTCAACGTGAGAACGCGGCTGGCGCGGCTGTAGACGTATCCGGCGAGGCGGAATGCGAGGCGATTTTGCAGGTAGGGGTCCAGGTCCTTCGCGATCGACGGGGCCGTGACCTCGCGCAAGACGAGACGCGGTTGCGTTTTCGCAGGTAGCAGTCGGACAGCGGCGAAGGCTGCGAGGTTCGCGGCGGCTTCGGAGCTCAGGAGCACTGTCGGTTTGAGCTCGCGTATCGCGTTGCGGAGAGCAATGATCGCTGTTGCAAGGCGCTTCGCTCGTACGTGATGAACGGTTACGCCGTCAGCCACAAGGCGTCTCAGGCGGCCTTCGGGCAGAAGCGTCAGAATGCTGACCCTTATTCCTGTCTCGGACAGACTGTTCGCCAGCAATATGGCATCTCGCTGGGCGCCTCCGCCATCGAGGGCGCGGATGAAGAATGCGACGTGCGGTTGAGCGACTGCCGCGTCATTCCGTGCGATGTCCTCCACGCACCCGTTGGCGCGGTCCGGATTGGCATGGAACGTGGATTTTAGGTTTGTCTCGTAAAGCATCATGCGGACGGTACATGCCAAAAGCATGCCTAAATCGGCACCGTTTCGCAGCCGCGTGGTGAAAGCGAGAATGAAATGCGTCCCAAAATCGAGCAATGCAACGTGAGTAAGGTTTTCCCGGAATGATTTTGCGGCACGCTGCGATCTATATCGGCTCGCGGGTGTTCGCGGCCGCGCTGAACCTGCTGTCGGTGGCGCTCTTTGCGCGCCTCGCGGGACCCGAGACGTTCGGCGCCTACCTGCTTTACCTCGCGTCTGCGTACATCATTTACGGCTTCGCCATCCAATGGCTGCGGATGTCGTTCTTCGCGCTCTATACCGCGGATAACTCGGCCTCCATTGTCGGGACGTTCCTTCGCGCCGTGTGCCTGTTCGTGGGCTTGGTCGTCGCCATCGCTGCGTTAACGGTTTGGGCAGGGGTTTATAGTGCCGCTGTCGTTGCCGGCACCATCATGCCGACTGTCGGTCTCGCCGTATTCGAAACGTTTTTCGAGATTTCGCGTGCAAGACTGAAGGTGGAACTGGTCGGCTTCGCGGTGCTGCTCCGGGCGCTTTTGGTGCCGCTCGGCGGCGCGGTCGCATTCACGTTAACGGGGACGGCGACGGGCCTTGCCGCGGGCGTTGCAGCCGCTCACGTTCTCGCGGCAATTCCGTTAATCCGCGAAGGTTGGTCAGGCGTCCGGGCGAAGTATTCCGCCGGGATTGCGCGGCAATATCTGAAATACGGGTCACCGTTGATCCTGGCTTTCGGCATCAACGCGGTCGGACAGAGCGGCGACCGATTGCTGCTGGCACGATTGGATAGCGTCGGCGCAGTCGGACCTTATGGCGCCGTCGGCGATCTCATTAAACAAAGCCTTGTCGTGGTCTCCGAGGCGGTCGCCGGATCGTATATGCCACATGCGAAACGGGCGGCGAGTGATGGCGACGATGCGCGAACGCGGACCATTCTCACCGAAGCATTCCGTGCCTACGCCTTCATAACGGCCTTCGGATCCGCGTTTATCCTGTGCTTTGCGCCGGACGTTGTGCGAATTCTGTTCGGCGTACATTACGCGGAGGCGACGGCCTCCCTGGTGCCGTATTTTACACTGGCGACGGCTCTTTACGTTTTTCGCGCGTTCTACTTCGGCCAGGCGATCTACTTTTTGGAGAGCGCGTCTGCGGAGCTTTACGCTTCAACGGGGACGGTCGTTGCGGGAGCCATTACGGCGTTGCTGCTCATCCCCTCTTATGGCGCGACTGGCGCGGCTCTGGCTATGGTGGCTGCGCAGGCAGCGGGCTGTCTCATTGCCGCCCTGGCGGCGAGACGGTGGCGGGCGATGCCGCTTCCTGTTCTCGATCTCTGCGGCATTGCCGGTGCTGCGATCGTCGCCGAATTCCTAGCCGATGCCGCCGGTTTGCTGCCGGTCGGCTATCTGATGTCGAGCGCACTGAAATTCGGTTTGATCAGCCTCGGCGCCTGCCTGATCGTCAAGGCCTACGACATCTTCGGCCTTGGATTGTGGACGCAGAAGCTGGCATTTCGGAAGCTTGCCGCCTAACCGGTCAAGCGGTTCCTCAGCCGGCGCGGCGATATTCGGGGCCGTTAATCAGCTCTGCATACGACTCGAGCATCCGGCTTCGTGAATATTTGGCACGGATGGCTTGGGCGAACTTGCGGACGGCTTCGCTCGACCGTTTCCAAGCGCGCTGCTTCTCGATTGCTGCGGCAAGGGCTTCCGGGTTAATGGGGTCGACGAAGCCGACAGGCTCCTCGCGGCCGGTCGACAGGACTTCGCGCAAGACCGGGAGATCCGCGGCCACGATCGGGACGCCGGCCATTGCAGCCTCCACCGCCGCGAGGCCGAACGTCTCCCATTTGGATGAAAACACGAACATATCCACGGCACCGAGTAGATCGCCGAGCGCTTCGCGAGATACAACTCCAAGGAAGTGGATGCGATCTGCAACTCCGAGGGTCCGCGCCAAATCCCTGAGGGACGCTTCGTTCGGTCCGCCACCCGCGAGGATGAGGCGGGCGCCCTGAACGTGCGGCAGTGCGCGAATGATCTGATCCTGACCTTTCTGGTCGCAAAGCCTGCCGGCATTCAGCAATAGCAGGCCGTCGTCGGGAATGGCGTAGCGGGTTAGGACATCGGATCGGGAATGACGCGCCTCGGGCGCATCGAGCCCGTGATCGATCCTGCGGAGATACTTGCGGTAGGGTTGCGGATAATGGCCGAACGCCTGTTCCGTCGCGGCCGAATTCGCGATGTTGACGCTGTAGAGCCCCGCCGAACCCATAGCCGTGTCCAGCACGCGGACCGCGGGATGAATTTCGCCGGGCATCGCCGTTTGATGTACAATGCGCGTCTTGCAGCCGACGAGGGCTCCAATCATGCCAACCAGGACTGAAGCCGTCGATTGATAGGCGATGAGCGTGTCTGGTCGCTTGCGTGTGATCGCGACGATGGCGGCGGCGATGCCGCGAAGCTTCTGTGCCGTGGTCGCGCTGATGCCCGGATAGATGAAGCGCGTTTCGACGTCAGCGCCGGTCCGCTGGAGGCCGTCGGAAATCATCTCCGCAAGTGCTTCGACGCCGCCGCCCTCGTTGCTATGGACGAGCTGCAACACGGAGGTGCGGTTTCGCCGGCGGCTCGCGGGGTGCGAATTCTTCGAGGGACGAACGATTTCCGGATAAGTGCCTGGGCCCGCCGGCAGGAGCGCTTCGTTTAAAAATCTCCGGCGCAATGCCCCAAAATGAAACCGGGTCTTTCGCAACTTCGGTGCTCCCTTAAGCCAATGGTTGTTTTTGGGGCCTATGGGGCGGTCCGTTGCAAACGAGCCGCCAATCGGGTGCCGACGAGCGTTGCAACATGGTCGCGCTACGGGATTTCGGCCGGCACGATGATTCCGAGGCGGATGTGGGCCGGATCGTTCAGTGTTTTGGGGAGTAAGGGGGGCCGTCGGGCTTCGCCGATTGCAGCTCGCTCGGAGCCGAGTTGGCGTTGTCCTTGCTTTTGATGGGAAACGCCCGCGAACTCGCGGGCAATTTTTCGAAAACAGCGTTTCGTTTTGGAACGGATCTGTCGAGTTTGGGGCGGCGCAAAGTTTATGATGTCAAAATTCGCTGTGTCGCCGGATCTGAATAGGGCTTTCGGCAATCAGACGTCCGACGTCACCATTGTTGGGGCCGGCGCGGCGGGGTCGATGGCTGCCATCGCGTTGGCGCGGCGGGGCATCTCCGTCACGCTCATCGATATGCGCGCCAAGCACCCGCCGGAGTTTCGATGTGAGAAGATTGTCGACGAGCAGCTCGCATTCGTCGAGAAGCTCGGGCTTCTCGGCGTCTTTCAGCGGATAGGAACGCGGGTCGATCAGATGCTGGTCGTCCGGTCAGGTCAGATCGAGGAACGGAAGACAACAACCGAATACGGATTCAACTATCAGGACTTGATCAATTCGCTCAGGGCTGGACTTCCCGCAAACGTCCGCTTCGTCAACGAGCGCGTTGCGGAGATCCGCAACAGCGAAGACGTTCAAACGATCGTGCTGGCGAACGGCGAGCGTCTTTCGACGCGGCTCGTGGTGCTCGCGACGGGCCTTGCGCAAAGCATCCGTCAGAAGCTCGGAATTGCGCGCGACAGCGTTCATCATCAGCCGTCGCTCTGCATGGGTTTTTCGCTGCGCCCGGGAGCGGGATCCAAGTTCAAATTTCCGGCGCTGACCTATTACAGCGAGTGTCTCGAAAGCAGCATCGCTTACATCACGCTCTTCCCGATGGGCGATGTGATGCGTGCCAATCTCTTCGCCTATCACGGCTATGACGATCCATTCGTCGGCGACATCAGGAACGATCCCCGTGCGGCCCTTTATCGGGCTATGCCGGGTCTCGAAAAGTATTTGGGAGCCTTCGAGAAGACCGATGATGTCCGGATACGAATGGTGGATCTCGACAAGGTGCGCAATCACCTCCAGCATGGCGTCGTTCTGATCGGCGATGCGTTTCAAACGTCATGTCCCGCGACCGGCACGGGATTGACGCGCTGCATGAACGACGTGCTGCGTCTGTCGGAGCACGTCAACGGCTGGCTCGCGTCGCCTCTGATGAGTACGGCCAAGCTCTCGTCGTTCTACAACGATCCGCTGAAGACATCGCTTGATGCCGAAGCAACGCACGCGGCGAATTATGCGCGCCTGTTCGCGACTGATCGCAGCCTCAGCTGGGATCTCCGCCGCATCAAAGCGGTTCTGCGATCGCGCTTCAACATCATGGAAGCCGCGCTTGCCGAGCGATTAGGCCTGCTTTCGGCGCCTTAAGCGTATTGCGGCTTGGCGGAGCTACGACGCGAGGTGCGGGAGCCTGTCGGCAATCGAGCGTGCGAGGGCCATAAGCCTGGGCTTTCGCGAAATATAGGCGATGGCTTTTCTGCGCGCGATGAAAGGCGTGCCGCGCAAGCTCAGCGGGGTTGTCAGTTCGGCCATCGGCACGGGCGAAACGCGAAACTCCTCTTTATACCGGTGCGAGCCGACCGATAGGTCAAACGTGCGACAGCCATCCGCATGCAGCACTTCGAGGGCCTGGTGAATGATCATCTTGCCCAATCCGAGCGGCCGCCACGCGGGGTCTTGCGACTGGCTTATCCGTATGAGTGTGGTGTGATCATTATTCTTCAGCGCGAAGAACGTCGCGACGATTTCCGTTTCCGCCGTCAGCACGAACATCACCGCATGGCCGGTTACGAGGCCGCGCAAAAGATGACGACGATATAGCTCTTGGTAAACGGGATCATTGAACACATGCTTGGCGCCCCGGGCAGCGAGGCGCGAGGTTTGCTGTGCCTCGAGCACTTGCAGGGCTTCAAGCGCTTCATCGCTGTTTGTGATGCGCCGCAGCCTTCCGCCGTTCTCGTTGACGAACTTGGTCGAGCGGCGGCGTAGTTCTCTGCGCGCCGATTTGCTGAGCGTCGACAGGTACTCGTCCCAATTATCGCCGAGGGCAACGATATGGCCGCTGAGATCGCTGCGTTCGATGCTCGAAAGCGTCGTCAGGGGGTTGACGTTGGGGCCGAGCGACAAAGGCATTTTTTGCAGCGTCAGAACGTCGGCGGGCGGAAGCGCCCGCAGAATGGCCGGCCAGACTTCTCGCTCAAAGCTCCGAAAGTCACTGTCCGAGCGCACGAGCGGCGCGTTGTAATCCGTGATCCATAGATCCGCGAATTCTATCCGCCTGACCCCGTTCTGAGAGTGCCGAATGAGCGGGATCATCATGAGGTCGCGACCGGAACTTCGCTCTACAACGCTGACGATGATGGGTTCGATGCCCACTGGCGTGAAGGCTTCGTACCAATTTCCAATCCAATGGGCCGTTTGAAACGGCGACGCGGAGGCGTGCCGTTCGAGCGCCTGCCAGCGATCGGAAATGGCGCTCCATGTCGAGGTGATTTCGACGGAGAAATTTGGGTTCATGGGAGCGGTCACGAGCAAATCCGGTCCGAGGGGGTACGACGCAGC
The DNA here is from genome assembly GCF_052114865.1 of Hyphomicrobium sp. 2TAF46. Classification (NCBI taxonomy): domain Bacteria; kingdom Pseudomonadati; phylum Pseudomonadota; class Alphaproteobacteria; order Hyphomicrobiales; family Hyphomicrobiaceae; genus Hyphomicrobium; species Hyphomicrobium sp. 2TAF46. The sequence goes on along the minus strand of NZ_JBFRFO010000003.1, from coordinate 372,790 downwards.
GAACCGCGCCGCCCGAAGGTTGCACATTGGATGCCAGCCCGCTGTCCCGCAGGGAGATTTTATGCCATTCAAAAACTAACGTTCTGCTAGCGACCGGGTGCAGAAGGTTACGATTGGGGTCGGCGGCCCCAAGTGCTCGTTATTTGGAGGGCGAGGCGGTGCTCGCCGCGGCCGATGTGCTCAGCTCATGATCGATATCGACGGTCGGGCAGCCCCCAGCTCGAAGAAGGTCGTTCACGCTATCGGCGTCGTGGCGGAGTTCTGCAATCCGGGCGACCTTATCCTGATCGACGCTCTTCTGGCCTTCCATGTGCTGTATCCAGCTGGCAAGATTGTCCGAGCCGGTGTCGAGCGATTTCTGGAGTTGCCGTATCTTTTCGATGTGCTGCTTTATGAAGGCGGTCGGCACGGCACAGGGGTCGCTCGAAGCCGATGTGGAAGGTGATTTCTGATGCTTCGCCCAGACATCGTCCGCATTGCAGACGAGCCCTGAAATGAGGGCGGCGCCCATCAGGGCGGCCAGGGCCAAACCTCTTTTCCCGTGGGGATTTCGCATCAATTTCTGTGCCTGGGCAATCGTCGATGGGCGAGTCGGATCTCGCGGACGCTAGCGTAAGAGGAAGAGTTGCGAAATGTGGCCTCGGCGATCCGAACTAGTGCTGATCATTTGTGGGTAAATTCGACACGGTCGTGGCTACCGATCATTATCTCCGCATACGAGCTTTGCCAAATTTTCCGGGCCTCGAGATTAAACCCGGAGGCTCTGTTTGACCGGGGTTGGTGTTCCGGGCCGGTGCGAGTTTTGCCTGCCGATGATCCGTGTGCTGGGCTGGGGTATTGCAAATCATACAATTTTGAAATGCTCGTGGTGATGTGAACATCTGTGGTCACGGTGCAATCTCAGGAGTGAAAAACGCTGGGTCTCTTCGTGTTCGGCGATGACAAACTGGCATGCCGGTGGTCGCTAGGATAGGTTCGGGGCGTTCCGCGGAGGCGCGGGCAGGGGGAATTCGCGACGTGAAGAACTGGTCCATCCTCAAGGTGGCGGGCAGCGTCTTTCTTGTTGCCAGTCTTTCCGCATGTGCTGGCGCGCCCGTTATTCCGCCGCCGCCGCAACATCTCGCGTCACCGGAAAAGGACGAAGAGCCGAAGGCAATTTCGGATCCGAACGAAGCATTCAATCGCTCCGTCTTCGAGAACAATCAGACGTTCAATCACGCGGTTCTCTATCCCGTTGCGAGGGCCTACAATGAGAACGTGCCGGAGCCGGTGCGCGATCGGATCGAAGCGTTCTCCACGAATCTTTCCGAGCCAATGGTGTTCGCAAACGATGTTCTGCAGCTTCGGCCGAAGGCTGCGGTGACGACGCTCGGACGGTTTGCGTTCAACTCGACGGTCGGCATCGGCGGGCTGTTCGATGTTGCAGCGACTCAGGGGCTCAAGCACCAGTCGGGTGATTTCGGTCAGACCATGTACGTCTGGGGTTATCGGGACAGCAGCTATCTCGTATTGCCGGTCGTCGGGCCGACGAACGTCAGAGATGCGATCGGTAGCGGCGTCGAATTTGCTGCGCAGTTGAATTCCGGAGCGTTTATCCCGACGTCGGTCCAGTCGATGAAGAGCGTCGCGGATTTCATCGAGGATACCGAGTCCATAAGGAATGCCGTCGATGTGGCCGGGACCGTCACGACCCCGCTGACCAATCTCAGCAAAGCTCAGGATATGGAGACGCTGGAGGACAGCTCGGTCGACTTCTATTCGATGCTTCGGAGCGTTACGGATCAGAAGCGGCAGGCCGAGCTCCAGGAGGCTTTGATTACGAGCGCCCTGACCGGAACGCCGCAGCCGCCGGATCCCAATGCGATCGAGCCCGTGATGGTGCTGGCGTCGTCGCCGACGATGCTCGAACTGCAACGCGCTAGGAGCGTTTCCCCCGAGACGGCGGGCACGATCGTCGTCATCGGGCCGCCCGTACCCGCTCCCCAATAAATCCCGTTTGACGTCCTCGTGAGCCGGTCCGCGCCCGTGTGTGGCGCCGAAGCGGTTCGACCCGTCAAAACGCAATCTCCCGTATTGCCGTCAGATTGGCACAAGGCCGCGCGCCGACATTCCGCTTCCGGATCGTGGGCTGCTCGCAGCAACATTTTTGGACGTTCGCGCGGGATGGCGGGCGTTGGCCTCCGTGCAAGGTACGACATGCTAAAGACAGCGACTGTCCAGTGCGAAGCCGAGAGCGCGCAAGGTCTCATCATCGGTAAGGCGCCTATCGTGCGCTGTCTTTACGAAGGCGGGGACATCATGCCGCTCTGGAACGAGCTGATGGCCCGGGTGTCTGCCGACACGAGCGATGCGGCAGCGTTCCTCGATCTTTCGACGATTTTGCACACGTTGGGTCACGCCGAAAAGGCGGCGCTGGCGCAGACGGCAGCGCTGGACATCCGCCGGAATTTCCAGATTCGAAACGGGCAGGGCACAGGGCAAAGAATTCTGGTTTTCGTCACGGCCGGCGATTTCATGGCCAATACGCCGATCGAGTTCCTTTTGGAGGACTCGGACGCGAACATCCTGCTGCATTATGTCGATTGCGCCACGACGGATCTTTCGAACGTTCCGTCTCATGATGTTGCGTTCGTTGCGATCGGCGAGTCGACAGCAAACCGTCCCGTCCTTGAGAAGCTCCACCGGCTTTTGACGGGGTGGCCTCGTCCCATCATGAACAATGCGCCTCTCAGGATCGCGGGGCTTACGCGGGATGGCGTGTCCAGAGCATTCGCGGACGAGCCGTCGATCCTGGCGCCTCCGACCGTCGGCCTATCTCGCGAAACGTTGGCGAAACTGGCGGCGACTGAACTCGCGCCGGGTTCAGTGCTTGCCGGGTCGAATTATCCGATCATCGTGCGCCCCGTCGGCACCCATGCGGGTCAATCGATGGAGAAGATATCGAACGCGGCGGAACTCGCCGGATATCTCGCGGGCCGGAGCGAGGCAGAATATTATGTCTCACCGTTCATCGACTACAGCGGGCAGGACGGCAAATTCCGGAAGCAGCGGATCGCCTTCATCGACGGGAAGGCTTTCGCCAGTCATTTGGCGGTCTCCGACCATTGGATGGTGCATTACCTCAGCGCCGGCATGGCGAAATATGCGGATCGGCGCGCGGAAGAAGCGGCGTGGATGCAGGACTTCGATTGCGACTTTGCCGTGCGGCACACGCAGGCATTCGCGGCGCTGCATCGCCGGTTGGGCCTCGACTATTTCGCCATCGACTGCGCGGAACTTCCTGACGGCCGCCTATTGCTGTTCGAGGCCGACATTGCGATGATCGTTCACTCGATGGATTCGGACGTCACGTTTCCCTACAAAAAGCATGCGATGCGCAAGCTGTTCGCTGCGTTCGAGGACGCATTGCAACGGCGGATCGAACCCATGATCAGCGCGGCATGAGCGACTTTCGCTTTCGGAGATTTTGATGGTCGCAACGCAGCGCAATGTTCGCAAAGAGATGGCGAACGCGGGTTTAGTCACTACCACACCGGATACGCGTTCCGAGGGGCGGCCTTCCTCAGTTTCACTGCTGCTCGCAAGCGGCGGCGACAGGCGCATTTGGGCGGATGCCGCCACGGGTCGCAATCGCTACGGAACGCTGACGGCGCCCGCCGCGGGCGAAATATCTTTCTCGTCGACGACGGCGAGCAACATTTCGGCGGCAGGCTTTGCCGCGGCCGACTATGCGTTGAAGAGGCTCGTCGGGACGGCATCCGTTTCTCCGATCCCATACGACGATTGGTTCGACGAGGTGCGCCGCGGCATTCGTCAGGGCCTCGGTGTGGCGGAGGCAGAGGTCATTCTGGCTGCGTCGGGAACGGACGCAGAAATTCTTGCGCTCTCGCTTGTAGCGGGTTTGTCGGCGCGACCGATCACCAACATTTTCATCGCGCCGGATGAGACGGGCAACGGCATACCGCTCGCGGCGGCGGGCCGTCATTTCTCGGATCTGACGGCACTCGGCCGGACCGTCGACTCTGGTGAACTGCTCGAAGGTCTATCGCCGGGCCGGATCGACGTGCGGACGGTCCCGATCCGGAATGAAGCCGGCGAGCAGCGGCGTCCCGAAGCGATCGACTATGACGTCGCCGCCTTGGTCGAACAGGAATTGAGACGGGGACACGATGTTCTCGTGCATGTCCTTGATACGTCGAAGACGGGGTTGACGGGCGTCACGCGAGAGACGGCGCGGCAGCTCGCGGCTGCTGCCCCCGGCCGGGTGCGGATCGTTATCGACGCGTGCCAGCTTCGTTGTCCGCTTAGTCAGCTGCAGCGCGATCTTGCGGACGGTTTTCTTGTGGCCGTCACCGGTTCGAAGTTCGCAGCCGGGCCGCCGTTCGCGGGGGCGCTGCTCATTCCGCCGGCCATGGCAGATGAAATTGCTCAGGCTAGCGCGCTTCCGGCAGGTCTTGCGGAATATACGGCAGTCCAGGATTGGTCCCGGCCGCTTCGCGAACGCGACGGCTTCAAGTTCAAGTCCGAAATGAATATCGGGCTGAGCCTCAGGTGGGTGGCCGCACTTGCCAACCTCGCGCCCTACGCGGGCGTCGACGAGGTGAGCCAGGCTCGCATCAACCGGCGCTTCGTCGAGGCGGTTCTGACGCGGGTGAAGGATGTCAGGGGTGTCCGGCTGCATCCTGATGACGACGGCGAATATCTGTCGTCGCGTGGCATCGTTCCGCTGACCGTCCTCAACGGCGGCGGCGATCTCGCCGCGTTCGATGAAGCGCAAGGCATTCAACGATCGCTGAGGAGTTCGGAGGGCGGTCCGATTTGCCATCTCGGTCAGGCTGTCCGGATCGGTCCCAGGGTTGCGCTTCGGATGGGCGTGTCGGCGGCGGATATCGCCGGTGTTGCCGCGCGAATGACTGAAGGCGCGGCGCTTGATCAGGCTTTCAAGCCCATAGAGGATGGTCTCGACGCCGTCTTCTCCAAGTGGTCCGGGATCGAACACGATCTCCGAAGATCATGACGTCGCGAGAGTCGCGCGATCTCGATCCTGCCGACTGGTCTGAATTTCGCCGGCTCGCGCATGCCGCGCTGGACGAGGTTATCACGCATGTTCAGTCCATCCGGGAAAAACCCGTCTGGCAGCGTGCGCCGGATGCAACACGGCAGCGGTTTGAGCAACCCTTGCCACTCGGGCCTCGAGACTTGAGCGACGTTCTCGCCGATGTGCGTACGCACGTCGCGCCGTTTGCCACCGGCAATCTGCATCCACGCTTCATGGGCTGGGCGCACGGCGCCGGGACGCCCACCGGCATGGTCGCTGAAATGATTGCCGCCGGATTGAACATGAACTGCGGCGGCCGGGACCACATCGGCATCGATGTCGAACGGCAGATCGTGCGCTGGATGAGCGAAGCGTTCGGCTATTCCGAAGGCGCGAGCGGATTGTTCCTCACCGGTTCGTCGATGGCGAATTTTCTGGCCGTGATCGTAGCCAAGATGAACGCGATCGGGGTTCAGACCCGGGAAGCGGGGTTGCGACGCGCCGACGCCCAACTCACCGCCTATACGTCCGCCGAGGCGCACAGCTGCATCGCGCAGGCGATGCAACTTGCGGGCATCGGTTCAGAGCATTTACGGAAGATCGAAACCGACAGTTCGGGGCGGATGCAGCCCGACATTTTGAAGGCCGCCATCAGAGCGGATAGGGCTGCGGGATTTCTGCCGTTCTTGGTCGTCGCGACGGCGGGGACGGTGAACACCGGAGCGATCGATCCGCTCCCGGACATTGCGCGGATCGCGCGCGAAGACGATCTCTGGTTTCATGTCGATGGCGCGATCGGCGCGCTTTCCGTCTTCTCTGAGCCGCTGAAGCATCTGACGGCGGGGATCGAGTTGTCGCATTCGATCGCGCTCGATTTCCACAAGTGGGGACATGTCCCTTACGATGCCGGATTTCTGCTGGTGAAAGATGGCGCCGCCCATAAGCGGGCGTTCGCCTCGACCGCGGCTTATCTGCAGCGCTCGGACCGGGGGCTTGCGGCGGGTGAAACTTGGCCGTGTGACCTCGGGCCAGATCTCTCTCGCGGTTTCCGCGCGCTCAAGACGTGGATGACGTTCGAGACGCTTGGGTCGGACCGCATCGGCGACGCCATTTTGCACACATGCGAGCTTGCGGGTTATCTCGCGGAGAGGGTGCGCGAGAGCGCCATCTTCGAACTGAAGGCGCCGGTCGCGCTCAATATTGTTTGCTTCGGCGTGAAGGGGGCGAGCGGAGGGGTGAACCGGAACCTCGTTCTGGATCTTCACGAGTTGGGGATCGCCGCCCCGTCCTGGACGACGATCAACGGCGTGGACGCGATCCGCTGCGCCATCTTCAACCATCGGACGACGCGGTCGGATCTCGATCTGTTCATGGACGCCATCAGCGATCTGGCAAAGCGGGCTTAGCGGCCGCCTTCAACGGTAACGCCGTCCACTCGACGTTTCGCGGTATATGCGCCGGTGCTCCACACGCGTACGCACATAGACTTCCGGCGCCGCGTAGAGCGGTCCCCAATTCGGAAACAGGCCGAAGTAGGGAAGGGGGTGGGGCGGCGCATAGTAGACGCCGTTCTCTTCATAAAGGTCGTTGTAGGGGCGTGCGATGAGGACGGGGCGCGGCAGCGTCTGCTGTACAAAAACATCATCCTCCTCCGCGTAGCCGCCTCCAAAATCAGCCGCCATTGCGAACGATGACGTGAGGCCTGCAGCGACGAAGGCCGCCAGGGCGATGGGTGTCTTCATTGATGAAATTGTCCCCGCTTAGCCATTCAATGGAAGAGAGCAAATACAATCCAAGCGATCGTCATCAGACATACGAGGAAGAGCGTCGGGCCCAGGTGCTTCTTCTCGCGGTCGGGATGGTATTTGAAATTCTGCTGAATGGTCATCGATGGTCACGCAACTCGTTTGGGCCGTCCGGAGGCTAATATTCGCCCCGTGGTGTGATGATCCCGTTAAGAAGGGCCGCGAAATTGTCTCGGAGGCCAGGTTCGCGCCAGCGAGGCTTGACCGCGGTCACTTTCGATACTGTTCGTCGCTGACCTGCTCCAACCACTCGACGACTTTGCCGTCGAGAGCTTCCTGGACGGCAATATGACTCATGCCATTGGTGGGCGTTGCCCCGTGCCAATGCTTCTCACCCGGTGAAAACCAGACAACATCTCCGGGGCGAATTTCCTCGATGGGCCCACCCTCGTGCTGAACCCATCCGAGGCCCGCCGTCACGATCAGGGTCTGTCCCAGGGGGTGGGTGTGCCAGGCGGTGCGGGCGCCGGGTTCGAACGTTACCAGGGCACCGGCAACGCGCGCGGGCGGAACCGATTGGATGAGCGGATCGATCCGGACCTGGCCGGCAAAGTAATCTGCCGGGCCCTTCGCCGACGGTTGAGAGCCGCTCCGCTGGATCTTCATGGGGTTCCTTTCCAAGACTGCCGGCGCCATTTCGAGGCCGGGGGTATTCCGATATGGGCTCGTCCGCGCAACGGTCGATCGGCGGGGCAAGCCCCTTCTGCTCGCCGAGGCGGCAAGAGAGTAGGGCAAAATGTTCGCTTGAGGACAGGCCTAGGCTACCGCCCGCCCCAGGGCGCGAGCGCCAAAGACGGCCGATTGTCTTAAATCAGTCGATGCCGATCGGCTGGCCGCCCGCCCGGCGACGCAGCGACTTCACGACGAAGCTTACTGCGATGGTGGCGGCAACGGGAATGAACGCTGCAACCGCGATCTGCGGGAGCGTTTCAAGCACGGCATAGAAGGCGTAGCCCATAGTCGTTCTCCGGAGGACGGCATGGCAACGTCGAAAGACGCTGCACGTTCCACTCCGTTGAAAATTTCATCCGCAAGGGGCATGCCGTCGCCGATTCGCAATATGCGTGCATCCGATTAAAGCATCGTGACAGCGGATGGCATCCGCGGAGGGAGGTTCCCGGGAAATCAACGCAACGGCTAAGCTTCGCTCGTGAATGTCGGACGTGGAGCAGGCGGTTGAGGGGTGAGGGCAGTGGACCGGCGGTGCGCAGCCTGGCGTCAGGGTTCGGCTCGCTTTCAAATCCCGTCAGAGTCACCATATTAAAGCGTTGGGCTGAGACGAGGGTGGGTGGAGCAGTGTGATGTTCAAGAGTGCTTTGATACTGTTGCCGGCGATGGCTTTTGCTTTGCCTGCAGATGCCCAGACCAGAGTGCGCGCCGACCCTTGGGCAATGAATCCGCCTATCGTTCGGATGCCTCCAGGCAGCTGCTGTGCCCCATCTGCCGCGCCGTCAATTGAACCCAGGTATCCGGAACGATTGAGAAATTATAACAATCCCCGCACCGAATATGGGTGGTTCAATCAGAACCTCAGTGTCAAACGCCGGTAAGCCGCGGGTGCTTGGCTTGCCTTCCGAGGCGCGTACGTAGTTATGTCCTCGCCTGCGGCGGGAGGCGCGGCACATTCTCATGCAATTACTATGGTTTGGCTTCGCAAGACGCCGCAGCTCGCAGTGCCCCAGTGGCGGGCGCCTTATCAGTCTGGCTGTTCTGCTCTCTTTGTCAGCGGCGCTGCTCAGCGGATCTGCTGCGGCCCATAGCTCACGCAAGCCGCTGAACACATCGGGTCTGCCGATTGCCAATCTCTCGCACGATCAGTTGCGGGTCATAGAGCGATATAAAGATTCGATCATGGCTCTTGCCGCTCGCCAGATCAGGCCCGATCTCGCGACCCGGACGCTCTATAATTTCGTCAACCTGCAGTTTGCGTATTGCCTATGGGGGTTGGTTCCGGGTGCGCTCACCAATGAAGACAGTGCCTTCAACGGGTGCTCGCATGCGTATCTTGCGGGAAGCAAAGCGCTGCTCGTGCAACTGCAGCGTTCGTCGTCCGATCCGGCGGAAGCCAATCAACTGGCGGCCGGAATTCAATCGGACATTCAGCGGGAAGATTCAGGTGCCCTCATTTGCCGGAACGGCGTCGAACCGTTGAATACGGCCGAGATCGTGTTTCCCGAGTGGTCGGGCATTGCCGTCAATCCCCTTCTCACGCTCCTCGCATTCATTGTTTTCGGCACGCTAGCCGGATTGTTTCTGCTTAACCGTAGCAAAGGCACTCGTGAGGTTGCGGGAAGCCAATAATTCCCGCGTCGGCTTTTGCGCATTTTTCATGAGGATGCCTCGGAGACATTGCTCCCGACTTCCGGAAGTGCTGCATGCTGACGATATCAGAGGGCAGGAGTCCGTCGATTTCGGTAACTCGTGGCGCCCAGGCTGATGGCGTTAACAGGAGGAAGACATGAAGCGAGAAATTTATGCGATCGTCGCGCTGCTCTCGATGTGTGGCGCGGCCTCATCCCAACAGTTCGAAAAGGATGGTCTCGTCATCGGTCATCCATGGACACGCGCGACGCCCGAAGGCGCAAAAGCCGGTGCCGGGTACATGACGATCACAAATAAGGGCAAAGATACGGACAAACTGACGGGCGGTACGTTCGAAGGCGCGGAGCAGGTCCAGATTCACGAGATGAAGATGGAAGGCGATAAAATGACGATGCGGCAGTTGACGGACGGCATCGAGATCAAGCCCGGCGCCACCGTCACGTTCGCTCCCGGGTCATATCATCTGATGTTTCTCAGCCTGAAGAAGCCCATCGCCAAGGGGGAAAACGCCAAAGGCTCGTTGAGCTTTGAAAAGGCCGGCAATGTCGATGTCGAATACAAGGTCGAGGATATTGGCGCGTTGAAAAGCTCCGACGGCGGCAGCATGAAATCAGACGACTCTAAAATGATGCACGACCACATGCAGTAGAGAATGTCGCCCGACATAACGCGGAAGGACCATTGTCATTTCTTTAAGACTGGACTCGCCGGATACAACGTTCGAGTATTCACTTCGTATCGATCGCGTTTTGGATTTCAGCAGGTCGCGGAATGGCGGATCAAATCCTTGTCTTCTACGGATCGTATCGCAGCGATCGCATGGGAATCCGGCTTGCCACTTTCATCGTCTCAGAGCTGCGTACGCGGGGTTCAAACGTAGAGCTCATCGATGCAAAGGCCGTCGGCCTGCCGATGCTCGATCGAATGTACAAGGAGTATCCGACTGGGACGGCGCCCCCTGCGATGGAGGCGCTGGCGGCAAAGATCAAGGCCGCTGACGCTTTCATCTTCGTGACCGGCGAATACAATTGGGGCATGCAGCCGGGCCTCAAAAATCTCACCGATCATTTTCTCGAGGAATGGTTCTGGCGGCCGGCAGCGATTGCCAGTTATTCTGCAGGCAGACTATCCGGGGCGCGATCAAGCTTCATATGGCACGGAACCTTATCCGAGATGGGTATGATCGTCGTTTCGAGCACGCTCGCCGTTGGACCAATCGCCCAGACGCTCGACGCGAACGGCAAGCCCATCGGTGAACTGGGAACGGTGATCAAGAAGGCATTTCCTCGTTTCGCTGACGACCTCGCATGGTGGACGGAAGCGGGGAGGGCCCAACGGGGGCGGAGCCAACCTCCCTACTGAGGCGTTTCGATAGGATCTGATTACGCGTGAGGGTCATATGGTGTCCGATTCACAGTCGATCATGGCCAGCCGCAGCGCACAGATGTTTCCCGATCTCGAACCGCACGAGATCGAGCGCGTGCGCCGGTTCGGCGAACTGCAGCAGTTCGATGCCGGCGACGTTCTTGCAGAAACCGGGAAAGTCGGCCCGGGCTTAGTCATCATTCTGAGCGGCGTCGTCGACATCACGCAACGGGATCAGTCCGGACATCGCAATCTTATCGTCACGCACGGGCCGGGCTCGTTCATGGGAGAACTGGCGCAGCTTTCCGGCCGGCCTGCCTTGGTCGATGCTGATGCAAAGAACGTAGTCGAAGCGCTCGTCATCCCTCCGCAGAAGCTTCGTTCGTTACTGATCGCGGAAGCCGATCTCGGCGAGCGGATCATGCGCGCGCTCATCCTGCGCCGGGTAGGCTTGCTCGAGAAGGGTGGGGGCGGTCCGGTCATCATCGGTGCTGCCGATGACAGCGACGTGCTGCGGCTGGAAAACTTTCTGGCTCGAAACGGCCATCCGCATCTGCGGCTCGACCCGCGAAGCGACGGCGAAGCAAAAGCACTTATCGAGCGCTTCAACGTCGCATCGACCGCGCTGCCTATCGTTCTTTGTCCGGGCGGGCAGCTTCTGCAAAACCCGAGCGAATTGAAGCTTGCCCGATGCATAGGCCTCGTCGGACCGATTGATCCTTCGCGTGTCTTTGACGTTGCCATCGTCGGCGCGGGACCTGCCGGGATGGCGGCAGCTGTCTATGCAGCGTCCGAAGGCCTATCCGTTCTGGTTCTCGATTGCCGCTCGTTCGGAGGGCAGGCTGGCGCCTCGGCACGGATCGAAAACTATCTGGGCTTTCCAACGGGCATTACCGGAATGGCCTTGATGGCGCGGGCGTTCAATCAGGCGGAGAAGTTCGGCGCCGAATTCTCCATCCCGGCACAAGTTGTCGGCTTGGAACGCCGCTCGGGCAAAGGCTTCACGTTGCTGTTGCCGGACGATGAGCGCGTCAGCGCGCGTTCGGTCGTCATCGCTACCGGCGTTCGCTACCGGCGCCTTGGCATCGAGAGGGTAAGCGAATTCGAGGGTGGGAGCATCCATTACTGGGCGTCGCCGCTTGAAGGGAAGCTTTGCGCAAAGAGTGAAGTCGTTCTCGTCGGCGCCGGCAATTCGGCGGGACAGGCCGTGGTTTATCTGGCGAGCCAGGCCGCCAAGGTTTGGCTGCTCGCACGCGGCGGCGATATCGCGGCGAGCATGTCGCAATATCTGGTGGACCGAATTCGCGGGCTCTCAAACGTCGAGGTCGTTACCAAGGCAGAAGTTACCAGTCTTGAAGGCAGCGACGGTGTTCTCGATTCCATTAGCTGGCGTACCGCTTCGGGCGACGTGGTTTCCCGCAACATCCATCACCTGTTTCTTTTCATCGGGGCCGACCCTGAGACCCAATGGCTTTCGCAATCGGGCGTGGATCTCGATGCAAAAGGGTTCGTGCTGACAGGTACGGATGCGGGTGACGGCGGAAGACCATTGGAATCGAGCGTGCCGGGTGTGTTCGCGATAGGCGATGTCCGGGCTGGGTCAATCAAACGCGTCGCAGCTGGGGTCGGCGAAGGGGCGCAGGTCGTTGCCGCCTTGCATGCGTTTCTCGCGTCGGAGCAAGCCGTCAGCGCGGTGACCTAGGTTCGTCACGGCGTAACAGTCCCAAATTTTCAATTCAGAACATTGCCAGGATCAATGGTGCGCCGCACGACAAGCCGGCGGTCCGCTCAGGCACGCAATGATGCGCTGAGTTTCAATGGCTTTCGAGCGAACCGTTGATTTCCGACAACAGCAACTGGCGCGCGAGTTTTTTGGGGGCGCGAGGGTTGGTGATGATGAAAACAGGCGTCGACGGCCGCTCGGTCTCTTCGATCAGAGGCCAGAGGCGGCCGGCCTGGACATCCGGCTCAGCGAATCTTTCGGGCAGGAAGCAAATGCCGACGTTCAGCATGGTCAGCCGCTTTGCGCCATCCAGGTGCTCGGATAGGCCGGCAACAACGCGGCCAAGTCCATGACGGGTTCTGTACTCAGTCAACGCGCCGGGCTCGTCGGCACCGGTCAGAATGAAGGGCTCTCCCGCGAGGGCGCCCGGATCGTCGAAGGTGCGGCCGAAGAGGCGGTGTGCCGGGCCGACGTATGGCCGATGCACCTCTTCGAACAGAAAGTCGTATTTGAGATCGCTGCGGAGCGCGCTCGCGGGTGCCACGCCGATGTCGATCTCGTCGCGCAGCAGCGCGCCTGCAACCTGCTCCCATGTCTTGATATCGATGATGATCTCGGCTTTCGGGTGGCTGCCGTGGAAGCGCGAAATGGCGCTGTCGAGGTGATCGCACACGAGGCAGGACACGACCTGAATGGAGACGCGTCCGGCGACATCGTCGGTGACATTGGCGACCTTTTTGGGCAACTGCTGCACCAGCCCGTTGAGCGATCCGCAGGTGTCTGCAACCAGCATACCTTCGTCAGTCAGCGCAAAGCCGCGAGGTCCCCTCTCGCAGAGCTTGACGCCAAGTTGAGATTCGAGCCGCTGGAGCGCCTGGCTCAGCGCCGGCTGCTTGCGGCTGAGCGTCCGGCTCGCACGGCTGATGCCACCGCAGCGCGCGATCTCGTGGAACGTCTTCAGAAGGTTCCAGTCGAGATTTCGCGAGAAGGAAGCGACGTTCTTGGCCATGGCTGTATCCTCATTCCAGGGGAAGTGCAGATTGACGGCGCGCGGGATGCGCACCGCCCGGGCTGGCGGGGTGATCGTCCTGATATGGTGCCCGGCATTCCATGAACTCAGTTTTATTCGGCTTGGCCAGCGCAGCAAGTCTCGGGCTTGCAGATTTCATGGCCCGCTTCAGTTCGCGGGCCATCGGAGCGACATTGACCTACGCGGGCGTGCTGCTGATCGGCGTGATCGCCTCGACAGTCTGGATCGCCGTGAGTGGCGAGAAACTCGTCTGGACTCCAGCCGGATGCGCGCTTGCGATGGTGCATGGCGTGAGCGTTGCCGCGATGTGTCTGCTTCTCTACGCGGGATTGGCGCGCGGTCCCGTGGCGATCGTCGCTCCGATCGTTGCGGCGCATCCGGCGTTCGTGCTCGTCGTCAACGTGGCCTCGGGTCTTCGTCCAACGGCCTATCAATGGGTGGCGATGGCGGTGATCATTTTGGGCGGGATCCTAATTGCGCGTAGTGCTGAAAAGCACCCGCAGTTTGTGGCGACCGATGGCAGCGAGCTGCGCAAGACGATCGCCATTGCACTCGGCGCCTGCCTCGCCTACGTCGTCCTCGTCACGACCGGGCAGGCGGCGGCGCAGCGGATCGGCGAGATTCAGACGCTATGGCTCGGCCGTTTGTGTGGCTTTGTGCTGGTCGGTGTCTTGCTGGCCGTGCAGCGTCGCGGCATCACCATTCCGCGGAGCTGGATCCCATTCGTCGCTGCGCAAGGACTTCTCGATACGCTCGGCTACATGGCGTTCCTCGGTGGCTCGACGACCGTCAGTCCACACATCACGATGGTTGTCGCGTCGACCTTCAGCGTCTTCACCGTTGTGCTGGCGAAGTTCGTCCTCAAGGAACCCGTCAGCGGCCAGCAGTGGCTCGCCGTGGCGTCGATCGCCGTCGGAACGGCCGTTCTCTCCGGGTCGGCCTAGCGGCATCCATTCCGATTGCAGATGTCAAAGATTGCTTGCCCTACCTTGGGGTCGCGGACCGCTGGTCTGCGCCGGCGCAGAAAATCTGGAATATTCTGTGCCATGTCGAATGTTGCTTGGCGAGAACGAAAGTTTCGTGGTAGTACACCTTCCCAAAAGAAAAGTCGCGAACATCACCGCCAATCTCGGACAGCGGGCCTTCGCCCGCGCGGATTGACTCGTGTTGTCGCGTCCTGAGGGAGAACGTCCGCATGTCCGTCAAGTCCGATATCGAAATTGCCCGTGAAGCTAAGATAAAGCCCATCGCTGAAGTCGCAGCCAAGGTCGGTGTGCCCGCGCACGCCCTTATTCCTTACGGTTGGACCAAGGCTAAAATTTCGTTCGACTATCTCAAAGACATTCAAAGTTTCAGTGACGGCAAATTGATCCTGGTCACGGCGATCAGCCCGACGCCGGCGGGCGAGGGCAAGACGACGACGACGGTCGGCCTCTCGGACGGCCTCAACTACATCGGCAAGAAGGCGATCGCGGCGCTGCGCGAGCCGTCGCTCGGGCCGTGCTTCGGCGTCAAGGGCGGCGCCGCCGGCGGCGGTTACGCCCAGGTCGTGCCGATGGAAGACATCAACCTGCACTTCACCGGCGACTTCCACGCCATCACCAGCGCCCACAATCTGCTGTCGGCGCTGATCGACAACCACATCTATTGGGGCAACGCGCTCGGCATCGACCAGCGCCGCGTCGGCTGGAAGCGCGTCCTCGACATGAACGACCGGGCGCTGCGCTCGATCGTCAACTCGCTGGGCGGCGTCTCGAACGGCTTCCCGCGCGAGGACGGCTTCGACATCACCGTCGCCTCGGAAGTCATGGCCATCCTCTGCCTGTCGAAGGATCTGAAAGACCTTGAGACCCGCCTCGGCAACATCATCGTCGCCTACACGCGCGACAAGAAGCCGGTCCGCGCCCGCGACTTGAAGGCCGACGGCGCCATGACGGTGCTCTTGAAGGACGCGCTGCAGCCGAACCTGGTGCAGACGCTCGAGAACAACCCGGTCTTCATCCACGGCGGCCCGTTCGCCAACATCGCCCACGGCTGCAACTCGGTGCTGGCGACGAAGACGGCGATGAAGCTCGCCGACTACGTCGTCACCGAAGCCGGTTTCGGCGCCGACTTGGGTGCGGAGAAGTTCTTCGATATCAAGTGCCGCAAGGCCGGCATCGCGCCGTCCGCCGTCGTCATCGTCGCGACCGTCCGCGCACTGAAGATGCACGGCGGCGTCGCCAAGGACGATCTCAAGGCCGAGAACGCAGCGGCGGTGGCCAAGGGCTGCGAGAACCTCAAGCGCCACATCGAGAACGTCAACAAGTTCGGCGTGCCCGCGGTCGTCGCCGTCAACAAGTTCATCACCGACACCGACGCCGAGATCGCGGAAGTGCAGAAGGCCGCCGAAAGCATGGGCACGAAGGCGTTCCTGTGCACGCACTGGGCCGACGGCGGCAAGGGCACGGAGGCGCTGGCGCATCACGTCGTCAAGGTGATCGACGACGGCAAGGCGAACTTCAAGCCGCTCTATCCGGACGACATGAAGCTGCGCGACAAGGTGAAGACGATCGCGACGGAAATCTACCGCGCCGCCGACATCGCCTGCGATGCGAGCGTCGAAACGCAGTTCAAGGATTTCGAGGCGGCGGGCTTCGGCCACTTCCCGGTGTGCATGGCGAAGACGCAGTACTCGTTCTCGACCGACCCGGCGAAGCGCGGCGCGCCGACCGGGCACATCGTGCCCATCCGTGAACTCCGGCTGTCGGCGGGCGCCGAGTTCATCGTCGTCGTCACCGGCGAGATCATGACCATGCCGGGGCTGCCGAAGGTGCCGTCGGCCGACTCGATCCGCCTCGACGACAAGGGGCAGATCCAGGGATTGTTCTAACAACAGGCGCCGGCGGCTCACTCCCCGCAGGAGTGTCGCCGGCGCCAATCAAAGATGATGGGCCGGACGCGCACGGAATGCCTCGATCCACTTCTGCCAACGAGCCGCGGCGTTCTTTTGAGAGCTGCAGCACTTCAGCGAGCAACACAATGACAGCCAAAATTATCGACGGTAAATCCGTGGCAGCTGGCGTTCGTCAAGAGTGCCGGCAACGAGTCGCTGTTCTGAAAGCGAAATTCGGCGTGTCACCAGGCCTTGCCGTCATCATGGTCGGAGAAGATCCGGCGTCGGCGGTGTACGTGCGAAAGAAGATCCAGGCTTGCGCCGACGTCGGCATCAATTCGCGCAAGTTCCTGTTCCCGGCGGACGTCGCGCAGTCGACGGTCATCGAGAAAATTGCGGAGCTCAGCGCCAATCCGTCGATACACGGCATTTTGGTGCAGCTGCCGCTGCCGAAACATTTTGACGTCAAGGCCGTTCTCGGCGCCATCGATCAGGAGAAGGACGTCGACGGCTTCCATCTCTATAACGTCGGCGGCCTGGTCATCGGCGATACTGTGTTTCCACCCTGCACGCCTTACGGGGTCATGCTGCTTCTCGATAGCGCCGGTGTCGAGGTTTCCGGTCGCAACGCGGTCGTTGTCGGCGCCAGCAACATTGTCGGCAAGCCGATGGCGCTGATGCTGATGCAGCGCGAGGCGACGGTCTCGGTCTGCCACGCGAAGACGCGCGATCTCGCTCAATTCACCATTCTTGCCGACATTCTGATCGTGGCAGCGGGTTATCCCAACCTGATCACCGCGCCGATGGTGAAGTCGGGTGCCGTCGTTATCGACGTCGGCATCAATCGCCTGGCGAACGGTCAGCTGGTGGGCGACTGCGATTTTGAAGGCGTGAGCCGGCGCGCGTCGATGATCACGCCTGTTCCGGGCGGCGTCGGCCCCATGACGGTGACCATGCTGCTCGTCAACACGATCAGCTCGGCGGAGCGTTCGTTGAATGCCATCGGCTCTGCCGCTCGGAGCCTCCGCGCAGCTGCACCCAGTGTATGAGAAGAGCGCGCTAGAATTGAACTGCACGCCATACGTTATTGTCATCGAAGCTGCGCTTGCCACCGGCCGCTGAACTCACTTAACATTCCTGTCGGGAATGCCCGTTTCCAAGGGCGTTTTCTCGCGCGGTTAATGTGGCGGTGCAGTAATGTCTTCGAAGAACATTCGGCACGACGACTTTTTCCGGAACCTCGACTGGAACCTTTTCAAGGTTTTCTGCATCATCGCCGAAACAGGAGGCGTGACAGCGGCCGCCGAGCTTTTGCGCCGCAAACAACCCTCGATAAGCCTTGCTCTGCAACGGCTTGAAGGTCACCTCAATGTGCGCCTCTGCGAAAGGGGACCGAGCGGCTTCGAGCTGACCGATGAAGGCCGCGCGCTCGCCGATACGTGCATGAAGCTGAAGGCGTTGGTGCGCGGCATTCCTGACGCCATGGCCGATACGGTCAACATGGTGAGCGGCCCTGTGCGCATCAAAATGATCAGCAATGTCGTCAGCGACGTTCTTGACGACGTGATCATGTCTTTTCACAGGAAATGTCCGAACGTCGAATTGATCGTCGATGTGGCGAGCTGGTCGGATGTCATCAATGCGCTGCTGCGGAAGGAGATCGACATCGGTGTCGCGCCATCGCGAAGCAAGCGGGCCGATCTCATCTACCATCTGTTGTTTCGCGAGATTCATCGTCCCTATTGCGGGCGCAGTCATCCCCTCTATGGCCATAAACTTCTTGATCCTAAAGCACTGGCGCAGGAGTCTTTCATCCTGACAGGTGCCGACGAACCCGATCAGCTCTCCGATTTCCGGCTGAAATACGGAATTGGGCAAAAGGTTTCCGGAATCTCTCAACATCTGGAGGAGGCGCGCCGGCTGGCGATCCTGGGAGTTGGCGTGTGCTTCCTCCCCGATGGCTATGCGGCGCCCGACGTTTCCTCAGGCAGACTGTGGCCGCTGCTTGGGAAGCGCAATGCGCCGGCGATGGAGATTTTCATCATCTCGAATCCCGACCGGCCCTGGCATATGGCGCACATCCTCTTCATCGAAGAGTTGAAGATGGTGGTTTGCGAAGCAAAGCGGGTTCGCTCACTCGTCGGCGCTGACGAGGCGACAGACTAACGAAGTTCCGCAATCGCTGAAGTTGAACAGGGCGCGTGCTTGAGTGCGCGCCATCGTCTGACAGCGTTCGCGCCGCAGCATAGGCGCCGTCAATGCTTCCCATTTTAATTTTGGGCGTTTTCTTGGAGATGCCCGCGCCGCTACCTTCTTCACAGCAACTCAGACTGAACAAAACGCCTGATTTTTCAGTCTCTGCCGGGAGGGTAAGCCTTGGAAAGTGCGATGTCCAAATCGCGCGACGCTTCTGTTTCCTCGCTTGAAAAGCTGCCAAGCGAGACCGCGGAAGCCGCGCCACTTTATATTCCACCGAAAGAAAGATTCCTCGAGTTTAGAAGACAGCCGAGTGCGCAGCGAGCTTCGGTGCTGGCTTTCATCGGCGCGTTGGCCTTCTTCGGATTGTGGGAAGCCGGCCACTATCTGACGCCAGCTTCCGCCCGCAAGTTTTTTCCGTCGATCGGCGAGGTGGGGTCGGCTCTTTACGTCCTGTTCGCCGAACGCAACTTCCTTCATGACATCTCGATCAGCTGCTGGCGGATTTTCGTCAGCTTCCTGGCGGCGTCTGCAATCGGCGTGCCGATCGGCATCCTGATGGGCTGCTTCGGAAACATTCGCGCGCTCTTCAATCCGACCTTGACGGCGTGGCGGTATCTGCCGGCCGCGTCCTTCATTCCGCTGCTGCTGGTCTGGTTCGGGCCGACGGACCAGGCGAAGATTGCGCTCCTCTTCATCGGCGTCATTTTCTTCCTGATCTCGCTGGTTCTGGATAACACCACTGCCATCCAGAAGGAGTTCGTCGAAGCCGGTTTGACGATGGGTGCTTCGCGCCGCGTCATCCTCACTGGGATCGTCGTTCCGGCGGCTCTTCCTGCAATTTTCGACTCCATGCGCAACATGATCGCGGTGAGCTGGACGTATCTCGTCATCGCGGAAATCGTCGGTGCGCAGGACGGCATCGGAGCCGTGATGATGCGCGCCGGACGTTTTCTCAACGTCGACGTGATCATGGCCGGCATCGTCACGATCGGTGCGTTGGGGCTGCTGACGGACGTGATTTTCCGGGGTGCCGCCCGCGTGCTGTTCCCGTGGAACATCGAGCGGAGGTCGTAAAATGAATATCGTCGCAAAGGACTTTACGCCGGTGACAAATGTTCCCCCGCTGAAGGCGTCCCGCATCACCAAGGAGTATCTGGGCGGTTCCTTCAAGGCGCTCGACGATGTTTCGTTCGAGCTGCACAACAACCAAATCACAGCCTTCGTTGGTCCGTCCGGCTGTGGAAAGACGACGATGCTGCGCATCATCGCCGGTCTCGAATATCCGACACGTGGGCGGCTCGAAGTGTTTGGCAAGAACGTGCAGGGGCCCGGTCCCGATCGCGGCATGATCTTTCAGGCCTACACGTCGTTTCCGTGGCTGACGGCCATGCAGAACGTCGAATACGGCATGAAGATCCTGAAAGTTCCGGCTGCGGAGCGGCGCGAACGCACGATGAATTTTCTCAAGCTCGTGCATCTCGAGAAGTTCGCCGGCACCTATCCGCGCAGTCTCTCCGGCGGCATGAAGCAACGCGTCGCGCTCGCTCGAACGCTGGCGCAAAATCCGGCGATCATCCTGATGGACGAACCGTTCGGTGCGTTGGACGCACAGGTTCGCTGGGAAATGCAGGAGCTCATGATCGAGTTGATCGAGCGTGAGAAGAAGACGGTCGTCGCAATCACGCACGATATCGAGGAAGCGATTTATCTGGCCGATCGCATCATTTTCTTCAGCCGCCAGCCCGGCCGCATCAAGGCCGATATCCCGCTCACCTTCAAAGGCGGACGACGCATCAAGCAAAAAGAGGAACTTCTCGAAATGCCGGGATATGCGGAACTCGAGAGGCAGCTGTTCGCGATGATGCGCGAGGAAATCAAATAGCCAATTTGCTTTGACGAAAAAGAAGTCCAGGGATCGAAAATCGTTCAGGGAGACGACAAAAAAATGAAAACGAAGTCGTTCACGAACACGTTGCTTGCTCTCGGCTTGGCGGCAGCGGTGGCGCCTATCGGCGCACTATCAGCCAGCGCCGCCGAAAAGGTCAGTGTCGCGATTATTTCATTCTCGCCGTATGCGCCCTGGTACATCGTCAAGGCGAAGGGCCTCGCCAAGGATATCGATCTCGACGTCAAGATCATCGAAGGCATCACGGAAAAGAACGCGGCGATCACGTCGGGTCAGGTCCAATGCATGAACAACACCATGGACAGCATGGTGCTGGCGCGCGCGGGCGACCTGCCGGTTAAAGTCGTCGCGTTTTCGGATATGTCCTACGGCCTCGACAAGATGGTGGTGACGAAGGACATCAATTCGGTCGAGGACTTCA
Organism: Hyphomicrobium sp. 2TAF46; assembly: GCF_052114865.1. Taxonomy (NCBI): domain Bacteria; kingdom Pseudomonadati; phylum Pseudomonadota; class Alphaproteobacteria; order Hyphomicrobiales; family Hyphomicrobiaceae; genus Hyphomicrobium; species Hyphomicrobium sp. 2TAF46. The sequence continues at coordinate 352,106 of NZ_JBFRFO010000003.1, read as the reverse complement.
AGGGCAAGAAGTTCGGCGCCGACTACGGCTTCCTCAACCACATGTGGATGCTGCTCACGATGAAGCGAGCAGGGATCGACATGAAGGAGCTGCAACACGCGGTCATGCTTCCGCAGGAGAGCGCGGCGGCATTCGCGAGCGGCGGCATCGACATCGACGTCAACTACGATCCCTTCGCTTCCCAATCTCTGAAGCGGGATGGCGCCAAGGTATTCAAATCGAGCCTCACGGACCGGACATGGGAACGCGGGCTCATTTCCGATGCCATCGCCTGCAACGAATCCTGGCTCGCGGCGAAGCCGGCGGTGGCCAAAGAGCTGCTTCGCGCGTGGTTCGAGGCGGTCAACTGGTGGAAGGAGAATCCGGAGGAAGGCGATGCGATCGTCGCTGCCGGTCTTTCGTGGCCCGTGGCCGACGTGAAGCTCAATCAGTACGGCGCGATCATGCTCAACATCAGCCAGAACATGGGTGCCCTCGGTTTGCCGGGCGGGAAGCCGCTCTGCGAAAGTTTGCCGCCAGAAGCGCCCCGCGCTCCTGACGGCAAGGGCTGGGGTTCGCTGTTTAACGGGCCCGATTGCACTGCCGGTTATGCGGAAGCGACTTGGGATCTGTTCAGCGACACGTATTTCGGGGCCGGCGTTTCTCAGAAGAAGGTCAAATCGAGCGAGGCCTTCGACACGTCGCTTCTTGCTGGGATCGCGGCTGATGGCTTTGGAGCCAAATACTCTTCGAACAGATGGATCGGGCGGCTCGGTCCGCAGTAGCGGCTAGCAATTCATCAACTCCGCGATCGTCTCAAATATCTCACAGTAAAGGTCACTTCGAAATGGCTCGCAGTCCCAAAGATCACGATCACCACCATCCCCACACGCACCGTCATGGCCATTCACATGGCGTAAAGCGTGAGGAAACCCACGGCGCGAAGAGCATGGAGACGTTGTCTCGTATATCCCAGACCAAGCAGGACGAGGAAGTCGCCCGATCGCTGGAGTATGGGCTCGAGGCCGCCTCATCCGTCATCGATCGCAATATCTCGTTGTTCAGCCGCGGCCATCAGCCCGCGTTTGCTGGCATCAACACATTCATGAAGGCGCCGTACTGCGAGGACATCCGCAAGATCGGCAACTACGAAGCGGCTTTCGTCGGCGCGCCATTCGACTCGGCGACGACCTACAGGCCGGGCACGCGGTTCGGGCCGCAAGCGGTCCGCCGGATCTCGGCGCTCTACGACGGGTATTGGTTCGACGGCGGCGTCGATATCTACGAGGAACTCGATCTTTGCGACGCGGGCGACATCTTCGTCATTCCCGGCAACATCGAGAAGACGTTCGACCAGGTAACGAAAGCCGTTTCGCACATCTACACGTCGGGCGTCTTCCCGATCATCTGCGGCGGCGATCACAGCCTGGGCTTCCCCAACGTGCGGGGCATCGCTCCACACATCGACGGCAACGTCGGCATCATTCACATCGACCGGCACATCGATATCCAGGAGAAGGATATGGATGAGCGCATGCACACGACGCCGTGGTTCTGGACGACGAACGAAGGGACGCACGCCTCGCATCGTGACCATAGCCATATGCACGATGTCGGCTTGCCGAACTGCCATCCGAAAAATCTCGTGCAGATCGGCATTGGCGGCTGGTACGGCAACCGTCCAGGCACGGCGGTTGCCAAGCAGCGCGGCACGAGCGTGCTCACGATGCACGACGTGCAGCATCACGGTCCGAAGAAGGCCGCGGAAATCGCGCTGGAGATGGCGTGGGAAGGCTGCAAGGCGGTCTACCTGTCGTTCGATATCGACTCGATCGATCCGGGCTTCGCTCCGGGAACCGGTTCGCCGGAGCCGGGCGGACTTCTGCCGCGCGAAGCCTTCGAAATGATCCATACGATCGCGGCGGAAGGCCTGTGCGGCATGGAAGTCGTGGAAGTGTCGCCGCCTTACGATGTCAACGACAACACGGCGCAGCTTGCCTGCCGGGTCGTGCTCGATGTGCTTGGAACCCTGGTGGCGAACGGCAAGCTCGGCCATCGCAGCAAAGTCATGAAGTAGGAGGGCATACGATGAAATTTTTTCGCGCGCAGAACGTTCTCAAAGCCTTGGCCGCAGGCGCTGCTCTGACCTTCGCGGCGGCCGCGCCGGCCTCGGCGCACGTCGGCATTGGTGCCGTCCACACGTTCAGTCAGGGTCTTCTGCATCCGCTGAGCGGCATCGACCACATCATCGCGATGGTGGCTGTCGGGTTCTTTGCAATGAACATCGGCGGATCGGCGCGGTGGCTCGTACCCACGGCATTCGTTGCTGCGATGATATTCGGTGGTCTACTTGGCTATTACGGATGGCCGCTGCCGATGGTCGAACAAGGTATCGGCTTGTCCGTCGTCGCCTTGAGTGTGGCGGTGGGCATTGGTGTTCGCCCGCCCACTGTCATCGCGATGGCCGCGGTTGGACTGTTCGCGGTTTTCCACGGTCATGCCCATGGTAACGAGGGAGCCGGACTCGGCTTCGCCTTCCTTCCCTATGCTGTGGGATTCGTAACCGCAACTTCGCTTCTGCACGTTACGGGAATGATCTTGAGCCTCTGCCTCGATCAGCTAGGGCCAACAGTTGCGCTCACACTCAAGCGGGCGTCGGGCGTGATTGGCGGACTAGCAGGTGTGTCACTGCTTCTTGGGTGGATGTCCTGAGGGGTTGCGTTTGGAATGGAGGCAAGTCCCCCAGGGACTTGCCTCATTTGACGACTACGTTTGTGACCTCGGAGATAGATGGTTCTCAACGTCTTGCGCAATGACAACAAACGGGACCTCCACGCGCGACGCGCCAGCTAGAAAATTGCAGCTCTTCGCGGCGACGGCGCCGCAATCGTACGAGCACAGAACACTTTTAGACATTGCACAAACTATTATGCTTGTTTGCATTGAACCAATGCTGCGCGCCATTCGCACATCTCATCATCTCCGATCGGGTGGACACCGCAATTGACCCGAGAGATGGCATGCTAGATAGTCCCCACCAATGCATTTGGCCTGATGGTATGACGCAGGTCTGATGGGAATGACTGCCAGTTCCACTATTTGGACAGCCTCCCATACGTCACGCACTAAAAACGGATGATGACGTTTGGTTGTCCTCCGTGAGCGCGACCGACATTTAAAACAGCTCTGCGATCCTAAACGACTGCTATCGGCACCTCGCCCGAGGCAAGACTCCAGAACTTCGATATCGATCCATGAAGACGACGCATCGGCCAACCTGCAGCCGGCTTACTCGTAGCTTCTAACAATCGCGATAGAAAGAGGAGTTCAACATGTCGAGATGTATCGCGTACGGCTTTGCGGCACTCCTAACTGCCGTTCCATCACTTGCCATCGCGCAAACAGCTCAGCCGATGCAACCAATGCCGCAGATGCAAGGGATGCAGGGCATGCAGCCGATGCAACGAATGCAAGGGATGCAAATGGGAGCCAGGGATGATGTGACCGATAATCGGATCGAAATCGTGAAGGCCGCTTTGCAGCTAAGGCCCGACCAAGTGCAGTACTGGCCCGCTGTCGAGGACGCGATCCGTGCGCGGGCGGAAGGACGCCGCCAAAGAATTGAGAACGTGGTGTCTCGCACAGAAGAAGGTCAATTTGACCGGAATTTCGTGCAGGTCTTGCAAAATCGAGCTGATAATCTCATGGCGCGCGGCACCGAACTCAAAAAGCTGGCGGACGCGTGGCAGCCGCTTTATTCGACCCTAGATGACGCTCAGAAGCGGCGGATGCGTGTTCTTGGCGTCCTCGTCCTTCACAGGATGAGGGAAGGCATAGAAGCCCGGCGCAGTCAGATGGAAGATGAAGGTGGCGGAGCCATGATGGGCGCCGGTGCAGGCGAGACCGGCATGGGCCGCGAATAGGATCGCCGTGCGGGACGGAAGGCCGGAGGTAACTACCGGCTTTCTGGCCCTAGCGGTTCGGAGCGCTTCGTCAGCGAACCGGTTTCCAAGCATATTTATTTCCACGCAACACACCGTCGCCGATCAGACCGACCGCGCGATCGATCCGGTCAAAGAGGGCAGGGGCTGCGTGTTGGGCGTCGGCCCCTTGAGCGATTCCGGATTGCGCGGAGCATTCGCATGCTGCCGCCGCATCAATGTCGTATCCCCCGCATATGTTTCCAGCCTTGGCAGGCGCCGAACCCCGGACGATCTGGTACATCCAGCCGGGAACAAAGCTTAGCCCTCGAACAAACCGGGTCGAGCCGCCATAGGAGTGGATGGAAGGCGACACGTTTCGGAAGGGTGCAAGATGGACGGACGGGACGTGATCTTCGGCTACGGCGTGGCGGGCCGGGCCATTGCGGAAAGGCTCGCGGCGGCGGGACGCCCGGTTCGTGTCGCCCAGCGCTCGCGCCCGGCTGATTTTTCTGCCGGCATGGAGTTCGTCCGCTGCGACGTGCTCGACCGTGCCTCTGTTTTGAACGCGGCGGCTGGCGCGGGGCGGATCGTCATTGCCATTGGCTTCGCCTACGACACAAAAGTCTGGGCGGAATGCTGGCCTCGCGCGATGACGAATTTGCTCGCGGCCGCCGAGGCGACCGGCGCGCCGACACTGTTCTTCGACAACATGTACATGTACGGCCCGCAGGATGGGCCGATCCGCGAAAACACGCCCTTCGCGCCCTGGGGCGGCAAGCCCGCCGTGCGGCGCGCGATCAGCGAGATGTGGCAGGCGGCATCAAGCGCGGGGCGCGTCCGCATGAGTGCCCTGCGCGTCAGCGATTTTTACGGCCCCGGCGTGACGAACAGCCATCTCGGCGAGTTGCTGTTCGGCCGGCTTGCAGCCGGCAAGGCGGCGCAATTCGCGGTGCCGATCGATCATCCGCACGACGTCGCCTATATTCCCGATGCCGCCCGCGCGGCTCAGACGCTGCTCGATGCGCCGGAGGATACCTGGGGCCAAGTATGGCACATGCCCTGCGCCGAAACGCGAACGCTGCGGGAGATCGTCACCATGGCAGCGGTGGCGATGGACCGGGCCCCGCGCATCCAGACGGTTCCGGCCATCCTTCAGCCGGTATTACGTATGGCTGTGCCGATACTGCGCGAGGTGCATGACGTGCGCTTCCTCTTCGATCGCCCCTACCATGTCGATGCCACGAAGTTCGCGGCCCGCTTTGGGTCGGACGTGACGCCAATCGAGGTGGGCGTCGCGGAGACTGCCCGCCATTTCCTGCACGCCGCCTTATCCGAGACGCGACGAAAGGAGCGAGCCTAGGGCTGTTCAAAGCGTCGAATAGTACAGGAGATGAAGCCCGTTATAGACAACATGAACCGCCAAGGAGGGCCACAGAGAACCCGTTTTGCGGAACAGCATGCCTGTCAGGATGCCGGCCATGAATGCATCCAGAAGGATAACGCTCGGGCCGTGAACGAGGGCGAATATTGCAGCGCTACCGACCACTCCGGCCCACATTCCATATCGGTTTAGCGCATTGGCGATAACGCCTCGGAATACGACCTCTTCGCCGAATGGTGTGAAAAAGGCACCCGTGACGAGGATGGCGAGCAGCGAAAGCGCACCGCCGGATGCTGCGGCCTGGAAGTCGACCTGCGTGTTCACCTCGGTGATGAACTGGAAGTATATCCCCTCGATAATGAAGCTCAGACCGAAAGCGAAGACGCCGAGCGCGGCGCCGGCGAGCAACCATTTCCGTTCGGTCGCCCGAAAGCCGAAGGCGCTAAAATCGCGGATGCGCAGGGCGTATGCCGCAAGCAGAGCGATGGCGCCTGCAACGCCGTTTGCCGCCATTCCAATGATGCCTCGCAAGGCGGCTTGTTCATCGGATGTCTGCACCATCCACAGGCCGAGCGCGGCGATAAGGATCAGATAGATGATCAGCGCCACTGCGATTTCGGGCCAGCCCGGTTGGATGCGGGTCTCTGTCGCCGATGGCAAATCTTGGGCTGTGTTTGTACGGCGTTTCGGAACAGATGTTGCCGTCATTATTTCCTCCCCTGCGGCCACCATCTAAGGCTGGGCGCCAGTCCACCTTGGGTTCGAATCCCATCCCCCTCCGCCATAATGGTCTGTGGGTTGTGCCACTCACCGAGCGCAGCTACCCGCGGTCAAGGTCGGAGTGCCGGATGCTGGCGGACCGCGAACGACGAAATGGAGAACTATGTTTACGCATATCCCTCTAAATCCCTTCTTTTATTTGATCATGAAACGATCCCGATAGAAGCTCGGCGTGCTTGCGAGCCGTTTCTGAAACGCACGGTGCAAAGCATGGAGGCTCCCAAAGCCTGAACACTCGGCAACGCGGGCCAACGGCCAATCCGATGTTTCCAGCAGTGTCTTCGCGCGTTCAATCCGCGCGTCCTCCACGAATCGCGCAGGCGTTGAGCCGGTTTCCTTACGGAAAGAGCGCGAGAATGTTCGCTCGCTCATACCGGCGCGTGCGGCAAGGGCGGGTCCGGAAAGATCGCCGGTCGGATCTTCGAGGATTTCATTCAGCAAGCTACGCAAGCGGGGCGTCGCCTTGACCTGCATTGCCAGGCCGGCGCTGAACTGTGACTGCCCCCCGGGCCTGCGCATGAACAGCACCATCTGCCGGGCAACGGACAGCGCCGTTTGCGCCCCGCAATCGGCTTCCACCAACGCGAGGCACAAGTCGATCCCCGCCGTAATGCCGGCAGACGTGAAGACCGGCGGATCAGCAACGAAGATCGCATCCGGTTCGACCTCGACCTGAGCACGAAGCTCTTTCAGGAGCGCGACGGACTTCCAATGCGTGGTTGCCCGCTTTCCATCAAGAAATCCACCCGCGGCAAGCACGAAAGCGCCTGTACAAACGCTGGCAAGCCGACGCGTCGTGGCAGCGCGCGACTTCAGCCATTGGATCAGGCTCGTTTCGAAGATCAATCCGCGTAGCCCATCTTCGCTACCCCCAGCCACGATGATTGTGTCAATTCCATCGGGCAGGCTATCGAGCGCCACGGCGTCACCGAGGCGTATCCCTCCGGCCGAGCTGCATTTCACAAGTCCGCCCGCGGGGGATGCCAGCATGATCTCATAGCGCGGCATGTGTTGTGGTGCATGCAGGTTCGCGATTGCGAAGACCTCCATTGGACCCACCACATCAAGGGCCTGCACTCCGTCATAGCCGATGACGACGATCTGTTTTGCACGGCGATCCGGATTCTGCATTGGCGTAAAATGCGATAGAATTGACATTTCCGCCAGTGGGCGTGCCCTCTATTTTGACGGCGCTCCTATCAATGCGGATAATCCCATGTGCCGACCGCTTCTCAGGATATTCCTGTTTGTTCTTCTATCCCTGCCGATGGTCGAACGGGCCGACGCGGCCCCGGCCTCGGCAACAAATCCCATTCATTTGCCGCCGTTGAAGGCCGGACGCGCCCGCCCGCTCATCGCCATTGCGGCGGATAACGCGGGCACGGAGACGACCGATCTCATTCTTCCCTACGGCGTGCTGAAGGAAGCGAACATCGCCGATGTGGTCATCGTTTCCACACATGAAGGCGCGGTCAGCCTGATGCCCGCTCTTACGATCAACCCGGATATGACTATGGCCACATTCGACACGGCCCATCCGGGCGGTGCGGATATCGTCATTGTGCCGGCGTTGCATGACAGCAGCAACGCAACCGTCATCGGCTGGGTGAGAGAACAATCCGGCAAGGGCGCGGCCGTAGTTGCAATCTGCGAAGGTGCCTGGATCGCCGCCCGAGCCGGCATCCTCGACCACAGAGCGGCGACTACGCATTGGTATGCGCTCGACGAGATCACCCGCAGATTTCCCGAAACGCATTGGATTCGGAACCAACGTTATGTCTTCGACCGCAACGTCATGACCACCGTCGGGGTCAGCGCGTCCATTCCGGCGAGCGTCGCCCTCGTCGAAGCGATCGCGGGACACGCGGAGGCGAAAGCGGTGGCGGCCAGGATCGGTATCGATAGCTGGACCATCGCGCACGAGACGGCTCCGTTTCATCTGACGATGGGGCGCATGTGGGCGGCCGGAAGAAACGCCCTCGCGTTCTGGGAACACGAAACGCTGTCGATTCCGGTCGCAAATGGCTTCGATGAGATTGCGCTCGCGCTCACCGCCGACGCCTGGTCACGGACTTATCGCTCGCAGGCGATTGCTGCTACGGGGGGCGGCCCCATCCAGTCGCGGCATCAACTCGTATTGGTGCCCGATAGAAGCGCCGCGAAAGTATCCCCGCAATTGCAACTGCCTCAGGCGCCCTCCGCGAAAGCTCTAGATCACGCCCTTGCGGGGATCGCGGGACGCTACGGCAAAACCACGGCAGACCTCGTTGCACTGCAATTGGAATACGCGCGTAACTGATGGGAAACTGCGGAAGAGCGAGTTCCAGAGCCCCTCGGCGATCAAGGGCTGCTGCCGTCGAGAGTGGCGGAGGGGGTGGCTGCCTAACTAGTGTCCGTGTTCGTTGACGTATGTCCGCAGACGTTTTGGGTTTCAAAGGCTTATCGAGATTTTCAACGAAAAGCCTTGAGTTTCCTAGGGCCTCAAGCGGCGGCCGATCTTATGCCCATCTTATGCCTGGGATCGGGGTGATTTCGTCGGCGAACGTCGGCGGACTCTCGATCGAAACCCTGGGAAATATCGCCCTTTGTTGTGGATGACCGTTGACGCGTCATTGCTCCGGTCATTTGCACTCCTCATTCTGCGCGTTCAGCAATTTTTGCTGCCGATGAATCTCATGAGCCTATGACGTCCATCCTCGACTTGCTCTCGGCGGTCGAAAGTCACGCGCCCGACCGAGCCATCATCAAAGATTTCGCCATTGCCTTTGCCGCTGCATTCGCTGGCGCCTGGGGCGCGCAAAACATTGCCGAACGTCGAAAGCGACACGTTGATTTAACGGCGGAACTCCGCGAGACGAATGCGGCAGTGGCCCTTGCGGCGACGGTTTTTTCAGTCCTCACGAATATGAAAGAGCAACATATTGCGTGCCTGCGCGGTAACTTTCATTTGACAAAACGCGCCGTTGAATTTCAGCGCAGGATTCCGAAAGACCAGCAACAGCCATTCGATGTTCGCTTCGACATGCGAACCATCTCGCTACCGTCCATGCCGATCGACCGCCTGCGCAGCATCGTCTTCGAACGAATTACTATTACCGGCAGGGGAATACAGCTTGCCAGCATGTTGATGCTTCAGGTCGAAGAACTCAAAATATCATGTTCCCGCAGAAATGAACTTATCGCCGGATTTCGTGAACTGAGTAAGCAGCAGGTTATTGAGCGTTACTTTGGGTTTCGCGACGCAGATGGGAACACTGACGAGAACTATCCGAACGCAGTCGAAGCGATGTATTTCGAGAACGATTGCGCTATGTTTTTCTCATGGCTTCTTTGTCGCGATCTTTCCCGACACTCAAAGTCAATTGCGCGATCCCTGCGCCGTTGGCCCTGGCAGAAAATCAAAAATGTTCACTACGCCAGCTTCGCGCCAGCGGAAGAGAAGGGCTTGATGCCGCCGTTTGAGGGATTCAATGATTGGACGGGTTACAAACGCGAGCGCCCGCAGAAGCGAACACGTTGGTTTCGGTTCAAGCGACGCGTTTACTGGACATATCTGAAATGGCGGCGCCCTCAAGCACTGAGCAGCCTTGATCACGCTACGCCTCTTTCGCTACCGTCCATAATCGGGCAACCGAACGCATGAAGATCAAGAAGCTATTTGTGGCACTCAGTTTTTTGGCAAATCCCACTTCGGATACCCTTCCGGGAGGGCGCGACGCTCATCGGGAGTGAGTAAAAATACGATTCCGCTCTTGAGGTGGAAGATCGCTCCGCCGTTACGAACATTACCCTCGACGACAGGACTGCGATCATTGGCGGCGATGAAGCTAGCGATCTGTCCGGTCACGCCGCACCCCCTTTCGCCCGCTCGGCTATCATGGCGTCGGCGCCTTCAATTTGCATAAGCGCGAAGGTTGCCGCGTCCTGCATTTCTATGTGAGGCCGATCGCACCAATCAGAAACGCAGCGACCGTCGTGAATGGAGGAAAGGGCCTCGACCGCGATCCGTAGCTTGGCGATGGTCCGGGCGTGCAGCCAATACAATTCGGCGATGCCCTCTGTCTTGAGATGGCGCCTTACGGCGCCTACTCCCACGGTGCTGCCACTCAACCGCAGCACCTCGACAATGTCCTCATCGGTCGTTTCATTCTTCGACTCGCTCACACATAATTCCCTTCGGAAAGTGCGAATCCGCCCTAGCCACGAAGAGATCATCCGTCAACGGATATATCCGTCAGAAGAGGCACATTCGAATCCGCGCGCCTCCGCCGATGCGCGTCGGCGAATCGCGGAAAACACGGACGAATCTTGAGCCCGTCAACTCAGTTTGCGACGTGCGCGGAGCATCCGTATCCGGTTTGAAAGTTATCTACAGGCACAAAGATCGAGGGATTAGAAAGGGTTGAAGGGGCGCTTTATGCCCATCTTATGCCCAGCGGAAATCGCACTGATTTCTCTAATGAAATCAATGTCTTATAACGCGGTTGGCGGGCCGAGAACAATGAAGATGGGCACTACTCCTACGCCATAACCGCCTAGCCTGCGCTACAGCTTTCCATATCTCTGAGGATCGGCACTTGGGCCGGGTCCGGACTCCGCGCTTCAAGTGCGGCTTTCAGGGCATCGCTGAGGCATTCTAACGGCCTTGTCAGGCGTCCGGCAGGCGGGCGATGAACAAGCCATGCCCTGACCTTTGGTTCGAAATCGCTCACGCCGACAATTTTGAGCCTGTCTCCCAGGTGACTGGCTTCAATCGCGGCTTTGGTTGCCAAGGTGATGCCGACCCCGCGTGCAACCAGGGAAAGCCGTAGGTCCGAACTGAGCGCTTCGACGCCAACTCGCAGCGCTAGACGTTCCTGCTCAAACCGCCGCTGAAGGATGCTGCGAAAGCCGCATCCGTCCTGATTGATGATCCACGGTAGTCGCGACAGATCTTGCAGTGTCGCGGGAGACGGTAAAGCAGATGCCTGCGCCGCCACGACAAACAGCGGCTGAAGATCGAGATTCTCGCCTTCGACCTCGGCTGGCGGACCGAGCCCGTCCGGGAGACAGAATGCGGCCGCGTCGATCTCGCCACGACGAAGCTGCTCCAGGAGCTGTTCCGGCCACCCTGTGGTGATGCGCAAGACAAGATCGGGAAAGGCGCCGCGAAGCCGATCGAGCGGCGTCGTCATCGCGACCTCCGAGAGGTAGGGAGTGATGCCGAGCCGGAATTCGCCGCCAACGGTTCCGTCCGGCGCCAACCCAGTCCTGAGATCGTCCAGTACCCGAAGCATACGCCGGCCGTGCTCGTAGGTCTCCCGCCCGGCCACCGTTGGTTTGAGAGGCTTCGACTGCCGATCGAGCAAGGCGACGCCGAGCAGTTGCTCCAGGGTCTGGATTCGGCGGCTGACGCCTGGCTGCGTCAAATGAAGCCGCGCGGACGCGCCGACGATCGAGCCGGTTTCCACCACCGCCAGGAAGGCTTCTAGGTCTCGCGTGTTCATGCGATATCCGCATATTCTGAATGAGGATAACTGAATTGAGTCATATCAACGAATCCGCATACTGTCTTCAGATAATATGTTGGTCCGATGATTCGATGAGAGTTCCCGATCATTCTGCGCCCCCGACAGCCGATGAGGCCGTTCCGTACTGGTCGCTATGGACCGCCTGCTTCCTCGGCTATGGCGCGATCGGCATGACCATCCAGGTCATGCCTTCTTATGCCCATGACCGCTTGGGGGCCGGAGCCGTTGCCGCCGGTATGGCTGTGACGATCGGCTCGCTCGCCACCATGATCAGTCGCCCGATCGCCGGGAGGCTGGCGGACCAGTGTGGCGGGCGCGGCGTGGTCATGGCGGGCTCAGTTCTCGGCCTGGTCGGCGGGCTCGGACACCTCGTTGCAACCACGCTGCCGGTGCTAATCCTCGCCCGCCTTGCTTTGGGGGCGGGTGAAGGGGCGCTGTTCACGGCGTCCATTGGTTGGGTTTTGGCACAAGCGGAATCCTCTCGGCGAGGCAAGATTGCCGGCCATTTCGGCCTGTCGATGTGGATCGGCCTTGCGGCCGGGCCTGTACTCGGGGCCGCGATCCTTGCCGTGAGCACCTATCACGGCGTGTGGATCGCCGCGAGCATCCTACCGGCGCTCGCCTGGATGCTGGTCGCTCGAACCCCGCGCCGGCATGCAGGCTTGCCCACAAATTTGAGCGTCCGTCGCTCGCTGTTGCCCAGGGCTGCATGGATACCCGGCGCTTCAAACATTTTCGCCAGCGTTGGCTATGGCGCGATCGCTGCCTTCCTGGTGCCCCGATTCGCGGCTCTCCACCTTGCGGGACAAGACCTCGCGCTCGCCGTCTTCGGCATTGCCTTCATGCTCACGCGGTTCGCCGGCAGCCCGTCAGTTGATCGCTTCGGGGCGCGGCGCGTGATCCTGATTGTCTTCCTCGTTGAGGCTGCGGGACTTGGCGGGTTGGCTCTCGTGCAGACGACATTACCAGCATTTGCCTGCACGGCGCTGACCGGCGCGGGGCTTTCCATGCTGTATCCATGCCTGGCGAGCCTGGTGACGGAGGCGGCTGATCCGCGCGAACGCACCGCCGCATTGGGCGCGGTCACGTCTGCCTGGGATCTGGGGCTTGCCGCAGGTGGCCCACTCGGTGGACTGGTCGCCGGAACCTTGAACGCCGGCCCTTTTGCGATGGGCGCCGTGGCGGCGCTGATCGCCACTTTGCCGTTCCTGCTACGCCCCAAGCGTATTCTCATCTCAGCCCGTCAAGAGTGATCCCGATGCCGCATGTGCTCACAGAAGACTTGGCCGTCCGCTTCGCCCGAATCGCGCTCGGTCATGTCACACGCGAATATCCCAACAATCTCGATCACGCTCTGGCCGAACCGGCAGACGCCCGAACGCCGAGCGACCTGCATCCGATCTTCTATGGCAGCTATGACTGGCATTCCTGCGTTCACAGCTACTGGATGCTAGCCTATTTGCTGCGCCGTTTCCCCGGTTTCGCACCGGCTGCGGATATCCGTGCCTTGTTCGATGCCCAGTTTGTCGTGGAGAAGGTCGCGGCGGAATCTGCGTATTTTGAGAGGCCGACCGCACGCGGGTTCAAACGCCCCTATGGTTGGGCGTGGCTTCTCAAGTTGAGAGCCGAGTTGATCAATCATGGGGAACAGTCGTGGTCGCGCACCCTCGCACCTTTGGCTGAAGCGATTGAGAAACGCTTTCAGGACTTCTTGCCCCACGCCGTCTATTCGGTTCGCGTCGGCACGCATTTCAATACGGCGTTCGCGGTCCGTCTGGCGGCAGATTATGCCGAGGCTGTGCAAGACTCCGGATTTGCATCTCTGCTGTTGGACACCGCCCGGCACTGGTATGGTGAGGACACCGATTGTCCGGCCTGGGGCGAGCCAAGTCTGGACGACTTTCAGTCTTCGGCGCTGATCGAAGCCGAATGTATGCGACGCATTCTGCCGGAACATGAGTTCCTTCCCTGGTTCGATCGCTTCCTTCCCCACATTGCGCAAGGTGAACCCGTGACGCTGTTCCAGCCCGTTACCGTTACGGATCGCACGGACGGGAAGATCGCTCATCTCGATGGATTGAATTTAAGCCGTGCCTGGTGCTGGCGGTCTCTCGCACGGGCGCTTCCCACCAACGATCTGCGTCGGTCCGTTGCGGAAACAGCGGCGACCCATCACTTAACGGCTGGCCTATCACACATTGCCAGCGATTATATGGGCGAGCACTGGCTCGCGACCTTCGCAGTGCTCGCCCTTGACGTCCGAGTCTAGCGGTGTAGGCATCTTCTACACTCTCTGAGAGAGCGCCTATCTCGCGGCAATGACTCACTGGTGAAGCTCGCAAAATTCTCCGGCCCATTCGACTGGCACCACCATGAGCAGGAGGACGAGTTGTTCGTTGTCATCAGTGGGCGGATGCGTGGCGAACCGCCGGACGGTGCCGGTCACGATAGAGGACTACCGGATACTGTGGCGTAGGCTTCGGGACGAGAACAATGAAGATGGGCACTACGGCTACGCCATAACCACCTAGGCACTCCATAGCTATAGCTCTCTTCCACTACGATCTAGCGCGACCGATCGTCTTGACCGTTTCGCGGTTGCCGCTCCGCCGCCAACTCTATGAACAAGCTTGCCACCCTTGTACGCTGACGGGCCGGCGAGGCGATCAGGCCAAAACGTCGGAACAGCGGCGGATCAAGTGGCGCCGTCCGCATGCCTTTCCTTCTTTCGGGAAGTGTCGACTCCGGCACGAGGCTGACGCCCGCGCCCGCTCGAACCAGGGCGGTCGCGCTCGTCCAGTCCCGTACTTCCATGCGAACATCCGTGAGCGCCACCCCAGCAGCATCGGCGAGGGAGCGTGCATTGACATGGCATCCGCCAGTTGCAAGCACAAAGGGCTCTGAGGCGAGTTCAGCGAAAGAGAGCGTCGCCCGCCGTGCTAAATGGTGGGATGCCGGCAGAATGGCGATCCATGCGTCCTGTCCGATGGGGACGGCGTTGGCATCTGGCGCCGGGTTTAGCACGACACCAAGATCGACAGTGCCTGCGGCTAGCCAGGTTTCCACCTCTAGATCGTCGGTTTCGAGCGCTACCAGCTCGATGCCTGGATGAAGAGTGCGAAAGCGCCGCAGGAGTGTCGGCAGCACGGTTGCGAAGACGCTGGGAAAAGCCGCGATCCGAACCGAGCCAGATTGCTCCCTGGTCACGGTCGCCGCGTCGCACCGGATTGCATCCAGATGGGCAAAAGCCGCGCGGGCATGATTAAGCGCCTGTTCGCCGAATGCCGTAAGCTCAACGCCGTGACGCTGGCGCACAAGCAGCTTCACTCCCAGACTCGCTTCCAGGGCGGCGAGCGCCTGGCTCATGCCAGACTGCGTGACGCCGATGGTTGCCGCGGCAGCGGTGAAGCTGCCCGCCTCTGCGACCGCGATCAGGCTACGGAGCTGCGTGAGGTTCATAGTAGCAGAACTTATATCAAATTTCTGTAGCGTTAATTTTCCTTCTTTCTCGGCCTGCGTCAATGTGGCGATTATCCTCATCGACGGCGGAGCCTTGCCCATGAAACTCTATTTTGCGCCTGACACCTGCTCCTTCTCGCCGCACATCGTGCTTCAGGAACTGGCGCTGCCTTACGATCTCGTCCGGGTGAACAACCGGACGAAACGGACCTCGGAGGGCGGCGATTTCCTCGTGGTGAACCCGAAAGGATATGTGGCGGCGCTTTCGCTCGATAACGGAGAGGTGCTGACTGAGGGCCCGGCGATCGTCCAGTACCTCGCCGATCTCAAGCCTGATGCTGGTCTCGCTCCGCCGAATGGCACGTTGGAGCGTGTCAGGCTGCAGGAATGGCTCAACTTCATCACGAGTGAAATTCATGCGGGATCGAGCCCACTCTTCAACAAGGAATTGCCCAAGGCGGTACGAGATATTTTCAAGTCGCGGCTATTCCGGCGCTTCGACCTTATCGAAACACATCTCGTAAAGCACACCTATGTTGCAGGCGACGGCTTCACGGTGGCCGATGCGTATCTGTTGACTGTGCTCGGCTGGATGAAAGGCTTCAGCATAAACCTCGACGACTGGCCGCAAATCGCCGCCTATGCAGAGCGGATTGCTGCGCGTCCTTCGGTGGTGGCTGCGCTGGAAAGGGAGGCTGCAATCCCTTCCGTCGAGTGACCAGATTGTCCACTCCCGAGGGCGCCTGCAACATCTGCGCTATGCTTGATCGCTGCAGAGAAGCGCGGCTTTCGACAAACTCCGGCTGAGCTGGGCCTTCGGAATCAACGATCAGGCGGAGAACCTGTTTCATCACGGGGCGGTAGCCAGTGCTCGTCGGTGATCAGCATTTCGTTCCCGCCGCCGGAACACGGCAGGTGTGACGCCGACGATCCGATGAAAAACCTTGGCGAACGCGTTATCGCTGGCGTAGCCGAGGTCGTGTGAAATCATGGCAAGCGGTTGCTCCGTCTCCAGAAGCATTCGCTTGGCGACATGCACCCGCCATCGCGCTAAATAGTCGAGCGGAGTTTGTTCAAGGGTCGAGCGGAATGCCGCCGCGAAGGCGGAGCGCGACATGCCCGCGGCTGACGCAAGGCTTTCGACTTTCCAAGGCTTCTCGGGCGCCGAATGCATGGCGTGAATGGCTCGACTGAGCCGAAGGTCCGCCAACGCCGCGAGCAGCCCTTGTCTTGGCTCAGGCGCAGACGCCAAATAGGCGCGCATAGCCTGAACAAAGAGGACATCGGCGAGACCACGAATAACCACATCGCTTCCGGCATCCCTCTGGGTCGTCTCCCGCGCCAACAGATCGAATGTCGCCCGAAGCGCTGCGTGCCGATCTTCATCCAGCCGGAAATGAAGAAGGTCCGGCAGCAACTCCACCAGCGGCTGACCGCTCGACGCATTGAAGCCGAACCAACCGGTGATGAAGCACGAGCCAGCGCCTAATCCGCCGAACCGAATGGCGCCGTCATCTGCACCGGCTTCCTTCATCAAGCTGGCGCAGGTTCTTGTCGGCGTGTCGCTCGCGTCGCCAAGCGCAAAGGCGCCTGGATCAAGGATCAGGAAAAGATCGCCGGCGTGCAGTTGCAGCGGAGGATGCGACGGCCGCTTGAGCCAGCACTTGCCCTCCGTGACGAGGCCGAAGCGGGCTCGTTCCCTTCCCGGCGCGAACTCGACCGCCCAAGGCGCGCGAACCTCGAACCGTGCGTAGAGCGCGCTCCGCAAATGCATCGCGGAGATGATGCTGGTGAGAAAATCCACACGCCGGTCCGTCTTGGACGATTGAACTTAATTCATGGACGATAAGCCATCATTCGTCCAATCCAAAGCTCTTATATCCGGCGACAAACAACGGGAGCATTGCCATGCAGGCTTTTCATCTTCGTCGGCAAGGCGACATCGACAGCCTTGAACTTGAAACCGATACTGATCCGACGCCCACCAAAGGTGAGGTTCTGGTCAGGGTGCGGGCCTCGTCGCTTAATTATCGCGACATCATGATTCTCGAAGGCCGCTACGGGCGAGTGCCGTTCATCCCGGGGCTGATTCCGCTCTCGGACGGCTCCGGCGAGGTGATCGCCGTCGGAGAAGGCGTCACGCGCTTTCGTTCTGGCGACCGCGTGGTGCTGACGGCTTTGCCATGCTGGCTGGCGGGAAAGATAACGCCGGAAATTCTGATCGATCAGCCGGGCGCAAACCGCCCCGGTGTCCTTTCCGATTTGAAGATCGTGCATGAGGATGCACTTGTCGCGCTGCCGGAACCCTTGTCATTCGAAGAAGCGGCGACACTTCCTGGCGCTGCCGTCACCGCCTGGGTCGCTGTGGAGCACGTTCGCCCTGGCGAGACCGTGTTGGTCCAGGGAACGGGTGGAGTATCGTTGTTCGCGCTCCTGTTCGCCAAGAGCGCCGGAGCACGCGTGATCGCAATCACCTCCAGCGACGAGAAAGCAGAACGACTAAAAGCACTCGGCGCCGATGAGGTCGTGAACTATCAACGTCAACCCGAATGGCATCTGGCCGTGCGGGAGGCGACCAGTGGTCGCGGCGTTGATCATGTCATCGAGATCGGCGGTGTCGGCACCTTGGAGCGCTCGATCCAGGCGACAGCGATGGCGGGCCACATCGAACTGATCGGCACGCTCGCCGGTGGCGGCAGTCTCGACGCGGCAGCCTTCGCGCGGAACATTGTGACGATGCGGTGGGCATCGGTCGGAAGCCGCGGCGATTTCGAGGCGATGAACCGTGCCATCGCGGTCCAGCACTTACATCCTGTCATCGATCGGATCTTTCCGTTTGTCGAGGCGCGCCAGGCCTATCGTCACTTCCAGAGCCGGTCTCACTTCGGTAAGGTCGTCATCCGGCACGACGGCTGACGAAGCGCGCCGGGACTGCGAAGCCTGGCGATTGTTCAGTCCTAACCGATCTCAAGCCTGCCACAGGTCTCGCCCCACCCAACGGCATATTGGAACGTGCCGGCGTCAGGAATGGCTCAACGTCATCACGAACGAAATCCCTTGCGGGATCGAGCCCGCCTTTAAACGAGGAACCGTCCTTGGCGGTTCAAGATATTTTCAAGGCGCGACTGTGCACTATCGACGCCGCAGGCGCGGCATAGCCCAATCACTGCGTGGTCAATCATTGGGTATCATGGTCTATGAGCGAACCGCGGCATTATTTCGATCAGCAGAGCGGAGATTCAACACTGAATCGCGTTGTTTCGTGCAGCACTGAGGCTTATGTCGCATGAACTGTCAGAAAAAAGGATGAAAGACGGCATGAATATCCTCGCTCGCGCGACCCTGGAAGAAGTGCGAAGTTTTCACGCAAAGATGATGGCCGCGGCCAGCATTTCCACCGATGAACGCCTCGAGCGCATCTTTGAACTGGTGCCGCGCGAGATCTTTTGTGGGCCGGGACCTTGGCGGATCATGGGCTATAATCTCAGCTATCTTGAAACGCCCAGCGCTGACCCTATCCATTTGTATCAAAACGTGGTCGTCGCCCTTGACGCGGCCAAAGGGATCAACAATGGCGAGCCCTTTCTGCACGCCGGATGGATTGGCGCAGCCGCGCCGAAAGCTGGCGACACGATATGCCACATAGGCGCGGGGACGGGGTACTATACAGCGCTTTTGTCCAAGCTCGTATTGCCGAACGGAAGCGTCTACGCTTTCGAAATCGATGAGAATCTTGTCCGTCGGGCGCGGAAAAACCTGGAGCCTTTCGAGAGTGTTTCCGTGACGCATGGCGATGCAACCGCCATGCCCCTTCCCGCGGCCGATCTGATTTATGTCAATGCCGGTGTCGTCGCGCCTCCGGCCTCGTGGCTGAACGCGCTCAAACCGGGCGGGCGCATGATTTTTCCTTGGCAACCCGTCGAAGGGATCGGGCTCGCCATGCTGGTGACGCGAGCGGACTCCACGTTCACCGTCCGGCCTTTGATGTCCGCACGGTTTATCCCTTGCATCGGGGCATCAGACAACGGTCAATGCACCAGAGCGCCGAACATCCTCGAAGCACAAGCCATTCGATCAGTCTGGCTGACAGGTGATCAAAAACCCGACGAAACTGCGGTAGCGATTTTCCCCGATTTATGGTTTTCAACCGCCGATCTCTCGCGAAATTCCTAAAGTTTCGCGACAGTCAACCAATAACGCCCGAATTCGCAAGACGACACCGTATCTCGCCGCTTGAAGCATGAGCGCTTTGCAGCGCGAGGTATGCAAAGGGATCAATCACAATTGTCGCGGTGCGCTTCGTCGTGGCCACGACTGATGTGGTAATCGGGGCTGATCGATTGGGCGACGGCGTGGCATTCTACGGCGTGGTCTGAGTCCGCCAGAGGGGGAGGACAAACGCAAGCACTACTGCGCATATGTCGGGAAGGACACTGGTCGCGATGGGACGAACAGCGACGTCGCCAAGACCGTTCCCTCAGCATAGATATAAAAATGGAGCTGGCTCCACTCGATTATAGGGGAAAGTGTCGATGGCGGTGCGTCCGTCCGTAGTGTTGATCTTTGGAACATCGCATGTCGGCAAATCGACGCTCGCGGGCCGGATTACCGAAGCGACGAGTTGGCCGCTCGTTTCGACCGATTCCCTGGCGCGACATCCAGGGCGACCCTGGCCACAGGTGAAGGAGCCGGTCGCGGAATATTATTCCAGCCTCTCGGACGAGACCATCTACTGGTTCTTGCGCGCGCACCATGAGAACATGTGGCCAGCCCTCCGGCAGAAAATCGTCGAGGCCTGCCACGCCGGCCAAGGCTTGATCGTTGAGGGCACCGCACTACGCCCCGAATATATCGCAGAGCTGGATCGCCAGAAGGTCCTGACCATTGGGCTTTACGCGGATCGGGATTTCCTGCGTGAGCGAATGGAAGCGGCTAGCGGCTATTCGCAAGGGGATGACCGGACCAAGCTACTCATAGATAAGTTCATAGCGCGGTCGCTGCGCGACGATATGGAGATCGTTCGTGCCGCCGATCGGTTCGGATTACGTCTGGTGGACGCTGCCGAGGCCCTGCAACTGGACCGGGTCGTAGAGGAACTTGCCAGCGAACTGGCCTCGGAAGTCTGATTGAATTGTGGGGTACCGTCAGCTCTTAAAATCTTTGACATAGCGATCGACATGATAGCCGTGTGCGCTGCCGGAGCCCGACACCCGATAGCCCGCGGCAGCGTATAGGCGCTGTGCTCCGCTTGTGCCGTGGTGGTCTCAAACTCCAACATCTCGATCCCCCGTGATGCGGGCAGATTCGTCAAGCGCTTCGAGCGTTCGGCGTCCAAAACCCCGTCCTTGAAGTGACGGTTCCACCCTCATTCGCTTCAGCTCTGCATGGGTCGGGGAGAGGTGCCGCCAACCGCCCATGGCCACCACGACATCGTCGGCCGCACAAGCGAGGAAATCGCGGCTTGAGAGATAAAAACGTGGGATATCCCGGAGATCATCTTCCCCGCTCCCGGTCGGCCCCGAAGCGCCAACAAGAGTTAGGGCGCACCGGTGCAGTGACCATATGGCGTCAGCATCGCCTTCAACAAATCGCCGAATCTGGACCAATTGCACGCCCTCACATCGCTGTTTTCAATCAATGCTTCAATGTCCTGGAGCGCGACGTACCATCACCAGCCGCAATCCAAGGGCGGCAGTCACGACGGCGATGCCGCAGATCAGATAGAGGATCGCTTCTGGCGTTTGCGGAAATGCGGTCGGCATGAGGAAGATCACGATCCCGAACAGGCCGGTCAAGAGGGTGGTGAAAGCCTGAACCCGCCCCACGACCGCCGAATCCACAACGGTCAGAAGGCGCCCGTTCGCGGCCGAACGCGTGACGCTCCAGGCCATGCCGGCAAAACCGTAAGCGATCATGGCGATGGGCGGGTTGCCGGCGAAGGAGAAGGCCACCAGGGAAAGCCCCGTTACGCAGAGCAGCGCCAATGTGTGCGCTTCAATATACCGGACGAAACGGGGCAAGCTCGCGAGCGCGACCGCCATTGTCCCACAGATGGCCGCGATCATCTCGAGCGCGCCGAACAGGTCGCTGCCGGCACCGAGCGCACGGACGACGAAGCCGGGCAGCAGGAGATTGGTGATCTTTATGACCGCGAAGGACACACCAACGGTGGCGGAAGCGACGAGGCATGTCGGGTTCGCCATCAAATAGACCAGCGCTTCGCGCGACGAGGCAAGAATGCTTCGCTCGTGCAAGGTCTTGACCTCGGTGCCGGCCGACTTGATCAAACACACGGGAACCACGCTGATGACGGCCACGCCCCCGAAACATAGGGCGCTTGTGGGAGCGCCGAGCTGCGCAATGGCGAGGCCGGCAAGGCCGGTCCCGGCCGCGATCCCGATCTGACGGGCGATGGAGAGCCTCATCACGAAGGCGATGCGCTCTTCGGACGCCACGGCGGATTGCAGCAATCCGGACAGAGCGCCATCGTGCAGGGTGTAACCGAGTGCGCCCAGCCCGCCGGCTGCGACCAGCAGGATGCTTCCCGCGCCGCTTCCGACGAGTGCTGCAGGCGCGATGAGCAGTAGGGCGCTAGCGCGGATAGCCTGCCCGACCATGGCGACGCGCCGCCTGTCGAACCGATCGACGGTATGACCCGTAAACGGCGCCAGAACCAGGCCGGTGACGCTGGACGACATCAGGACAAGCCCTACCAGTCGTGATCCACCTACATGAAAGGCCACCCAGGACGGCAGGACGATGCCGAATCCGACGAACAGGAACGACAGAAACGAGATGATCGCCAAAAGAGATCGGTTTGCTCTCACACAGATGCCCTTGGTGGAGGACGGAATAGGCGGGGCCTTCGGGCCGAGAACGAGATGAAGCGACCGATGCCAACCGGAATGTACCGGCTTGAGGAAAGAAGCTTACCTACAATCGCCTTCATCTATGCAAATTCAGCCGTGCTCCTCGTCGGCCGCATCGCGCGTTCCGTATGAGTTCCGAGCCAGACTCTCAGCGCAAGAACGATGATTCGATAGTCGCTCTATGAAGGAAATAAGCGGGTCGGTGATGGACGCCGGTTGCTCAAGACTCGGCAAATGAGCGACGCCAGTTAGTTCGTAGCTTGATCCGTTTGGTATTTCCTTCGCGATATAGCGACACCGATCTTGGATATGGGGAAAATCGAGGTCACCCCAGATCACGAGCGAAGGTACACCGATCTCCCGCAAGCGGCTGAAAGCGGGCGCGCCATCAAGGCTCGACCCGACCGGCGGGGAGCGGAGCGCGATGCCATTCATGTCGAGGAATAGCTGGCGAGTTTGGCCTTTGACGCGCCCTTCGGGCGCCAGGGGGCCATCCAACCAGAGGCGCGCCTTGATCGCGTTCACCTGATCCAAGTCGCCCGCATCCTCGGCGATCTTTTGCTGGGCCAGCATCGCCTTGATCTCCGGCGAATACGCAGGTTCGGGTGCTCCACCGACGCTGGGCGCGATAAGCACCAATCCGCTGATAAGCGACGGGTGCCGAAGAGCAGCATCGATCGCGATCTTTCCACCCTGCGAACACCCGACCAGGATCACGGGTTGGTCGTTTGCCACCGCGTCAATCACGGCCATCAGATCCGCAACTGACGAGAAATCGTCCTTCTGGGCGTTCGTCTCTCCGAAACCTCGTCGATCATAAGCGATAGCCATGTTGCCGATGCCAACAGCATCAAGTTGAGCTCGCCACATGCGGCTATCACAGACATTAGCGTGCAGAAAGACGACGGGGTGACCTTGGCCGACGACCTGCGCCGCCAGCACAGCACGACCAAATACAATCTGACGTCTGTAATCCATATCTCGTCCTCGGAACTGTTCGAAAGTAACCTGCTCGTCGAGAATGGCATTCGTCAATTTCATTCCCCATGGCCGTTTTCATGTACGACATGGGGGCGTGCTGCCTCAACCCGCTCATCGATCGCGGCAGCTGAGCCGATCTGCGGCAGCACGCGCAGACACAAGATATCGCCGCCGAGAGGCTTCGTATCCCAAACGATGGAGAGGTTTTAGAGTTTGGCGTGTAAGTGCGCGAATATGGTCTCTCAATTCAGTGGTGGCCGCCGTTGAGGTTCCCTGGTCACCTATAAGGCGATCACGATCTTTCCAAAGTGCCGCGCACTCCGCAAATGGTCATAGGCGGCGGACGCCGCGTCAAACGGGAAGGTTTGGTCGTTCATGGGTTTGAGCTGATGTTTGGCAATGAACCCGTTCATCACCTCGAAATGCTCTCGCGAACCGACCGTGATTCCGAGAATATCGGCGTTCATGCTTTGCAGCCGCCCCAAATCGGGTTTGGGACCGAAGCCGGTCAGGACACCGATCTGCGCGATCTTTCCGCCGGCGGCGACGGCATTGATGGACCGCTGGTACGTGTCAGGCCCGCCCAATTCCAGAATAAGCGTCGCGCCTTCACCACCCGTTCGCTCCAGAACCTCGCGATCCCAATCGGGAATAGATCGGTAGTTTATCAAGATATCGGCCCCCATGGCCTTTGCCCTCGCCAGCTTGTCTTCCGACGATGAGAGCACGATGGCCCGCGCGCCGGCCGCCTTGGCGAATTGCAGTCCGAAGAGCGCGACGCCGCCAGTGCCCTGCACGAGCAGGATGTCATCTTGGCCGAGCGTGCTACGCGCGAAGAGTGAGGTGGCGCCGGTTCTCCGCACAGCCTGGCGGCTTGGCTAAGGTCGGTTCAGGTTCAGATCACGCCGCCAGTTTGTGCTCGGTGTTCGCCCGATCCGGGGCGAGCCCCGGATCGGGCGGCACCTGGATTTTCCCATAGGCCTCGTCGGGGTGGCGCCGGCAAGCGCCGAGTGCGGCCGGGTGGTGTTGTAGTAGCCGATCCACCGGGTCAGGCCGGCGCGCAGCTCCGATCCGGTCTCGAAGGCATGGATGTAGACGCACTCGTACTTGAGGCTGCGCCAGAGCCGTTCGATGAAGACGTTGTCCATCCAGCGGCCGCGGCCATCCATGGAGACCCGCACCCCGGCATCCTTCAGCAGGTCGACGAAGCGCGGCGAGGTGAACTGGCTGCCCTGGTCGGTGTTGAAGATCTCCGGCGAGCCGTAGCGGGCCAGCGCCTCCTCCAGGGCGGCGAGGCAAAACTCCACGTCCATGCTGTTGGACAGCCGCCAGGCCAGCACCTTCCGCGTCGCCCAGTCCATCACCGCCACCAGGTACAGAAAGCCCCGGCGCATCGGGATGTAGGTGATGTCGGCGCACCAGACCTGGTTGGGCCGGTCGATGACCAGCCCGCGCAGCGGGTATTTGTAGGCCCGGTGCTCCGGGTGCGGGATCGTGGTCCGCGGCTTCTGGTAGATCGGCGCCAGGCCCATCTTGGCCATCAGCCGCCGCACCCGCATCCGGCCGACCATGTAGCCCTGGCGGCGAAGATGCCGGGCCATCTGGCGTGAGCCGTACCAGGGCGTCTCCAGGAACGCCTCGTCGATCAGCCGCATCAGCGCCAGGTTCAGCGGGGTCTCGCTGGCCGGCTGATAGTAGAAACCCGAGCGGCTGATCGACACCAGCGCGCACTGCCGCTGGATCGACAGCCGAGGGTGGTCGGGCTCGATCATCTGGCGCCTCCGGTCCAGGCTCAGCGACCGAAGGCCTTGGACAAAAAATCCCGCTCCACGACCAGCTGGCCGATCTTGGCGTGCAGCTTGTCGATCTCCCCCTCGCGGGCGCCTTCGGCGGCCTCGGCCTTGCCCGAGAACACCCCGGCCAGCCCCTCCACCGCCTGCTTCCGCCACGCCGCGATCATCGTCTGATGGACGCCGTGTTTCGCCGCCAGCTGCGACAGGGTCAGCTCCCCCTTCAACGCCTCCAGCGCCACCTTCGCCTTGAAATCAGCCGAGTACCGTTTCCGCTTCCCAGTCATAAAGTCCGTCCTTCCAAGAGGGCGAACCAACCTTAGCCTTATGTCCGAATTTCCGGCGCCACCTCAGAGCGCCTGCCAGGCCGTGACGGCCGCGCATGGCAAGGTCGATGCTTCGATGGATGTCAGATGAGCGGGCGTCGCGACCAGTGCCGTTTCGGGCAGGACGACGAACTCAGCCAGCACGCCGTCCGTGGCATTGCCGCCAAGCGATGACGCCATGTAGCGCGAATGGAATGGGCCGGAGATCCAGTCGCGAAAGAAGCTCGCGGCGACGCGGTCGCCTTCCCGCCAACGGGTCGCGCCCGGCCCGAGAGCTTCGATGTGGCCCGCGCCATCCGACAATGGAATTCGGCCATCAACCCCGTTGCGGCTGACTCCATCGAGGACGAGAAGATCACGATAATTGAGACTCGCGGCTTCGATGCGCACGCGCACCTCGCCAGGACCAGGTTCAGGGGCTGGCGCTTCGGTCAATATGAGTTTCACGCCATCGGGTTGGCGCGTCAGACGGTACAGTTGCATTGTCGGCATCACGGGTCCCTCGGAACGTTGAGAAACGACTCGTAGGCTCTGACAGCGCTGTAAGGGTCAAGAGGGGTTCACGGGCAAATGTCCTTACCCCTCGCTTGTGATTTGGGCCGCGCGCTTTGTATCCTGCTGTAGATATCCGGCAAGAATATCCCGGCTGGATGCAAGGCAAGCGATGCGTTCCTCGATGCCGCCAATCTCGCGGGCCAAGGTCGCACGAACCTCGTCGCAGAGTTCGAGTTCCGGGCGATCGTTGAGCACACAGGGCAGCAGGGTGCGGATCGTGTCTAGTTTGAGGCCAGCATCGCTGAACATGCGGATGCGCCGCACCAGCCGTTCCTCGGCTGGGCCGAAATCCCGGTAGCCGGAGTCCCGCCGAGCCGGCTGCAATATTCCCTCGTCCTCATAGTAGCGCAGCATCCGCACGCTGACGCCTGTACGGCGCGACAATTCTCCAATCTGCATTCTAAAACTCCTTGACCCTGACAGCGCTGTGAGACTTTAGCGTCCTGCCCGACTCATTTGAAGAGATCGGGAGCTGTGGAATGCCAGTTGTTGAAGTGGATGGGGCGAAGGTCGCGTTTCGGGTCGATGGATCGGGGCCGGGCCTCGTGCTCGTGCATGGCACGGGCGGTAATTCAGAGACCAATTGGAGCCAACTAGTCGGACGGCTCCCGGAGAGCCGGACAGTCGTTCGGCCGGATTATTCGGGGTCCGGTGAGACGATCGACGATGGTGGGCCGCTGACCGTCGCCGTGTTGGCTGCCCAAGTCGTGGCGGCCGCTGAACAGGCCGGCGCAACGCCGTTCGATCTCGTCGGCTTCTCCCTCGGCGCGGCGGTCGCGACCTATATCGCGGCGGAATATCCCAACCTTGTGCGCTCGGTCGTCCTGCTAGCCGGGTTCGTATCGAGCACGGACGCGCGTCAGGCGATGCAATTCGAGCTATGGCGCGATCTGATCCGCACCGACCGCCGGGCGATGGCCCGCTTCATTCTGATCACCGGCTTCAGCCCGGATTTCCTGTCGGGGCTGAGTCGAGCCGCGATCAGCGAGGCGGTCGATGAGATCGTTGCCAACAACAATTGGGACGGCATGGCGCGGCAGGTCGAATTGGATCTGACGATTGACGTGCGGGACCAGGCGCAGCGTATCGCAAGGCCAGCGCTGGTGATCGGCTGCGTCCACGACCACATGGTGCCCTCCGCCCGTGCGCGGGAATTGGCGGCCCTCATTCCCAATGCCCGCTATGTAGAGATGGAGACTGGCCATCTCGCGCCGCTGGAACAGCCGGAAGAATTCGCGCGTCTCGTGCTCGATTTCCTGGCGGACGATCACGGCTGATGGGGAGGCTGCTGATTGTAATGCTGGGCGCCTTCGTGGCGCAGACCGCCGAATACCTGCCGATCGGATTGCTGCCGGAGATCGGCCGGAATCTCCGGGTGTCGGAAAGCGCGGTCGGCGCCCTCGTAACCGGCTATGCTTGGCTGGCGGCGGTGACAGCCGTTCCTCTGACACTGGCGACCAGTCGGCTCGATCGACGCTGGCTGTTTCTCGGTCTGCTCGGCGTGATCTCGCTGGCGAATATCGCGGCGGCGCTCTCGCCGAACTATGCCGTGCTGGCCTTGATGCGCGTCGTTACCGCGCTGACGCACGGCGTTTTCTGGTCGATTCTGGCCTCCCTCGCAACACGGACCGCGCCGGAGATGCCCGCCAGCCGGGCATTGGCGTGGGCGTTCGGCGGCATCTCTCTGGCGATCGTCGCCGGCGTTCCTTCCGCAACGGCCATCGGCCAATATGCCGGCTGGCGCGCCGCCTTCGGTGCCTTCGCTTTGCTCGGCTTCGTGGTCATCGCTTTGGGCGCCTGGCGGCTGCCATCGCTCAAGGCTGAAGCGCTGCACGCGGGCGGAGCATGGCCGCACGACAATGGCCAGCTCACCGTCGCGGTCCTCATCACGGGATTGATCGTCGCCTCCCATTTCTGCGGATACACCTATATCGTCCCGCTGCTGGGTCGTGTGGCTGGTGTGCCATCGGCCAGCATTCCCATGCTCCTGTTCCTGTTCGGGATTGCTGGAGTGGCCGGAGCCGCTCTTGCCGGATGGACCGGCTGTCGCCCGGCTGCCTTGGCCCTTCTGGCTGCGATCGGAATCGTGACCGGCGAAGCGGTGATGGCGCTCGCGCCACCGTTCCCAATGTTCGCATGGCTGAACATGATTCTGTGGGGCGCATCAGTCTCCGTCCTGATCATCGGGCTACAAGGCTGGGTACTCGAACTTGCTCYCGCTCAACCCGATGCCGCCTCGGCCCTCTATGTCGCCGCTTTCAACTTCGGGATCGGCTCGGGTGCGTTGGTCGGCGGATTGGTTCTGCCGGTAGCAGGCGAGCGGGCCGTGTTGTGGACGGGGATCATGCTTGGGGCAGCGGCCAGTATCGCCCTGGGAGCATTGGTATCGCGGACATTCCCCAAGAGAGACCTGAGGGAGTGCAATGAAGGTGACTAGCCAGCTAAATCGACGCTGTGACTCCCATGCGGACGCGATCGAGCGACATTCGCCACGCTCGAATAAACTCGTCCCTGTCATTCATGAGCGCGGCGACGTTGGCAGCCGCCTGACAGGCGACCAACTCGAACACAAGCTGATCGACATCCACTTCGGGCCGCAGTTCTCCAACTTCCACCGCCTCCCGGATCAGATTGCGAAAGCGCTCGCGGGTCGCGGCGCGGTGCGCGTTAATCCGATCGCGGATGCGCCCCGGACGCGCCCGATATTCGTTGCTGACGGCGTTGACGAAGCAACCGCCAGGCAAGGTCCGTTGCTCAACAAAACAGAACCAACCATCCACGAGGGCCAGCAAGCGCTTCAGTGGCGTTGGCTGCTCCATCGCAGGAACGATGACGTTTGTCCGGTAAAGTTCGGCGGCGCTATCGAGGGTCGCGAGCTGAAGCGCCTCCTTGTCGCCAAACAGAACCTGGATGTTACCTTTGCCGACGCCGGCTTCGGCCGCGACACGCCCGATCGACAGCCCTTCAAGGCCCTCGGTCGAAGAGATTGTCACGGCACGGGCGAGGATCTGCGCTCTCGCGCGGTCACCTCGCAGCCGCCTGCCGTCCGTCTGTTCCACCTTCGCCATGCTCTCGCCTGCTGCAAGGGGTCGCTTCATCGCGGCATCCCCGTTGACTCTTTTCGCGAACAACTATCTATATGGTCGTATGTATATAATTGGAAGTCAGCGATCATGTCAATCCAGAGTACCAAAGCGGAGAGCAATCAGCTCCATATCGAGCCAGCAAGCGGCCGTCAGGCCGGAGAACGTCGGCGATGGCAGTCGATGGCGGTACTGCTGGTTGGTAACTTCGTGACGATCCTCGACCTGTTCATCGTCAACGTGGCGCTCGGCAGCATCCAGAAAGACCTTCATGCCAGCCCGGCCGATGTCGCCTTGTTCATGGTGGGTTACAGCGCACCCTATGGCGTCATGCTGCTGAACGGCGCGCGGCTCGGCGATCTCTATGGACGCCGCCGCATCTTTCTCATCGGCATGGCCCTGTTCACCGCCGCATCGGGCCTCTGCGGCGCGGCGCTGACGCCGGCATGGCTTATCGCCGCCAGAGCGCTTCAGGGATTGGGGGCGGCATTGTTGATGCCGCAGGTGTTCGCCTCGCTACGGGTGCTGTTCGAGGGTGACCAGAGGCGCCGGGCCTTCGGCATCATGGGGGCGGTCCAGGGGGTCGCCGCCTCCATTTCCCAACTCGCTGGCGGTGTCCTCATAGAATATGGCATGGCCGGGCTCGGCTGGCGCTGGGTTTTCCTAGTGAATCTGCCGATTGGTCTTGCCGCCCTGGTTGCGGGCAGGCTGCTGATCGTGGAGACCCGCGCTCCCGTTCCGGCGAAGCTCGATCTACGGGGCGCAGTGATCGGCGCCCTCGGCCTCGCGCTGCTGCTGGTGCCGTTCATGGAAGGGCAGGATCATGGTTGGCCGTGGTGGTCGGTCGTGCTGCCGCTGCTCTCCGTTCCCGTGTTCGGTTATTTCCTGTCCTATGAGCGAAAGCTCTCCGCGCGAGGCGGTGTGCCGATCATTGACGTGGCGCTGTTCGCGAATCACCGTTTCGTCGCCGGGGTCGTCGCGATCTTCCTGTTCTACTCGGCGATCAGTTCGTTCTTCCTCTCGCTCACGATGCTGTTGCAACCTGGCCTCGGCCTTTCGCCGCTCGCGGCCGGCGCGGTGTTCACGCCGTCTGCGATCGCCTTCTTTGCGGCCTCGCTGATCGGTCCGAAGCTGGCTGGATGGATCGGGCGAAAGGCGCTGCTGCTGGGTGTGACCATCTTCTGGACAGCGATGGCGCTGGCGATCGGGATCGGCGCTACATCACCGGACAATCTACCGCTTCTGATCGTCTCCCTCATCCTCAACGGCGCCGGCCAGGGTCTCGTTATTCCGCTGGCGCTCAACGCCACGCTCAGCCGCGTGCGTGAGGATCAGGCGGGCATGGGGTCCGGGATGGTCAGCACCATGCAGATCGTCGGCACGTCGGTCGGCGTCGCGATCGTGGGTGTCCTGTTCTTCTCAGTGATTCATCAGGCCGGTGAATTGGTGACGGCCACGCGAACCTACGGTCATGCGCTTGCACAGGCGACCGTCTACAATGTCGTGGTCGTGACTCTGAGTTTCGTCGGCTTCTTCCTGGTGACGCGAGAGTAAGAACGTGGGTGGGCGGATGGATGCTCGAACATGCGCCCGAGCAACCCAACGCCGCTTCGGCTCTCTGCGTTGTGACGTTCAATCTTGGGATCGGTGTCAGCGCCTGTGTCGCTCTGGCGACGCAGGTATCCCGAGCTGTTATGACAAAGGCGCAAGATTGACGGCGGCACGACACTCTCACGAAAGCGGCGCGCGGTGCTCCCGAAATGCGGCGGCCAATGCTCGCAGCGCCGCGCGGGATCGTTGGTCCGTCAAAGACGAATGGAGCACCACCTCGGACGAGGGAAGCGGCGGAAGCCCCAGCCGCTCGCCGACATCGACGGTGCCGGCGGGCGCGATCCGATACGACAGAGGGGCCACCGCCAGTCCGGCCGAGACGGCGGCATGGACAGCCGAAGAACCACCCCCGAGGAACACTTCGGTCCACCTTATTCCTGCTGCGTCGAGTGCGTGCGTCGCGATGTTGCGGACACCGCAGGTCGGCGCCAGCGCGGCCAGACGTAACGGCTCTCCCTGCCTATGCTCGAAGCCCTGCGACGCGAACCAGCCGAAGCGCTCATGCGCCAGCGTCTCGCCATCCCGCCGATCATCCTCGCGTTGGATGATCGCGGCATCGAGCCGCCCATGGTCGAACAGGTCCAGAAGTTTTCGCGAGTTGTCGAGCTGCACTTCGATCGTCAGATTGGGATCATGGGTGTGCAGCCGCGCGAGCAAGGTCGGAACCTCCGGCCCCGCGACGTGGGCGGCGATGCCGAGGCCAAAATGTCTCGGCGCGGCATTCAGCCCGACAAGGGCGCGCTCGTGCGCCGCGATGAAGTTCCGCGCACCCTCCAAAAAGGACGCGCCTTGGCCGGATAACCGCACCGATCGAGGCGTGCGTTCGACCAGCCGATACCCGATGCGATCCTCAAGCCGCTTGAGCTTCACGCTGATCGCGCCTTGTGTGGTGCCCAGCGCCTCGGCGGCGCGCGTGAAGCTCTGGAAATCGGCCACCATCACGAAGGCTCTTACAGCGTCCACATCAAGCGTGAGCATCTCATCATCCGCATTTGTTGTCTCTGAAATCTATATTGATACCATTCTGTTGCGGTCAAGACCCTCCTATGTTCGTCCGGCATCCGATGCGAGGCGGCGAACTAGAGACCCGAGTTTCTTCGATCCAGCGAACCTCCTGCCTGTGCATCGGCAATCGACACCAGGCTTGGAGGTAAAAGCTATGATGGTTTCAACAACAGGCTGGAACAGGGTTGCCCTGGCGGCGGTCTGCCTCGCATCCCTCATGTTCGGGCTGGAAATTTCCAGCGTGCCGACCATCCTGCCGACGCTGGAGAAGGTGCTGCCGGCCGACTTCCAGCAGCTCCAATGGATCATGAATGCCTATACGATCGCGGTCACGACCGTCCTGATGGCGACGGGCACGCTGGCGGATCGCTATGGTCGAAAGCGGGTATTCGTCGCCAGTATTGTCGTCTTCGGCTTGGCCTCGCTGATCTGCGGCCTCGCGCAAGGTGCCGTCCTTCTCATCGTGAGCCGCTTTCTCCAGGGGATGAGCGGCGGCGCGATGCTGATCTGCCAGGTCGCCGTTCTTTCGCACCAGTTTCGCGAGGGGCCGGAGCGCGCGCGGGCCTTCGCTGCCTGGGGGATCATCTTCGGGATCGGTCTCGGCTTCGGCCCCATCATTGGCGCGGCGATCGTCGCGATCTCCGACTGGCAATGGGTGTTCCTCGTCCACGTCGTCATCGCAATCGTCACTACTGGCCTCGCCGTGGCGGGCGTGCAGGAGTCGCGCGATCCCGATGCAAAGCACCTCGACATAGCCGGGATCGTGACGCTCTCCGTAGCGGTGTTCTGCGTGGCCTTCTACATCACGCAAGGCCCTGATCTTGGCTTTTCCGGCCCGACCGCTCTTGCGATCATCGTCATCGCCATCCTGAGCTTCGCGGCCTTCGTGCTGGCGGAGACCCGCAGCGCCCGCCCGATGTTCGATTTCTCGGTATTCCGCGTGCGACGCTTTTCTGGCGCCTTGCTGGGGTCAATGGGCATGAACTTCAGCTTCTGGCCCTTCATGATCTACTTGCCGATCTACTTCAGAAGCGCACTTGGCTATGGCAATGTCGCAGCCGGCCTGACGCTGCTCGCCTATACGCTGCCGACGCTCGTGGTGCCGCCGCTCGGTGAGCGGATGCTGCTGCGTTTCGGCGCCAGAACCGCTATTCCGACGGGACTTTTCTTCATCGGCCTCGGCTTCATGCTGATGTGGGCCGGTAGTGGAGCCGAACATGCCAATTGGCTGACGTTGCTGCCGGGGTGCTTGCTGGCAGGCACTGGACTCGGCCTGACCAATACACCCGTCACCAACACGACGACCGGATCGGTGTCGAGCACGCGCGCCGGCATGGCGTCGGGCATCGATATGAGCGCCAGGATGATTTCGCTGGCGATCAACATCGCGTTGATGGGCTTCATTCTGATCGCGGGCATATCCGCTTGGCTGAGCAACGCCCTGCCAGGGGTACTCGATGCCGCCCATCTGCAACATCTCGCGGAACGGATCGTAGGCGGGGCCGCCCATGCATCCGACTTCCCGGAGCTGAATGCCCTGCCGGGGGCGGACGCCGTTCTACAGTCGGCGCTCGTGCATGGCTTCAGGTTGGTGATGCTCTACGGTGGTATCACCGTTTGGATTTTGGCCTTGTCGAGCTTTCTCATCTTCGGCGGGAAAGCGAAGCGGGCGGCTGAAGCATCTCTCGCAGAGCGAGGGTGAGCCATGCTTTCTCCCTCGCTGATTCTCGTCATCGCTATCCTCAGCTCATTCGGGCTGCTCGCCTCGGATGTCTACGTTCCCGCAATGCCGGCGATGACCTTGGGCTTCGGCATCGCGAACTGGCAAATGCCGCAAACCGTCTCGGCCTATCTGATCGCGCTCGCCGTATCCCAGCTCTTTTACGGCCCCTTGTCCGATCGCTGGGGGCGCAAGCCCGTCCTTGTGATCGGCATCTTGCTCTACATCATCGGCTCGATTGGCTGCGCCTCGACCGCGGGCTTCGGCAGCTTTCTGGCATGGCGAATGCTGCAAGGCTGCGGAGCGGCGTCCGGCCTCGTGCTCGGACGAGCCATCATCGCCGATACCTGCGATAGGACGGCGGCGGCGAAAGTCTACAATATCGTCTATCCGCTGGTCTCGCTGTCGCCGGCCATCGCGCCCGCGATCGGGGCCTATCTGGCGAGGGCGTTCGGATGGCGCGCCGACTTCCTGTTTGTTGGCGCGTTTGGCCTTCTGGCTTTGATCCTCACCATGGCGCTGCTACCGGAAACGCGACCGGCGGGATCGGCGGCCAGATCCCCCTTTGACGGGTTTCCAGCGGTCCTGAAGGACCGGAAGTTTCTGCAATACACGCTGGTGGTGTGCGCGATCTACAGCGCATGGTTTGTGTATCTGACGCAGTCGTCCTTCGTCTTCGATAGGCTGGGCCTATCGGAGACCAGTATCGGCTGGCTCTATCTGCCGCTGACCTGCGGCATCATAGGCGCCAACCGGATTTCCCGGCTTTTGCTCGACCGTCTGCCGTACGATGCCATCATTACCCTCGGCGTGGCGTCTTTCGTAGCCGGAGGATGCGCTTTCCTGCTGACACTGGCATGGCCCGATATGGGCGCGGGCGCCGTCGTGCTGCCCATGCTGCTCGTGAGTTTGGCGAACGGCTCGTCGATGTCGCTCGCCATAGCCGGGGCGATCGCGAGCGAGCACGGCCGTTCGGCCGTGGCGTCGGGGCTGATCGGATTCTTCCAGATCGCCAGCTCGTCCGCTGCCGCATTCGGCACGAGCGCCGTGTTCGGAATGAGTCGGGGAATTCTCGCGACGATGATCTTCATGCTTGCGTTGATCGCGGCGGTGGCAATGGCCACTCGCATGACCCAAGCACCGCCAAGAACTCGATCGTAGACTCGGGTCCGCAGTATGGCCGCATCGTCCACTTCCAAGGTCGTACTGCAATATTTGCGCTATGTCCTGGTTGCCGCCGAGAAGCGTAGCTTCCGGCAAGCGGCGGTCGAGCTTGGGGTTTGGGAATCGACGATCAGCCGGGGCATACGCGATCTGGAAGATGAGATCGGCGTTGCGCTGTTCATCCGTCACCCAGGCGGCGTGACGCTCACCAACGCGGGCAGCAGGTTCTTGAACCATGCCCGCCCGGCGGTGGGGCGAATCGAATATGCGTTGAAGGATGCCGGAGCGGCTGGGCGCGGCGAGGTCGGTATGGTGCGGATCGGCATCTTCTCGTCGCTAGCGTCGGGTTTTCTCGCCGATCTGCTGCAAGCCTATCAGGCGGAAAACCACTTCGTTCATCTCGATTTTGCCGAGGGCGGGCCAGCGGAGCACGTGGCTGCCGTCCAGCATCATCGGATGGATGTGGCGTTCCTCACGGGCGAGCCTGCGGCTTATGGCTGCGAAGCGGCACGTCTATGGGAGGAACGGGTCTTCGCTGTACTCCCACAGGATCATGACTTGGCCGGACGCGAAGAAATCTGTTGGGACGATCTGCGTGATGAACATTTCATCGTCAGCGAGACGAATCCCGGCGCCGAAATTCACGACTATCTCGTGAAGCACCTGGCCGAACTGGGCCGCCATCCGACCGTGGAGCGGTGCGGCGTCGGCAGGGACAACCTCATGAAGCTCGTCACTCTCGGCCGGGGACTGACCCTCACCAGCGAGGCGACGACCGGCGCCGCATTTCCTGGCGTCGTCTATCGGCCGCTCACAGGGGAGCGATTACCCTTCAGCGCAGTGTGGTCGGTGCGCAATGACAATCCCGCTTTCCGTCGCTTTCTGAGCATGGCGCGGACCCTCTCGAAGAAAGCGGCGGTCGCCAGAGCTGCGAAATGATGCTATGAGCCCGTCAAGGGCCTGTACCGTCGCGGGCCGTTTGGATGGGACGCTTGGACTTTGCAAACCCTCGATCGGTCGCGAGAAACCGCTCCAACATAGGCACAATCAGGCGCACCGGATCAACGGGTGGCTGGTTGCTGTCACGACCGAGCACCTCGCCATACAAAACTAAATTCCGATGCAGCACGGCCGGAAGATCCACCGATACCTTCACCGGCTTCTGATCGACGATCGGCCCGAGTTTCAGCTTGGTCATGTCAGCCTCCGTAAGACTCGAGGACAAGATCGTGTGTAACAACGATCCGAACCGGGAACCCAGGCCGGATCGTAAGCGTCGGCGCGATACTGAGCTGGCGGCCGACGATCTGCTGGCCGATCTGGCTAGTGCTGTTGGACGCGCCCTGCTGTAGCGCGCGGGCAATGTCGCTTTCATTGCCGGAATAGCCGGCTTCCGATCCCACGCTGAGGATAGTGCTGAGCAAGGCAGCCTTGAACAACTCGCCCCAATGATAATCGACGCCATCCTCGAGACCGGCGTAGCCCTCGGCGTCGGCGCCGGGCTGGCGCTCGAGAACGATCGAGCGGCCATTGGGGAAGATCAGCCGGTTCCAGACGAGCAGCACGCGGCTTTGCCCGAAGCCAATATTGTTGTCGTATTGGCCGATGACGCGGGTGCCCTGGGGCACGACGAGAATATGGCCGGTCGGGCTGTCATAGACATTCTCAGTCACCTGGGCCGTGATCTGGCCGGGAAGATCGGAGCGGATGCCGGTGATCATCGCGGCGGGAATGACCGCGCCAGCCTGGAGGATATTCCGCGAAGCCGGCGCCTTCACGCGGTCGGGCGCCACCGTCTTGCGGTCGGGGTCGGCCGTCAGGAAGGCGGTTTGTCGATCCTGCGCCGTGGGCGTCGCTGTGGACGGCGCAAGCCCGAGATTGGCGAGCGTGGCCGCGGGCTGCGGATTGGGTGCGGAACTGATGCCCGCCGTTGCGGTGCGTCCCTCGGCGCCCGAGAACAGCTTGCTGGTTCGCGCGGCTTCGAGTTCCTGAAGCCGCCGCTGTTCCTCGGCACTCAGGCCGGGATTCGGGGCGCCGATCGCGGGCGCCGGCACGTCCTGGCCCCGGTTCTGCGCATTGAGGATCGGGCGCCCGAGATCGCCGGGCAGTGGCGGGCCGAGCTGCGGCACGCCTGTATAGTCGTGCGGCAGGCCCGCGAGACCATCCGCCGTCGCGCGGTTGTCGGTCGAGTAGAGTTCCTGCCCCGACTTGCCGGTGTGGTTCGTCTGAAGGGCATAGATCAACGCGCCGCCGATGCCGACGCTGGCGACCAGACCGATCCCGGCCAGCGCCTTGCGCGAGAGGCGGGTGACGCGCGGCGTCGCGCCACGAAGCCGCATCGGGGTAGCGGCGTCGGCGGGCGGTGCGGCTTCCTCCTGCTCGTGAGGTTCGGCTTCGCTCATGACGCCGGCCTTCCATCGTTACGGACGATCCGCACGCGCTTCTCGGACTCCTTGTCGCCGAACCGGAGTTCGGCGGCGGCGAACAGCCGATCGACGATCATGTAGTTGGCGCGCACGCGGTAGTTCACCAGCTCGGATGTCTTGCCGGAGGAGCCGACCACGAACAGCGGAGGCATCTCGCCCTGGGCGATGCCGGTCGGAAACTCGATATAGACCTGCCGTCCATCGTCGAAGGCGCGCAGCGGCCGCCAGGGCGCGCGGTCGCCCTCGATCGCGTAGCGGAAATTGATGCGGGCGAGATCGACGCCCGTGGCGACTGGCTGCGCGGCCTGAGCTTCGACATTCTGCCGGCGGAGCGCGATGAGCTGATCCTGCGGATATTGCCAGGAAACCGACGCCATGTAGGTCTTCTCGCCCGCGCGCAGCTCCATGTGGTAGGTGCGCCGGTCGGTGTTGATGATGAGGTTCGTCACCAGCTCGGGCCGTGTGGGCTTGGCCAGGATGTGGACCTGGGTGGTCGCCCCGGTCCCGCTCTGTGTGTCGCCGATGATCCAGCGCACCGTGTCGCCGGCCGCCACCGGGCCGGAGCCGACGAGTTGCTCGCCCGGCTGGAGCGCGATGTCGGTGATCTCGCCCACGGCGCAATAAACCTGATAGAGCGCGCCATCGGTGAAGGGATAGACCTGCATGGCGTTGATGAAGCCATCGCGCACCGGCTGCACGCGCGCGGCGGCGTTCGCCTGGTTGATGCGCGCGGCAGGGTCGGCCGGCTCCGGCGGCAGCTTGCCCCGCTCGACCGGCTTCAACTGGCCGGGCAGCGGCAGCGGCTTCGGCAATTCCACCACCTGCACAGGCGCCGGGGGATCGGCGGCCAGGACGGCGGGCGCCGCATTGTCGTAGGAGATCTCCGGCGGCTGGTGCGCCATGGCGCAGCCGGCAAGCGCGGATGCGGAAAGCAGCACAAGCGGCAGCGCGGAGATGCGGAAACGCGGATATGCGATTGTAAGCAAAGCCGGGTTTCCGGCAATCGGACAAGACGGCTTCATTGCCCAAGCTCCCGTGACCAGTTGATGGCGTTGACGTAGATTCCGAGCGGGTTCTTCCGCAGCGTGTCGGCGTCGCCGGGTGTCTGGACGACGACGGAGATGATCGCGGTCCAGCGCGCGGTGTCGGCGAGCGCGCCGTCCTGATAGCGGCGCTCGGTCCAGGCGACGCGGAACGAGCCGGGCGACGCCCGGATGACGCTGGAGACATCGACCGCGATCTGCTGCCGGCCGACCTTGGCGAAGGGGTCGTTGGCGCGGGCATATTCGTTGAGCGCGACGGCGCCGGTCGAGGTCGTGAAGTCGTAGGCGCGCAGCCAGTCCTGGCGCACGATGACCGGATCGGCTGGGATGCTGCGCACTTCCTCGACGAAGCGCGCAAGGTAGAAGGCGATCTGCGGGTCGCTCGGCGTGTAGCCGGCTTGTGCCGGCGCCACGGCTTGCGCCTGACCGAGACGATCGACCTGCACGACCCAGGGGACGACCGTGCCGCGCGCCGTCTCCCAGACCAGCGCGGCGGCGAAGCCGGCCGACAAGGCGAGCGAGCCGAACGCCATGAAGCGCCAGTTGCGGGCCTGCACGCGGGCCGAGCCGATGCGGTCGTCCCAGGCTTGGGCGGCCCGCTGATAGGGTGTCTCGGGCTGGGGTGTCTTGCCGTAATGCGCGGCGGGTCGTTTGAACATCAGCGGTCGCCTCCGGAAAGATTGACGGAAGAGCCGCCGCTGTGTCCGTCACCGGAACGGACGGCATGGGCGGCGGTCTGGACGCCATGCGTGATCTGCTGGGAGCGCTTCATGCGCTTCGCCCAGGCGGGCGTACCGGCGGCGGATGACCCGTCGGTCGATGTGCCGGTGGCGGATGTATTGCTGGCGGCCTCGGCTTCGCCGCCGACCGTGCCCATCGTCGAGGCGCCGCCCGTGTCTCCGGCCGCCGATCGGGCGCCTTCGGCGAAGCTCGATTTCATGCTGTCGGCGGCGCGGCCCACCGCGCGGCGCAGCGGCGAGGTGGCGCTACCGAAACCGGCGCGTGCAACCCCTCCAAGGCCGGAGGCGACGCCGGCCGCGCCCGACTGGCCGGCTGCGCCCAGGCTGTAGGCGGTCGAGGCGCCGCCCGCCATCGAGGCGCCGGCACGCGCTGCGGCGGCAGCTCCGCCGACAAGGGCAGCTCCGCCAGAGGCCGCAGCACCAGCGGCAGCGGCGCCAGCCGCGACAACACCGCCGGCCGCCATGCCGACACCGATAGCGGCGCCCGCGCCGAGTTGCGGGCCGCCCGACACCAGGCCGTTGGCGATGCCGGGACCGAAGATGCCAAGGCCGAGCAGCGACAAGGCCGCAAGCACGATCGTCATTGCGTCGTCGATGCTGAAGTGCGTGCCGTTCGCGGTGGTGAATTGCGAGAACAGCGTCGATCCGATCCCGACGATCACGGCCAGCACCAGCACCTTGATGCCGGAACTGATGACGTTGCCGAGCACGCGCTCGGCCATGAAGGCGGACTTGCCGAACAGGCCGAAGGGGATGAGGACGAAGCCCGCGAGCGTGCTCAGCTTGAATTCGATGAGCGTCACGAAGAGCTGGATGGCAAGGATGAAGAAGGCGAGCAGCACCATCACCCAGGCGAACAGCAGCGCCGCGATCTGGATGAAATTCTCGAAGAAGGAGACATAGCCCATCAGGCCGGAGATCGAAGCGAGCAACGGCCGGCCCGCATCGAGTCCGACCTGCGCGATGCGACCGGGCCGGAGGAAGTCGGCGGCCGAGAGGCTCGATCCGGCGGCTTTCAGGCCGAGGCCGGAAAAGGACTCGAAGATGATCTGGGCGAGATTGTTCCAGTTGGAAATGATGTAGGCGAACACGCCGACGAACAGCGTCTTCTTGACCAGGCGTGCGATGATGTCGTCGTCCGCGCCCCAGGACCAGAACAGCGCCGCGAGCGTCACGTCGATGACGATCAACGTCGTGGCGATGAAGCCGACCTCGCCTCTGAGAAGGCCGAAGCCGCTGTCGATATAGGTCGTGAAGGTGTTGAGGAACTGGTCGATGACGCCGGTGCCGTGCATGGTTCTATCGAGCCTCCGGCTTGGCGGGGGCGATCGGCTCGGGCAGCCTGGCCTCGGGGCGCGCATCGGGCGCGAGGAAGCGGCCCCGGTTCTCGGCCCAGGCGCGCAGGCAGGCAGCGTCGTGTGCGCCGGCTTCGCCGAGGAGCTGGCAGCGGATCAGCTCGTCGCGCAGCGGATCGGTGTTGGGTTCAACAGCGGACGGCACGCTCGCCTCGGTCGGCGCCGTCCCCTTGCGGGTCATGTCGATCACGGTCGCGGTGATCGCGAGCGCGACGAAGATCACAGCGCCCAGCCGGGCAAGCGTTTTCCCGTCCATCGCCAGCCTCAGTTGCCGTGGAACATCTGGACGTTGCCGGGCTGGTAGCCGACGCCGGGCGTGAGGAAGGTGGAGAGCTGCGTCGCCCCCTGGTTCTGGTTGGTGGCCTTGGCTGCGTCGATGAGCGCACGGGCGCGACCGTTCGCTGCCTCCAGGGCGATGAGGTCGGAGAGCTGCTGCGAGATTTGAACGAGAAGCTGGTTGTTCACCTGAGCGGCTTGCAACGCTCCCGTCGCGGACTGGCTGGACGCCCCGAGCGTCGTCACCGTGGCGCGGTTGGTCGTGATGTTGCCGACCACCGTGGCCTGCATCCGCATCGCGTCCTGCAAGCCCGAAACGGATGTCTGCCAACGCTGCTGCGCCTGTGCGATCATCTGCTGCTGGCTGAGGTTGAGATTGATCGCGCCGTAATTCTGGGTGAACGCCTGGTCGATCGACGAGACGCTGTAGGCGATGCGCTGGGCCTGGCTGATGAGCTGCTCGGTGCGCTGAATCTGGCTGGTGATGGTCGAGACCAGCGAATAGGGCATACTCGCGAGGTTTCGGGCCTGATTGACCAGGGATTGGGTCTGGTTCTCGATCTGTTGAATCTGATTGTTGATCTGCTGAAGCTCGCGCGCGGCGGTCAGCACGTTCTGCACATAGTTGGTCGGGTCGAACACCGTCCATTGCGCGGCGGCCGGCGTCGCCAGCATCGGTGACAGCGCGACGGGAACGGCGAGTATGGACGCGGCGAGCAACGCTCCACGCGAGCGACGGACAATCATGACGGTATCTCCAGGTTGGTGAGATCGGGAATGAGGTCGGCGGCCCAATCGACCTGCCGGTGGCGGAGCCAGGCCGCGAGGAATCCATCGCGGCCATGCTCGGCGAGGATGCGGGCGATATCGGCCTGGTCGGTCTTCGACGAGGCGGCGCACAGCGCCAGCGCCACGTCCGACAGGCCCAACTCGAACAGGC
The DNA here is from genome assembly GCF_052114865.1 of Hyphomicrobium sp. 2TAF46. Classification (NCBI taxonomy): domain Bacteria; kingdom Pseudomonadati; phylum Pseudomonadota; class Alphaproteobacteria; order Hyphomicrobiales; family Hyphomicrobiaceae; genus Hyphomicrobium; species Hyphomicrobium sp. 2TAF46. Next base: position 311,190 of record NZ_JBFRFO010000003.1, on the reverse strand, counting down.
GATTGCCCCTGCGGCTCTGGCAGTAGTAATCGCGTTTGGGCATGGCCCGCGCGATGATCTCGATCTGGCGGTCGTTGAGGCCGAACTGCCGATAGATGCGGGTGATCTGCGGCTCGATCGCCCGCTCGTTGGGGAGGAGGATGCGCGTCTGGCAGCTCTCGATGATCGCGGGCGCAATCGGACTCCCCTCGATGTCCGACAGGCTCTGCGTGGCGAAGATGACCGAGGCGTTCTTTTTCCTGAGGGTCTTCAGCCATTCGCGGAGCTGGCCGGCGAAGTCGTCGTCGTCGAGCGCCAGCCATCCCTCGTCGATGATGAGCAAGGTGGGCGAGCCGTCGAGCCGATCGTCGATGCGGTGGAACAGATAGGCCAGCACGGCGGGCGCGGCGCCGGTGCCGACAAGGCCCTCGATCTCGAACGCCTGGACGGACGCCTCGCCGAGATGTTCGTCCTCGGCGTCGAGCAGCCGTCCGTAGGGACCGCCGACGCAATAGGGCCGCAGCGCCTGTTTCAGATCGTTCGACTGGAGCAGGACGGTGAAGCCGGTGATCGTCCGCTCGCTCGCGGGCGCGCTGGCGAGCGAGGTCAGCGCCGTCCAGACATGCTCCTTCACCTCCGGCGTGATCGTCACGCCTTCGCGCACGAGGATCGCGACGATCCAGTCGGCGGCCCAGGCCCGCTCATAGGTGTCATGGATGCGCGCGAGCGGCTGGAGCGCGACGGAGGTCTCGGAGCCTTCGGTCAGGCCGCCGCCGAGATCGTGCCAGTCGCCGCCCATCGCCAACGCGGCGGCACGGATCGAGCCGCCGAAGTCGAAGGCGAAGACGTGAGAGCCGCGATAGCGGCGGAACTGGAGCGCCATCAGCGCGAGCAGCACGGATTTGCCGGAGCCGGTCGGTCCGGCGATGAGTTGATGCCCGACGTCCCCGACATGAATGGAAAACCGGAACGGGGTGGAGCCTTCGGCCTTGCCGTAGAGCAAGGGGGGCTCACCGAAATGCTCGTCCCGCGCCGCGCCCGCCCACACCGCCGAGAGCGGGATCATGTGGGCGAGATTGAGCGTGCTGACCGGCGGCTGCCGGACATTCGCGTAAACGTGGCCCGGCAAGCTGCCGAGCCAGGCGTCGGCCGCGTTGACGGTCTCCGGCATGGCCGTGAAGTCGCGGCCCTGGATGACCTTCTCGACCATCCGCAGCTTCTCGGCCGCGACACGCGGATCGTCGTCCCAGACGGTGACGGTCGCCGTCACATAGGCTTGGCCGGCATAGTCGGCGCCCAATTCCTGAAGGGCGAGGTCGGCATCGGCAGCCTTGTTGGAGGCGTCGGTATCGACCAGCACCGACGCCTCGTTGGTCATCACCTCCTTCAGGATCGCGGCGATCGACTTGCGCTTGGCGAACCATTGCCGCCTGATCCTGGTGAGCAGGCGGATCGCGTCGGTCTTGTCGAGCAGGATCGCGCGCGTGCTCCAGCGATAGGGAAAAGCGAGCCGGTTGAGATCGTCGAGCAGCCCCGGCGTCGTCACTGTCGGGAAGCCGACGATGGTGAGGATGCGCAGATGCGCGTTGCCGAGGCGTGGTTCGAGTCCACCTGTGAACGGCTGATCGGCAAGCAGCGCGTCGAGATACATCGGCGTCTCGGGGACGCGCACGCGCTGGCGGTTGGTCGAGACGGTCGAGTGCAGATAGGTCAGAGTCTCGGCGTCGTCGAGCCAGGCGCACTCCGGCATGAAGCTCTCGATGAGCTGGAGGATGCGGCCGGTGCGGTCGGTGAAGCCATGCAGAATCTCATAGGCATCGACGCCCTGTGACGCCTTGCCCTCGTAGAGCCAGCTTTCGGCGCGGGCGGCGTCCTCGGCCGGCGGCAGATAGGTGAAGGTCAGGAAATAACGGGACTCGAAATGGGCGCCTTCTTCCTCGAAATCCGCCTTGCGCTCAGCATCGACCAGGGCGGACGCGGCGTCGGGAAAACGGCTCGCGGGATAGGCGCCGACGCCCTCGCGCTGCGCCTCCACGAAGATCGCCCAGCCGCTCCCCAATCTGCGGAAGGCATTGTTGAGCCGGCCGGCGACGGCGATCAGCTCGGCCGCGACGGCGCTGTCGAGATCGGGACCGCGAAACCGCGCCGTCCTTTGCAGCGAACCATCCTTGTTGAGCACGACGCCCTCGCCGACGAGGGCGGCCCACGGCAGGAAATCCGCGAGGCGGGACGAGGCGCGGCGATATTCGGCAAGGTTCATCATGGCCGCACCTTCAGACCGACAAGTGGCTGGGGATGCGCAGATGCCGGCGCACGACATCGACGAATTGCGGGTCGCGCTTGGCGGCCCACACGGCGGCGAAATGCCCAATCGCGCCGATGCCGATCCCGACCAGCCAGAGGCGCAGGCCGAGGCCCAGCGCCGCGGCGATCGTGCCGTTCAGGATGGCGACGGAGCGCGGGGCGCCGCCGAGCAGAATGTGCTCGGTCAGCGCGCGATGCACCGGCACGGTGAAGCCGGGGATGGTCTCGTCGAGCGCGCCGGCCATCACACCAGCGCCCCGCCGCCGAAGCTGAAGAACGAGAGGAAGAACGAGCTGGCGGCGAACGCGATCGACAGGCCGAACACGATCTGGATCAGCCGGCGGAAGCCGCCGCTGGTATCGCCGAAAGCCAGGGTCAGGCCCGTCACGATAATGATGATGACGGCCACAACCTTGGCGACCGGCCCCTCGATCGACTGCTCGATCTGCTGGAGCGGCTGTTCCCACGGCATCGACGAGCCGGAAGCGTAGGCGGCCGGAGCGAGCAGGATGCTGAGCGCGGCGGCGGATATTGTGGTCGCGATCCTGCGGCGCAGAGTGGACAGGCGGTGGATCATGCGGGGTCTCCTGTGGCTGGGACTGCGGGGGTGACGCGGTAATCGCCATCGCCGCCGAGCCCTTCGACGCGCGCGAGTTCGGCGAGGCGGCGGGCGGAGCCACGGCCGGCGAGGACCGCCACGAGGTCGATGGTTTCCGCGATCAGCGCGCGCGGGACCGTGACGACGGCTTCCTGGATGAGCTGTTCGAGCCGGCGCAGCGCGCCGATGGCGCTGCCGGCGTGGATGGTACCGATGCCGCCGGGATGGCCGGTGCCCCAGGCTTTCAGGAGATCGAGGGCTTCGCTGCCTCGCACCTCGCCGATCGGGATGCGGTCGGGGCGCAGGCGAAGCGAGGAGCGGACAAGATCGGACAACGAGGCGACGCCATCCTTGGTCCGCATGGCGACGAGGTTGGGCGCGGTGCATTGCAGCTCGCGCGTATCCTCGATGATGACGACGCGATCGCCGGTCGTCGCCACTTCCGCCAGCAAGGCATTAGTGAGCGTGGTCTTGCCGGTCGAGGTGCCGCCCGCGACGAGAATGTTGGCGCGGGATGCGACGGCGCGGCGGAGGATATCGGATTGCTCCGCCGACATGATGCCGGCGGCCACGTAATCCAGCAGGGTGAAGACAGCGACGGCGGGCTTGCGGATGGCGAAGGTCGCCGCCGTGACGACGGGCGGCAGCAAGCCCTCGAACCGTTCGCCGGTGCCCGGCAACTCGGCTGACACGCGCGGACTACCCGCGTGAACCTCGGCGCCGACATGGTGCGCGACCAGGCGGATGATACGTTCGCCATCGGCCGGTGACAGCCGCTCACCCGTGTCGGCGAGCCCTTCGGAGAGCCGGTCGATCCAGAGCCGCCCATCGGGGTTGAGCATCACCTCGACGACTTTGGCGTCTTCCAGGAACCGGGCGATGGCCGGGCCGAGGGCCGTGCGCAACATGCGCGCGCCCCGGTTCATCGCCTCCGAATTCTGGTGAGAAACCATCTCGTCCCCGTTCCTTGTTCGGGACCGCGCGAGGACGGCCCTGGGTCGGGGATGAGTAGAAGAGGCAAGAAATGGGGCGAGGCAACAACCGGAATGTGATCGTCGTAGTGTAGCGTAGAAAAACAGGCTGTAGGTGGAATCGGTCGATACTTGAGATCGACGCCCGGACGCTTATTCGGGTGCGGGTGCGCCCGATATGTCCTCGGAAATCTCCTGGCGCAGCTTCGGCCCCTTGGCGAGTCGGCGACCGAGCGCATTGACGAAAGCGTCATAGCGTTCGCCGGCCTTGGCGCGCGCGGCGGCCTGGGCCGGCTCCGGCAAGGGGGGATTCGTGGTCAGCCAGAACCGCACGAAAACGGCCAGCGTTTCGACGGCGATGCCGAGATCGCGTTCCATGCGGGTCATGCGGCGATCAAGCTGGTCGAGGCGTTTGGCCGTGGCCGCTTCCTGCCGCTCGGCGGCATCGGGCGACAGGAAGGATGCAATCGCGGCCTCGGCGATCAGCGAACGAGACTGGTCGCGGCGCGCGGCATAGTCCGCGAGCGATTTCATCACGTCGGAGTCCAGATAGACGGAAAGGCGCTGCTTCTTCATCGGCCGCGCCTCACATATCCAGTCCGTCGCCGCGATCCAGCGGAGCCTGGCGCGCGACGCTCTGCATGATCTCGCGCATCCGACCGACGCGGGCGGCATCGTCCGGCTCGTCGTCATCGAGGTCGGCTGCAAATTGGTTGTCGAGCGGCTCCTTCTTCTCGACGGTTTCCATGTGGTTCAACTCAGGTTGCCGGCGGCGTTCCGATCCGGTCGGATCATCGTCGTCTTGCTGCGTGGCTCGATCGGCAGCGGGCAATTCCGGCGCCGGGGGCATCGGCAGCGCGCTCCAATCGTCGGGCCGTGGCTTGTCCGGCCGGGTCGGCGCTGGCGGCGGCAGGATACGTTCCTGAAAGCGTGGGTCTTCGTAATAGCGCGCCTTCTTTGCCCGGATCGGAGCCAAGCCCGCAACCATGACGATCTCGTCGGCTGGCGGGAGCTGCATCACCTCGCCGGGGGTAAGCAGCGGGCGGGCGGTCTCCGAGCGCGACACCATCAAATGGCCGAGCCAGGGCGAGAGGCGATGGCCGGCATAATTCTTCATCGCCTTCATCTCGGTCGCGGTGCCCAACGCGTCGCTCACCCTTTTCGCCGTCCTTTCATCATTGGTGGCAAAGCTGACGCGCACATGACAATTGTCGAGGATCGAATTGTTCGGGCCGTAAGCCTTTTCGATCTGGTTCAGCGACTGCGAGATCAGAAAGGATTTGATTCCGTAGCCCGCCATGAAGGCCAATGCCGACTCGAAGAAGTCGAGCCGGCCGAGCGCCGGAAACTCGTCCAGCATGAGCAGCAGGCGATGGCGTCCCGCCTTGGCCTGCAAATCTTCCGTGAGCCTGCGCCCGATCTGATTGAGGAGGAGCCGGATCAGCGGCTTCGTCCTGTTGATGTCGCTGGGCGGCACGACGAGGTAGAGCGTCGCCGGGCGCGCGCCGCCGACAAGATCGGTGATCCGCCAGTCGCAGCGGCGTGTCACCTCGGCGACGACAGGATCGCGATACAATCCCAGGAACGACATGGCGGTGCTGAGCACGCCGCTCCGCTCGTTGTCGGATTTGTTGAGCAGCTCGCGCGCGGCCGAGGCGACGACGGGATGGACGCCGGCCTCGCCGAGATGGGGCGTTTTCATCATTGCCGCCAGCGTGGATTCGATCGGGCGCTTCGGGTCCGACAGGAAAGCGGCGACGCCCGCCAGCGTCTTGTCTTCGCCCGCATAGAGGACGTGGAGGATCGCGCCGACGAGCAGCGCGTGGCTGGTTTTTTCCCAATGGTTTCTTTTCTCTAACGACCCTTCTGGATCGACGAGAATATCCGCGATATTCTGCACGTCGCGCACCTCCCATTCGCCGCGCCGCACCTCCAGCAACGGATTGTAGGCGGCGGACTTCCGGTTGGTCGGATCGAACAGCAGCACGCGGCCGTGCCGTGAGCGGAAACCGGCGGTGAGCTGCCAGTTCTCGCCCTTGATGTCATGCACGATGGCGCTGCCCGGCCAGGTGAGCAGCGATGGGATCACGAGGCCCACGCCCTTGCCCGATCTCGTCGGCGCGAAACACAGCACATGCTCAGGACCGTCATGGCGCAGATAGGCGCGCTCCAGCTTGCCAAGCAGCACCCCGTCCGGCCCCAGCAGGCCGACATCATTCACCTCGTCGGGCTGCGCCCAGCGCGCCGAGCCGTAGGTCTCGACAGTCTTCGCCTCGCGCGCCCGCCAGACCGACATGGTAATCGCAGCAGCGATCGACAGGAATCCGCCCGACGCCGCGATATAGGCTCCGTGAACGAAGATCGCGGGTGCATAGGCGTCATAGAAATACCACCACCAGAAGAAGGCAGGCGGGTAATAGACGGGCATTCCGAGCAGCCGGAACCACGGCGCTCCAAGCTGTGTCTGGAAGCCGAGTTCCCAGGCCGTCCATTGCGTCGCGCCCCAGGTCGTGAACAGGACGATCAACGAGACGACGATGATCGGACCCCAAAGGATTTTCGTGGCAGGCATGGTCGTGAACTCCTTTTCTGAAAGCGGCGCTACAGGCCGAGTCCGCGCTTTCGTCCGAAGCCCCAATCGATGCCGCCGTCGCCGCGCGCGACGCCCGAGACGTGGCGGCCGAGCTGCTTGTCGAGCGAGGGCGTCCAGGGCACGAGCTCGAAGCCAAGACCGTCGTCGATCATGGCGAAGCGGCCCGAGCTGAGGGCGAAGCGTCGGCTATAGGTGCCGGCGACATATTCACCGGCGGCGGATTGGGTGAACGAGCGTCCGGTCTCTGCGGCGAGCTTTTCGCCGAGCGTTTCCATCTCGCGCCGCCGCAAGGTGTCGATCAGGTTGCGGCTGAAGATTACGCTGCGGCCATGCCGTTCGGCGAAGCCCTGTTCGATCAGGCGCTCGGCGCGGCGCTCCATCGCCATGCGTACCTCGGCACCGAAGCCGGCTTCGCCTAGCGTGGCCGGCTCGCGCGCGATGGCCTGGCGGTCGAGCCAGGTGGCGCCCGACGCCGTAACCTGCGCCTCAATGTCGAGGTCGGAGCGGACGGCGAGCGCCACCCGTCGCCGGCCCTGCGCGTCGTCGAACTTGCGCAGCTCGACGATGGAGCCTGGCGCGCTGTCGCCGGCAGCGTCGAGATCGGGAAACTTGATGTGGTGGGTGCGCCCGTCCACACCATCGACCACGGCGTAGGCCGTGCCCTTCAGCTCGTCGTCAAGGCCACGATCCACCAACCGGCCGACGATGGGATCGTCGAGGCTCTCACCCGCCAGTACATAGTTCGCGGCACCTTGCTCGATGCCGCGCTCGGTGAGACCACGATGCATGCGCTTGATAATGTCGCCGCGTTCACCCAGCTCGCGCAAGGTTGCTTCGGCCTTCTCCGACAGCGCCCATTGGCCGGGACCGATCGGGTCGGCAAGGCCGAGGGATTCGAGCTTGCGCAACCGACCGACTTTGAGGGCATGGAATTCGTCAGGCTGCCTATCGGGATGCGGCGCCATATCGATGACGCCGGTGCGATAGCCGTCGCGCGCGAGCTGGCGGTCGAGATTGGTCCAGCGTTCGGTTTCGACCTGGCTCTCGATCGCGCGGCGAATTTCCTGATCGGTGCGCGGGCCGAGTTCCTGGGTGATGAGGTCGCGCGCCCGGTCGCGCATTCCTTCCTTGATATAGTCGCGCGAGATGACGAGGTTCTCGCCGTCGTCGCGGACGCCTCGCACGATCAGATGAACGTGGGGATGTTCGGTGTTCCAGTGATCGACGGCGACCCAATCCAGTTCGGTCCCGAGATCCTTCTCCATCTGCCCGACCAGATCGCGGGTGAAGGATTTGAGGTCCGCCATCTCCACCGCATCGTCCGGCGACACGATGAACCGGAAATGGTGGCGGTCGTCATCGCACCGCTCGGCGAAGCTGCGCGCGTCCGCATTCTCGGTCTCCGGCCCGAATAGCCGGGCCTTTTCTCCATCGCGGGTCACGCCTTCGCGGCGGAGATAGTTGAGATGGGTGGCGAGCGGCGCACTGCGTCCGTTGTTGCGGACGACGCGCGCCTTCACGACGGCGCCACGCGAGCGCGAGGTGATAAGCCGGTTGGCCTGCACGGACGCGCGCTGGCCTCGGCCGAAGCGGGAGCGATGGCCGGAGCTGATCGTGCCTTTCCGCGAGACCGTTCCGCCGGCCCTTTGCGCGGCAGCGAGCGCCTGGGCGATGAACGGCCTGGCTTGCTGCGCGTGGGTGGAGCGGATGCGGCCAAGCCGGATGCGGAAATCGTCCTCGCCAGTCATGGCCGGGACCCCGCACATCGCGCGATGACGTTGAAATAGCTGCGAAAGCGCCGAGGGCGCAGGCTGCGCCCCTCGGGCGTACCTCGCGAAATCGTCGCGTAAGCCCTTGAAAAACCACAACCGCCCAAGGCCGCACATCGCGGCCCTTTATCCTGCCATCGGTCGGTTGTGTTTGCTGTCTCCGTCCTTTCTGCCCTCCAGAGCACGACATGCCACGCCAGAGCACGATCTGAGGCCCCCGCCATTATCGCGGCCTCCCGGCATCGGTGCGTGTGACGAAGAGGCCATCCTGACGCGGCGTGTCGGCGGGAATCTCGCGCACTGACGGTGCGGTCGGCGTGTCGTTCGGGCGCGCGGCGATCTGCACGGGATCGGCATTGGATGGAGTATCCCTTCGCGCGACGAACAGCGGTGCGCGGGTCCATGACAGCGGATCGGCGGCAGCGGCGATGACCGGATCGGCCATCTCGCCGCCGCCGACTACCGGCGCGAGCGCGGCCAGGTAGGCGCGTGTCTCGGCGGGCAATGGTCGTCCCGCCGTGAGATATTCGTCGTAGCGGCGCGGCCCGGCATTGTAGGCGGCAAGGAAGCCCGGCGCTCCGTAGCGATCGTGCAGTTCGCGGAGATAGGCCGCACCTGCCTGGATGTTATCGTGCGGATCGTAAGGGCCGCCGCCGAGATGATAGCGGATGCGCAAATCCGCCCATGTGTCGGGCATGATCTGCATCAGCCCCATCGCGCCGGCAGGCGAGATCGCGCGCACCGCCTCGGCGCTTTCGGCACGCATGACGGCGCGTATCCAGGCGACCGGGATGCCGAAGCGGCGAGATGCCTCGGCGATGAAGTCGGCATAGGAGCCGGCCTGTTGCTGTCGCGTCGGCGGCATGTCCTGCGCCATCGTGACGGTGGGCCAAGCAGCAGCAAGGGCGCAGCCGGAAAGGAGAAGGATGGCGGAGTGACGGCGGCGGATGTGCATGGTCAATCCCGCCCTTGCTGCGCGGCCTGCCATGTCGGCGCGCGCCACTCGTACCGGCCGTCTCCAGCCTCGTCGGTCCACAGCGGGACCGCACGGCCGATGATCCTGCTCGCCGGGATCGGGCCGAAATAGCGGCCGTCCAGGCTGTCGCGGACCTGCCAGTTCATGAGGAAAACCTGGCCGGCCGTGATGCGGCGACAGCCCTGCCAGGCCGGCAGCGGGCGGCCGAGCCCGTCGCGCTCCAGCGCATCGCCCATTGCGATACCATCGATGGTGACGGTGCGGTCGGTGCGGCACACCTCCTGGCCCGGCAACGCCACGATGCGCTTCATGAGCGCGACTCCGCGTGGGAGATAGCCGCGCTCCGCCAGGAAACCGGCGAGCGGTTCGGGCGGATCAACCGCGACCAGCTCCGTCACGTCCAGATGCCGTGCCGGCCGGATCGCATAAAGGCCGATCGGCGCGCTGGCCGAGGCGTTCCAGATGAGTTTCGTCGTGACGTGGACGAAGGAGAGGCCGGCGATGCCGAGCGTGGTGAAATACGTCGCCATGACGTAGCCGAAGCGGGTCATGACTCGGCCTTTCGGCGCAGCAGCCACGCGCTATGCTGCGCCCGGCCGTAGGCACGCGGTTCGTGCCCGGTGGTCAGCCGGTTGTGAATATGCCGCCAGTGCTCCGGTGCGATCTCCGCCGGGTCGATGCCGAGCGCCTCGATCCCGTCGATCACCTTCAGCACCCGTTCGACCTTCGGCCAGCCGTCGAGGCGCAACACGATGGCGCCGCCGGGCCGCACGAACGGGAGCGTCTGATAGGGTTCGCCTACGCAGACCGCGCGCACGATGTCGATGCGCGAGATGATCGTGCCGAAGTCGTTGGACGCCCATCTGACGAAGGCGAAGACGGCGCCGGGCCGGAAGGAAACGATGCGGCGGCGGCGGTCGAGAATCTGGTCGTGCGCCTCGTGGCCGAACCTGATCCAGTGCTCGATCTTCTTCTCCACCCAGGTCAGTTCGACATGGGTGAGGCTGTCGGGTGGGAGCGCGGTCGGCGTCGGGCCGCCGCGCGGCGGGCGTGCCGCGCTGCCGGTCATGGTGTTTCTCCTTCGGTAGGTGGGAATTCGCGCGCGAGCAGCGTGCGCAGCATGTCCGCGACGGTGACGCCGCGTTGGAAGGCGGCGATCTTGATCCGCCCTCGCAAGGCGGGGGTGATGTCGATCGTCAGTCGGGCGGTGTAGTCGCTGGCATCGACTTCGCGTTGGGGCGGCGCCTCGGCCGACTTGATCCAGCTTTCGGGATCGGCCGGACGGGACGCGAAACCGCGTTTGATGGATCGCTCCGTCATGGCGCGATCCGTTCGATGTCGGCGGCCAGCGCGGCGATCTCGCGCGCGGCCGGGCAGGCTTCGTCGATCTCGGCGGCGAGCCGGCCGGACTGCGCTGCATCGGCGAAGACGACGCGCTGGCCGATGGTCGAACGCAAAACCGGCGGATCGTGATCGGCCAGCAGCTCGGCCGTCTCACGAGCGATGATGGTGCGCGCGGCGCAGCGATTGAGGATGAAGCGGGCGGCGAGTTGGGGCCGGTAGATGCGCGCTTCGCGGAGCAAGGCGAGTATTTCGGCGGATGCCCAGCCGTCCAATGGCGACGGCTGCACCGGGATCAGCACGATGTCGGCGGCGAGCAGCGCCGAACGCATCAGACTGGCAACGCGCGGCGGGCCGTCGATGACGACATGATCGGCATCGCGCGCCAGCTCGGGCGCTTCTCGGTGCAGCGTGTCGCGCGCCAGACCGATAACGCCGAACAGGCGCGGCAGCCCTTCACGGATGCGTTGCTGCGACCAGTCGAGCGCGGAGCCCTGCGGGTCGGCGTCGATCAGCGTGACGCGCTTTCCCTGCCGCGCCCATTCGCCGGCCAGGTGCAACGCCAATGTCGTTTTGCCGACACCACCTTTCTGGTTCAGGAGCGTCACGATCATGACGCGCTCCTGGCTGCCGGCAAGTTATCCGCAGCGGGTCGAAAAGCGGGGTCCGTTAGAAGAATTACGTAGTAATTCTGGTTAGAGAAGTTACGGGCGCCACAAGCCGCTGATTCAGAAAGCGGAATCGACGATTCCGGTCCCCGATAGCACGAGGATCGCGTCCCCGATGGCACGATAAGGGCGGTCCCCGATAGCACGAGGCGATTCACAGCTTATCCCCAGGGTGAACGGTGAAACGGCGCTGTCGCGACGCGCGCGGGAATGGCAGTGGATCGACCGGCGCGAAGGACAGGCGTTCGGAGCTATCAGCCGGCTGCTCGATGGCGAGGCGGTAGCCCGGCAGCGGTTGTCGGCGGACGATTTCGCGCAGGTCGTAGGCGAAATGCTTGAGCGGCGAGAGGCTGCCCGACTTGGCGTGAAGGTGGCCGAGGTCGAAGCTCCAGCCATGTTCCTGTCGGCCGCCATGCTTGCGCACGAGGCGATAGAGCCAGCGTTCGAGCCCGCCGGTCAGGCTGAAATAGGCGCGGTCGATGGTCAGCACGAGCGCGTCGTCGAGGACGGCAGCGTAGAACCAGTCCGGCAGGATCAGTTCCAGACCGAGCGGCCGTCCGCGCTGATCGGCTCGTTCTTGCCACTCGTTGATCCATGAGAAGCGATGCAGCCGCCGCTCGGTCGCTTGCCGGATCGACGTGGCGATGGTGGTGGATTGCAGGCGGTCGAGCGCCGCTTTCAGGCGGTCGTAATCGCGTAAGCCCACACCACGCCCGATGAAGGTCAGTATCTCGTAGGGTGTCGCCGCCATGAGCCGGGAGGGCCGCAGTCCGGCGTCGCGCGCCTCGACGATCTGCGAGGCCGCCCAGATGAGGACATCGGCATCCCATATCGTCGCCATGCCGTGCTCGGGCACGGCTTCCACGCGGATCAGGATCGAGCCAGCCTTGAAGTCGATCGGCGCGAGACGCCTGGATTTGGCGAGCGAAAAGAACGGATAGGCCATCAAGTCCTGCGCGTCGCGCGGAGCGAGATCGCCGGGCAGCGCGTGGAAGAGGTCGAGCTGATTGCGCTCGTTAACCTGGCGGCGGGACGACATCGCGCGGCCTGTCAGCGAGAGCGCGAGGCGGCGCGGGTGTCGTTACGGGGCTTGGGCGGCAGGATCCGGCCGGGGTCGGAGGTCGAAGTTTTCGCGCCCCGGCTGGCCCAGGCCCGCAAGTCGTCGATCGAATAGACGACCCGGCCGCCGAGTTTGAGATAGGTCGGGCCGGTGCCGTAGGAACGATGCTTCTCAAGCGTGCGATAGGAAAGCCCAAGAAAACGCGCAGCTTCAGGCGTGCAAAGGTAGCGTGGCGGAATAGCGGTGGTTGTATCGGACATGAGGTGGCCTCCGTGTGCTTGCCGGATGCCGCCGGATACTGTCGGGCGGCGGAGGAAACGGTGGCGTGGAGGGGGTGGTCTTCACGATGTCGAACTTAGCGCGCTAAAATCGACATCCCTGGTCGGGCGGTGCCTGGCTATGACCTGCGGGGATGACGCAGCAGCATCCGATAGCCGCCCCGCACCAGCTTCGCGCCGTCGCGCGCAAGGCGGATGGTGGTCTCCCGAACAGGGTTGCCGACCCAGGATGCGGCCTCGATGTGATGCTGAGGAAACATCACCTCTGCGATCATGCGATAGGTTTCGTCTTCGTCCCGTGCGTCCACGACGCGCAGCATCTGGCGGAGGCGTCGCCTGCGCTGGGGCGTGATGCGGTCGTCCTGCGGTGCGGGTCGGTGTTGCAGTCCCGTCCAGAAACGGGTCACGGCCTCAAGTCTGTCGGGCGTGTCATCGTCGAGCAGGACCACGGCGGCAAGCGGCACGCCGCTCGCCGGTTCCGACACGACAAGTAGGGAAAAGATCGTGTCCCCCGTCTCCCAAACCGACCGGAAAAGCGCGTCGCGGTGCGACGCTTCAGTGATGGTCGGATTTGCGGGCAGGAACGGGGACGGTAGCAGGAGGATCGTCGCGGGGTCCGCCAAGGGGTTCCAGAGGATCGCGCCAGGCCGCGCGGCCATCTCTGGATTCAGGGCAAAATCGCAACCCCCAATGCTCGGCCAGGCCGGATGCTGCGGCGGCGTCGATCCCGCTTCCGCGCATCACCCTTGCATATTCCTTCCGGTAGTCGCGATTGCGCCGCAGAAACTCCCAGGCGAGCGCAGCGGGATCGAGGTCGTCGATATAGTCGTAGGCGGATTCGTTCCGCCATTGGCCTTTGCCGGGCATTCCTATCCTCCCCAGTCATGATGGCGTGAGCAACAAGGGAGTTACGTTTGCCGTTTTGCCCTCATTCTGGAACGAGACGGGAAACATAAGGCGATGCGCGCTACGCATCGCGCCTAGCGTCAGTGATAGCTTGAACGAAGCAGAGCGTCATACCCATGCGCGGTCATCCAATGCGCGCGAGCGAGATGACTGGCGTGGACGCGCTCCGCGCGATCGGGGTCTTGGTTCGCGTCGATCCCGAAAATGATGCGCACAACTTCCTGCCATTCGGCGCCATCGGCTTCGGCGTCCAAGAGGCGCAGATAGGTCGCGAGATGCTGCCGATCATAGTCTGTGATCGTCTCGCTGGTCGGCGGTGCGTCGGAAAAACCGGGTTTGCCCATGTTGCGCGTCCTCATGCCGTGCGCGTACAGACGCTCATGCATGATAGAGGCCGATGATGTCGGGCGTATGAGCGGTGTTGATACGCCGATGCGCAAATAGGCTGCTACCGGCTTTTCTCCCGATGATGATGCAACGCGCGTCGGACAAGCATGACTCCTTCACCCTGGTCGGACGACAGGAAGACGACGCCGTTATCCTCGAAGGTCCGGCGTATCTGATCACGCGTGGATTCATGCACCTTGAGGTCGTTTTGCGACTCCAGGCGCTTGAGCGCGGTCAGCGATACCAGGGCCTTGTCAGCGAGCGTCTCCTGTGACCAGCCAAGCAACGCGCGAGCGGCCCGCGTCTGTCGGGCGGTGATCATGCATGATCACCTCCTACGGACGACGACGCTCGCGCCATGAAAACGACTAAAATAGTCGCCTTTGGTCGACTTGGCGAGGGATAAAAGCGCGTTAAGGGCGGCCTATCGCCCTAAGTACGCGAAACTGATTCGGTCGTTCGTGCGAATCGCCGAAAACCAGCAAGCCACGTGAGGCCAGAGCTTTCGGGAACTTGGCGGACCTAACCTACCGGCTCAGTCGTTCTGGCCTCTTGCAATCGCAATGAGCCGATCCGCAAGTCTGGCGACATCCGTATTGGTCGTGCGCCAGGACGACAGGCTGAGACGGAAGGCCGTCTGGCCTCGCCATATCGAAGGGCCGAACCATCCGTCGTGGGAGGCTATTACAGCTTCCCGCACGCGCGCGGTTTCATTGTCAGTGGCACCTCGAACCAGAATCTGATTAAGAACCACGCGATTGAGCACGGTGAGGCTGCTGTTTCGCAGGCGATCGGCCAAATAGGCGGCCTGTTCACAATGTCTGTCCACCATCTCGGCCACGCCCGCTTTTCCGAGCGTGCGCAGTGCGGCCCAAATCGGGATACCGCGCGCGCGGCGCGAGAACTCCAGGGTCAGATTCTTCTGAGCGTCTTTAGACGCCGTTGCATAAGCAGCATCGCTATTCATGGCTTGTGCCAGCGCGTCCGCGTCGCGGCATATCGACATTGCCCCATCATAGGGCGTGTTGAGCCATTTATGACCGTCGGTCGTCCAACTGTCGGCTGTGTCCACACCATCCGTCAGCGAGCGGCGCGATGAAGCCCGAGCCCAAAGGCCAAAGGCGCCATCGACATGCACCCAGGCGCCCGCCGCGCGAGCTACCGGGATCAGCTCAGCGAAGGGATCGAATTCGCCTGTGTTTACTTCCCCGGCCTGAAGGCAAAGGATCGTGCGTTCGTCAAGCGCCGGGAGCCGGCGTGGGTCGATCCGGCCATACTGATCCACTGGCGCCTCGATGAGACGCGCCATTCCAAAGCCGAGAAGGCGCAATGCCTTGCGCACGGTGATGTGGACGGTTTCGGACACGACCACCTTTATCTCGGGCGCTCCTATGAGGCCATCTTGGTCGAAATCCCAGCCAAGGCGGCCGAGCAGCGAGCGGCGGGCCGCCGAAAGGCAGGACAGCGTGCAGGCGGTGGCGCTGGTGCCGAAACCGACCGCGCTCTCTCGCGGCAGGTCCAAAATATCGAGCAGCCAGCTTGCCGCGACCTTCTCAATTGTCGCGGCGACGGGTGAATTATCGTAGGACGAAGCGCATTGGTCCCAGGCCAGCATCAGCCGTTCGACGGCCGCTGCTCCCGGCAACGCTGCGCCAATGACGAATCCGAAATAGCGCGGGCCGTTCGATGCCGTCGTCGCGGGTGAGCCGTAGACATCAAGCATGTTCAGTGTTTCGAAGGGGTCGGCTCCCTGCGAAGGCAGATCCTCCGAAAAAGCCGTCAACGCCTCGCGGGCGGCGAGCGTCGGAAAAGGCGGCCGACCCTCAATTTCCGTCAGATATTGACGGGCTCGCACGTCAGCTTCCGCGACTAGATCAATCTCACGCATTGTGTGCGGCATCCTTGCCTTTGGTCCGACGAATGGTTGTCTGCTCGGGCGATTGGGACTTTTCATCAGCTTTCTGAACCCGCGTATCGCTCCAACGAAGAAGGCGCCCGTCTTTCGATCGAAGTTCGAGATGTGCGACGGGCTCGCTCTTTGCCGTATCCACAAGCAGGGAGTGGCGCTCGTCTCGCCGATACAATTGATCTTCGCCCCATTGGCGAAGCGCGACGATGACGAGGAACAGGCTGCGGCCTCGCTCCGTCAGGACGTAATCCCGATAGGCACTACCGTCTGATGCCGGCTCTGTTGTAAGGACGCCGCGCTCGACAAGATCGCGAAGCCGGGTCGCCAACATGCCTTTGGCGATACCGAGTCCCGACTGGAAGTCGCCGAAGCGGCGCGCGCCGTCGAAGGCGTCACGGATGATCAGCAAGGACCACCAATCACCGATGACATCCAGCGCCCGAGCGACCGGGCAATCTGCGTCTGCCATGCTGACCCTTTTCACCATCGGGCGCCTCCCGAGCGTCGCCACATCCGGTCCTAAAATAGAACTAGACTTCAGGCGCCGCAAGTGGTCTCGTCATAGGACCAGAAAGCGATATTGGCGTTGCGGTGAGACCATGACGGAAACAGCGGGCAAGGGCATCGAGACAATCGGCACCGGATCGAGTCGGCAGGCCCAGTCCTACGGACTGACACAAACCCTGCTCCTCGTGTTTGCCGTCACATGCGGGATGAGCGTCGCCAATATCTATTACGCACAGCCGCTGCTCGACTCTATGGCCGCCGCCTTCGCGATCAGCCCGGCGACCGTTGGTATAGTCATTACCTTCACACAGGCAGGTTATGCGCTCGGCCTCTTCTTTATTGTGCCGCTCGGCGATCTCGTCGATCGCCGCAAGCTCGTTGTTGCTCAAACCTTTCTGTCAGCGGTTGCGCTCGTCATTGTCGGCACGGCGCATCATGTCGGCGTGCTGTTCGCTGGTATGATCGCGGTTGGCCTGCTGGCCGTGGTGGTGCAAGTGCTTGTCGCCTTTACCGCAACGCTCGCAACGGCATCTAAACGTGGCCGCGCGGTGGGTCTCGTCACGAGCGGCGTCGTAACTGGAATTCTTTCGGCGCGCTTCGTCTCGGGGGTTATTGCCGATCTTGGTGGCTGGCGGTCTGTTTACCTGACCTCGGCTCTGCTGATGTCCGTCATGAGCGCATTGCTCGCCTGGCTCCTGCCACGGCATTCCAGCCCACCGGCTCCCGAGAGCTACGGTGCGACACTACGCTCCATACCCACGCTGTTCCTGCGTGATCCGCTTCTCCAAGTCCGTGCCGTCCTCGCATTGCTGATCTTCGCGAGCTTTAGTACGCTATGGACTGCCCTGGTCCTGCCGCTAAGCGGGGCACCTCTATTTCTATCGCATACCGAAATCGGTTTGTTTGGCCTCGCCGGATTGGCAGGCGCTGTCGCTGCCAGCGGAGCGGGGCGTCTTGCCGATCGCGGTCTTGGACAATGGACAACCGGAATCGCTCTCGTCCTATTGACCAGTTCCTGGTTGCCGATCGCATTCCTGCATTCCTCGCTGACCGCCCTCGCCGTTGGCGTTATCTTGCTCGATTTGTCCGTGCAGGCCGTTCACGTCACCAACCAGAGCCTCATTTTCGCTGCGCATCCCGAAGCCCGCAGCCGCCTAGTCGGTGGATATATGGTGTTTTATTCCATCGGCAGCGGCCTCGGCGCGATCTCCGCAACGACGATCTATGCGTTCCTCGGTTGGTCTGGGGTCGCCATTCTCGGCGCGATCTTCAGCGGAGCGGGACTCTTGTTCTGGGGGTTGACGCGCCATATCGGACAACCCGGATGAGCCGGACGGCAGGGTGTCGTGAAACCTGTGCTGTCCAAGATCGCGCTGCAATATCTGCGCTACGTTCTGGTCGCTGCTGATAGGCGCAGCTTCCGGCAAGCGGCTGCTGAGTTGGGTGTATGGGAGTCAACGGTCAGTCGCGGCATCCGCGATTTGGAAGATGAGATAGGTGTGGCGCTGTTCGTCCGCCATTCTGGTGGAGTGATGCTCACGAATGCTGGTGAGAAGTTTCTGGGTCATGCGCGCACAGCGATCGGCCAGATCGAATACGCCCTGAAGGGTGCTGGAGCGGCCGGACGCGGCGAGGTCGGGATGGTGAGGATCGGCATCTTCTCGTCACTGGCCTCAGGTTTCCTGGCCGACCTGCTGCACGCCTATCAGGCGGAGAATCCTCGGGTTCGTCTCGATTTTACGGAGGGAGGCCTGGCGCAGCATGTTGCCGCCGTTCAGCATCATCGGATGGATGTGGCGTTTCTGACAGGCGCCCCTATAGTATACGGCTGCGAGACTACTCATCTTTGGGATGAGCAGGTTTTCGCGGTCATCCCACATGATCATGTGCTCGCGCGCTGCGAACGGATCGACTGGGACGATCTCCGGGATGAGCATTTCCTCGTTACCGACACTGATCCTGGCCCGGAAATCCACGACTACCTCGTCAAGCACCTGGCCGAGCTAGGGCGTCATCCCAGCGTTGAACGATGCGGGGTTGGCCGCGACAATCTTATGCGACTCGTGGCCTTGGGACGTGGACTGACCTTGACCAGCGAGGCGACCACCGGAGCTATGTTTCCGGGTATCACCTATAAGCTCCTGAAAACCGAGAAACTTCCATTCTGCGCCGTATGGTCGCCTCGCAATGACAATCCGGCCTTTCGTCGGTTCATGAGCGCCGCCCGCACCCTCGCAAAGCAACAGGCGACGACCTTCGGTTAGGTGGCGATTGTCCTGCGCGACTATCGCTTTCCAGACAAAGCCAACATGGCGCTGACGCGAGCCGCTTGGGAAACTTCGCCGGTTCGACTAGAGCCGCTATTGCGGAAAACCGGAAATGCGTAGAGCCAGCTTGCCGGCTTTCAGGGAACGCGGCTTTGCTGATTAGCGGACCGTCTGCGCGGGCTGTGCAGCCGCTGGTGCGGCCAGCCTCATAAGCGCGGAGACTCCAACCACAAGGCCGCCGATGGCGCAGAAGATTTGCCTCCAGATTTCGGACGGCACGGCGTCGCGGGTGATGCCGTGGATCAGCGCATAGCCGGCAATCGCGGCCGGAATGGCGAAGATCAGCGCTACGGCCAGGCGGAGGACCGGGGGCCGCAACGTCTCGAACAGAAACACCAGCACCCCAAAAGCGACCGCACCAGCGAGAAGGCCGACGAACCCTGCACCGATCAGGCCGGAGCCGGTGTGATAAGCAAAGCGCGCCGCCGCCAAGCCGAGCATGAAGGGCAGCGCATAGGTCGCCAGCGTGTAGGCCGCGATGCAGAGAAACACGATCGCCGCAACGCCCATCAACATCACCGCGACCATGCTTTCCTCCTTCCGGTCGGCGGCCCTTGTCAGGCCGCCTTGAGGGGCGACAGCAACCGCCGGCTGGCCGTTGCGTTATGCCGTTCGTCCAGTTCGACGCCCAGCCAATCGCGGCCGAGCTGTCGGGCTGCCTCCAATGTCGAACCCGATCCGCAAAACGGGTCAAGCACAAGATCGCCCGGCCGGGTGAAACATTCGATCAAGGGCAGCAACGCCGGCACAGGCTTCTGTGTCGGATGCAGCTTGTTGCCAGTATAGGCAAAGTCTATCACGTCGGGAATCGGACAGGCTGGCGGCACTACTTCACCCTTCGCCAGCAGATAGGCTTGCTCGTGCTCATAACGGAGAAAGCGCGAGGATGAAGCATACCGCTTGCGAAAGACAAGATGGCCGACGACGCGGAAACCGGCCGCGCGCCAAGCGTCCATGAACAGGTCAACCTTGTTCCAGCCGTAGAAGCTGACGCAAAACCCGCTGGGTTTCAGGATGCGGTGCATCTGGTTGAAGGCGGGCTTGAGCCAACGGGAATTGTCGTCGTTGGCGACAGTGCGGCCGTCCCGTCCGCGATAATGGGTGATGTAGGGCGGATCGGTCAGGATGAAGTCAACCGATCCCCGCTCGAAGCGCCGCATGGTGGCGATACAATCGCCCTGAAAGATCGTGTTGCGGGGCGTCTTGGCGATGTTCTGGATGTTCACGACTTGCTTCCTTGTCGCTGGGTTCGCAGCGCTGCGCTGCAACCCTGCCTCGCGGCGAGCAGCGGGTGTGCGAGCGGAGTGGGTACCTTCGCGGGGAACCGGCTGCACGGAGCCGGAGCGCGGCGGAGGCGGAGGAAGCTGGGCGGAAGGCACTCCGCAGCGCGCCGAGGGCGGAGCCCTAAGCCTCACTCAATCAAGGGGAAATGGATCGAGACTGGTGCTCGGTCGTCCGCTTAAAAATAGATGGAAATGGGTGGACATTTGGCTATAGCCATGCCAGAAGGATTTGGATGGAATTGGATGAATCAACGGGATGACGCTCAATACCGCCACGCTCCGCATCACGCCGGAAATCCTGTCGCTGATCGCGGAGATCGACGAATTCAAGGGCGCCTGGCGGGCGATTGGCCGGATCGCGCCGGAGCGTCTGTCCAGCCTGCGCCGCGTCGCCACGATCGAGAGCATCGGTTCCTCGACGCGCATCGAGGGTGCCCGGCTCACCGACCGGGAGGTCGAGAAGCTGTTGGCGAGCATCCGCATCGGCTCGTTCGCCACGCGCGATGAGCAGGAGGTCGCCGGCTATGCCGAGGTCATGGAGACGATCTTCAATGCCTATGAGGCGATCCCGCTGACGGAGAATCATATCCGCCAGCTCCACCGCGACCTGCTGGTTCACTCGTCGAAGGACGAGCGGCATCGCGGCTCCTACAAGACCCTCGCCAATCACGTTGAAGCCTTCGACGAGGACGGCAAGAGCCTGGGCGTGGTGTTCGAGACCGCCACGCCCTTCGATACGCCGCGCCGCATGAGCGAGCTGGTCGAATGGGTGGCCGCGCGGGAGCAGGACAGGAGCCTGCACCCGCTGCTGGTCGTCGCGATCTTCATAGTGGTGTTTCTGGAGATCCATCCCTTTCAGGACGGCAATGGCCGGCTGTCGCGCATCCTAACCACGCTGATGCTGCTGCGGGCGGCCTACTCCTATGTGCCCTACAGCTCGCTGGAAAGCGTGATCGAGCAGAGCAAAGAGGGCTATTACCTGTCGCTGCGGCGGACCCAGGGGACGATCCGCACGGCCGAACCGGACTGGAATCCCTGGCTGGAATTCTTCCTGCGCGCCTTGCAGCGGCAGAAACAGCGGCTTGAGAAAAAGATGGAGCGCGAGCGGATCATGCTCGCAGCGCTGCCGGAGTTGTCGGTTCTCATCCTGGAACTGGTGCGTGAGCATGGGCGGGTGACGGTGGCGGAAGCCGCTAGGGTGAGCGGCGCCAGCCGCCACACCATCAAGGACCATCTGAAAGCACTCGTCGAGCAAGGTCATCTGACCCTGCACGGCGCCGGCCGGGGAGCGTGGTATGGCCTCGTCTGACCGTCTCGTGGCACGCCGACGTGCCACCTGCGCTAACCCGCGCCACGCTACGGCCACCTGCGCCCTGTCTTTCTATCCCACGCTACGAAGGGAGCTGTGGCGTAGGATTCGGCCGTTCCAGAAGCGGCCCATGCGCGCGATCCTTGGCGCATGTCTCGACAACGCGCCCAACGCCCCAGCGTCCGTCGCGGACGCCCGGACGGGGTGCCCGATGATCCGTGCGCTCCGGCCTTCGATCCCTTCGACTATCGCCTTCCGGCGCCACTCGCCCGCCGTGATCGCCGCCGCCGCGATGTCGATGCCGATCTCGCGGGCTGGACCGTCACCGACGACTGGCCGGAGCATATCCCCGTCACCGAGGCCGAGGTCGATCTGTTCGAGCGATGGTTCGGCGATGTCTTCGACGAGCTGTTCGGGACCAAGCAATGACGCCATAAGGAGACTGCTGCCATGACCGTGCCGCTGCGCGCCGCCCTCTATCTGCGCGTCTCGACGGCGCGGCAGGCCGAGCATGACGTCTCCATTCCCGACCAACGCAAGCAGGGCGAAGCCTATTGCGCCGCGCGCGGCTATCAGCTCGTCGAGACCTATGTGGAGCCGGGTGCCTCGGCCACCAACGATCGCCGCCCCGAGTTTCAGCGGATGATCGAGGCGGGCACGTCGAAGCCCGCACCGTTCGACGTGGTGATCGTCCACTCGTTCAGCCGTTTCTTCCGCGATCACTTCGAGCTGGAGTTCTACGTCCGCAGGCTGGCGAAGAACGGCGTCCGGCTGCTGTCGATCACTCAGGAGATGAGCGACGACGATCCCATGCACGTCATGATGCGGCAGATCATGGCGTTGTTCGACGAATATCAGTCGAAGGAGAACGCCAAGCACGTCATCCGGGCCTTGAAGGAGAATGCCCGCCAAGGCTTCTGGAACGGCTCGCTGCCGCCGATCGGCTACCGTGTCGTCGCTGCCGAGCAGCGCGGGGCCAAGACCAAGAAGAAGCTGGAGATTGACCCGCTCCACGCCGACACGGTGAGGTTGATCTATCGTTTGGCGCTGGAAGGCGACGGCACGGCCGGCCAGATGGGCGTCAAGAACATCGTCAGCTACCTGAACCGCAACCGCATCTTCACGCGCGACGGCGGGCGCTGGGGCATCGGCCAGCTTTACCGAATCCTGACGCGGCGGACCTACATCGGCGAGCACGAGTTCAACAAACGCTCCAAGGCCAAGGAATTGAAGCCGCAGAGCGAGGTCGTCACGGTCGAGGTGCCGCCGCTGATCGACCAGGCGACGTTCGATGCGGTGCAGGCGCATCTCAAGGCGCGCAATCCGAAGGTGGCGCCGCCGCGCGTCGTCACCGGCCCGACGCTGCTCACCGGCATCTGCTTCTGCGGCCATTGCGACGGCGCCATGACCATCCGCACCGGCAAGAGCGGGCGCTATCGCTACTATGCCTGCTCGATCAAAGCCCGACAGGGCGAGACCGGCTGCGTGGGCCAAGCGATCCCGATGGACAAGCTGGACACCCTGGTCGCCGGCTATATCGAGGACCGGCTGCTCGCGCCCGAGCGGCTGGAGGAAGTGCTGGCCTCCGTCATCGACCGCCGGCAGGATTATGCTGAGCGCCGCCGGGAGCATATCGCCGAGTTGAACAAGCGGGCGGCCGAGGCCGAACTGCGCTTGAAGCGGCTCTATGATGCGATCGAGGCTGGCGTGGCCGATCTGGACGATCCGGCCCTCAAGGACCGCATCACCGGCCTCAAGGCGACTCGGGATCAGGCCCAGGCCGATGCCCTACGGGCGCAGGCCATGCTCGAAAGCGCCGCGCACCAAGCCGTCACGCCGCAGATGCTTCGCCAGTTCGCCGACGTTGCCCGGAAGCGGATGCGGGCCGATGGGGGCGGCTATCGCCGCGACCACCTGCGACTGTTGGCCCAGCGGGTCGAGGTCAAGGACAAGGAGGTCCGCATCATGGGGTCCAGGAGCAACCTGCTTCGAACCTTGGTGGCGATCTCTAGCTCTGGCGTAAAATCGGATACGCTGGGCGTGCCCAGTTTTGTTCCGAAGTGGCGGAGAGGGTGGGATTCGAACCCACGGTGGACTTGCGCCCACGCCGGTTTTCAAGACCGGTGCCTTAAACCACTCGGCCACCCCTCCAAACACGCAATTTCAACGACATGGGATTGGCATTCCGAGCCAATCAATGATCGCCGGAGCCGCAATGGACCGTCGTTTGGGTCGAGTGTGACCGTTTACTTGCTAACGGGTGCACGGACAAGGCTTTGTCGTTGTCAGCGGCGTCTTGCTGCATATTGGCGAGCATCTGGCGCGCCGGTCCGGCGTTCGATCAAGGCGCGCAGGGGGCTTAACCTGATCCTAAGCCGCATTTGTCATTATTCCAGCAAGCTTCGGCCTACCTTTGCGTGCTTGATACGCCGTGAGGGTGCGCTTGGGCGGGCGTAGCGTATCGAGTGAGTTCGCGTAATGGAGAGGCGTTTATCCGGCGCGCCGGCCGCGTGTCGGCTGGCAGTCGCTGCGATTGTAGCTGCCCTTACAACTGCCTGTTCTTCGAATAACCCGTCGCCGGGGTCGCTGACTGGCGTCTCGCGCTCGGTCTTCTCGGAAGACGAATACGGCGTGAAAAGCAGCCCGCGCGTCGCCTCCGAATCCATTCCCAAAGGTGGCGGACACTTCAAGCTCGGTTCGCCCTACAAGGTGGCGGGGCGGTGGTATGTTCCGCGCGAAGACCCCAATTATCAAGAATACGGCGTGGCGTCGTGGTACGGCGCCGATTTCCACGGCCGCAAAACGGCGAATGGCGAAGTCTTCGACGCGAAGGCCCTGACTGCAGCGCATCCGACGCTGCCGCTGCCATGCTATGCCTACGTCACCAATCTCGCGAACGGGAAGACGGTGCTGGTCCGCGTCAACGACCGCGGGCCTTATGTGAATGACCGGCTTATCGATATGTCCTACGCGGCGGCGAAGCAGCTCGGGTATCTCGACCAAGGGCGGGCTCGGGTGCGGGTTCGCTTCGCTGGGTTGGCGCCGCTCAACGGCGACGATACGCGCGAAAAGCAATTTCTGGCGTCTCAAGAGCGGGGTCAGCGTCCAGATCAAGGGGCGCCGGTTGCGCCTGCACGGCAGTACGCTGCGGCGGAGTCGAGGTATTCCGGTTTGCCGCCCGACTCGTCGGACCGCTGGTCGGCGACGGCCTATCGCGCGGCGCTCGCCGGCAAGCCCGTTCGGCCTCCGCCGCCAGCGGCGGCTACGTATCGTCCGTATTTGGAAACGGCAAGCTACGCTGAGCCGCAAGCGGGACAGGGCCGGATGGCGCTTTCCGCCCCACAACCCTTTGTGCCGCAGCGGTTTGCGGCGGCCTCGGGCGATGCCGGCCGGGCCTATGGTGCGGATCGCACCTACGTGCAGGTCGGTATTTTCCGCGATCGATCGAACGCCGAGAGATTGCGTCGCGAGCTTGGATCGCTCGGGCCGGTCGAAGTGGCGCCGCTACAAGTCGGCAGCGGTTCGCAAGCCTACCGCGTGCGTGTCGGACCGTTTTCACAAGCCGACGCTTCGCGCGCACAAAGCCAAATCGCGACATATGGCGTCGCCGGCACCGCAATCGTCAGCGATTGAGGCCAAACTGCCGTTAGCCCAGCGTTGACCATGTCACGATCGGGCCGGATACTCCTATCTTAATGAGGGAGGGCGCTGCCATTAGAGTAGCGCCGGGCGAGCATGGTCCGATCGATGTCGAAAACTTGCAGCATATGGTTCGCCGTCCTGGCGATCTTGGTGTCGCTCCTGGCGCCTTTGAGTTCGGTAACAGCAGCCGAATCGGCCTTTGCGACGAAAGCGCCACGCGCCGTCCTCATGGATGCGGAATCCGGCGCGATCCTGTTCCAGCAGAACGCCGACGAGTTGGCGCCGCCCGCGAGCATGAGCAAGCTGATGACGCTTGCTGTGCTTTTCCGCGCGATCAAGGAAGGGCGCATCAACAAGAATGACGAATTCATCATGAGCGTCAATGCGTGGCGGAACGGCGGGGCGCCATCGGGCACATCCGCCATGATGGTGCCGGTGAACACCAAGGCGACGGTCGATGAGCTCATTCAAGGCATCGCGGTACAGTCCGGCAACGACGCAGCGATGTGTGTTGCGGAAGGCATGGCTGGGACGGAAGCAGCCTTTGCCCGCATGATGAATGACGAAGCGCGCCGTATCGGCCTCGTCAAATCGACATTCGCCAATGCGACAGGACTTGAAGCGCCAAACCATCTGATGACGGCGCGCGAGCTTGCCATGCTCGCGCGCTATCTGGTCACCGAATATCCGGATTTCTATCCCGTCTTCGGTCAGAAGGAATTTCTGTATCGCAAGCACAAGTTCATCAATCGCAATCCGCTGCTGTTTTTGAACATCGGCGCCGACGGATTAAAGACAGGCCACACCGCGGTCGCGCGCTACGGTCTCGTCGGGTCTGCGGTGCAGGACGGCAAGCGTCTGATCGTCGTGGTCAGCGGTCTCGAGAAAGCCGACCAGCGCAAGGACGAGGCCGCCAAGCTTCTCGAATGGGGTTTCCGCTCGTTCAKCGCGGTCAAGGTCTTCGACGACGGCGAGATCGTCGGCAAGGCGCGGGTCTGGGGCGGCAAGACCTGGTATGTGCCGCTCGCGCCGAAGGGCGATGTGATGTTTACGATGCCGAAATATCCAGCGGCGCAAAAACTCTCGGCTGAAATCGTCTATAAGGCGCCGTTGAAGCCGCCCGTGAAGAAGGGCGATCAGGTCGCGATACTTAAAATTACAAGTACCAGCAGTGCGTCGACCGAAGTACCGCTCTACGCGACGGAAGACGTGGTCAATGGCGGCATCGTGCGGCAGGGTGTCGATTCTCTTGTTCTGATGGCCTTGCGCCGCCTGGCGCTCTAGATTACCCGCCGGGAATAGAGGCGAACCATGAAACGCGGAAAATTCATCACATTCGAGGGCGGGGAAGCGGCTGGCAAGTCGACCCAGGCGAAACGCCTCGCAGAGCGGCTGGAACGAGCCGGCATTTCGGTCGTCGTCACGCGCGAACCGGGCGGTACGCCGGTCGGCGAGGACGTGCGCGAGCTCATCATGAGGGATCGCCCGACCGATCCCGTCACGGAGCTGCTGCTTTTCGCTGCGGCGAGAGCCGAGCACGTAACGTCCGTCATCCGGCCTGCGCTCGACGATGGAACGTGGGTGATCTCAGATCGCTTCATGGATTCGACGCGCGTCTATCAGGGCAAACTCTATGGCCTGGAGCCGGAGTTCATCGCTCAGCTCGAACGCTACACGGTCGCGCCGGATTATCCGGATCTCACGTTGATCCTCGATCTGCCGGCAAGTGCCGGTGTCGAGCGGGCGCAACTTCGTGGCACGCTTTCGCGCTACGACGCCGAACGCATCGAGACGCACGAGACCTTGCGCGAGGGCTTTCTCGAGATCGCCGATGCGGAGCCGTTACGCTGCGTGCTGATCGATGCCAGCCTGGCGGTATCGAGTGTCGAGACGGCGGTTTGGCAGGCGGTATCGGCGCACCTGCTCGCCGAGGCCAATTGATGGCGCGGGCTCCGCTCGCCGCCGATGTCGAGGTCCTTCCCGAGGCCGACCGGCTCGACGACTTTCCGCATCCCAGAGAGACGCGGGCGCTTTATGGCCAGGAGGGGGCGCAGTCGATTTTCGCCGAAGCGCTCGCCGGTGGGCGCATGCATCATGCGTGGCTTCTCTCGGGGCCGGCCGGCGTCGGCAAGGCGACGCTCGCCTATCAGGTCGCGAAGGCTGCGCTTGCGGAGCCGGAAGAGCGCGATCTTTTCGGGCAGGGCCTCGCGATCGAACCGGACTCGCGCACCGACCGGCAGGTGCGGGCGCTATCGCATCCGTCGTTGATGATCATCAGGCGTCCGTTCGATCAGAAGACGAAACGGTTTCCGCAGAGCATTCCGATCGACGAAGTCCGGAAGGTCAAAAACTTTCTGGCGCACAGCGCCACGGGTCAGGGGCGGCGCGTCGTCATCGTCGATACGGCCGACGAGCTTAATCAGAACGCGGCGAACGCGCTGTTGAAGTCACTCGAGGAGCCGCCGCCGCGAACGATCTTCTTGATGATTACGTCCGCACCCGGACGGCTGCTTGCGACAATCCGGTCGCGCTGCCGGACGATCCAGATGGGGCCACTCGCTGAAAGCGATTTGAAACGCGCGGCGGCTCAGGCGCTCACAGCGGCCGGCAAAGCCGTTCCGGAACAGCACGAGTGGGAAACGCTCGCGCCTCTCGCCGAGGGCAGCGTTGGCCGTGCGCTCGTTTTGCTTGGCGGCGGAGGTTTGGCGCTTCAGTCGAGGATCGACCAGGTGCTTTCGGGTCTGCCGCGGCTTGATCTCAAGACGGTTCATGCCATTTCGGACGAACTGCAACCGGCGGCACAGGACCGCAAGTTCCAGCTCTTCATGGATCTTCTGCAAACGTCGCTGGCGCGGCTTATTTCCGCTGCCGCCACCGGAAAGGGGCCGGAACGGGACGTTCAACTCGCAAAACGGCTTATCGGCGAGGGCCGCCTTGCCACTTTTGCCGAGCTATGGGAAACACTGGCCCGCGAAAAGGCTGATGTCGTTTCCCTCAACCTTGATCGCAAATCGCTCATCCTCGGAACTTTCGCGCGCCTCGAGGCGGCGAGCCGCGGTTGAGGCGGGTGCGGTCGCATCCTGCGATTGCGATAACGAAAGATACCGAGAGTGGCGGAAAAATTTTACATCACGACGCCGATTTTCTACCCCAACGGCAAGCCGCATATCGGCCACGCCTATACGGTGATCGCGAGCGATACACTGGCGCGATTTGCTCGTCTCGATGGGAAGGACGTGTTCTTTCTCTCAGGAACCGACGAGCACGGTCTCAAGATGCAGCAGACCGCCGAGAAAGAGGGGATCCCGACCAAGGAACTGGCGGACCGGAACTCGGCAATCTTCCGCTCGATGATCGAAACACTTGGCGGCTCGAACGACGATTTCATCCGCACGACCGAGCCGCGCCACTACGCGGCGTGCCAAGCGATCTGGGAGCGGATGGCTGCGAACGGCGACATTTATCTCGCCCGCTACGGCGGCTGGTATTCGGTGCGGCAAGAAGCCTATTTCGACGAGAAGGAAACGACCGTCGGCGACGACGGCGTGCGCCGCGAGCCGCTCGGATCGCCGGTCGAATGGAACGAGGAAGAAAGTTACTTCTTCCGCTTGTCGGCCTATCAGGACAAGCTGCTCGCGCTTTATGACAGCGATCCGGATTTCGTCGGCCCCGTCGAGCGGCGCAACGAAGTCGCGAGCTTCGTCAAATCCGGCCTCAAGGATCTTTCGATTTCGCGTTCGACGCTGAAGTGGGGCGTGCCGGTTCCGGGCGACGATAAGCACGTGATGTACGTGTGGGTCGATGCATTGACGAACTACATCACCGCTGCCGGATATCCGGATACGAACGCGGCGAAGTGGAAGTATTGGCCCGCCGACGTTCACATCATCGGCAAGGACATCGTGCGGTTTCACGCCGTCTATTGGCCGGCTTTTCTGATGTCCGCCGGTATCGAACTTCCGAAACGGATTTTCGCGCACGGGTTTCTGTTCAACCGCGGCGAGAAGATGTCGAAATCGGTCGGCAACGTCGTCGATCCGTTCGATCTCGTGAAGGCGTATGGCCGCGATGCCGTGCGCTATTTCTTTCTGCGGGAAGTGATGTTCGGTCAGGACGGAAACTATTCGTCGGACGTCATCGTCAATCGCATCAACGCCGATCTCGCCAATAATCTTGGAAATCTGGCGCAGCGTTCGCTGTCGATGATCTTCAAGAATTGCGAGGGCGCGATACCGGCGCCGGGTCCGCTCAGCGAAGCGGATCAGACAATCCTGTCGGCGACGGATGGTCTTTATGTCGTTGCGCGCGCCGAGATGGAACGGCAGGCTGTCACCAAGTATCTCGATGCCGTGTGGAACGTAATCGCCGACGCCAATCGCTATTTCGCGGCGGAAGAGCCGTGGGCGAAAAAGAAGACGGACCCGGCGCGGATGGCGACGATCCTTTACGTTACAGCGGAGATCGTTCGTCAGTTCGGCATTCTCATTCAGCCGGTGATGCCGGAAAGCGCTGCGAAGCTGCTCGACCTACTTGCCATTGCGCCGGAGGGCCGCAGGTTTGCAAGCCTTGGCGAAAAGGGCCGTTTGCAGCCGGGCGGCAAAATCCCCGAGCCGCAGGGCGTTTTCCCGCGCTACGTGGAGCCCGAGTAAGCGACGACAACGCGCCGCACGACCGATGCGCACCTCTGAAGAGTAAAAGACTTGATGCTTGTCGACCATCATTGTCATCTCGATTTTCCCGAGTTTGCTCCGGAACTCGATCAGGTCGTGGTGCGTGCACATGAGGCCGGCGTCAGGACGCTCGTCACGATCTCGACGCGCATTCGCAAGTTCGACAACGTGAAAGCTGTCGCCGAACGGTTCGACAATGTCTTTTGCTCGGTCGGGACGCATCCCCACAACGCGCATGAGGAACTCGATATTCCTGTCGAGAGGATTGTCGAGCTTTCGAAACATCCGAAAGTCGTGGCGATCGGTGAAGCCGGGCTCGATTATCATTATCAGCACTCGACGCCCGAAGCGCAGGCGGAAGGCTTCCGTCGGCATATTGCGGCCGCGCGCGAAACCGGGCTTCCGCTCGAAATTCACACGCGCGAAGCCGATGCCGATACGATCGCCATTCTTCAGGACGAGCACGCCAAGGGTGCGTTTCCGGCAGTGCTCCATTGCTTCACGGGCGGGCGCGAGCTTGCGATGCGGGCGCTCGATCTCGGCCTCTACGTGTCGTTCAGCGGTGTGATCACATTCAAGAATTCGGAAGCGTTACGCGAGATTGCGCGCGACGTGCCGCTCGACCGGTTGCTTGTTGAAACGGATGCGCCATTCCTCGCGCCTATTCCATTTCGCGGAAAGCGCAATGAGCCGGCATACGTTGTCCGCACCGCCGCGGCGCTAGCCGACGTGAAGGGTGTTTCCGCAGAAGACCTCGCGCGGGCGACGACGGAGAACTTCTTCAGGCTCTACAGCAAAGCGAAGCGACCGGCGGCCGGTATCTGCGGGTCCGCCGCGGCATGAGTTTTCGCTGTACGATACTCGGTTCCGGCTCATCGGGCGGCGTGCCGCGCATCGGGATGAATTGGGGTTCGTGCGATCCTAATAACCCGAAGAACCGCCGGCTCAGATGTTCCGCTCTCGTCGAGCGTACCGGCTCTGGCGGGCGAACGTCCGTGCTCATCGATACGTCGCCGGATTTCCGCGAACAGCTTCTGGCGACGCGCCTGATGGCGCTCGATGGCGTGCTCTATACGCACGATCATGCGGATCATACTCACGGCATCGATGATCTCCGCATGGTATCGTTTGCGATGAAGCGGCGGGTGGATGTCTATTTCACCAAGGAAACGGGCGACAGCCTGAAGACGCGTTTCGGCTACTGTTTCGAAACGCCGAAGGGCTCGGAATATATGCCGATGCTTAACGCTCACGAGATCGATGGCGTTTCTCCGGTCGTCGTCGAGGGCGGAGGCGGTCCAATCGTCGCGCAGCCGATTCCGCAGTGGCATGGGTCGATACAATCGCTCGGCTTCCGCGTTTCGAATCTTGCCTATTCGCCAGACGTCAACGACATCCCGGAAAAGTCGATCCCATTACTCGAAGGGCTGGACGTGTGGATCGTCGATGCCTTGCGTCATACGCCTCATGAATCGCATTTCAGCGTGAAACAGGCGCTGGCGTGGTCGGCGCGGCTGAAGCCGAAGCGCACCATCCTGACGCACATGACGAGTGAACTCGACTATGAGACGCTCACGCGACAACTGCCGGAGGGCGTCGAGCCCGCTTACGACGGCATGATGATTTCGTTCACCTGATATTGCGGTCTCGCTCGTCGCGTGCAGGCGGCATCACTTCCAGAGGCCGTAGTCTTCCCATTTGTTTTCGGGGATTTCGCCCCCGAGCTTGTAGTCGAACGATGTCGCCTTCATTTGGTCGCCGCTGACGGCGCAGGTGAAATCCAGAAAGTACCAGCGGTTTTTCGCACGGACCGCCGCGCTCTTGGCAACGACCACGTTATTTTTGAAAAGCGCAGGCTTCTGAAGGGTGGTGGTGACGCGATCGACGCCTTTGAGATGGCTTCCCTTCCGTACCGCATCGATGCCGCGCAGATTGCAGACTTGATGGGCGCGTTCTTCGGGTTCGAGTTCCTTCAACACTCGGTCCATTGAAGCATCGGCCAAAGCCGTTCCAGTGCCGCCCGCCAAGATGAGCAGCATCACGAGAGTTCTCGCTGCAAGCATTCAGTTAGCTTCCCCCAGTGTCCCTGCACGGCTCTCGCCGGTTCCAACACGGCCCCCCGACCGCCACTGCCAAAACGCGCGAGGTTGTGTCCGTAATGAGGCGAAAGTCTGCAGGTCTCCAATGCAGGATGGGAATGATCAGCGGGTTATTTGCGAGGGGTGCGGCCTATGTCGCAAATGCGTCATTGCCCGCGTTGGGCGAAAGCGCGGAGGCGTTTACGCGCCGGGCGACGATACGATGGCTGAGGTTTTCGAATCTCGTTCAATGCGCCAATCGCGGAAATTGACGATCTCGCCGTTGCGTTCGCAGCTGGGAGACGCGAGTTCGACGAACAGAGGTGCGAGCGCTTCGGGCGGCGGAAGCGTTTCAGGATCTTCGCCGGGGAAGGCTTTCGCGCGCATGCCGGTGCGCGTTGCGCCGGGATTGATCAGGTTTGCCCTGACGGACGTATTCTCGAGTTCTGCGGCCCAGGATTTCACGAGGGCCTCGAGGCCGGCCTTGGAAGCCGCATAGGGGCCCCAGTAGGCGTACTTGCCGCTCGCCGCGCCCGACGTCACGAAAATGGCACGGCCAGCGTCGGAGCGCTTTAGCAGAGGATCGAGCGTGCGGATCAACCGCCAGTTGGCGATGAGGTTGATATCGATCGTCGAGACGAAGCCATCGTCCGTCGTATGGCCGAGCGGCGAAAGCGGACCGAGAATGCCGGCGTTCGCCACCAGGATGTCGAGACGCTGCCAGCGCTGAAAGATCGTCGGGCCGACCTGATCGACACGGTCGCCCTTTTTCAGATCCAGCTGAAGGAGGGTGGCAGCGCCACCGATTGCCTGGATCTCGTCATCGAGGGATTCGAGCGCGCCGACCGAGCGTGCGGCGATGATGACATGAGCGCCGGCTTTGGCGAGGCCCAGCGCGACGGCGCGACCGATCCCCCGCGACGCGCCCGTCACAAGTGCTATTCGACCGGAAAGCGGGCTGTCGGTCATGGTTCACTTACGAAGCTAGGGGTGGCGGCTCAGCCGACTTCGGCCAAGAGAGAAAGCTGTCGCGGCACCGCCTCACCACCGTAATCGGTCAGGTTCGTCGGGTAATCGCCGGTGAAGCAATGATCGGTGAACTGCGGCGCGCGGTCGTCGCGGCTATCGAGGCCAATGGCGCGGTAGATGCCATCCACCGAGAGAAACGCGAGGCTATCGGCCTCCATGAAATCCCGCATCTCGTCGAGCGACATGTTCGCTGCGAGCAGGTCTTTTTTGCTTGGCGTGTCGATGCCGTAGAAATCAGGGTGGGTGATGGGCGGCGAAGAAATGCGCATATGGACTTCAGCGGCGCCCGCGTCGCGGATGAGCTGTACGATCTTTTTCGAGGTCGTGCCGCGGACGACGCTGTCATCGATAAGGACTACGCGGTTGCCACGGATGACGCCCGAGTTTGCCGAATGCTTCAGCTTGACGCCGAGCTGGCGAATGCGCTGCTCCGGCTCGATGAAGGTGCGGCCGACGTAATGGTTGCGAATGATGCCGAGCTCGAAGGGGATGCCGCTCTGCTGGCTGAAGCCGATCGCGGCGGGAACGCCGGAGTCCGGAATGGGAACGATGACATCGGCGCCGGTACTTGCTTCACGGGCCAGCTCGACGCCCATCCGCTTGCGGATGTCATAAACGGTCTGGCCGCCGACGATTGAATCGGGGCGGGCGAAATAGATGTATTCGAAGATGCAGGGCCGCGCTGGGCGGATCGGGAACGGGCGGTGGCTTTCGAGCCCGCCGTCGGTGATGACGACGACCTCGCCGTTATCGACTTCGCGGACGAATTCCGCGCCGACCATATCGAGCGCGCAGGTTTCGGAAGCAAGAACGTAGGACTGGCCGAGACGGCCGATGACGAGAGGCCGGATGCCTACGGGATCGCGAACGCCGATCATCATATCGTTCGTCAGGCAAACGAGGGCGTAGGAGCCTTCGATCTGGCGGATGGCATCAATCAGGCGTTCGACGATGCGGCGCTTCTTCGAGCGCGAGAGGAGATGGAGGATGACTTCGGTGTCGGAAGTCGACTGGCAGATTGCGCCGGAGGAGATGAGCTCGCGCCTGAGCGTCAGAGCGTTCGTGAGGTTGCCGTTGTGGGCGACGGCGAAGCCGCCGGTATCGATATCTGCGAAGAGTGGCTGGACGTTTCGGATGAGGGCTTCGCCGGTCGTCGAGTAACGATCATGGCCGATAGCCATACGGCCTTTCAGGCGGGCGAGAACATCTGGCTTGGAGAAGTTATCACCCACGAGGCCCATGCGGCGCTCGGAGTGAAAGTTGCGGCCGTCGTAGGAGCAGATGCCTGCTGCTTCCTGGCCGCGGTGCTGGAGTGCGTGGAGACCCAGCGCGGTTATGGCTGCGGCATCCGGATGGTCAAAGATGCCGAAGACCCCGCACTCCTCACGAAGGCGATCATCGCCGTAGCGAGTAAAGGTCAGACCGTCGATTGTGGTCACGCCGCTCTGCTGTGCCATAGGCACCCTCCCGCGATTGAGCCGCCCGCTCTGCTCGATACATCGGTTAACAACTGAACGCTTCGATACGTTCGGCGCCTTCGTCACGCGAGCGTCATATAGTACCGCTTGCCGCCAATGACCAGCGCGACTGAACGACCCTTTTGGTCATTAAATCCTTGCTGTCCAGGCTGTTCGTTGGGCGACGGTGGTGGTGGTGCCGTCGATGGCTGCGGGATCACTTGAAGCAGAACATTGCGTATCGCCTCGCCCGTGCCTTTTACGTAATCGCGGAAATATGCGTCGCGAACAAGGGGATGCTGCTTTTCTTTGTCCGGCGAGATGAAGGCCTCGTACGCCATGTAGGGAATGACGAAGAGCAGAAATCCGCGCAGTACGCCGAAAATGAAGCCCAAGACCCGGTCGATCATCCCGATCTGACTGTCGAGGATCGCATCAGATATGCGCGCCGTGATGAGGTGCACGATAATTAAAACGATCAGCGCGACGACGACGGCCACGGCGATTGTCGCAATTTGGGGCGGCAGGCTTGTCTGCGCCGCGATATCGGCCGTCATTTCCTTCTTGGTCGCGAAGATCCAGTAGCCGACGCCGGCTGCGGCGATCCACGACACAATCGAAAGAAGCTCGCGTGCGAAGCCCCGGTACATGGCAAGTAGACCGGATATGAAGGCAACGCAGATCAGTGCCAGGTCCAAGTAGGTGAATGGACCGATCATGGCCAAAATCCCTCGTTGATCGACAGCTCCCCGCGCTTAAGACTCGCGCGGAAATTCAGTCGCATGGCGCCGTGGCCTCTGCAAGCGACTTGAGATGGGAGAGGCGAGATAGCGACAACTTCATCCCTTGTACATCGACCTCGCCGCTTTCGGGCAAAAAGGCGCGTCCAAAGCCCAGTTTTGAGGCTTCTTTCAGTCTCGATGTCATCATGGAAGCCGCACGGACGGCTCCGGACAACGAAACTTCACCGAAATAGACGGCGTCCCGTGGCAGCGTCACCCCGGAAATCGATGACAGGAGCGCTGCTGCGGCGGCCAAATCCGCAGCCGGTTCAGTGATTTTGAGGCCGCCTGCCACATTTAGATAAACGTCGTGGCTGCTGAACGACACGCCGCAGCGGGCATCCAGCACCGCGAGCAGCATGGCGAGCCGATTGCTGTCCCAGCCGACGACGGCGCGGCGGGGCGTTCCGAGCCCGGACGGTGCGACAAGCGCTTGAATTTCGACGAGGAGGGGGCGGGTGCCTTCCACGCCCGCGAAGATCGAGGCGCCGGGGCTCCGGCTTTCGCGGTCGCCGAGAAAAAGCTCCGACGGGTTGGCGACTTCCTGCAGGCCGCCGCTGACCATTTCGAAAACGCCAATCTCGTCGCTTGGTCCGAAGCGATTTTTGACGGCGCGCAGGATGCGATAGGTGAGGCCGCGATCACCTTCGAAATACAACACGGTATCGACCATGTGCTCGATGACCTTCGGGCCTGCAATCTGGCCGTCCTTGGTGACATGGCCGACAAGCAGCAGGGCGGAGCCTGCCATCTTGGCATAGCGGATCAGGGAGAGCGCGGCGGCGCGGACCTGGCTCACGGTACCGGGCGCCGCATCGAGCGTGTCGGCCCAGAGCGTCTGAATCGAATCGATGATGATGAGATCGGGCGGGCGCTCGTCGCCGAGCGTCGCGAGAATATTCGACAGGTTCGTTTCGGACGCGAGACCGACGGGGGCGTTGTCGAGGCCGAGACGTGCGGCGCGCAGACGAACCTGCGCGACCGCTTCTTCGCCCGAAAAATAGACGGCGCGGCCACCACCGCGTGCCACATGCGCGGCGACCTGGAGCAACAACGTGGATTTGCCGATGCCGGGCTCGCCACCGATCAGAATTGCGGAGCCGGGAACGATGCCGCCACCGGTGACGCGATCGAGTTCGGCGATGCCGCTCGAAAAGCGCGGCGCTTCCTCGGCTTCGCCCTTGAGCGGCTCGAGCTTGACGATGCGTCCCTTGGTTTGCCGCGTGACGCCGGAACCTGGCGGCGGTCCGGCATCGGTTTCCTCGACGAGCGCGTTCCACTCACCGCACGCGGTGCACTTTCCCGCCCAGCGCGACGAGGTCGCTCCGCAGGACTGACAGACGTAGAGTGATCGAGAGGCTTTTGCCATGGCTTAAGGATTGTCGTCGAGGTAGAGGCGCGTGAAGCGATGGCCCAATCGCGTCAGGATTTCGTAGCCGATCGTGCCTGCCGCGAAGCCTGCGTCTTCGATCGTCAACCCATCGCCGATCAGCTTCGCGAATTCGCCGGGCCTCGCCGCGCCTTCGGGAAGATCGGTGACGTCGACGGTGATGAGGTCCATCGAAACACGTCCGACGATCGGCGCGAGATGACCACTGATGAGGACCTGCCCTCCGGGCTTACCGTCGGGCGCGCTGGCACTCCGCGGGACGCCGTCGGCGTAGCCGGCCGCGATCGTGGCGATGCGGCTCGGCCGATGGGCGCGCCATGTTGCCGAGTAGCCGACGGTCTCGCCGCGGAGGACATCGGCGACGGCGAGAATGCGTGCTGCGACTGTCACCGCGGGTTTAACGGGCGTGGGCGTGCTTTGCGATGCTTGGCCGCCGTAGAGCGCATAGCCCGGTCGTACGAGATCGAAATGATAAGCCGGTCCGAGCATCAGGCCATCGGACGCGGCGAGGCTTCGAGGGATGCCTGAGAAAAGTGCTGACAGCGTTTCGAACGCGAGAAGCTGATCGCGATTTTTCGGATCGCGCGGATTATCGGCGGACGCCAAGTGGCTCATGACGAGTTCGAGCGTCACGCCCTTCATCATCGACGGCTCGTCCGCAAGACGGCGAACGTCGCGCAACGGCAGGCCGAGACGATTGAGGCCCGTATCGATGTGGAGCGCGGCCGGCAAGTCTCCGCCACGAGCCCGGCTGAGCGCCGACCAGGCGACGACGTCGTCGAGTGTCGACAAAACAGGTTTGACTAAAAGCCGGTCGAAGGCGGGGGCGGAATTTCCGACGAGCCCGTCCAACGCGTAGATGTCGGCCTTCGGCGCGAACTTGCGCGCGACTTCGGCTTCCTCGGGTGTCGCAATGAAGAAGGTATTGCAGTCCGCTCGTGCCAGGGCCGCGATGACACGCTCGGCGCCAAGGCCATAGGCATCCGCCTTCACGACGGCGGCGCAGCGCGCGGGCGCGACTGTGGCGGCGAGCGCCCGCCAGTTCGCCACGATCTGTGCGAGATCAACCGTGATCGTGCCGGTCGCGCTGGCAAGGCTTTCCGGCATGCGCGTGTTGACCGTCATCTCGTCGTTTCCACCCGATCTCTTACCGCTCGGGCACCATATAGTCCCGAGCCAAATTGCCAAAGCGCGTGTACTGGCCTTCGAATGCCAGCTCGACGGTGCCGACCGGACCGTGGCGCTGCTTGCCGATAATGACCTCGGCCTTGCCAGATACGAGGCTCATCTTGGTCATCCAATCGGCAAATTCAGGCGTTCCTTCGGCAGGCTTCAGGCGCTCGACGTAATATTCCTCGCGGAAGACGAACATCACGACGTCGGCGTCTTGCTCGATCGAGCCCGATTCGCGAAGGTCGGAAAGCTGCGGGCGTTTGTCTTCGCGTTGCTCAACCTGACGAGAAAGCTGCGAGAGCGCGATGATGGGTACGACAAGTTCTTTCGCGAGTGCCTTGAGGCCCGTCGTGATTTCGGTGATTTCCTGCACGCGGTTGGCGCTGCTGCTCAGTTTCGATCCGGCGAGCAGCTGCAGGTAGTCGACAACGAGAAGATCGAGGCCGTTCTGGCGCTTCAACTTTCGTGCCCGGGCCGACAGCTGCGCGATGGTGATGCCGCCGGTCTGATCGATGTACAGCGGAATGCGGGACATCTCCGAGGCGACTTCGGAGAGCTTGCGGAATTCGTTCTCGTCGATCATGCCGCGGCGAATTTTTTCCGAGCTGATTTCCGCCTGCTCGGCAAGGATACGTGTCGCGAGCTGCTCGGACGACATTTCGAGCGAGAAGAAGCCGACGATGCCGCCGTCGACCGTCTTCATCGAGCCGTCCGCCTGGCGTTCGCCGCGATAGGCCTTGGCGACGTTGTAGGCGATGTTCGTGACCAGCGCCGTCTTACCCATCGACGGACGGCCCGCGAGGATGATGAGATCCGACCGCTGCAAGCCTCCGAGCTTGTTGTCGAGATCGGAAAGGCCCGTCGACGCGCCCGAGAGATGTCCGGCACGCTGGAACGCGCTGTTCGCCATCTCGACGGCAGTGATGAGCGCGGATTTGAAGGTCTCGAATCCCTTGCCGTACTTGTTCTGCTCGGCGAGCGAGTAGAGGCGGCCTTCGGCTTCCTCGATCTGTGCCCGGGGCGGGTGGTCGACGGCGCTGTCGTAGGCGGTATTGACGAGGTCTTCGCCGATGATGATCAGCGACCGGCGAGTCGAAAGATCATAGATCGTGCGGCCATACTCGGCGGCGTTGATGACCGTGGTGGCGTTGGCTGCGAGACGGCCGAGATACTGCGGCACCGTCAGGTTCGCATCGATCGGCTCGGTATTCTCGAAGAATGTTTTGACCGTAACCGGTGTCGCCGTCTTGCCCGCATGAATGAGGGTCGCCAGCGTTTCGAAGATTCGCCCGTGCAGCGGATCGAAGAAATGTGCGGGTGAGAGAAAGCCGGAAACGCGATCGAGCGCCTCGTTGTTGACGAGGATCGCACCGAGAAGCGCCTGTTCGGCTTCGAGATTGTGAGGCGGCTGACGGAAGGTCAGCGCGTCATCGGCCGAGACGGCTTGCTTCAGCTTCTCGGTCGCGAGGTATGCGGGATTTGCCATGGGGCGGACGCTAGCAGATTCCGCGGCGCGTACTTCGCCTGTGGGCATACAACCCGCAAAGCATCCCCGATATCAACACGGGGTGAGAGAAGTGCTTGGCCGTGGGAATCACGCCACGGCCAAGCATCGGTGATTCTAAGAGCCTGGGCTCAGGCCGATTCGTCGTCCGAAGCGGAACGGCCGCCTTCGAAGACGGCGTCGGGGTTGAAGGTCTCGAGCTCGAGCGCTTCTTCCTTGACGACGGCAACGTCTTCGCCGCGCGCCTGCTTATCGGCTTCGTCCTGCGAACGAGCGATGTTCAGATCGATGCTGGCGACGACTTCCGGGTGAAGTTGAACCTTGGCAGACGTCACGCCGAGCGCCTTGATCGGCTTTTCAAGGACGATCTGGTTGCGGTCGACGGTGAAGCCGCCTTCGGTGATCACGGTCGCGATGTCACGGGTGGAGACCGAACCGTACAGCTGGCCGGTATCGCCGGCGGCGCGGATGAGGACGAAGGACTTACCGGTGAGCTTGGCAGACACGGCTTCGGCTTCCGACTTGTGCGCGAGGTTGTCCGCTTCGAGCTGGGCGCGGCGGCCTTCGAAGACCTTCTTGTTGTCTTCGGTTGCGCGCAGCGCCTTTTTCTGCGGCAGGAGGAAGTTGCGGGCGTAGCCGTCCTTGACGTTGACGA
Source organism: Hyphomicrobium sp. 2TAF46 (assembly GCF_052114865.1). NCBI lineage: Bacteria > Pseudomonadati > Pseudomonadota > Alphaproteobacteria > Hyphomicrobiales > Hyphomicrobiaceae > Hyphomicrobium > Hyphomicrobium sp. 2TAF46. Next base: position 271,645 of record NZ_JBFRFO010000003.1, on the reverse strand, counting down.
TATCGCCGATCTGGCCGAGGCGGCCGATACGCTGGAGAAGAATGACTTGCATCGTTTGTAGCTCCTATTGGGATCAGATGATGAGGTTGAATTATTGGGCGGGTGTTTCAGGCGGCCGCCCTGCCGCTCGATAGTGAAAGACTGTTTCCGCCAAGCCGGTGATGGCGAGCAGAAGGCCGATGTAGGGAACGAAAAGAATACCGGTATAGAGAGCGGTCAGAATGAACGCGCGCCATGGCGAGCCGCGTGTCAGCGAATGAACGACCGCGAGACCGACCAGGGCGAAGGCGAGTGTGAAAGGCGCGGCGACGGCGGCGGCCAAAAGGCCCGGCATTTCCCCGACGAACGATAGCGCAATCGCGATCAGCAGCGCGAACACGGCGGTTCCGGGCAGGGAGAATGCCGCGAGATCCGGCCATGGACGTTGAAGGCGTCCGGATGCCAGCGTGATCCGCCCGGAAAGCCAAAGATTGAGCAGGATCGTGCCCATCGAGAGAAGACCCAGCGCCCACGGCAGCGATGAGAGCGTCGAGCGCGTGATGGAATCGATCTCGGCCGGGCCGATCTCCGGTGCGCCCGGAACGCGCGAGAGCTCGGTTTTGACGAAGCTCTCGACGACGGTGCGGAGCAGCTTCGTTAGCGTTTCCATGTCGCCGCCCATCAGCATCAACGCCAGCATCGCGAAGACGGCGGAGAAGATCGCGGCGGTGACGGCGATGCGTCCGATCGGATACCATTCGCGTTCCCCCTCGAAATCGCGGCTCAGAAGTGCGAGGCGCGTGCAGACGACGGCGGGAAGGGCGGTGCTGATGGCGTAGACTTCGCCGGCAAGCGGATTGGCGATCAGAAGAACGGCGGCGGTCGCGGTGATCGCGGCGATGGCAGCTGCGACGGGGCCCAGTCCAAGGCCCGTCAAGTAGAGCGGCAGCGGCGTCAGCAGAAAGAGAATGATGCGGAGCAGGAACGCTCCCGTCGTCGCCGAAGCGAAGACGACTGCCGAGATCAACCCGGCGCCGATGGCAAGTATGAAAATTTTCGACTGCATGCGTTTGCTGTCCCGCGATTTCGGCGGTTAGAGGCGGATCCGGTTGCCCGTTCCGACCCAACGATTTGGTATTTCCCTCTCCCCAAGGGAAGAGGGCTAGGGTGAGGGACGTAGAACTGCCCCTCATCCGGCCTTCGGCCACCTTCTCCCCAAGGGAGAAGGAAAGCAGATTACTTGATCACGTAAGGCAGAAGACCGAGGAAGCGGGCGCGCTTGATGGCACGGGCCAGCTCGCGCTGCTTCTTGGCCGAGACAGCCGTGATGCGGCTCGGCACGATTTTGCCGCGCTCGGAGATGTAACGGCCGAGCGTGCGGACATCCTTGTAGTCGATCTTCGGTGCGCCGGCGCCCGAGAACGGGCAGGTCTTGCGGCGACGCTGGAACGGACGGCGGGCTCCGCCGCCTGACGAGGCGATTTCAGCCATTGGTTAGCCCTCCGATTCAGATGTGGAATCACGACGCGGTGCGCGGGGCGCTTCGCCATCGCGCGGCGGACGCGGACCGCGGTCGCCATCACGCGGGGGTCCGCCACCTTCACGGGGAGGACGCGAACGGAATGTGGAGCCGCCTTCGCGACCACCACCGAAGCCACGATCACCACGCGGCGGGCCGCCACGGCCGCCACCGGGGCCGCCGAAGCCGCGATCGCGATCACCGCGCTCGTCGCGATCCTGCTTGCGCATCTGGACGCTCGGCTCGATCTCGAGTTCTTCAACGCGGACGGTCATGAAGCGGATGACGTCGGAGTTGATGCCCATGCGCCGTTCCATTTCGGTCACGGCGGCAGGAGGAGCATCGACGTTGAAGAACGCGTAGTGCGCCTTGCGGTTCTTCTTGATCTTGAAGGCGAGGTTCTTGAGACCCCAGTATTCTTGCTTGGTGATCTTGCCCTGGCCTTCTTCGATGACGCCCTGAAATTCCTTCATGAGCGCTTCGACTTGGGCCTGGGTAACGTCCTGGCGTGCCAGGAAGGTATGCTCGTAGAGCGGCATACGTTGGCCTTTCGGTTCGAGTTCAACGTCTTGCGACGTCCTGTCTTCCCGCCGGCGCAAAGCCCCAAAAGGCCGAGAAAGGCCAATCTGGTACCAAATAGGAGAAGACACTGGGGGACGGCGCGCGAAGCGCCCCTTGGGCTCAAACGGCCGTTCAGCCGGTACAACCTAAGCCCCCGTTCAGCCTCCTGCCGACACGGGAAAGCGGGCTTATACAGGAATTTCGGAAGAGGGCAAGCCGCCTTGGACATTGCAATGGGCCAGAACGATGCGGCGAATCTAGCTATGAAGCGGCATGATCGAGAGACTTCATCGCGTCGCTGTCGCCGCCCGCGATTTTTTGGAGCCTGTTTGGCTGGAATGGCATCGGGCGTGGGCACCTGGAGTTCCTGACCCGGCCATTCCCTCGACCCACACATGCGGTCGCACTAGCTTGTTCCTCCAGGAAATTCTTGGCCTCGAAGGTTTGCATGCGGAATGGGCCAGCGGCGTGCCGCGCCTCGCGGAAATGGGGCCGGAAATCGGACCTTACGGTTTTTTTGCCGGCGGAAGATGGGAAGGTCACGCCTGGGTGGAGTGCGCCGGCTGGATCGTCGATATTACAGCGGACCAATTCGGCGCCGACCCGGTGATCGTGACGCCGACCACGGACAGCCGGTACAAAAGGGGGACTGGCGATACCGCTTTGCCCGAATTCGCCCGGCGGCGGAGGGAGGCGGTCGATGCCATACTTACCGGTTGGACGGCTCTCCGCCACGCGGGAAATATACAACTTTAGAATATGACGGTCGACAATAGCACCTCAGTCACGGCGCAAACGTGGGAATCATGGCCTAGATGCGGTGCCGGGGGACCGTCCCGGCGCGTGAAGGGAGACGAGAAGACCATGAAGTTTGCAGCTTATACGGAAGAAACGATCTGGGCGGTCGAGGATGACGAAGCGACCGCCAAAAGCGAAGGCGAGGCGACGATGCAGGAGAACGGCGTCTCGGATGTCGCAGCTCTCAAGGTGGCGCCAATCGATGACGACCTCGTGGAAGCCCTCGCCAAGGCCGAGGCCACCGGCGGCGACGTGCTTTTCGACCTGATCGACGGAGAGCTATGCGAGGTCGAGACCGTCGACGGCTGATCGAGACGGACTTCGCAATTCGCCTTCACATGGGGCGCCGCGTTCTCGCGGCGCTTTTTTTTGTGCGCTCAAGGGACGTCTTGCCTCGCAACTGGCACCTGCCCATCTCTCCGTCAAGGACAACTCGGGAGTTTCAACCGTGACGGACGAGCCTCAGTCGGCGACGGCGGTAGCGCCTTCGCCCATCGATGGCGGGGTCAGAATTGGCCACGTTCATCTCAAAGTCGCAGATCTTCAGCGTGCGCTGGATTTCTACACCGGCGTGCTCGGTTTCCAGCTGATGCAGCGTTACGGAAGCCAAGCGGCCTTCATTTCCGCCGGCGGATATCATCATCACATCGGCCTCAATACGTGGGAAAGCAAAGGGGGATCGCCGCCGCCTCCGGGCACGACCGGGCTTTATCATGTCGCCATCCTCTATCCGACGAGAGCGGCGCTGGCGGATGCTTTGCGGCGACTGATCGCGGCGGGCGTACGGCTGACGGGTGCCAGCGATCACGGTGTCAGCCAGGCTCTCTATCTCGACGATCCGGACGGGAACGGGGTGGAACTTTATTGGGACCGTCCCGAAGCTGAGTGGCCGCGCGACGCCGCTGGGAATATCGCAATGTTCACCCGGGCCCTGGACCTGGACGATCTTCTGCGCGAACCGGCGCCGGCGGCATAGGCTCCGTCAAGTGCAAGCCGGGAAGAGCGGGTGCGCCTATCGCCGGTAATACCTCCCTATGAAATTTGACGGTGATATTCGGCATGTTGCTAAACTTCACGCTATGCTTAGCGACATGCATCGCATCTATTTCGATAGCAATGAGCGGGTCGAAATCGGGCTTTATGGGCTCTGGCTCGACAAGTCGCGCGACGATCTTGCTAAAATCCCGGGGGGCCCGAAGGAGGGCCTCATCGTCACGATTTACATGATTGGTGAGATCGAGATGGAAGCGAGACTGGAATGGAACTCCGAGTGGCGCGCTTGGACCGCGCGTGAGGTAGCCGGGACGGTGCGCGATAATCACGAGACGTGGGGCTAATAACAGGGGGAGCTAAGGGTTAGAAGCGTCCCCTGCGTCACTTGACAGCCGCAGGGCAGGGGTGGACTAAGGCCGCCAAATCCCGCCGCGGGGAGGCTTCCCCGCATTCCAGCACAAGGTATTTCTCACAACGATGGCACGCGCATTCGTTTTTCCGGGTCAGGGCAGCCAGGACGTAGGGATGGGCAAAGCGCTTGCCGACGCGTTTCCGTCCGCCCGTGCCGTTTTCGACGAGGTTGATGTGGCGCTGGGTGAAAAGCTCTCGGCGCTCATCTGGGAGGGTCCCAAAGAGACCCTGACGTTGACCGAAAACGCGCAACCCGCGCTCATGGCCGTGTCCGTGGCCGTCATGCGCGTGCTCGAGCAGGAAAAGGGCTTTTCTCTCGCTGACAATGTGAAGTTCGTCGCCGGGCACTCACTCGGCGAGTGGTCGGCTCTGACGGCCGCGGGCGCTCTGTCTGTCGCCGATGCGGCGCGGCTTCTGAGACTCCGCGGACAGGCAATGCAGAAAGCCGTGCCAGTTGGCGTAGGCGCAATGGCGGCGCTTCTTGGCGTTGGGATCGAGGTCGCCGAAAAGGTTGCCGCCGAGGCGGCGCAGGGCGATGTCTGCCAGATCGCGAACGATAACGAGCCGACGCAGGTCGTGCTCTCCGGGCACAAGACAGCGATCGACCGGGTAGGGGAAATCGGCAAGGCGTTCGGCGTTCGCCGCGCGGTGCCGCTGCCGGTCTCGGCGCCCTTCCATTGCAAGCTGATGCAACCCGCGGCCGATGCGATGGCCGAGGCTTTGGCTACGGTCACGGTTCGTGCGCCGTCGGTACCGGTGGTTGCGAACGTTCTGGCGCAACCTATTTCCGATCCGGATGAGATCAAAAAGCGTCTCGTCGAGCAGGTTACCGGCACCGTCCGCTGGCGCGAATGCGTCGCGACGATGGCCGCCGCCGGCGTGACGGATTTTTACGAAATCGGTGCGGGCAAGGTCCTAGCCGGGCTCGTCAAACGCATAGCGTCAACTGCCAACGCGACAAGCGTCGGCACGCCCGCAGACATCGATGCGGCGATTGCCGCACTCACCAAGTAAGGAGATTTGAATGTTCGATTTGACCGGCAAGACTGCGCTTGTGACGGGCGCCACCGGCGGCCTTGGCGCGGAGATCGCGCGGACGCTACACAAGGCTGGCGCTTCGGTTGCCATCTCGGGGCGCAAGGTCGAAGCGCTCGATGCCTTGGCTAAGGAGCTGGGTGACCGCGTTCATGTCGTTCCCTGCGACCTCGCCGATCGCGCAAGCGTTTCGAAACTGGTCGATGAAGCGGTCAAGGCGCTGGACGGACGGCTGGATATCCTCATCAACAACGCCGGTCTCACCAAGGACAATCTCTTCATGGTGATGAAGGATGACCAGTGGGACGATGTCATCGCCGTCAATCTGACCTCGACGTTCATGCTTTGCCGTGCCGCTTCGCGCCACATGATGCGCTCGAAGACGGGCTATGGCCGTATCATCAATATCGCCTCCGTTTCGGGCGTATTCGGCAATCCAGGGCAAGGCAATTATGCAGCTTCCAAAGCCGGTATGATCGGCATGACCAAATCGCTCGCGCGTGAAGTCGCGTCCCGCGGGATTACCGCCAACTGCATCGCGCCGGGCTTTATCAAAACAGCTATGACGGATGTTCTGACTGAAAAGCAGAAAGGCGAAATCGCTCAAATCATTCCTGCCCAGCGCTTTGGCGAGCCCTTGGATGTGGCGGCGGGCTGCCTCTATCTCGCCTCGAACGAAGGCGGCTACATCACCGGGCAAACGCTGCATATCAATGGCGGCATGGCGATGGTTTGAGGCCGTCTTCCGAGTTGGTAAACGTCCAGAATGCCTGATTTATTGGCCGCTCGGGCATCTGGATTTCAGATGCGGAACGGTGCGTCACCGCGTGCTTTGCATTGCTCCTGAAGTGTGTTAACGACACCACGGTTTTGAGGCGTCAAAATCACGTCATCGGGACGGTGCGTAGCTGGGGACAACTCGGCGCCGTGCAAGTTGGGGACGGTGCCTAGCGACGAGACTCGCGCTACGGCGACTAAGGAAAAAACACTTCTGAACGGGGCGAACCCCTATCCGAACAGGCTAGACTTCTCGTAAGTTGAATTCCTGTCATGCGGCTTTTAGCGGGTTCTGCAGGGCGAATAGGCGAGCAATAAAGGGCCGCCAAAAATTAGAAAGACACGAGGATTGACGATGAGCGATGTCGCAGAGCGCGTGAAGAAAATTGTCGTAGAGCATCTTGGGGTCGAGGCCGACAAGGTCACCGACAATGCAAGCTTCATCGACGACCTGGGTGCAGACAGCTTGGATACTGTTGAGCTCGTGATGGCCTTCGAAGAGGAATTCGGCTGCGAAATTCCGGACGATGCCGCTGAGCACATCCTGACCGTCGGCGATGCCGTCAAATTCCTCGAGAAGAACGCGAGCGCGGCTTAAGAGCCAGCCCTTCCGTTTCGTCCGGAGCGCAATTGCGCCTTAAGGACAGGCTTTATAGGGGGCTGGGCAACCGGCCCCCTTCACGTGCCCAACGTGGATCGCAATCACAGCAACGGTAAATAAGACAAAATCGATGCGCCGTGTCGTCATTACAGGAATGGGTCTCGTCACTCCCGTCGGATGCGGTGTCGAGGCTGCGTGGTCCAATCTTCTGGCTGGACAGAGCGGTGCGCGGCGTATCGAGGAATTCGAAGTTTCGGACATTACGTGCCAGATTGCGAACTTCATTCCGCGCGGGCCGACCTCCGAAGGCAAGTTCAGTCCTGACGATTGGATGGAGCCAAAAGAGCAGCGCAAGGTCGATGATTTCATCATCTATGCCGTTGCTGCTGCCGATCAGGCGATTACGGATTCCGGCTTGAAGTTCGACACCTCCGACGCGCAGGAACGCGCCGGGGTCCTCATCGGCTCGGGCATCGGCGGGCTCTCGGGAATTGCGGATACGTCGATCCTTCTCAAGGAGAAGGGACCGCGCCGCGTCTCGCCGTTCTTCATTCCGGGCCGGCTCATCAATCTCGCGGGCGGCTACGTTTCCATCAAGCATCATTTGCGCGGGCCCAACAACGCGGTCGTGACCGCGTGTGCGACCGGCACGCATGCGATCGGCGATGCTGCGCGGATCATCGCGCTCGACGATGCCGACGTGATGGTGGCGGGCGGAACGGAAAGCCCGATCTGCCGGATCTCGATGGCGGGCTTCGCCGCTTGCCGTGCGCTCTCGACGGACTTCAACGACGCCCCGACGCGCGCGTCGCGTCCTTACGACAAGGACCGCGATGGTTTCGTCATGGGCGAGGGCGCCGGCATCGTCATTCTCGAAAGCTATGAGCACGCCAAGGCGCGTGGCGCGAAAATCTATGCCGAGGTCATCGGTTACGGCATGTCGGCCGACGCCTATCACATCACGGCGCCTGCCGAGGATGGCGACGGCGGTTATCGATGCATGAAGGCCGCTCTTGCACGCGCAGGCATTGGCCCGAGCGAGATCGACTACGTCAATGCTCACGGCACCTCGACGCCAATGGGCGACGAAATCGAACTCAAGGCTGTTGAACGCCTGTTCGGAAACAGCGCCGGGAAACTTGCGATGTCATCGACGAAATCGGCTATCGGGCACCTGCTCGGCGCCGCCGGTGCCGTCGAAGCGATATTCTCGGCTCTCGCCATTCGCGACAACGTTGCTCCACCAACGCTCAATCTCGACAATCCGTCGGTCGAGACGGCCATCGACCTTGTGCCTCACAAGGCACAAAAGCGTGATATCAATACCGCGCTTTCGAACTCGTTCGGCTTCGGCGGGACGAATGCTTCGCTCGTTCTTCGCCGCGTAGCGTGAAAGCTGCGGCGAATACGGGTTTTTGCCACATTTTACGTTGAGCGTCCCGCGCGGGTGGGGGATCGAGCAGCGCAATTCGAGGCAAGAAGCCTCGTATGCGGCGCTCTTTCAATGACGGTGCTCGCGGTATCATGAGTCAAAACAGGAAGCGTCCGGACGGCGTCCGCACGGCCCGGACTGCTGGGGCTCGAAGCCCTGCCGAACGGTTGGAGCCGGGTCGCGCGCCGGGGCGTCCCCGTGGCCTGCAGGCCCGCGAACCGTCGCGGGCGCTGGGGGGCATCGTCCGCGCCATCAGCGGTATTCTCACGGTATCGCTTATTGTCATGGTGCTCGTCGGCGGAACGGCGTTCGCCATCTTCAATAATTTCGAAAGTCCCGGCCCGCTCGATGCGGCGCGCACCATCGTCATTCCAAAAGGCGAAGGGCGGATCGCGATCGCGGAACGGCTGGAAAGAGAAGGCATCATCACCAACCGATGGACCTTCGTTGGCGGTTATCTGCTGCAGGGCTTTCTCGGCTCGAAAAAGACGAGCGAGCTTCGCGCAGGCGAATACGAGATCAAAGAACACGCTTCCATGCGGGACGTGATCGATACCCTCTCCGAGGGCAAGTCGATCCTCTACAAGGCGACCCTCCCCGAGGGCCTGACAAGCGAGCAGATCGTAGAGCGTCTCAAAGCCGAACCAAACCTCAGTGGTGAGATCACGAGCATTCCTCCCGAAGGGACGCTCCTTCCCGATACGTACTATTTCTCGAAAGGCGCTTCGCGACACGAGGTGCTGGACCGGATGCGTGACGGCATGGAGAAGGCCATGGCGGAAATCTGGGAGCAGCGCGATTCTGACCTTCCTATCCGGTCCATCGAGGAACTGGTGACGTTCGCTTCCATCGTCGAAAAGGAAACGGGCCGTCCGGACGAGCGCGACCGGGTCGCCGCGGTCTTCTACAACCGCCTGAGGAAGGGCATGAGGCTGCAATCCGATCCGACGATCATCTACGGCATCGTCGGCGGACATGGCGTCCTTGGCCGCGGCATCACCAAGGCCGATATCGATACGAAGTCGCCGTACAACACCTATCAGATCAACGGTCTGCCGCCAGGGCCGATCTGCAACCCAGGCAAGTCCGCGCTTCAGGCCGCCCTGCATCCGGCCAAAACGTCCGATCTCTACTTCGTCGCCGACGGCACCGGCGGCCATACGTTCTCGGAAACCCTGAAAGAGCACAATTCGGCCGTTCAAAAGTGGCGCGCCGTCGAGAAGCAGACGAAAGCCGGCAAGCAGGGCGCGGCCGACACCGATCCGGACAGCGGAACGGCGCCCATCCCGCAAAGCGTCGATGGTGGACCGAAGCCCGGTCCCGTCACGACGAAGTCTCAGAAATCGACGAAGGCGGCGGCGTCGGCCGATAGCTCCGCGACGGCGGACAGCAATGGAGCCGACGTTCCTTTGCCTGTCCGGAAGCCGAAAAAGCAATAGTTTAGGCTCGACCATAAGTCCTGTTGGCGGGCGCGGCGCTTCCCGTTAAGTTGCGCGCCGCATAGCTCACCCGTCGATGAGACCTTCCCCGATGACAATTTCCAGCATGACGGGATTTGCCCGTGTCGATGGCTCGAACGATGGCCTCGCCTGGACATGGGAAGCGCGCAGCGTCAACGGCCGCGGGCTTGATGTCCGCTTGCGCCTGCCGCCGGGCTACGAGGCCCTCGAAGTCGCGGCGCGTGACGCCGTTTCAAAGCGGTTCGCACGCGGCAACATCGCCCTGTCGCTTGCACTCGAACGGCAGCAGGGGAACGGTTCCGTCCGGTTGAACGAACTCGTGCTCGCGGATGTCATGAAGGCCGCGGAACGGGTTTCGGCGCTATCGGGGGCATCGAAGCCGGATGCGGCGCAGTTTCTGATGATCAAGGGCGTTCTCGAGACTGCGGATCAAACGGTCGAGGACAGCGAAGCGCGCACAGCGCGTGAAAGTGCGGTTCTGCGCAGCCTTGAAGCGACGCTCGACAAACTTGGCGAAGCGCGACGGGCCGAAGGCACGCGTCTGGCCGAGATCGTGCGCGATCAGCTTGCGCAGATCGAGCGTCTGGCGGGCGATGTGCGGGCATCGCCTTCGCGATCTCCCGAAGCCATCGCCAGCCGGCTCAAGGATGCCATAGCGCGTCTCTTCGAGGCGACGGCGGCGCTTGATCAAGACCGCCTCCATCAGGAAGCCATGCTGCTGGCGACGCGCGCCGACGTCGAGGAAGAGCTGCAGAGGCTTGCCGCGCACGTTGCGGGCGCTCGCGACATCATCGGGGAGCCTGGCGCCGTCGGGCGCAAGCTCGATTTTCTGGCGCAGGAATTCAATCGCGAAGCCAATACGCTTTGCTCGAAAGCCAATGCAGTCGATATCACGCGGCTTGGCCTGCAATTGAAGACGGTCATCGACCAGCTTCGCGAACAAGTGCAAAATGTCGAATAGAATGACCAAAAACGCTGCTGACGCTTCGAACAACGGTTCAAACAACGAGAGCATCGCCGCGCCGCACATCGCGCGCCGGGGATTGCTTTATATCGTCTCGTCGCCGTCCGGGGCCGGCAAGACGACGCTGGCGCGGCGCGTTCTCGCTGCCGACAGCAACATCGAGATGTCGGTTTCCGTCACTACGCGGGCGCCGCGCCCAGGTGAAAAGGATGGGGTCGACTATCACTTCGTCGATCACGCCGCATTCGAGGGCATGAAGCAGCGCGGTGAACTTCTCGAATGGGCGCGCGTGTTCGACAACTATTACGGCACGCCGCGCGCTCCGGTCGAAGACGCCATTCGCGAAGGTAAGGATGTCCTATTCGATATCGACTGGCAGGGCGCGCAGCAGCTTTCCGAGAAGATGCCCGGCGATGTCGTCAGGGTTTTCGTTCTGCCGCCATCGGGTGAGGTGCTCGAGAACCGGCTGAAGTCCCGCGCGCAGGATCCGGCGGACGTCGTTGCGAAACGCATGGCGGCGGCAGCGTCGGAGATCAGCCATTGGCCGGAATATGACTACGTGCTCGTCAACTCACACATCGAACAAAGCACGGCTGCGGCGCTTGCCATTCTTCTCGCGGAGCGACTGAAGCGTGGGCGCCAGCTCGGGCTCTCGGAGTTCGTTCGCAAATTGCAGTCTGCGCTTTAGGCTTTCGCGTTGACCTCTCCGCCCTCGTCGAGAATTGCGGCGAGGCGGGCGAAATCCGAAACGGAGAGTTCCTCGGCGCGCCGTTCCGGCGCGAGCCCAGCGCGTTGCAGCAGAAGCTCTGGAAACGGCGTCAATTGTTTCAGGCTGGAGCGAAGCATCTTGCGGCGCTGGCCGAAGGCTGCCGCCGAGACGCGGGCAAGCGTCTTGACCTCGCAGCGCGGTTCCGGATTTGCGCGCGGGCGAAACTCGACGATGGCTGATGCAACTTTCGGCGGTGGCGTGAAGGCTTCCGGCGGCAGGTTCATGACGATCTTCGCCTCCGTCCGCCACTGAGCGAGGACGGAAAGTCTGCCGTAGGCCTTCGACTTCGGCGCCGCAACGATGCGTTCGGCAACCTCGCGCTGGAACATCAGGACCATCCGGTCATACCACGGCGGCCAGGGTTCGGTTTCAAGCCAATTCACGAGCAGCAGCGAGGCGATGCCATAGGGAAGGTTCGCTGCGACCGTGACCTTGCCCGCGCCGGCCAGCAACCTCCGCCAATCGGCATCGAGCGCATCGTCGGCGTGGACTTCCAGCCTTCCGGGGAACCGCTCTGCGATTTCGGCGAGCGCTGGGAGGCAACGGTCATCGCGCTCGATGGCGACGACGCGCTTGGCGCCTTCGATAAGGAGTGCGCGTGTCAGGCCGCCGGGCCCGGGGCCGACTTCAACGACGGTCTGATCGCTCAAATCGCCGGCGAGGCGCGCGATCTTCCGCGTCAGATTGAGGTCGAGCAGAAAATTCTGTCCGAGCGATTTCTTGGCGCTGAGGCCATAGCGTTCGATGATGTCGCGAAGGGGCGGTAATCCGTCGGGGGTGGAGCCCTTCATGTTGTGCCCGTGCGACGTCGGCGTGCGCTCATCTCGCCTGCGAGTTTCAGGGCGGCCTTGAGACTCGCGGCCGATGCAACGCCTTTGCCCGCGATGCCGAAGGCCGTTCCGTGATCGGGGGATGTGCGAACGAATGGCAAGCCGATCGTTGCGTTGACGCCTTCGTCGAATGCCAGGGTCTTGATCGGGATCAATCCTTGATCGTGGTACATGGCGAGCGCCGCATCATACGTTTTGCGTGCCGCCTCGTGAAACATCGTGTCGGCGGCGAGGGGGCCGGTCACGTTAAGCCCCTCGGCCTGCAAGGCTTCGATTGCGGGGCGTATGATTTCGGAATCTTCCGAGCCGAGAGCGCCGTCTTCGCCCGCATGCGGGTTCAGTCCAGCGACGGCAATTCGCGGGCTTTCGATGCCGAAATCACGCCGCAGCGACGCCGCCATGATGCGCGCGGTCTTGATGATTTTGTCGGCCGTCAGCAAGGCGGGCACGTCCTTCAACGGGACGTGGATCGTCAGCGGCACGACGCGGAGCTGTGACGAGGCAAGCAGCATTACCGGGTCGGCAGGATCGCGGGGCCAAAATTCCGCCGCCAGTGCGCCGAGATATTCGGTATGTCCCGGGAATTCGAACCCCGCGCCATAGAGCACCGATTTCGCGATCGGGTTGGTCACGACGGCCGACGCACGGCCAGCGGCGACGTCAGCCACAGCGGTACGGATAGCGCTTATCGTGGCGGGCCCATTGTTGACGGATGGGGTGCCCGGCTGCGCAGGCTCGGCAAGGGGAATGGGGAAGACCGGAAGCGCATCCTCGAAGACCTCCGCGCCGGCCGATAGATCCGCCACGGGTACGATGCGTGCCTCATCAAAGCCGGCCGAGCGCGCGGTGGCGCGCATCAGGGCGACATCCGCATAGAGAACGAACGCGGGCAATCGATCGGCGTAACGATCTCGCCAGGCTTGAAGGGCAAGTTCGGGGCCGATGCCCGCAGCGTCGCCCATCGTCAGTGCCAGGGGCGCGCGCGGCTCCTTACCGGGAACCGACATTTATCCGGTACTCGATGTGGGCGTCTTCGCGCAGGTCTTTCAGATAGCGCTTGGCCATCAACTCGAACTCTTTCTGCTTGAGTTCGCCTTCCGCCTGGTTGCGCTTCTCGTCGACGGCTTTCACGACATTGCGGCCGCAAACGACCCAGAGCTCGATCGCCCCGTCATTCACGGTGGGCGGGAGCATTTCGCCGTCACTCGCGTTGACGAGCAGCGTCCGGGTCGGCTCGGAGATTGTCGAAGGCCGGCGCTTGCCGAGATCTTCGAAGGTCGCGCCGGGAACGCCGGTGGCCGCTGCGGCCGTCGTCTGGCAGCCTGCGAACTTCGACTTGATCTTGTCGGCCTCCTGGATGCGCGCAGCGACGCCATTTTCCTCGATCTTGACCGGCATCGATATCCGAACGCGCTGCACCTGCAATTCGACATCGTCGTTGCCGGCGACGGAGGTCGCCGCGACGAGCTTGTCGACGTCCTTGTTGGTGACGTTGATCAAGGGACCGAACCGGCGGCGCACGACCTCATTCCAAGAGAGCGTTGCCTTGATGCGCGCCTTGATCGGCTCGAGGCTTCCGCCGATCTGCTTCGTAAATTGCTCGACGTTCATTTTGTTGCGTTCGGCGATGCCGCTGACGATGCGGTCGATCTCGGCATCTTCAATCGTCACGTTCTGCTTTTTGGCTTCCTGCATCTTGAGCCGGTCATCGATCAGCTCTTCGAGCGCTTGCTTCTTCATGGCGGGAAGCGCCGAGTTCCTGGCGCTATCAAACGCCTGCTTCTGCAGGCTCATGCCGAACTCTTTTTTGCGGCGCTCGAAAATCGCGATGATCTCCTCGCGCGATTTGCCTTCGTTGGCCTTCACCGTTTCCTGCAGGATCGCCTTGAGGCGTTCCGACGTTTTCGGATTTTTGACGATGGACTCGAAGTTGGCTTTCGCCTGCTGCTGAATGTTGGTGCCGCTGAGCATCATCGCCCGTTGCTCGAGCTCGAAGCCGGTGATCGGCTCGTCATTGACGAGCACTGCTATCGCGCGCTCGTCTTTGGAAGGCGCGGTCAGATCCCGGCCGGCCTGCTCGGCGGCTGCGGCCTTCGGCGATTGCTTATTTTTCTGATTTTTGCCTTTGCCCTTCGTATCGGCGGACGGATCGGCGGTGGCGTCGCCAACTGCGGGCTTCGGCAGAGACGACGTGCCGTCGCCCGTCACCGCGACCGTGCCTCCTTGTGCGGCAGCGGCAAACGACATCGCGATACTTGCTATGCCTGCGAGCGCACATCGCGCTGCTAGGCTTGAGAATTGAGCGGCACGGGTCCGTGGCAAGGGCATGCTTGAACGACATCCATAAGTCCGAATCGGCTTGGGCGTCAGGATACCGCGCCCGCGGCCGGTGACTGGGGGCTTATCCACATCAAGAGTGGCCAAAATCCGATCCCCCTTGGTTCGAGGGTGCGGCTGCCGCCAGCCGGATCAGTTCGTACGCTGGTCGCCGCCCATATTGAAGTCCAGATTGCCGGTCGAGGCCGCAAAATCTCCGAGATGCTTGAATTCGAACCGCAACATGACCGTCTGGTCGGGTGTGATCGAGAGGTCGGAGTAATTCGACTGGATATATGAGGCGGTCAGGACGAAGCATTCGTCGGCGTATTTGAGATTAACGCTATCATAGCGGAAGTCGCCGGTTTCGATGTCATAGCGTGTCGAGCCGCCAACGCTCCAACGGTTGGTCAGCTGCAAAGTGACCGCGCCCAGGACTTCCTGCAGCGGCGTCGAAACGGCAATCACGTCCGGATTTTCGGGGTCCGTAAACAGAGCGTCGGCGTCATACGAATAGCCTACCTGAGCCGACAGCGGGCCATATTTCGCGACCGCGGCGAGATCCTCGCGTTTCAAAGCGAGGTTGGATTCGCTAAACCGGCTCTGCGAAATGATCCTGAAATCGGCGGTGGGGGCGAAATAGGCGCCGAGGACGTAGTCGGACTTTTGTGTCTCAAGGCCGTTAATCGGATTAAAGACGAAGTTGCCCTCGCCGGTACGGCCCGGCAATAGATAGGCGTTATCTCCCGTCAACTGATAGCTCTGGCCTGCCAGGAAGCGCGCGTAACCGCCGTCGTTGGACTGGAAGGTGTACTGCAGGCCAGCATTGACCCGCGTTCCCGTTTCAATGCGGTCTAAGCCTGAGAACTTCGACGTCGCAAACAGGTTGGTGTCGTCGAAAACGAGGCTCTGGGCGTCTTCGTTGGGCAACCGGCGTTGCGGCAGGCTTTCCTGGTGGGCAACGATCTGGCCGATCGGTTCAATGATGTGCGTTCCGCCGGCCCTATTCGCAACCCAGGGATAGGAGACGAGCAAGCCGCCGTCGACGATGCCGCGCGTGACGGTTTCGTTCCCAATTATTCGCGTCGTGGCGGGGTTTACCTCTGGCCCGTTAATCCCGTTCTCTAACGTTATGCTCGTGGGATCAACGATGTTCTCATACTGATAGACGTCGCCGCGAATGTCGGCGAATGGGGTGTAGCTGATACCTATGGTGTCAGTGAAACGGCGACGCCAATTGAGCTGGGTGACGATACGGTTGATGTTCTGGTCTTGCTGGCGACCGGTAAAGGGATCGACAACGGTGCCGTCCGTACGCGTGAAGCTCAAGACATTCGTGTTCCACTTGAGCTCGCCGCCGACGACGGGATCGGCGAACACATAATTGTAGTTGATGATGGGGTGGGTGTAGCTTTCCGTTTCCGGCGTGTCGTTGGTCAACAGCCCGCCGAACTGATAGAGCGTCGCGTTGAAGTAGTTCCGGTCGGACTGTCCGGTCAGGTAGACCTGATTGACGCGATCGGTCACGAGAACGCTGTCGAGCTTATAGAAGCGGCGGAATTGATCGTCGCTTTCGACGATCGCATCCCAGCCGAATTTCCACCAGCTCGACAACGAGAACAAGCCGTGGGTCTCGACGCTGCCGCGGAAGCCGTCGAGTTTTGCGTTTCCGGGAGCGTTCACGCCGCCCGGAAGGTTATTCGCATCCTGATCGATGCCCGCGAGCTTGACGGTGTATTCGCCAGTGGCCAGACGATGCCGCCATTCGGCCTTCATGAACAGGCCCTGCTCGCTCATGTAGAGCGGATCGAGCGTGATGTCGTAGTTCGGGGCCAGGTTCCAGAAATAGGGAATGCCGGTGATGTAACCGAGGGTCGACGAGTGGCCGTAGTCGGGCGTCAGGAAGCCGGACTTCCGCTTCACGGACGGATCGGGGCTCTGGAAGTACGGAAGGTAGAGGATCGGTTGCCCGTAGATCTGGAAGTACGCGTCCTGGTAGGTCAGCGTGGCGGCTTCCTGATCGTGGATGATGCGCGCGGCGCTGATGCACCAAAGGGGAGGCGTGCCGCCATCGCTTTGGCACGGCGTGAACTTGCCGTTCTCGAATTCGGTGATGTTGCCCTCGCGCCGGGTGGCGCGGTCGGCGGAGATGTGGGACTTGTCGGCGGAGACAATCGACAGCGCCGACACGAAGCCGTCACGGAAGTCATCGGTCAGCGTGTAGCGGTCGGCGTGGACGATGTTGCCTTGCGGCTCTTTCAGCGTGACGTTGCCGATGGCCGTCAG
This sequence comes from Hyphomicrobium sp. 2TAF46, assembly GCF_052114865.1. Taxonomy (NCBI): domain Bacteria; kingdom Pseudomonadati; phylum Pseudomonadota; class Alphaproteobacteria; order Hyphomicrobiales; family Hyphomicrobiaceae; genus Hyphomicrobium; species Hyphomicrobium sp. 2TAF46. The sequence continues at coordinate 254,914 of NZ_JBFRFO010000003.1, read as the reverse complement.
CGTTCCGCCGCTCTGATCGTAGACGACCTCGTCGGCGGTCAGGATGTAGTTGTTGTAGAAGATTTCGACGTTGCCGCGTGAAATAACGCGATCGCCGGATTTATCGTAGATCAGCTGGTCGCCCTGCAAACGCATGGGCTGCGCGCGATCGATGTTCGTGTTGACCTTGCCGAAGATCGCGCTCGGCGCATTCGCGGCGCCGAAAGAGGATTTGTTCTTTTTCGAATTGGGAAGCGTCGCGCCGTTGGCGTCGATGCCCTGCGCGTGTGCCAAGGTCGAGAAGGAGGCAATGAAGCTGACGAGAACGAGGCGCAGAAGCGCACGAGCGGCCCCGCGCGCCCTACGGCGCCGAGAACCCTCGCGAAACGGCCCGCAACCCTCTTGCGGTGTCCGCGCTTCACGCATCACTCAGCCGTCCTCCTGGTGCAACAGCACCGTGGTTGCAATGATCAAAACAAGTGCGACAGGCAACCATGCCGCCGCCCACGCTGGTGCCAGACCTGCGATGCCAATTTGTCTCGCGATTTCCGAGAACAAGAAGAACCCGACCCCACCGATCATCCCTGTCGTAACCATAGTCTGGATGCCACCAGAGCGGAATGACCGCAATGACACAGTTGCTGCCAAAAGGACCATTGCCACACATAACAGCGGCCGGACCAAAAGGGACTCGTACTGGACCTTGAGCCGTTCGGTCGAAAGTTTTGCCTTTTCCGCGGCTTCGATGAGTTCGGGCAGGTCCCAGAAGGAGACCGAGAAAACGGTGCCCAGCGCCTCCTGGACGCGGTCCGGGGTGAGGTAAGTGGATACAAGGTAGGACTTGAACTTTTCGGGCTGCTGACCGAGACGCGAAACCCAGGCATCGGTCAGCTGCCAATAGCCGTCCTTGAGCTCGGCCTGGTTGGCGTCAACGCGCTCGGCGAAATGCCCGTCGCGATCATAAGCGAAAATCATAACGCCGTTCAGCGTCAGGCCCCGGTTCGTCGCCGCGGCGGCGCCCAAAACCGATTCTCCGTCGACGCCATTCTGCGTGATCCAGGACCCGCCACCCTGGGCGCGAAGCAGGTTGGTGTCGTTGTTGAAGGCCTTGGCGAAGACCTGTTCCGATATGGCCCGGCCGCGGGCTGCGAGGGGGTTGTAGACCGTCACGCCGAAGATGCCGACGAGAAGTCCAACGGCGATGCCCGGCGCCAGAAATTGCCAGACCGACATGCCGCCGGCCCGCATGACGGCGAGCTCGCTCTTCCGGTTGAGGTAGATGAGGGCGCTGATGGTGCCGACGAGGACGGCGAAGCCGATGAGAAATTCGACATACGCGCTGAGGCGAAGCAGGGCGATGCTCACGAGTGTCGTCAGCGGAACGCTGCCGAATTTGCTCGATTGCCGCAGCAACTCGACAAAATCGATCATGAAGATCAACAGCGCGCAGACGGCGAGCGTGGAGGCGATCGCGACGAAGAACAGTTTCGCGATGTAGCGTGTGAGGGTGAACGAGCGGATCATGTGGCAGCCTTCCGGCGCGGCATGACGAGGCGGATAGCAAGATCAGCCGTTGCGGACGCCGTATCGCGGATGCGTCCGAAGAGTGCCGATCCCGACCGCTGGCGGTCAGCCCGCTTGATGACGATCAGCGATAGAACGATGGCGATCGTGGGAACCGCGTAGAGTGCAACGAGCATCGAGGCATCGCGCGTGACTGCGCTATTCAGCGCCAATCCGGCCATGCGGCAGGTGGCGGCAAAAAGGAATGTCAGCACAAGGCTTTGCATGCGGCTCGAGCGGGTCGACCTGGCTTGGCCGACGAAGGCGACAATGAGGAAGACGAAGGCCAGCGGATAGAGGGGGCCCACCAGTCTTTCGTGGATTTCGGCGCGGAACTGGCCGGGCGAGCTCTTGAAGAGCTTGCTGTCGGGGCTCGGTTGCGTGAGTTCGCTCCAATAGCGCTCGCGGGGCTTTCTCTCGCCCGATGCGTCGTCCTGGGGTTCGAACCGGTCGAGGTCAACGACGTATTTGTCGAAGGCCACGATCTGAGGCGGCGCGTCGGCATCGGTCCGGCGGATGATGTGGCCCGTCGACATGACGAGATAGGCGGTGCCGTCCTGCTTCACGATCGACCCATGCTCGGCGAGATAGCTCTGAGACTGCGCTTTGTCCCGGGTGTCATGCATGACGAGGCCGAGCAGCTCACCGTCGGCCGAGCGGTCGCGGATATGAAACATAAGATCGGGTTCGGGGCTCGAGAACCGGCCGGGCTGGATGACCTGGGTCAAGAGATCGCTTCGGACCTGCACGAGATAATCGCTGAGCAGCCGCATACTCCAGGGCTGCGCGAAGTGGCCGACGAACGCCAGAAAGCAACTGACGAGCAAGGCCAAAAGCATGAGGGGTTTCGCAACCGTCCAGACCTTCGAGCCGGCCGCCGAGAGGACTATGAGTTCGCTGTCGGTATTCAGGCGGTTAAGGGTTTGAAGGGCTGCGATCAAAAACGAAAAAGGGGCGATGATTGCCATCAGGTTGGGAACGGCGAGGGACGTCATCTTGACGAGCATCCAGGTGTCCTGACCCTGGCTCGTCACGACATTGAACTGGCGCAACGCCAGGGCGATCCAGACAATGCCCGTCAACGACGCGAGAATGAGCAGAAACGAGCCCACCGCCTGCCGGAAGACATATCTCGATAAAATTCGCATGCGTCAGCCGCTCTCCCCCCTCCGGCCACACTGGCCGAAGCAAACTCCCCATCACCGGCTCCTGTGAGGACATGTCCGGCTCCCATAGCACAGTGGCGGAATTTCGGCTTCTCGCCGTGCCCCGGCCGTCTGGTGGATGCCAAAAAACGGTCTTTGGGCCCAGACAGTTAGATCGCTAAAGAGCCTTAGATGGAAGAGCGATTGCAACGGCTCCCTTGCCTCGCCCTCACGAACGACTAAGTTGAGCAGCCTAGCCACCGGTTCTTGCCACTTCCTCCGCCATCGTGACAGGGTGCTGGAAAACCAGCGGATCGGCGTCCGCGTCCCGGCATCCTATCCCATCCTCGGCCCGTTCGTGGCCTCGATCCTCTTCAACTTGGAGCCCTTTTGAAAATGTCCGATCGCCTCGAAATCGCTTTTGCGCCGCTCAACGCCGAGCCCGACTCCGTAACCGTTGTATTCGCGGCCGACGGCATGAGCCTTGGATCCAAAGCACGCGAGTTCGAGACGAAATCCGCCAGCGCGCTCAGCAAGGCTGCAGCTGCCGCCGATTTCAAAGGCAAATACAAATCGTCGATCGAGATTCTCGCTCCCGCCAAGATCGGTATCGATCGCCTGATCGTCGGCGGTCTCGGCAAGACGGCGACGCTGACCGATCTGCAACTCGTCGATCTCGGCGGCGCGATCCTTGCTGCCATTCAAAGCCGCAAGACCTCGTCGGCCAGCGTGATCGTCGATGTGGAAGGCGCGGGCAATTTCTCGGCCGATGAAGTCGGGGCATTGGTTGCTCAGGGCGCAGTGCTCCGCCACTACAACTTCAAAAAATACCTGACGAAGAAGTCGGGAGAGGATTCCCCCGACAAGGACGGCTTGAAAAAGCTCGTCATCCAAGTGCCGCATCCGGACAAGGCCAAGGCCGCATTCCAGCCGCTGAAGGCCGTCGCCAACGGCGTCAACGTCGCGCGCGATCTCGTCAACGAGCCGGCAAACATCCTCGGCCCGGTCGAACTCGCAGAGAAGGCAAATACCCTCGAAAAGCTTGGCGTCAGCGTCGAAATCCTCGACGTCAAGGACATGGAAAAGCTCGGGATGGGCTCGCTTCTCTGCGTGGGTCAGGGCAGCGCCAGGCCGTCCCGGCTTGCCGTCATGGTTTGGAACGGCGCGAAGGGCAACAAGAAGCAGCGGCCCATCTGCTTCGTCGGCAAGGGCGTCGTCTTCGATACCGGCGGCATCTCGATCAAGCCGGCCGCCGGCATGGAGGACATGAAGGGCGACATGGGCGGCGCGGCTGCCGTGATCGGAACGATGCACGCGCTTGCGGAGCGCAAGGCGAACGTCAACGCCGTGGGGTTGATCGGTTGCGTCGAGAACATGCCGTCCGGCAACGCTGTCCGTCCGGGCGACATCGTGAAGTCGATGTCGGGCCAGACGATTGAAGTGATCAACACCGACGCGGAAGGCCGGCTCGTGCTTGCCGACGTCCTCTGGTACGCGCAGGAGAACTTCAAACCGAAGGTCGTCATCGATCTCGCGACGCTGACGGGCGCCATCATGGTGGCGCTCGGCAAAGAGTACGCCGGTCTGTTCTCCAACGACGACAAGCTCGCCGATGAGCTGCTATCGGCGTCGAAGGCCACGGGCGAGAAAATCTGGCGGATGCCGCTCGACAAGGCATTCGACAAGATGATGGATTCCAAGAACGCCGACATGAAGAACGCCGGCGGACGCTGGGCCGGCGCTGCGACCGCAGCGGCCTTCCTGCAGCGCTTCATTCACAAGGATACGGCCTGGAGTCACATCGATCTCGCCGGTACCGCGATGGACGGGAGCCGTAACGACACGAACCAAAGTTGGGGCGCCGGCTGGGGTGTGCGGTTGCTCAACGCGTTCGCGGAGCAGCACGAGAAATCGGAGAAGGCTGAGAAGTCCGAAAAGTAAGCGGCAGTCTAGATTTTTGAAAATTCATGGGTGGTGGGTCGGCGTATCGCTCTGATACATATGCCGGCCCGCCTCTTTGTTTCCATAATATATATTATGCGAAATTAGGGGGCCAGTCAGGCCAGCAGGAATTTCGCGGGGTTCTGCTGGATGAAGTTCGGCATCTCGTTGATGCCGACGATCTCCGTCTCGTCGTCGAGGTTCGTTGCGTACGCGATCGGGCACTCGTAGCTCTCCCACAGCTTATGTTCCGCGTGCGAGTAAGCACATACCTTGCGGCGCCACGTCTCCCAATTGCCCAAGCTCGTGATGTGCCAGCCGCCGTTCGAAATGACGCGAACGGGGCTCGTGATGCCGGCGTTGATCCAGTTCCAGATTCTGGTGTGAAGGAGCCCGATCGCCGTCCCTTGAAAACGTCTCGACGCCCAGATCTTGCTCAGCCGAAGACGTTGGCCACCGGGGAATTTTCCGTACTCGATGAGACGCGGCCCTCGGTCCCATTGCAGGTCCCTCACCCGGCGGTTGGCACTGCCGCGATACATCGGCATCTCGAAGATCGTCAGTTCGCCGGGTCTGCGTTCGGCAAGAGCGCGTTTCAGCGCCTCGGCACTCAGAATCTCATCGACGTCCGACACGATGATCAAGTCGCTCTCAGTTGCAGTGACCAATCCCCGGGCGATCTGATTGCGCTGATAGTGCTCGCGCGCCCAATTGTCATCGAGGGGCCTCGTGTCCAACCGGTAGGCATCTCTTGCCTCGGGGAAGTCGATGGCGACGTGAATGATCTTGTCGGCATAGCTTCGGAAGCGATCGGCGTTTTCTGCGTAATGGAGTGGCTTCGGCGCGCCTTGAAAGGTCTGGCGCGCTTCAACGAGCACAAAATAATCGACGACCGTGTGGAGCTCGTTGAGCCGCACTTCGAGCAAATCGAGTTCGTCAAAAAAGCTGAAGCAATCGAAGATCATCGCGATTACCCGCCATGCCGGATGCGGTCTTCTCGTCGTTGCGTGATTACAAAATCCGCCGGCAACGTCGCGGCGGATGATAGGTCCGATACGGGCGAAGATTAGCGCTGGGGCCGGCTTTTTCCGCATCAAAAGGCGAAACGAGCGCCATTTATCGAGCTATGGCGACGAAAATACACCGCTTGCGTTGTATTTGTTCATCCGGCGGATAATCGCCGGGACTGTCGTCGCGCTGCCGTTAACCTCCCGCTCTGCGCGAGCCCGCTCTTCGGTACCAAAACGGAAACGGCGCCCCCATGATCAGGATCAGAAACGCGAGCACCGCGTTGCGGATGGGGTGTTTTTCGAAGCCGTCGCTTTCTATTGATTTGTAGCCCGGGACGTCATGGGTATCGGCGATCAACGTCCGGGCATTTTCAAAATCGTCCTCCTCGACCAGGATCGAAATGCCGCCGAAGAGCACCGCGAAGTGTGGGCATTGCGTGACGATATCCTTGCCGGCCGTCACGAAGTGAATGCCGTGCGCCTGAAGCAGGCTTTCGATGACAAGGATCTCGGGAAGCATCAGACTGGTGTGGGCAATCACATGCGGCATCTCTTTGCCTCAAGATCAAATCACGGCTCGCGGCGTTCGAGTGTTCTGATGCCTTCGGCGATCAGAACGGCATACAGCGCCAGGACGAAGCCCGACAGCATGTTGACCGAGACGACGGCTCCGATTGCCTGCGCCAGCGCAGGATCGAACACCCAGGACAGCATCCTGACGACAATTTCGTCGAAGCTCTGTTTCAAAAGAAACAGGAACTCGCTTGCCTGCTCCATGGTCGGCTTCGTCGGGAGATCGAAGGCGGCGCGCTTTGCAAGCTCGGTGATGCCGGGGGCTGGCAGGAATGTCAGGCCGGCTGAGAACAACAATCCCAAGGGTGCGGCGAGCCGGAAGTAGCCCCAACGCAGCGGGCGCGCCTTCAGCCGGTCCATCAGGAAGCGAACGGCCTGTACGCCGAGGAAAAGCGAAACGGCGAAAATCACGGCGACGAACTTCAGCCGTTCCTCATCCGTGCCGAGAAACGTCAGGAGCCCGACGACTCCGGCGAGGATGGCCTTGGTGACGGCTTCAAGCGCCCCGACCGTCACGATGACGATCATCGACCGGCCCGGCGCGCGATCGAAATAAAACGGAAATTCGTATTTGAGGCGCGCGATTTCGAGGGCGGCGCCGACGCCGAGCGCCAACAGTCCCGTACCCGCTGCAAAGACTAGCGGCGCCGTAAAGCCGGTCCAGGCGATGGCGACAATCGCCGCCAGTTCCAGCGCCATCATAAGACCGTTGAAGAGAATGTGCATCGCTACCCCGCTCTGCCGTCGAGACTAGCAGAGCCGCAGGGCTCGGCAACGGGCCGGAGAGCCCGGTCGCGTTTTGGCCGTCAGCTCGTCGCCTTATCGATGCTGCAAGTTGAATCGCCAGCGCGCTCGAAGGTGGCTTCGAGCGGAAACGAGCGGCGAAAGAGCATGAGTTCGGGGCCCGTATCGCCGAGGAGATGCATCTGGACGGTTTTGGTTTCCGGATCGGCCGAGTACCAAGCTTCAACCGTATACGGGGCAGCGCCTTTCGCGAGTTCGAGCTTGCCCTTGAACGCGGCGTCGCCCTCTTTGGCGTCAGCCGCGAGATGGACGGCGACCGCACCACAGGATTTGTCGTCCTTGATGGCGATGCCGCACCAGCCTTCTTTGCACGCGACGATATCGTAGGTCAGGCCGCAGCCATCGGCGCCGCAGTCCTGCACGTCCTTGCCCCGGCCGTAGCCGTAATAGCGGCCGACCCATCGTCCGGCGAGAGAGACTGGAACGGCGGATTCGCCGGCCTTTGTGGCGACAGCTTCGTCCGCCGCCGCAGAGCCGCCAAATCCAGAGGCCATGATGCCTGCCGCAATGACCGATATGGCGACGACAACTCCTCCTGCAGTTCGCGCGACGCGCTCGCGCACTTCGCCGTTGGGTGCGCCGTCGACGCTCATTCTTCGCGTTGCCATTCTGCTGATCATCGGCTTCCTCGTTATTCCTGTTGGCGCGGTTGCGATCGGATCAGGAACCGGCCTAATACCACTGCCCTTTGAAATGTTCGAACTCGCCGGCCGTGTGCCGACCCTTTTTCCGGCGCACATGTTGTCTTCCGCAATGGCGCTGCTGATCGCTCCGGTCGTCATTGCCGTCAGACATCGCGCTCAGCTTCACAGAGCGCTTGGCCGGCTGTTGGGCGTATTTGTGGTGATTGGGGGGCTGACGTCGTTACCGGTCGCCATCATGAGCCACTCGCCGGCACTGGCCCGGGCCGGGTTCTTCGTGCAGGGACTTGTCTGGCTCTATCTCTTCGGAGCGGCATTTGTCGCGATCCGCCAGCGGAATATTTCTCGCCACGCGGATCTGATGATGGCGATGGTTGCGGTGACGACGGGCGCCGTCTGGTTCCGGGTCATCACGGGCACCGCGATCGCCTTCAGCCTGCCGTTCGAGCCCGTCTACTCGCTGGCCGCGTGGATCGGCTGGATGGTGCCATTGTCGATTGTCCTATCCAGGCCGCGTCTCGTTTCGGCTGTCCTCAAACGGGCGAGATAGCCGCAGGACCGGCTCTCGTGGATTTCCGGCCCGTCGTCTACTGTCCGGCCATCGAAAGAGGACGGATATGGCGGATACACTCAAACCCTCGCGCGATATTTCGCGGCTAGTCGAAATCATGGCCGCGCTCAGGACGCCCAAGACTGGCTGCCCTTGGGATCTCGAGCAGACATTCGAGACGATCGCGCCATACACGATCGAGGAAGCCTACGAAGTTGCCGATGCGATTGCGCGCAAGGACCTCGTCGACCTGAAAGACGAGCTTGGCGATCTTCTTCTGCAGGTCGTCTACCATTCGCGGATCGCGGAAGAACAAGGCGCGTTCGCGCTCGGCGACGTTGTTCTCTCCTCAACGAAAAAAATGATCCGGCGGCATCCGCACGTATTCGGCGACGGTGCCGCGCGCAATCCGGCGGCCGTCAAGTTGACGTGGGAGGAGATCAAGGCGGAAGAGCGCGCCGAGAAAGCTCTGGAGCGTTCGCGCCTACCGGCCGCCGGCTCATCGCCGGCCCACAGGGCAGCTACGCTGGCGGATGTTCCCGTTGGTCTTCCGGCTTTGACGCGGGCCATCAAGTTGCAGGACAAAGCCGCAAGGGTCGGTTTCGATTGGCCCAACCTTCAGCCGGTGTTCGAAAAGCTGAAGGAGGAAATTGCGGAGCTGGAGGAGGTTGCTTTCGCGGCCGATCCCAGAGGAGAGTCTTCCGTTGCGTCCTTGCCTCCGGTCGCGAACCAATACGCGATCATAGAAGAGTTCGGCGATATGCTGTTCGTCATGGCGAACATCGCGCGCCATCTGAAGCTTGATCCAGAGGCTGCCTTGCGCGGGGCCAACGACAAGTTCGCCCGGCGTTTCGCGCACATCGAAAAGGCGCTGGGTGAACGCGGGAAATCTCCGTCGCAATCGTCGCTCGCTGAAATGGATGCGCTTTGGGACGAGGCGAAAGCGATCGAGAAGGGTTAGGCGCCCTTCGCGTTCCGTATCGCCTCGGAGATGTGCTCGGGCCGGAACCCGAGCCCCAGAAGGCGCGCGGGGATGCGAGAGAAAAACGGCAGGCCCGTCATGATCCGGACCAACAGCGGCGGCTTCAGCGGACCTGTTGCTCCGAGCGTCTTTGCTATCACCATATTCTGAATAGTGAGTTGCAGACGCTGCGTCGCGCGGGTTGGAAATTCCCTGCGGGCCTGCACGGCTTCAAGATTTCTTAGCGTCACGCTGCGAGACTTCAGCGGTTGCCATAACAGATTGGCCGCGGCGACCGCATCCTGGATCGCGAGATTGATACCGACGCCGCCGACGGGGCTCATCGCGTGCGCGGCGTCACCGATGCAAAGGAAGCCGGGCCGCGCCCAGGTCTTCAGGCGATCGACCACGACGGTCAGAAGTTTGACGTCATCCCAGCTCGCAATATCACTTGCGCGCGCGGCGTCGAACGGAAGCAGTTTTCCCACCGACTTGCGGAAAGCATCGAGCCCGGCGGCGCGAATTCTTGCATCTCCGCCTTTCGGAATGACGTAGGCGCACTGCCAATAGTCTCCGCGCTGGAGCATGACGAAGATATGCCCAGCATCGAACCGGCCCTGCGTCTCGTCCGTGTCGGTCGGCAGCCGTGGCAGCCGGAACCACATCACGTCCATCGGCGCGCCGAAGTTCTCGCTTACGAGGCCCGCGGCGCCACGCAGGATGGATGACCGTCCGTCGGCCGCGACCACCAGATCGGTTTCGATGGTTTCGTCGCCTGCCGGCGTCGTCACCTTCACGCCCGTTACGCGATCGCCTTGAAATGTGAGGCCGGTGGCTTCCGCGTTCATCTCCAGATGAAAGCTTGGGTAGGCCCGGCCCTTCTCGGCGAGGAAATTCAGAAAGTCCCATTGCGGCATCAGGGCGATGAACTTCGTCGTAATCGGAAGATGCGAAAAATTCGCCATCTCGAAGCGCGTGTCGCCGATCTGGGCGTAGATGCTCTTCGTCTCTTGATGCGGCAGCTTCAGAAATTCATCGAGCCAGCCAAGTTCTTCCATCAATCGCAACGTCGACGGATGAATTGTATCGCCACGAAAATCGCGGAAAAAATCGTTGTGTTTCTCGAGAACGGTGACGCGAATGCCGGCGCGTGCCAGAAGCACTCCCAGCATCATCCCGGCCGGGCCGCCGCCGGCTATGCAGCATGTGACGCGTTCATCCACGCGTATGAGCTTAAACCGATATCCCGGCTTTGCGAAGCTGTCCTATGACGCGCGCCTTCTTTTCGCTCGGCACGCGAAGCCGCAATTCGATATTTCCGTCCTTGCGCGCTTCTCTCGCGAGAACGTCACACGTCTCGTGCAACCAATTGAGAAGCGATCCATTACTGCCCGGAACGATGACATCCAGAATTTCGTCGGACGCGCCCAAGCGATCGTCGATCGTGTGAAGTAGCGGCGCCATCCCCTCGCCCGTCGCCGCCGAGACGAGTACGGGAGGCCGCGCATTGCGGTGCATCTCGTGTTGCAGCTCCGTCCGGCGATCCGTCGGCAGAAGATCGATCTTATTCCAGACTTCGAGAATATGACTTTCAACCGGCAGCGTATCGATGCCGAGATCGGTCAGCACCTTCTCGACGTCTTCGGCCTGCGCGTCCGTCTCTTCGTGGGCAATGTCGCGGACGTGAAGAATGAGATCGGCCTCGACGACCTCTTCGAGCGTCGCGCGGAACGCTGCGACCAGCATCGTCGGGAGATCGGAGATGAAACCGACGGTATCGGACAGGATGATCCGCCTGGCGCTCGGAAGTTTCACTTCGCGCATCGTCGGGTCGAGCGTGGCGAAGACCTGGTCCATCGCGACGACGCCCGCGCCGGTGATCTTATTGAAGAGCGTCGACTTGCCGGCATTCGTATAGCCGACGATCGCGACGATGGGGTAAGGCACCTTGCGCCTTCCCTTCCGATGGAGATCGCGTGTTTTCACGACATCGGCCAAGTCGCGTTTGATCGCATCGATGCGGTCTTGGAGCATACGGCGATCGAGTTCGATCTGTGCTTCGCCAGGGCCGCCGAGGAAGCCGCCGCCGCCACGTTGCCGTTCCAAATGGGTCCAGGCGCGAACCAGCCGGCCTTTTTGATACGTTAAATGCGCCAGCTCGACTTGCAGCACGCCTTCGCGTGTTCTTGCGCGTGCACCGAAGATTTCGAGGATCAGTCCCGTGCGATCGAGAACTTTGGCGTTCCACGCCTTCTCGAGATTTCGCTGCTGCACCGGCGTGATGTTGTAATCGACGATGACGAGGCCGATCTCAAGCTCTTCGACGAGGCCCTTGATCTCTTCGACCTTTCCCGATCCGAGCAACGTCGATGGCCGTGGCTCGGAGATCGGCACGATCGTCGAGTCGATGATGTCGAGTTCGATGGCGTTCGCGAGGCCCACGGCTTCGGCCAATCGATTTTCGGGAGTGTGCGTTTGAGCGGATGATTTGGCTGTTGCGGCGGTCTTGGATTTCGGTGGCCGTTTGAACGCCGGCACGACGACGAGCGTTCGCGTCCTTGGCGCTCTCGTCTCCTTCGAGATGCGCCGCTCGCGATTTCGTCCACCCTCGTGCTTTTCGCCTTCCCCGTCCTTAGAGCGCGAGGTCAACCTGCGGCGCTTTCATCCTGGTCGTTGAGATTGACGGGGCCGCCCGGCATGATCGTCGAAATCGCGTGCTTGTAGACGAGCTGGGAGTGACCGTCGCGGCGCAGGAGAACGCAGAAATTGTCAAACCAGCTGACGATGCCTTGGAGTTTCACGCCATTGATGAGGAAGATCGTCAGAGGCGTTTTATTTTTGCGAACATAATTTAAAAATGTGTCCTGCAAATTTTGTGGTTTTTCAGCCGCCATTGTTGTTGTCCGTTTTTTATCTCGACGTCTTGTTTTAGCGTCTTCTCTTTTTAGCTCTTATTAGCCGACTGGCGCCGCCGCGTTTTGACAGCGATGGAGCACCGGTGCAACGACCACCAGGAAATGCGTCGATGATCGGAGCGAGCGCACTTTACATCCATTGTTGCCTCGCACAATGCGGCAACATTCGCACCTTCCTCACGCTGAAAATTCAGCAACCTGATGAAATCTCAACCGTAGTCGGAGGGAAAGCTTTCCCGGCCGGCCGTCGCCGATTGGGGTTTTATCTATCTTTACGACCGGCATGACGATGTTCGTCGCTGACGTAATGAAGGCTTCGCGCGCCGCGAGCGCCTCGTCGCGGCTAAAGGTCCGCTGTTCAATTTTTATTCCCTCCGTTTTTGCAACGTCCATGACGGTTGCGCGCGTGACGCCGGGAAGGATGTGATGATCGAGCTGGCGCGTGACAAGTGTGCCGTCGGGGGTGACGATCCAGGCGTTGCTTGAGGCACCTTCGGTGACATTGCCTGCGGTATCGACGAACCATGCTTCGCGGGCTCCGGCGCGGCGGGCTTCGTCTTTTGCCAGGACAGCGGGAAGCAGCATCACCGTCTTGATATCGCAGCGGCCCCACCGGTTGTCGGGCACGGTCTTCACGGCGATGCCCGTTTCGGCGAGTTCAGCCGACCATCCGCGCCGGTGGGCGCGCGCGAGCACAACGAGCGTCGGCGGGATCGTGGCGGGCGGCAAGGCAAAATCCCTCGGCCCGGCGCCGCGCGAGACTTGCATATAGACGATGCCATCGCGCACGCGATTGCGGCGGATCACGACATTCATGACGTGGAGCAGCGCGCCATCCGACATCGGTGACGGGATTGCGAGTTCCGTCAACGACCGGGCGAGGCGCGCGAGATGACGGGTTGCATCGACCAGCCCGCCGTCGCGGATCTCGATGACTTCGTAAATCGCGTCGGCGAGTTGAAAGCCACGATCCTCGACATGAATTGCGGCATGCGCATACGGCCTGTAGGCGCCGTTGACATAAACAATGCGGGTCAAGCGAGCCGGCTCCTACGACGCTGATCTCAGGTCGCCGCTACGCTGTTCCGACGAAACGCCGAGTGCACGAAGCTTACGATGCAATGCCGATCGCTCCATGCCGACGAACTCGGCGGTTCGCGAGATGTTGCCCCCGAACCGGTTGATTTGCGCCAGCAGGTATTCGCGCTCGAAGATTTCGCGCGCTTCGCGCAGCGGTAGCGACATCAGGTGCTCGGCGCCGCCATTGACCGGGAGCGGGACGTTGGAGCCGATTTCGTCGGGAAGCATATCGGCTGTGATTGCCGCATTCGGTTCGCCGCCGGCGAGGATCAAGAGACGCTCGACGTTATTGCGGAGTTCGCGGACGTTGCCCGGCCAATCGTGCGCTTGCAGAACGGCGATTGCATCCTCGCCGATCCGGCGGGGGGCGAGACCCGACGTCTGCGCGACCTGTCCGATGAAATACTGGATGAGTTCGGGAATATCTTCCCGACGCTCGGCGAGGCTCGGCACTCGCAGCGTCACGACGTTCAGCCGGTGGTACAGATCTTCCCGGAAGCGACCTTCGCGGATGTCCTGTTCGAGGTCGCGCGAGGTGGACGAAATGATCCTGACGTCGACGGACACCTTCTGCGATCCGCCAAGGCGCAGGAACTTCTGCTCGACGAGCACACGCAGGATCTTGCCCTGCGTTTCCATCGGCATGTCGGCGACTTCATCGATGTAAAGCGTTCCCGTATGCGCCTCCTCGAGCGCGCCGACCTTGCGCGGGCCGCCCGTGCGGTCTTCGGTGCCGAACAATTCGTCCTCGACGCGATCGGGAACCATGGCCGCGGCATTGAGCACGACGAAGGGACCATCTGCGCGCAGCGATTTCTGATGGAGGACGCGGGCGGCGAGCTCCTTGCCGGTTCCGGACGCGCCGCGGAGCATGATGCGGCTGTTGGTCGGGCCGGCCTTTTCGATGTTGTTCTTCAGCTGATTGATCGCGGGCGACTTGCCGATCATTTCAGCCGAGACGACGGAACGCTCCTTCAGCTCGCGGACTTCGCGCTTCAGCTGGGAGGCTTCGAGAGCGCGCAACGCGACGAGGATGAGGCGATCGGATTTAAACGGCTTCTCGATGTAATCGTAAGCGCCGCGCTTGATCGCGGTGACGGCCGTTTCGATGTTGCCGTGGCCCGAGATGATCACCACCGGCAGATCCGGATAGGTGCGCTTCATCACGGTCAGGACTTCAAGCCCGTCGAGGCGGCTTCCCTGCAGCCAGATGTCGAGGATAACGAGATGTGGCCTTCGATCCTCGATCGCGCGGAGCGCTTCATCGCTGTCGCGAGCAAGGCGGGTGCGATGCCCCTCGTCCTGGAGAATGCCGGCGATCAAATCCCGGATATCCGCCTCGTCATCGACGATCAATATATCAGCTGACATTGCTGCGCTCCTGGGGGGTTAAGCGTTTTCATATCATGCTCCGCCAGCGATCTGCACTGCGGCGCGAATTTCATCTGAAGTCATCTCGCGGGACGGTCCGGCCTTGATCGGCAATGTCAGCCGGACCAGCGCGCCGCGCGTTCGCGTATTGCTTGCCGGCGCATCCTCGAGGGCCAAGGTGCCGCCGTGCTGTTCGACAACTTTCTGCACGATTGCGAGACCGAGGCCTGTGCCCTTGGCTCTTGTCGTAACATAGGGCTCGAGAAGCTTGGCACGGTTTTGTTTGGGAAGGCCGATGCCGTTGTCGATGACCTCGATCGCGACGCGATCCGGCGACGGCACGAGCCGCACTTCAATCTCGCCCTTGTAGCCCGGCGGACGGCCCTGCGCCTCGCCGAAGGACTCGATTGCCTCCGCGCCGTTCTTGATGAGATTTGTGACGGCTTGCGAGATCAGCCGCAAATCGAAGTGCGCCGTGACCGGGCGATCCGGCAGCACGAGTTTGAAGTCGAGGTCCTTGTGTCCTTCGCGGAAAAGGATTGCCGGTTCCTGGACTGCAAGCCGCAGATCCTGATCGGCCATCACGGGCTGCGGCATGCGGGCGAACGATGCGAACTCGTCGACCATGCTTTTGATCTGGCCCGTCTGACGTTCGATCGTCTGCGTCAGCGTTTCGAACAACTCGCGATTGTCGCCGATCTGGGTGCCGAACTTCCGGCGCAGTCGCTCGGCCGAGAGTTGTATCGGCGTGAGGGGGTTTTTGATTTCGTGGGCGATGCGCCGCGCGACGTCCGCCCAGGCGCTGGTACGCTGCGCCTGCACGAGTTCGGAAATGTCATCGAACGTGACGACGGAGCCGACGTCGCCCTCGCCTGCCCGCTCGTGCGTAATCCTGACGGCGAAAGTTCGTTCTTCGTCGCCGATCTGCTTCTGTATCTCGTACTGCTTGCTCTTCGGCCCAGGCTCCTCCCCGCCCGCCAGAACCGGCGCGAACTCGGGAACGACATCCTTCATCGGTTTGCCGACGACCTCCGCGCTCGAGAAGCCGAGCAAGCGTTCGGCCGAACGGCTGATGAGCGTAATGCAATCGGCGCTGTCGAGACCGATGACGCCGGCGGAGACGCCCGACAGAACGGCTTCAATGAAGTTCCGCCGCTCCGTCAACTGCGCGTTCGTTGCGACGAGGGCGCTCTGCTGCTGTTTCAGATCGCGCGTCATGACGTTGAAGGTTTGCGAAAGGCGCCGGAGGTCGCCTTCGCCGCGGATCTCGGGCAGCGCGAATTCGAGATTGCCTTTCGACACTTGCTGCGCACCGGCGATCAACCGGCGGATCGGCGCGACGAACCGGCCTGCGAACCACATGCCGACCCAGATGGCGGCGAGCAGCGACGTCATCGAGATCATGAAGTAAATGAGGCCGTGCGCGACCTTGAGGCCGCCTTTGGCCTGTCTCAGCCGCGTATATTCGTAGACGTTCTGCTCGGTGCTCTGAAGGTGACTGATGACCTTCGGGCTGACGCCGCGCGCGACGTAGAGATAACGCCCGGGCATGCTGTCGATTTTCGCGATTGCGGAAATGCGATAATCGCTCGACGGTCGCGACAGGGCGACCTGGCCGGATTCCGCCTGTTGGATCGAAGTGGGCGGCGGCACCACATACGGCAGTTTCGGATCATCGAGTGCAAGGACGATCGGCACGCCCTCGGCGTCGATCACGTAGGCCGACGTCAAATCGCGCAGGCCCGCCTGGCCGATGAGAAACTTCTGAAATGCATCCGGATCGACGTTCAGGGTCGGGGCTTCGCCGTTGATGTCGCGGACCATATTGACGATGTCGGTCCGGATGATCTGGCTGTGCTCGTCGACATAGGCTTTCGCGACGTCGTAGGAGTTCTCGACGATGGCGCGCGTGCGCCCCGAAAACGTGCCGTCGATGGCGCGCGAGAAGGTTGTCGTGGCGGCGACGGCAAGAAGCACGGCCGGCAACGCCGCGGTCAGCGTGAAGAGCGCGACGATGCGCGTGTGCAGCCGGGCTCCGGGGACTTTCTGTTTCCACGCGCTCCAGAGGCCCAGGGCCTGCCAGATGATCGTGCCGAGCATCGCCACGATGAGCACCGCATTCACCGCGAGCGCCGTCCAGACGTATTCGTTACGCGGCGTGATCGCGGTCAGGCCCGTAAGGATGAGATAGCTTCCGAGAGCGGAGATCAGAGAGAGCAGAACGACGCCCAGGCCGAACCAAAACGCCCGGTCAGAGGGATTGAGCGGTGTGGCTCCTTCCTCGACCAGCGCAGCAGCAGGCACCTTATCGCGCGAGGCGATCGTGTCGGCTTTGCAATCGCTGTTGCTGGCGTTCATCAGTTGTCGACCGATCCAACTACGACTCTGAATTCGTTCCCAATAACCCGCCTGTCCAAATCGGAGGACGGTCATTCCCGATCGAGCTTCTTTGTATCGGGCCTGCCGACAGCGACGACAACGCTACAGCTGCGAACTACCAACAGCCTAACTGTGACATTTTCGCGACGGGTGTGGCGCACATCAAGCGCCAAACGCGTCTTCGGTCAAGGCCTGTGGAGAACTTCTGGGGTGCAGAGGTCGTTTGGCCGGATTCGGCGGTCAGCCCTCAACAGTCCGGAAAACCCGGATGTTGAGGTCGCGAATGCGCGCGCGCAGCGTGTTCCGGTTGAGCCCAAGAAGCTCCGCGGCACGAATTTGATTGCCGCGCGTCGCGGCCAGCGCGGCGCTGAGCAGGGGTTTCTCGACGTCGCGGATAACCCGGTCGTAAAGGCCGGGCGGCGGCAGATCGTTGCCGAATGTCGAGAAATACCGCTGGAGGTAGCGTTCGACCGCCTCTCCTAGGTCGGCGCTTTCCGCGGCCCCTCCGCCTTGCGGCGTGAGTGCGGAGCCCGCGAGTTCCTGCTCGACAATCTGTGCGGTCAGAGTGTCCTGCGTGTAGAGGGCGACGAGGCGGCGGACGACATTTTCCAGCTCGCGGACGTTGCCGGGCCAGGGATGCGCCTTCAGCCGTTCGATGGCGGCGCTCTCGATCGATTTCTGTCCGAGGCCTTCCCGCGAAGCCTGTCGCAGGAAGTGGCGGACGAGATCGCCGATATCTTCGAGGCGCTCCCGCAGCGGTGGCAAACGGATCGGCACGACATTCAGCCGGTAGAAAAGATCTTCGCGGAAGAGGCCCTGCTGAATCTGCGTTTTCAGATCGCGGTGGGTCGCGGCGATGATGCGGACGTTGGTCTTGATCGGCGTGCGGCCGCCGACGGTTGTGTATTCGCCCTGCTGCAGCACGCGCAACAGCCGCGTCTGCGCTTCCAGCGGCATGTCGCCGATCTCATCGAGGAACAGCGTGCCGCCTTCGGCCTGCTCGAAGCGGCCCGGTGTGCGGGTCTGAGCGCCGGTGAAGGCGCCCTTCTCATGGCCGAAGAGTTCGCTCTCGATCAGCTCGCGCGGTATTGCCGCCATGTTGATCGCGACAAACGGACCGTGACGGCGCTTGCCATAATCGTGCAGCACGCGCGCGACGAGTTCCTTGCCCGTACCGCTCTCGCCGTTGATCATGACCGTCAGATCGCTCTGCGTCAGCCGGGCAAGGACGCGATAAATGTCCTGCATGGGCAGCGAGCGGCCGATGAGCGGCAATTCATCCGTTTCGCGCTCCGTCGTCACCGTCTGGCGTTTGCGGCCCGGCTCCGACAGCGCGCGCGAAACGACAGCCACGACTTCGTTGAGATCAAACGGCTTCGGAAGATATTCGAAGGCGCCCTTCTCGGCTGCCGTCAACGCCGTCATCAGCGTGTTCTGCGCGCTCATGACGATGATCGGCAGATCCGGACGCAGTTTCTTCATGCGCGGAATGAGATCGAAGGCGTTTTCATCCGGCATGACGACATCGGTAATGACGACGTCGCCCTCGCCCTGGCTCACCCAGCGCCAGAGCGTTGCCGCATTGCCCGTCGCACGGGGCGCGAAACCGGCGCGCGCCAATGCCTGGTTCAAGACGGTACGAATAGCTGTATCGTCGTCGGCGATAAGGATAGTGCCTCTGGCCATCACGTCTCTCTCGTGGTCGGCACGGGAGCTGGCCGCGTGCGTTGCATGGGAAGCAGCACGCGGAAGATCGTGCGCTTGGGCTCACTTTCACATTCGATGATGCCGCCGTGATCGGCGATGATCTTGGCGACGAGGGCAAGGCCGAGGCCGCTGCCGGACGCTTTCGTGGTGACGAACGGGTCGAACAGGTGCGGCTTCAGATGTTCGGGAATACCGCAGCCGTTGTCCTCGATCTGGATCATCAGAGGGAGGCTGACGCGCGTATCGGAACCGGGAAGCGACAGGCGGACACCGGGCCGGAACGCCGTCTGCAGGACGATGCGGCCGGAGTCGGTCTTGTCGCCGATCGCTTCCGCGGCGTTCTTCAGAAGATTGAGGAAGACCTGCACGAGCTTGTCGCGATTGCCGAGCACGCTCGGCAACGAGGGATCGTAATCTTCGACGTAACGGACGTTGCGACCGAACCCGTGCTCCGCGATGCGTTGCACGTGATTGAGAACGTCATGAATGTTGACGGCATCCTTCGTGATCGGGCGTTCGTCGCCGAACACCTCCATACGATCGACGAGATTGCGGATGCGATCCGTTTCGGAGCAGATGAGCTGGGTCAGCGCGCGATCTTCGTCCGAAAGAGCGGGCTCGAGCAACTGCGCGGCGCCGCGAATGCCGGACAACGGATTTTTGATCTCATGGGCCAAAACTCCGGCCATACCGGAGACGGAGCGTGCCGCCGCGCGATGCGTCAACTGCCGCTCGATCATCTGAGCCATCGAGCGCTGCTGCAGCATGACAAACATGTTGCGCGGCTCTTCCGGCAATGGGCCGCCGTAGACATCGACGAGTTTCGCGCCCGAGAACCGCGGCGTCGCGACTTCAATTCCGTATTCATTGACGGTCGAACTCGTGGCCTGAACCTGCTCGATCAATCCGAGCAACGGGCAACCGAACGCAACGATGTCGGAAATCCGGCTTCGCGTCAGCGCCGAGGCGCTCATCGAGAAAAACGCTTCGGCAGCGGTGTTGGCAAAAACAATAGATTGATCGTTGGCGATGACGAGTATCGGGTGCGGCAGCGCACTCAATAAATCCTCGCAATCGACGACCCTTGCGGGCGGCGGTGCCGAAGCGCGCTCAGATTTCCGTACCGATGCCGACTTGCTACTCATGCCGCGCGGGACTCCGTAGAAGCATAGAACGTCTTAAGGCCATCGAGGACGCGTCCGGGATCGAGCATCGTGCAGAGCTTGGCTCGCCAGGACTTGACGACCGCTTCGCTCGCGCCGCTTGACGCTAAATACCAACCGATGTGTTTGCGTGCGTTGCGCACGCCGAGTTCGTTGCCGTAGTGAGCGAACATCGCTTCGACGTGCTCGAGGGCGATATCGCGTTGCGCGTCGAGCGCCGGATCGCCGCCATCGCGACCTGAGGATAGGAAGCCCGCAATCCGCCCAGGCATCCAAGGCGCGCCGTAAGCGCCGCGCCCGACCATGACGCCTCTGGCGCCCGATGCGTCGAGCGCCTGCTTCGCATGTTCTGGGTTGAGAATGTCACCGTTGACCAGGACGGGAAGCGACGTCGCTTCGACTACGGAGCGCACTGCGGACCAATCAGCGGTGCCGGTGAAGAACTGGCATCTGGTGCGGCCGTGCACGGTGATCAGCTTGACGCCCTCCGCCTCCGCGCGCTTCGCCAGCTCCGGGGCATTGCGGGTGCCGTGGTCCCAGCCAAGCCGCATCTTCAGCGTTACCGGCACCTTGACGGCGCCAATCACGGATTTGATGAGCGCTTGGGCGTGGTCGAGATTGCGCATGAGCGCGGAGCCCGAAAGCTTGCCCGTCACTTCTTTCGCAGGGCAACCCATATTGATGTCGATGACGTTCGCGCCCTTCGCTTCCGCGATGCGGGCGCCTTCGGCCATCCACCGCTCTTCGCGGCCGGCGAGTTGTATGACGAATGGTGTGAGGTCCCGGCCTTCGACGCGGCGCAGCACGTCGAAGCGCGATTTGACCAATTCCTCGCTCGCGACCATTTCGGAAACGACGAGGCTCGCTCCGAGGCGGTGCGCAAGACGGCGGAAGGGCAGATCGCTCACTCCCGACATCGGCGCCAGAACCGCAGGTGGTGCACCGTTTACTATGTCTTCTAACATACGGGCGAAACCAGTCCCCAACCGCTGCCTATTCCATGAGCAGATCGAATTTGTGCTGCGAGTTTGGGCAGACTAGGCGCCGGGCGGCCATTTCGCAAGGGTGAACAATACCTTTTGGAATTGCCGATTTGACGCGGCTGAGCATCTGGCGGCTATGAAATTGGCATCCAGCGGTCCGTTCGCCTCATTTTCATAAGCAACGGGGTGTTGCGAAAGATCCCGCCAGCGGGCACGGAAGGCCGGGGCTTCAGGCATCGAGCATTTCTAAGGAGATCACATCTTGCGCATTGCCGCTTTGATCGTCGCGGCCGGTCGGGGGACGCGTGCTACTGCCCAGGGCTCAGGCCCCAAGCAATATGCGGCCATTGGAGGCAAAACGGTCCTTACCCGTGCCATCGATGCATTCGCGCGCCATCCCGAGGTCGATGAGATCAAGGTCGTCATCCATCCGGACGATGCCGATCTCTATAAAAACGCCACCGAGGGGTGCGGCTCCGGCAAACTTTCAGCTGCGGCGACCGGGGGTGCGAGTAGGCAAGCGTCGGTGCTCCGGGGGCTCGAGGCTTTGACTGCGTCAGCGCCGGACGTCGTCCTGATCCACGATGCGGCGCGGCCGTTTGTTTCGGCAAAAACCATCTCGAACGTGATCGCGGCGCTTCGGGAGCGGCCCGCGGCGCTCGCAGCACTTCCCGTTACGGACACCTTGAAGCGAACGTCCGGTGACGGCCTCGTGACGGAGACGGTGGCGCGCGCCGGACTATGGCGGGCACAAACGCCGCAAGGATTTCAATTCGCGCCGATCCTCGATGCCCACCGCGCCGCGGCCGCAAAGGGATTGGATACGTTCACCGACGATGCCGCGATCGCGGAATGGGCCGGCCTCAAGGTCGCGGTCGTCGAGGATTCGATCGGCAACATCAAAATTACAACGGCAGAGGATCTCGAATTGGCCGACCGGCAAATGACAAGTGCACGCGAACCTCGCACCGGCACGGGCTTTGACGTCCATCGCTTTACGGACGGCGATCATGTTTGGCTCGGCGGCGTGAAAATTCCGCACACGCATAAATTGGAAGGTCACTCCGATGCCGACGTGGTGCTGCACGCATTGACGGACGCTCTGCTTGGAGCCATCGGAGACGGCGACATCGGCCAGCACTTCCCTCCCTCGGATCCCAAATGGAAAGGCGCGGCGTCGCGGCTGTTTCTCGAGGACGCTGCCCGCCGCATTCGAGAAATCGGTGGGCAGATCGGCAATGTCGACATAACGGTTTTAGCGGAAGCGCCGCGCATCGGCCCGCACCGGCCGGCGATGCAGCAATTGATCGGCGACGTCCTTGGCCTTCCTCCGAACCGCGTCGGTATCAAAGCCACTACAATGGAATGCATGGGTTTCGTCGGCCGCCGCGAAGGGATTGCCGCCATGGCCACGGCGACGGTGTTTGTTCCGGCTGAAGGCAAATGAGCGAAGAGCCCGATCCAACACTTGGCGACGTCGCGACAAATCTCGCGCTGCGATCGGCGGTTCGAAATGCCGCCGTTCTCAACCTCGGATATTTCGGTGTCGAGTTCGCGGTTGCGCTCGCGATCGGATCGGTTGCGCTCTTTGCCGACAGCGTCGATTTTCTCGAAGACGCCGCAATCAATTTGCTGATCCTCGCTGGCTTGGGGTTCAGCGCTGCTCGCCGAGCCAAGCTCGGGATGCTCCTTGCAGCGATTATTCTCGTTCCAGGCCTCGCGACGCTTTGGACGGCCTGGCAGAACTTTTCCGATGGCCGGGTTCCCGATGCGATGTCGCTCAGCATCACGGGTTTCGGTGCGTTCATGGTCAACCTCGCCTGCGCGCGAATGCTCGCACCCTTCCGAACGACGGGCGGAAGTCTGACCCGGGCTGCATTCCTGTCAGCGCGTAACGATGTGGCGGCGAACGTCGCGATCGTGGTGGCAGGGCTACTGACTGCGGCCACGGCGTCTCGCTGGCCGGACCTCATCGTCGGACTTGGCATTGCGGCATTGAACGCGGGCGCAGCCCTCGAAGTTTATAATGCCGCGCGGGATGAACACGTTTCGGCTAAATCGTGACCCTCGCGTTGCATGCGCTGTCAATTCGACTTTCGGAGAGAATTGATGCTGCTTTGCAATGGCGTTCGTCGTTGACCATCAAGGCAGAATCGCGGCATCAAATGGTTAAGTGGTTGTATTGCCACGACCCACGAGAGTGCTCATACGGGAGCCGATATGAACATCATGCCCCAAAATCTTGAACGCAAGCCGGTCGACGACGCCATCAGCACAATTGCTGAGGCACAATCGGAGATGTGCTTGGCGACCCGTGTGCGTCAGCTCTCGCGTATCGTCACGAGAGTTTATGATGATGCCTTGCGCCCACTCGGCATCACCGCGAGCCAGTACACGCTGCTCGCGCAATTGGCTTCTCGTGACGGTATCACGGCCGTCGAGATCGGACACGAACTCGACATTGAGAAGTCCACTCTCTCGCGCAACTTGAAGCGACTGCTCGCACTCGGCCATATCATCATGGATCCTCCCGCCGGACGGCGTGGACGCGGCCTGCACCTTACGCCCAAAGGTCAAGCCGTTCTGAAGGATGCCTATCCGATCTGGCAGGATGCCCAGAAGCGAACTGTCGGGGCCATGGGTTCCGATAGCCGGTCCGTTCTCGATAGCCTGCTTTCACACGCGGAAGTCCTGGCCGCGGCTTGATCAGCCAAGTCGTTTGCAGTTTTTTCTCTCTCTAGATAGCCTTGCCGGGGAGTGCTTCATTTGAAGCACTCCCCGCTGGCATTTTGGGAGCAACGGTGAGCCTCGACGTGTTTCCTGCAGACGTACTCGAAGATGCCAGCCGGCTCATTGATGCCCTGAGGGCCCGGCGAAGGCTGCTGGGAGCAGCCGAAAGCTGCACGGGCGGCCTCGTCGCCGGCGCAATAACCGCCATTGCCGGGTCGTCAGACGTCTTTTTCGGCGGGTTCGTCACTTACGCGGACGAAGCAAAGTCGGGCATGATCGGCGTCGATGCCGAACTCATCAGGCAACATGGCGCGGTTAGCGAAGCGGTTGCCCACGCAATGGCCGACGGCGTCATTCGCAAGACCGGCGTCGATCTCGCCGTTTCGATCACAGGCATTGCCGGTCCAGGCGGCGGCAGTCCGCATAAGCCCGTAGGCCTAGTTTACATCGGGATCGCTTCCGTCTTCGATGCGCCACGCGTCGAACGTCATACATTTGGGGAAATCGGGCGGGATGAAGTTCGTCTCGCGAGCCTCCGGGCCGCCCTTAGAATGCTCCGAGAGGCTGCCGTATGAGACGGGCGGGATCTTTGGTTTCAGGTGGCGGCGCCGGTTTTCTGGCGATGCTTGGCGTCTTCATTGCCTTGGGCTTGGGCTCGGGTTCGGCCGGAGCGGCTGACATGTCGGCGCGGGACGTCTCGATCCTCGTCTTTCGCGCCGCGCCGGGCAGCCACCCTTCCCTCAACAAACGGGATTTGGCCCGGCTCGATCTTGCCGGCCTCGACTTCAAAGAGGCTGATCTCAGTCAGTCCAATTTGTTCGGAGCCGATCTCTCTGGAGCCAACCTTTCCAACACCAACCTGACGGGCGCAAACCTCGACCGCGTCACGCTGGTCGGCGCCCGCCTCGATGGCGCACGTCTCGACAACGCCAGCCTGATGCGCCCGTCGACGTTCTCCACCCTGGCGCCGCTGCCGGTCGAGGCGCCGAGCCTCAAGGCCGCTTCGCTGCGCGGAGCGCGGTTTTTCGGAACCTTCGCGAGTTCGGATTTCTCCGGAGCCGATCTTACCGATTCTCATTGCGCGCCGACCAATACGACAGGATTCATCGAGCATATCTGGCGGACCGATTTCACAAGCGCCAAGCTCGTGGGGGCGATCCTGACCCGGGCCGACATGGGCCGCGCCCAATTGAGTTTCGCTCACCTCAATGGCGCGATCATGCGCGATGTCATCCTGCGCGGAGCCGATCTCTCCGGCGCGGATCTCTCGGGCGCCGACCTGACGAATGCTGATTTGACCGGTGCCGACCTCACCGACGCGGACGTTCGCGGCGCCAATCTCTCCGGCGCCAAGCTTGGCGATGCCAAAGGCCTCGACAGGCTCAGGGGTTTGGAACTTGCGAAAGACTTAGGGAAGAGTGTCCGTTAGGTCCCGGCTGTCTTCGCCGACGTCGTACCGTAGACTTGTGCCGCGCGCTCTTCGAAGGCGTGCGTGAAGCGTCTGAAGGCCTGATCGAACATCGTACCCATCAGAACGCCGAGCAGTTTCGAGCGAAACTCGTAGTCGATGAAAAAGTCGACCATGCATCCGGACGGGTCGTCCTCGAATTTCCAACGGTTCTCGAGATGCTTGAACGGACCGTCGAGGTAGCTGACATCAATCTGGCGGGCTGGCCTGTCGACGACGACGCGGGTCGTGAAACTTTCGGCGATGGTTTTATAACCGACACTCATGCGCGCCGTCAGATCCTCTCCAGCTGTGGTTTGCTGGCGGGAAAGCACCGTCAGGCCGGTGCAAAGCGGAAGAAACTCAGGATATTTTTCGATGTCGGCGACGAGCGCGAACATTTGCTCGGCCGAAAAGCGGGCGTGCCGCTGGGTGGAAAACGATGGCATGGCGCCGGTCTTATGGCACGGCTGGCAGCGTCGGGAAAAGCGTATGCTTCACGCGGCCGCACCGCGCGGGGTGCAGCCGATCGCGCTGGCCGACTAAGCGATCAAGCGCGCGAGCAGAACGATGACAATCGCGCCAATCGCCGCCGTGACGACTTCCGAGACGAAGGCGTTTCCGATCCCGAGATTGATGCCCAGCGCCCGAAACAGATAACCGCCGACAAAGGCACCGATAACGCCGGTGATCAGGTACCGGATCAGGCCATTCCCTCCCACGACGAGGGAAGCAAGAAAGCCGGCGATAATTCCGATGATCGCGAAGACGATCAGTTCGCGCGTTTGCGTGTCCATTTTTCGCTCCAACGCATTTCCGGTCGCGTGAGGCGCGATGCCCGGTTCTTCAATTCCCCGCCTCAAACGTGGCAGCGGGCGCCCAGATACTGGTTCAGCAGGTCGTTGTACTTGTCGACGTCGGCGCGCTGGGCGGGCGTCAGCTTGCCGCCGCTGCTGGCGCGTTCAACCTGAGCGGGCACGCCCTTCGAATCCAGTCGATTGAGCTCACCGCGAATCGAACCGCACGACTCACCCGGAGGAAGAGGCCTCGCTCCCGGATCGCCGCCGTTGTTTCCTGCAGCGCCGCCACATCCCTGCAGCGCCCCGGAGAGGGCGATCACGAAAGCAACAGCTAAACAACCCCGCATTATTCGTCCCACTTAGCTTGAATCTACGAAGAGGATTCCGAAACAAAATTTCTTCCGACGTTGCAGAGATCACAGCCTGGGAGCCTTCGCAATCCCCCGTGGCCATCCTGTGGCACTGCGGCAATAAAGGTTTCAAAATGGCCGCATCTAGCGCGCCAATACGGCGCGCTAGGCCTCATTCCGTCGAAACCAGGATTCGTCAGTTCGCAGCTGGGAGCGAAGCCGGCGGCTTGGAGGGCTGTTGGGCTGCAACCTGGTTTGGAATGCCGGCGCCGCACTTCGACTGGAACTCGCCGTAGGCCTTGTTGAGTTCGGCCTGCTTCTGCAGAGCGGTGCGCTTCACTGAAACCTGGGCGCCCTTGCCGTCGGCTGCCTTCTCCAGCTTATCGATCGTGCCGTCGGCCTTCAGCGTGTTGATCTGGCTGGCGAGCGTGGCGCAGGCAGGATCAGCTTTCGCTGCCGTCTTTTCCGGCGTGGTGACGGATGCTGTCGAAAGATCCAGTCCCGAGTTCGCGCAGCCGCACGTCAAAGCCGCCGCAACAGCGATAAAACCGATTTTGCCAATATGAACTTTTCTCATCGAAACCCCCAGGGAGTTGCCACCCACAACTCGACGCGCACCTCATCACTGCTTAGCGATTGGGCGGTACGCGGCGCAAGGCGGCGAGGCCCAGTCATCCCCGTCAAATTGGGCGGAGACCTACGGAGAGCGGCCGAAAGTGTGGACATCGACGATCTGGCGCATATCGGCAACAGACCTTATGGCGCCGGTCTAACGTTGCCCGGTGGCGGCCTCTCGCAGTCCATGCGGCCTAATGGGTGACGCGCTTCCGAGCTTTGCCGTAGACAGCCAACTCGTTCTTCGGAAATGCTTCGTCGAAGCCTTTGCGAACGGCTGCGATCAATCGCTGTTCGCCGGTCTCTCCGTTCATGGATGCCGAGCGTGCGACGTGGTGGCCGATCTGAGCGAGCAGCCTGCCCCATTCTTCCAATCGCTCGCCGAAGGCTTCGCTGTTGAGCGTTACGACGAGCGCGCCATCGGCGACCCATGCCCTGATAAGCTCGACGGCCTGATCCGCTTCCGGCACTTCTTCGGGAATTTCGAGTTCCAGGAGGTCGTCCGCATCTTGCAAATCTGACATGTTCAACGGACTCCTTCGATGCTCCCAACGCATCTCTTGGACGTAGCCAGTCTCAGGGCGATGCTCAAGCGGCGATTAACGCTTCGGGCGCGTGCTCATCGCTAGGGGAGGGTAGTCATAAACTACGGTGCTTATTGGGCGACTATGATTTTGTCGTCACTGCGCACATAGCCAAGCATATCGCGCGCCGTCTCTTCGACGATGTCCGCATTCGGGATTTCGGGCGACAGCAGCGCGACGTCGTGGCGAAGTTTCGTGCGGACGCTCTCAAGGCCCTTGATCTCGAAGTCTACAAGCGCCGAACGTTCGGTCAGTTGCGCGCGGGCCTCGAGGCCATGCCGTCCGTAGCGGATGTGATAGGCGAAGTACGCCGTCAGCGCGACGCAGGCGAACGTCACGGCGAGCTGCTCAAGAAGCCGTCGAGCCGCGTTCGGGCTGTTCTTTGAGGAGCTGAGATAGGGCACGCTTCGATCCCCACGAAAAGGGCGACAACGAGGATATACGAAGCGGTGGCTTAAAAGCGGGTAAACCCCGGGTCATATCCGGACACAGTCATATCGGATCACGGGCGCAAGCGCTTGCACGCCGCCAAAGACCTAGAAGCGATGTTTCACCGACCCGTGAATCATCAGATCCTTCTGGTCGTCCGAGTTCGCATCGGGGTCCGCGGCTCTGTTGGTGTCTTCGGCGGCGCCGTAGAGAAGATCGAGGCCGAAATCCATCTTCGGCAAGGTGCCGATTTTACCCAGTCCGGGAATGCGAATTTCAGTCCCCTGGCTTTGCGAAGGAGACGACGAGTCCTGCTCCTGTGCCTTCGGCGCGTCGGGCACGGAGACGCCACCGGGGATTGCCCCGCGCTGCTCTTCCATTGAGAATACATTGGTGCTCGCTGCTGCAGCGACCGCCGCCAGCATGCCAGCCACCAGTATCAATCGTCTCACGTCTACCCCGCCATGCCTCGAAAGCACGCACATATTTCAATGTTGCGCGGTAGATAGCAGAACTTCAATGGCGTTAGTCGTCCGTTAACTGGACAACGACCGTTTCTTATCGTCGCTGTTGTACCGCAGCCATGTTGCTGGAACGACACACAGGTTGGTCCGTTCCCGGCCGCCCCCCGCCCGCCCAATTTGATCCGACTGGGACTCAACAAAAAGGGGCTGCCCGCAGGCAGCCCCAGTACTCTGACGCAAACGGGAGTTAAGCGATCAGAATTTCATCATGGCGCCAGCGATGACGGCATCGAAAGCATCAACGCTCGTCGTAACACCGGCGGTGTTGGCGATATCGCCATCCGCGTGACGGTAGACGACATAGAGGTCCATCGCGGCCGGTTCGATGTTCTGAATCACGCCTGCACCGATGAAGTTGAGGCTGGTGGAGCCCAAAGCACCGTTACGGACTGCATCGGCCCCAGTGAAACCCGAGATGCTAACGTTATTCTTGCTGCCGCCGTCATCGTGACGATACTCGCCGAACACCGTCGTCTTGCCGAGCGGGATCCACTTCTGCTCGATGCCGCCCTGGATGAAGTACATGCTGCTCGTGGCTTCCGTTCCCGAAGCGCCGAGATCAGCCACGCGGTTGTCCTTGTTCTGTCCGTAGCCGCCGTAAACATAGAGGCCCGTAGGAACGTGCATGATCGTGCCGGCAGCACCAAACAGTTGGCAATCCGTCGGGGCGGTCTTCGTCGAGCAACCAATGTTCTCGTCCGAAACTTCGCCATAACCAGCCTTGCCGAGAACTTTGAAGTCACCCCACGTGTTGGCATAGGTCAACGACAAGCCCCAGTCGTCGTCCTCACCCCAAGAAGCCGTCAGCGTAAAGCCAGCGATCGTCGGCGAGTCATAACGAACGACGTTACGGCGACCGTCCTGGCCGACCGTGCTGTTGTCGATGCCCTGCATGACGCCGTTCGCGCCGGCCCAAGTCAGGCCGCTAGCGCCGCCAATGAACGCGCCGTTATGACGAAGGTTGAAGTTGCCCTGATAAACAGCGGCCGCCTGAGCGTCCGAGAAGTTACGCGTATTGGCGCCATCGGCGTCGTCGAGCACGTGGTACAGTGCCGTACCGTCTTGGCCGACGGTAACCTTGCCGTAGTCCTTGCTCTTGATGAACCAGCTGCTTTTACGAACCGAAACGGCGTTGTTGCCGGTGCCATCCGGATTGCTCTGGTTCCAGCCCGAAGAACCCGACGAGTTGGCGCCGAGGATACCGAGCTCCAAGGTATAACCAGCCGACCAACCGGGAACGATCTGCGCTTCTCCGACGAAGCGGACGCGCGACTGCTCAAGCTTGTTGGTGCCGACATAAGCGTTGCGCTCCGTGCCGTCGTCCCAGAACATCACGCTTTCGTTGACCCAACCCGAAACCGTGAGCGAAACCTTGCGGTTACCCTTGCGGGCGGTCGTCGCTTCGAGTTCGGCAACGCGCTCTTCGAGATCGGCGCAGCAGTTGCCGCCCAGATCAGCCGCTTGCGCGGGTGTAAAGCCCATGGCCAACCCGAAGGCTGCTACTAACGCCATGCGGCTACTAGACATTTTGAATACCGACTTCATCGGTGCCCCTCTGTTTACAGACCCCAAACTTAACGGCGCGCAATCCCCTTCGCGCCGGATGCTCCCGTAAGTATTTCTCCGTGAGCAACTTACTCGTCTGCTAACCACGCCAATTTAACAGATACGTGACAGTCCGGCTGCAAACGCGTTGCTCGGCTGCAACGGCTGCCCTTTGCGCCATTTCTGTGTTTCAATGATCACACTCACAGGGGCTAAGGCATGGTCGAACAAGACATTTTTGACATCGCTGTCGTGGGCGCGGGGCCTGCCGGGCTGATCGCCGGATTGTCGTGTGCGGCCACGGGGTTGCGGACGGCTGTCATCGGGCCAACCTCCAGTTTCGCGGACGCGCGCACGTCGGCACTCTTCGGTGGGTCGATCGACCTCTTGAAGGCCATTGGCGTGTGGCCGGCGCTCGTCGATCAATCGGCGGCGATCTCGGGGATTCGCATTGCCGACGCGGGCGGCGGGTTGCTGACGGCGCCGGAAGTGCTTTTCAGGGCGAGCGAGGTCGGCATTGAGGCCTTCGGCTATAATGTCCCCAATGTCCCCCTGGCCCGGGCGCTCGAGGAGAAAAGCCCCGCTTGCGTGACGCGGATCACATGCCAAGGCGTGACGCATTACGAGACCCGCGGCTCGCACGTCGCGCTATTCGACGAGACGGGCCGGGAAATCCGGGCTCGGCTGGTCGTTGCGGCGGATGGGCGGAAGTCTTCGGCGCGGCAGTTCGCGGGCATCGACGTGTCAACGTGGTCGTATCCGCAATCTGCGATTGTGACCACGTTCCGGCATCGGCGTCCGCATCACGGGATCTCGACCGAGTTGCATCGGCGCTCTGGGCCGCTGACGGTGGTGCCCGGAAGAGACAGCGTTTCACATCTCGTCTGGGTCGACACGCCCGAAGAGGCCGAACGATTGCTCGGACTTGATGATAAGGATTTCGGTTTAGAGCTGACCTCCAAATTGCAAGGCCATCTAGGAGCGCTTTCGGAGTTTTCGCGGCGGCAGTCCTTCCGGCTTACAGGGCAGACAGCACGTTCGCTGGGCAAGAACCGTGTCGTGCTCGCCGGCGAGGCTGCTCATGTCATCCCGCCGATTGGCGCACAGGGCCTCAATCTCAGCATGCGCGATGCGGCGACTGTTGCGGAAATCGCCGCCGAGGCGAAGCGAGATGGTTCCGATATCGGTGCCGACGCTACGCTTGCGCGTTATGAAGCTGCGCGACGGACAGACATTTCGACACGCATTTTTGCGGTCGATGTCTTGAACCGGTCTCTTTTCACCAATCTTCCCGGCATTGGTCTCGCGCGCGGGCTTGGGCTCTTCGCGCTCGCCACCAGCCCTGCCCTCCGAGTTCAGATGATGCGTGAGGGATTCATGCCATCTGCTTCAACACCGGCCCTAATGGCCCAGCACTCATAGCCTCGGGGCGTCAAAATGGGAAAACGGCCGATGGCGGCTTGACGGGCGCCTCTTTCGGGGGGCATGACCTCGGACAATGATGGGCAAACGAGGGTCGGGCACTGTCCACGGCAGAAATTTCGCGACTGCGCGACTTGCAGTTCAAGCTGGAATATTGGCTCCTCCGTGGCATAGCCGGGGTTATACGCACGATACCGCTCGATGCGGCGACGCACTTTTCTGCCTGGAGCTGGCGCCGATTGGCGCCGAAGATCAATCCGAAACGCCACAACCGCGCGCTCGATAATCTCCGGATCGCCTTTCCGGAGAAATCGGAGAAGCAGCGGGAGGCGATTGCGCTCGCGCACTGGGAGAACCTCGGACGCGTCATGGCCGAGACGATGCGCATCGACCAGATCATCGCCGAGCCGTCGCGTCTCACCATAAAGAACCCCGAAGTCTTCAATCGCTATTCGAGCAAGCTCGGTCCTATCGTCGGCGCATCGCTGCACATGGGAAACTGGGAGCTGGCCATCTGGCCGCTGACGATCGCCGGCGCCAGTCCCGCTTGCGTCTACCGTTCGGTCAACAATCCCTATATCGACAAATATATTCGCCATCAGCGGCGCGATCTCTATCCGGGTGGCCTGTTCGGCCGCGGAAGAGTCGAAGGCGATCATGGCGAGAGCCAGAAAACCGCCCGGGTCATCATGGATTATGTTCGCAACGGCGGCCGCCTCGGCGTCGTTTGCGATCTCTACGATAAGACCGGGCTCCCCGTTCCGTTTTTCGGCCAGGACGCGAGAACCGTCAGCATTCCGGCGATGATCGCGCGCCGCGTCGGGGCGCGGATCTGGATGGCGCGCTGCCGCCGCATCGGCAGGGACAGCCGTTTCGAAATCGAGTTGAAAGAACTTCGCGTGCCGCGCACCGCCAACCAGGGCGACGACGTCAAATGGGCGACGGCCGAGATGACCCGTCAATTCGAAGCCTGGGTGAAAGAATACCCGGAACAATGGATGTGGTCGAACCGCCGCTGGAGTTGAGGCTGACGTCCTAGCTGCGGCTCTTAACCGGAACCGCGGGTGAATGCGTGGCGTTTCATGTGGTTGAACCGCCACGGAGCGCCGGATGCACGACGCCCTTTCGCCATTACGATTGTTTATCGTTTTTCTCGGAATCCTGCTGCCTACCCTGGCTCTCATTCCATTGGGAAGCCTCTGGCTTTGGCAGCACGGGTATCTGATCTACTGGGCATTGGCGACGCTGGCCTGCACCCTTTTCGCCTATCTCTTCGAGCGCCGCACTCTCGGTCCGCTGCCCAAGAAACCAGGAAGCAAGGACGAAGCGCCTGCCGACACGGAGACCCACCGCGACGCCTCCGATGGCGACCGGTTGCGCCGCGAATCCAAAAAGGCGGTCGACGTTTTCGCCGAGGCAGCGAACGCGCGGACGATCTCAACGTGGAACGACTTGATGAATACGGGGCTCGAGACAGTCGAGCTGGTCGCCAAGATCTATCATCCCGATCGCAAGGACCCGATGCTACGCTTTACGGTTCCGGAAGCCTTGACGCTGGTCGAGCAGGTCAGCGGGCGGCTGCGACCGGTATTCGAGGGCACAATTCCGCTTGGCAATCGGCTGACGGTCGCGCAGTTCGCCCAGATCTACAGATGGCGCGGCATCTACGACGTGGCCGGGCGGGCCTGGTCGGCCTGGCGTATCGTCCGGATGCTGAACCCTGCGACGGCGGCCACATACGAGTTGCGCGAGCGGCTGTCGAACTCCCTGATCCAATGGGTCAAGGGCACGATCTCCGGCCGGCTCGTTCGCGCCTATATTCAAGAGGTCGGTGCCGCCGCCATAGATCTCTATAGCGGCGAACTTCGCAAGGCTGGCGGCGACAGGAAGGACAAGAAGCCCGTAACTCCGCAGCCAATCACCAAGTAGTTACTCCTTTTTGAACCCCACATCGCAGAGGCCATAACAAGAGAGGCCGCCAAAGCCTCGCATCGGAAACGCGGATGTTTCCCAATGCCAGCTTTCGACGACCTCGATCAGGTCTCACGAGCGGAACGTTGACTTAGCGTGTAATTCCAGCCAACGCGCCATTACGACTTCCAAAGAGCGCCGATGACAAAGCCGACGGCAGCCGCCATTGCCAATGTCGCGATCGGCTGATCTTTCACCGATTTGTCGATTGCGCCCTTCACGTTGCCGGCCACGTCGCCGACCTGTTGCCGTGCCTGGCCAGCCAACTCCTGCGCACGGTCAGAAGCCTCATCAAAGGTCTGTTTGGCTTTGCCTTTGATGTCGTCGAGTGATGTCGATGTCCCATACTGGGAAGCAGATGCGGCCATAGTCAAAACTCCGTTCGTTGCAAGTTCATGGTGCAAACGCGGAGCGGAAGGCGTTGGTTGCACGGCCTTACCTCGAAAGAAAATATCGGCGGAGAGCGTACGCCGCCGATATTCGAGAAAGATAACGCGTATCACTGAATAGCCGCAGCCGACCGCGGCTATTCGAGGTTCAGCGGCTTATCGCAAATCCGGCGGGACGGCTTCGGTGGCAAGCGCGGTTAACGCCTCGTCGAGGCTGAGCACGGTCTGATCCTGCGAACCCAAGCGGCGCAGCGATACCTTCTTTTCCTCGGCTTCGCGTTTCCCGACGACGAGGATGACCGGCACCTTCGACAGCGAATGCTCGCGGATCTTGAGGTTGATCTTCTCGTTGCGAAGATCCGTTTCGACCCGCAGCCCCAGCGCCTTCGCCTTCTCGGCAACTTCGCTTGCGTAATCGTTCGCATCCGACACGATCGGCGCGACGACGACCTGCAGCGGCGCGAGCCACAGCGGGAAGTGGCCGGCGAAGTTCTCGATCAGAATTCCGGTGAAGCGCTCGAGCGAGCCGAAGATGGCGCGGTGAATCATCACCGGCGTCTTTTTCTCGGAGTGATCGTCGATGTAGAACGCGCCGAGGCGGCCCGCGAGGTTGAAGTCGACCTGCGTCGTGCCGCACTGCCAGTCACGGCCGATGGCATCCCGCAGCACATATTCGAGCTTCGGTCCGTAGAAAGCGCCCTCACCCGGCTGGATCTCGGTCTTGATGCGCCCGTTCGAGCGACGCTTCACTTCGTCGAGCACGTCCGACAAAGCTTTTTCGGCCTTGTCCCATAGCGCATCCGAGCCGACACGCTTTTCCGGGCGCAGAGACAGCTTGATGACGATGTCGTCGAAGCCGAAGTCTTTGTAGATACCGAGCAGCAGATCATTGATCTTGAGGCATTCCTCCATGATCTGATTTTCGGTGACGAAGATGTGCGCGTCGTCTTGCGTGAAATGACGCACACGGAGCATGCCGTGCAAGGCGCCCGACGGCTCGTAGCGATGCACCTTGCCGAACTCCGCGATCCGGTACGGCAGATCGCGATAGCTTTTCAGGCCGTGCTTGTAGATCTGGACGTGGCCAGGGCAGTTCATCGGCTTGCAGCAGAACACGCGCTCGTCCGGAAGGACGGTCGTGAACATGTTCTCGCCGTAGTTTTCCCAGTGGCCGGAAAGCTCCCAGAAATGCTTCTCCATCATGTCGGGAGAGTTCACTTCCTGATAGCCCGCGCGCTGCTGCTGGCGCCGCATGAAGGCAATCAGCGTCTGGAAGAGCGTCCAACCCTTGGCGTGCCAGAAGACCGAGCCCGGCGCCTCTTCCTGGAAATGGAAGAGATCCATCTCGCGGCCGAGCTTGCGATGGTCCCGCTTCTCGGCTTCCTCCAGCTGATGCAGATAGGCCTTGAGCTCGTCTTCGGTTGCGAACGCGGTGCCGTAGATGCGCTGAAGCTGCGGCTTCGTGGAATCGCCGCGCCAATACGCGCCCGCGAACTTCATCAGCTTGAAAGCCTTGCCGACCTGTCCGGTCGACGTCATGTGCGGGCCGCGGCAGAGATCGAGCCAATCGCCCTGCTTGTAGATTTTGACGTCCTGATCCTCGGGGATGGCGTCAACCAGCTCGACCTTGAAGTACTCGCCCTTGTCCTTGAAGAATTTCTTCGCCTTGTCGCGCGACCACACTTCCTTCGTGAAGGCCGCGTTCTTGGCGATGATCTCGCCCATCCTCTTTTCGATTTTTGGGATGTCTTCGGGCTCGAAAGGCTGCTGCTTCGCGAAGTCGTAATAGAAGCCGTTGTCGATCACCGGGCCGATCGTCACCTGGGTGCCGGGCCAGATCGATTGCACCGCTTCCGCCAAGACGTGCGCGGCGTCGTGCCGGATAAGCTCGAGAGCCCCCGGGTCGGTCCGCGATACGAAATTGATCGATGCGTCGTTGGTGATGGGCTCGGCCAGATCGGCCAAGGCGCCGTCAAGCTGCATGGCGACGGTGCGCTTGGCGAGGGACGGCGAGATCGACTTCGCGATTTCGAGGCCGGTGGTTCCCGAAGCGACCTGGCGCTGCTTGCCATCGGGGAACGTAATCGTGACTTCACTCATCGCGGCCTCCTTTGCTCACTCGCCGCACACGAACGCGGCGTAAGACGATTTCGACAGGGCTAATGGGATGTGACGCGATCCAAGTCAAGCCGGTGCAAGTGAAGCAGGGGCTTATCGCCAGCGGCCGTAGCGCCAGGGCTCAAAGGTATGCTTCACGGCGCGGAGGTCCGGCACCGGATCGACGCCATGCGTGCCGCCCGGCCCACAGCGGACGAAGCGGGAGAGGGTCAGCCAGAAGCCTTTCCACGCGCCGTTCAGCTCGATCGCCTCAAGGGCGTACTGGGAACATGTTGGCCAATGCCGACACTGCCCACCGGCTATGCCCTTGAAGGTGTAGCGGTAAACGTAGACGGGGGCCTTCAGCAGCCTTTTGGCGATTACGGACGTCATAAGCCGAACAGAGCGCAGGTCTCCGCGTCGTGCAAGGGCCCGGTTCGGCCTTGGAGATTATGGCGCGGGGGTTGCCGGAGCGGCGGCCGGAGGTGTTTCGGTTCCTGCGGGAGGCTGCGGCGCCGGCGTCTGAGCGGCGGATTTCGCCGCGTCCAGGTCCTTCTGGAGCGCGTTCAATTGGGCCTTCAGACCATCGGCTTCGCCGCGCAGCGCCGCCGATGCCGCTTCAGCGTCCGCCTTTGCCTTGTTGGCGAGATCGAGATCTGCCTTGATCTTGTTCGTCACGTCGCTGGCGGCGGACAGCTGGGCCTTCGCATCCTCAGTCGCCGCAGCGAGCTTGGCTTTCAGATCGCCGTTGTCCTTGCCGAGCGCGGTTACCTTGTTGTCGAGCTCGGACACTTTGGCCATGGCTGTCGATACGTCAGCCTTGCCCTCCTCGACCTGCCGCAATGCATCGGTTTCAGCGGCCTTCAGCCGATCGATCTCGTCCTGTGAGGATTTCCTCACCTGCGCGGCGTCGTCGACGGCTTTGCGAAGCGACGCGACTTCACCCTGGAGCGCCGAAAGCTCGCCCTCGGCCGATGTCTTGCCGTGCCATCCATAGACTGCGAGGAGTGCCAGGATCGCGATCACGCCCCACTTGATTGCGCTGGCCGATGAGGTCGCACTATCCGCGTGCGCGCCGCTCTCGTTGTCCTGCGCTGACATCTGAAAACTCCGTTTTCTTCAAAAGGTGCGGTTTGGCGGGTTTACGCGACGCCGCTTCGCCGAACCTAATCTTTTTCTATGACTCGTGTCTGGCATACCCAACGGATGAGCCGACTTCCACTCCCATTTGCCGGACAGAACGGCGGGTAGAAAACGGCAAGCGTGAGGCTGTTGTTTGTCGATGCGTCCTGCGGGTCAGGCTTCGGACCATACAGCACGCCGACCCGGTGCTCGTCGATTGGTTGAACGGACAGGCGACGCACTCAGACGCAAAATATTGCGATAAAGGTTATCGCACGGCCTGCACATCGGCGGCGGTTTGCGCCGCGGCATCTTCCAGGGCCTTTTCAACCGCATCGAACACAAGAAGCGTCGATGCCTGACGCGCTTTGTAGTTTCGAACCGGCTCAAGGACGGCGAGATCTGCCCAGCGCCCGGTGGGGGGCGGTCCCCCCTCCTTAAGCATGGCGCGCATGGTATGGCCGACACGGCGAAGCTCATCGGGCGTCGAACCCACGATCTCGCGCGCCATGACCGACGCCGCGGCCTGACCTAAAAGACAGGCCTTGACCGATTGCCCGAAGTCACTGACCCGGCCATCGCGAAGCTTGAGACCGACCGTGATGGTCGACCCGCACAGTTTCGAATGGCCCGTCGCCGTCCCGTCCGGATCTGCCAATCTGCCGATCCGGGAGATTGCTCCCGCCAGCTCGAGAATGCGCGTGTTGTAGATCTCATCGAGATTGGCCATAGCTCTCTTTGCGTCTTATGGTCATTTTGGGTCACGAGGGCGGGCAGGTCATTGACCCCTCGTCGAAATATATCAGTCACCGTATATAAGGCCGGCCTGCACCGAATGCGAGATCCGCCGGTGTTTCGTACCCGGAGCGATAGTCCCCGAATGAGCCCTTCCAAACGCCGCATTTCGCCCTTCGAGGCCGGAACGTCATCATGACGAGCACTAGCCAGCCCACGTCGCCTCTAGCCAGTGGCGAGACGGAGGAGACGACGCGCTCATTCCGGCCCGCATTCGGCCCGGACGGCCTTATCCCGGCTATCGTCACCGATAGAGCGTCAGGCGATGTGCTCATGTTCGCTTACATGAACGAAGAGGCCCTAAGGGAAACGATCGCCAGCGGTCTCGCTCATTTCTGGAGCCGGTCGCGGGCTAAGCTCTGGAAGAAGGGCGACGAAAGCGGAAACCTGCTCAAGGTCATCCAACTGCGGACGGACTGCGACCAAGACGTCCTTTGGGTCGTAGCCGAGGTCCAAGGCGACGGCGTCGCCTGCCACACCGGCGAACGATCCTGCTTCTACCGCCAGGTTGTGCAGCCCACCGGCGGCGGAGCACCGATTCTGGAGTTTGCACCGCTGCCGGGGACCAAGACGCCGGCTTGACCGTGCCGCAAACCGGCGCTTTCGCCAGTTGCTCTACGTCTCCCATTCACACCTTGATTACCTATTGGTAGCGCGGCCTTAATGTCGCAGCGCTAGCATAAGGGTCGCGGGTGCGGCTCGGCTAATAGCCGCCGTCCGCTGGCAAGGAGTGCCATCATGAATGGTGGGGCGGGCGTGAGAATTGGATTGGCACTGGGCGGCGGGGCGGCTCGCGGATGGGCACACATCGGCGTCCTCAGGGCTTTGCAGCGCGCTGGGATCAAGCCCGACATTATCGCCGGCACCTCGATCGGCGCTGTTGTCGGCGGTTGCTATGCGGCCGACCATCTCGACAATCTCGAGCGCTGGGCGCGGGAACTCACGCCGAAACGCATTTTCGGCTACCTCGATCTGAATTTTGCCGGGACCGGGCTGATCAGCGGCCAACGCTTGTGCGAGCGGCTGGAACAGCATCTCGGCGATCGCAACATCGAAGATCTCGGAACGCGCTTCACGGCGGTTGCGACGGAAATTGGGACCGGCCACGAGCATTGGCTTTCACGCGGCCGGTTGGTCGACGCAGTCCGCGCCTCCTATGCGCTTCCGGGTGTTTTCAAACCTGTGAAGGTGCATGGCCGCTGGCTCTTCGACGGCGCACTCGTCAATCCTATTCCGGTTTCGGTTTGCCGTGCTCTCGGGGCCCGGTACGTCATCGCAGTCAATTTGAATTTCGATATCCTCGGCCGGGGAAGCGTTATCTCGACGCCGGAAGCGCTATTCGCGGAAGGCGAAGAGGCACTGCACACGCACGAAGACGAACCGCAGGGCAAGCGCGGCGTGCGCGCGCTGCTGCAGCGTCAGATCCTTGGGAAAGGCGACGGTGCGCCCGGCATCTCAACGGTGATGGTCGATGCACTCAACATCGTGCAGGATCGCATTGCCCGTTCGCGCCTTGCCGGTGACCCGCCGGACGCGATGATCTCGCCGCGCCTTCAGGATGTCGGCCTCTTCGATTTTCATCGTGCGGAAGAAGCCATCGAGCGCGGTATTCAGGCCGTGGAGCGTCAGCTCGACGATATGGTCCGCGAAATTGAAACGTGCGTTCCAGCTCGCGATGTTCGACGCGCGCAAAGTCAGACCGACCGCGCGCGCCTCACAGCGGCTGCTCCGCTCGACAGCATTCAACCCGTCGCCAAGTAACCGCGCATTGCGGTCACCTCAAGCTCGACTTCGGCGGTGTGATGCTTGACGACGTCACCGATCGAAACGATGCCGACAAGCGTGCCGTCCTCGACAACGGGAATATGACGGAAGCGCCCTTTCGTCATCGTCTCCATAATTTCGTCGAGCGTGTGCTCGCGCGTGCAGGAGACGACATCGCGAGTCATTCCGTCCCGCGCCAGCATCGTGAGCGCTGACGCACCATGCTCCGCAATCAAGCGAATGATGTCTCGCTCCGAAATGATGCCGACAACGTTATCGCTGTCGCCGAGAATGAGGATCGCGCCGATCTTGCGACTCGCGAGCCGCAAGGCAATTTCCTGGATTGAGTCGTCCGGGCGCGCGGTCATGACACCACGGCCTTTCGACTTGAGTATTTGTCCAATAATCACTGGTTCAGCCTCCACTCAGGGACGTCGTGCCGAACCGAAGGCCAAGCGACGCGCTTGCGCTCGACTTACAGGCTTCGCAAGCTTGCCTGGTCTTCTGCCGGCATAACGCTGCGTTTTCTTACCCTAATTGTGCCCGCTCTTACGGCGAGCTGAGGAAAGGCTGAGGCAAATTCGCAGGGAATGCAAGACTTCAATCCAATTCCGGTGAAGCGGGCGGTTCATTTTGCGCTGCACCTTCGAATGCGCCAAGAGCGCATAAACCAAACAGGTATCCACCGACGTGCGCTTCCCAAGCGATATCGCCGGATTCACCGAATTTTCCGAAGCCGATGATCGCCAGCAAATTGATGGCGATAAACGCCACAGACGCGAGCACAATGCGTTTGTCTCGCAAGGCCGCTTTCAACGTCGTCAGCGGTATTGCCGACGGGCGTTCACGAAGCAGATAGCCCTCGCCTCTGTCGATCGCAGTGAAAAGAAATCGCATGACGGCGCCCATCATCGCGGAGATGGCGCCAGACGCACCGATGACCGGCGCCACCAGTCCGGGATTGACGACGAGAAACAAAAGCGCGCCGCTTATTCCGCCGGCAATCGAAAACGCCAAAAAGCGAAAGCTGCCGATGCGCGCGCAGAGGACGGTTCCGAACGCGAGCAGCCAAGCGGAGTTAAAAATCAGGTGCGTGAGGTCGGCGTGAACGAGCATGTGCGTTACGAACGACGTGACCGCCGACACATCGCCGCCCGGCAATTCGCTCGCCAGGCCTGAATAGCGTGCCGGAATAAATGCGAGAGCCAACAGCCACCAGTTGGCGTCATCCGGCGTCAGGAACGACAGGATCGCATGGACCGCGATCAAAACCGCAAGCGTCGCGAGCACCG
The DNA here is from genome assembly GCF_052114865.1 of Hyphomicrobium sp. 2TAF46. Classification (NCBI taxonomy): domain Bacteria; kingdom Pseudomonadati; phylum Pseudomonadota; class Alphaproteobacteria; order Hyphomicrobiales; family Hyphomicrobiaceae; genus Hyphomicrobium; species Hyphomicrobium sp. 2TAF46. Next base: position 214,273 of record NZ_JBFRFO010000003.1, on the reverse strand, counting down.
CGCCTGGGACGTTAAAGATAGGTTCTCGGTTCACTGCGGGCGTCCCACTTTGATGCGATGCGGCATCCTCCTGCCGGACGGCCGTTGTTAGCCGTTCACTTGGCCCCCGGCAACACGCCAGGAAGCGCGGACCTCGGCCGACTGCTCCCGACTGGCACGAAGGATGCTCCCTAGGGGAGGTCGGGGCCGCCACTCAAACGTCGTGCGCCGAAATGGTACGGAGCGGCTTTCCCGCGTCCGGCCAAGTTGAAATCGTTGCCGGATGCTGTTCGCATGAAAGAAGCCGTAAGCCAGTCGCTGTTTACCTATTGGAACGATCTCAGAGGAGACCGTTCGGCGCCGAGGCGCTTCGAAATCGAGCCCTCGGCCATCGCACAACAACTGCCGGACACTTTCATTCTGGAACGCGTCGATTACGCGACCATGCGGTTCCGGCTCGCCGGGACGCGCATCTCGGAAGCATTCGGCATGGATCTCCGCGGGAAAAATCTGTTCGGTCTCTTCAGCGAAGAAGATTCCAGCATACTGCAGCGTCAGATGTCGCTGATTACATCGCAGGCTGCTGTGGGCGTCTTCGAGATTTCCGCATCCGATGGGCAAGGTCGCTCGGCGTCTTTCGAAATCACGATCTTGCCGTTGATGCACACGCGCGAAGTCGTGGAACGCTATCTCGGCTCAGTCGCGCCGATCAACCGTCCGCAATGGCTCGGCCTCGTGCCGCTCACACATCGGTCGCTCGTCCGGCACAAGCTCATCTGGCCCGACGGCGCGGTACGAAGCGAGATCGAAAATCTGGATCGGCAGACGCCATTCTATCCGACCGTGCGCGAGGCAAGAATTGTGAAATCGGCCCGGCGGCAATTCCGCGTCTACGAGGGCGGATTAAGCCGTCTCAACACCGACCGCTAATCCTCTCGTCCGATATAACCTTACCGGGCACATGACGATTATGGTGCGCCGGTTAGAACTTCATTAAGGAGGTCGTCGGCATAGTCCTACCGGGCAGCGTTCAAGAGTTGACAGCGCGGAAGCCCAGGAAACCCACCCCGTTTTTTCCAAGGGTAGGCTATGGCCGTGCATTCGAGCATCCTCCGAGAAGTGTTGCAGCAGGCCGATGCGCTGAAGGCGGGCGACCTGCGCAAGCATCGCCGGCTGCCGCTGCAGCTTTCCGGCCGTTTCATGCGCGCAGACCGCAGCGAGTACACCTGCGAGCTGAGAGACATCTCGGTCGGCGGCGCGGCAATCAAAACGCCCAACGCGCCCGAAATCGGTGAGCGCGTCGTCGTCTATCTAGAGCATATCGGTGGCCTCGAGGGCACGGTTTCGCGGCTTATACCCGACGGCTTCGCATTTGCTTTTAAAGTCACGGAGCACAAACGCGAGAAGCTCGCCGCGCAAATCATGTGGCTCATCAACAGGGACGACTTCCCGGAGGAGACTGGACGGCTTCACGAGCGCGTCGGAACTCGCGGACGGCGGACGACGTTGAGGGTCGAGGAAGGCGTCATTATCGACGTTGAATTGCTCGATGTTTCGGCATCTGGCGCTTCTATCGGCACTCCTGCACGACCACCGATCGGAAGCCTCGTGATCGCCGGGAGGACGCGAGCTATCGTTCGGCGTCATCACGGACATGGCATTGGTTTACAATTTCTTTCGCTGCTTTCGCCTGAGGCGTTGCGCGAAAGATTTCCATAATCGTTACGCGTTGGTTGTGTGATGCCTCAAATCGCTCGCCGAGTTGCCAAAATCATAAAGTTCAATTTGGATGTAACTTTGATGCGAATGCCACGGCGGGCATTCATGCTAAAAGCAGCTGTCTCGCGTAATGTATCGTACCGTGTTCGAGGGCGTTTCATGAAGTACGGTAGCGTAGCCATTTCTTTGGCAGTCGGTCTCTTTGCGGCAGCAATGCCGGCGGCAGCTCAGCAGGTAGCGGTCATCAGTCCCGCGACGCGCGCTCCGGAATTCATGCGGGTTTACGGCAGCTCGCAGCCACCATACGGCTTTGTGGCATTCTGCGATCGCATGCCTCAAGAATGCATCGTTACATCGCCGGATGACGCGCGCTATCAGGCGACACCTCAGAGCTTGAGTGAGCTCGACGAGGTCAACCGCACGGTCAATCACGAAATCGAGCCCGCGACCGACATGGAAGTGTACGGCGTGGTCGAGTACTGGACGCTACCAAAGACGCGTGGCGACTGCGAAGATTATGCTCTCCTCAAACGGCATCGCCTGATCGCGCGCGGCTGGCCGTCGAGCGTGCTGTTGATGACGGTCGTTCGCGACGAAAAAAATGAAGGGCACGCCGTGCTCACGGCCCGGACGACGCAAGGCGATTTCATTCTCGACAACAAGGTCGACGTCGTTCGGCTCTGGAACCAGACGCCCTATCACTACGTGATGCGGCAGTCATATATGGATCCGAAGGTTTGGGTCTCGCTCGATCCGAACGACGCTACGACGCCTGCCGCGCTGTCGGGAGTTCAATCGGTCACTCCGGGCATCCTCGAGTCGACGCGAGATCTGCCCTAAGACGCTGTCGCTTTTTTAGGTAACTTCGCAGGCCGGAGCCCCTCCGATCCCCCCGATCAAATCCGGACCTGTTCGCGGGCCGCGCGTTTCCCCAGACGCCGGCCTGCTTTTTTATGCGCGTCTCTTTGCGCGCCGGGTGCGGCCGGTAGGTTCGAACTAATTTCAACCTAGCTTTGCTTAGCGCGTGAAAACATGCGCCGACCTCCGTCGAAACCTACTTTCGCCGGCAGCGATTGACGCCGCGCAGTTCATGTGTCAGAAATATCTGACATATGATAAAAATGTTTATGAGCGAGTCGATTGAAGAGCTACGGAGACTGGTTGCTGGAGATGTTGGCCGCCTTGGCTAACCCGCATCGTCTGCGGATCATGGAAGCTCTCCATGCAAATGGGCGCACTTATGTGAGCCAGCTCGCCCGCGAGATCGGCATCAGCCGGCCTCTCCTCCACCTTCACCTACGGAAGCTTGAAGAAGCTGGCCTCGTAACTAGCCAGCTTGAGGTTTCCAGTGACGGGAAGGCACTCAACTTCTTCCAAGTCGCTACTTTCGATGTCGCGCTGAATCCTTCGGTCATAGCGGATGCGGCACGATCGTTGAGCCCTTCGTCCAAGACCTCAAAGCCCTGAAAGGACCTCCGATGGCTGATCGCGCCAGCATATTTCTCCTCGTCACGATCCTCGTCCTCGTCGTGATATTGGCGATCTTCGCGATGAAATACTTCGTCGGCGCGCGCACGGCGCGTCTCAGGATCACAAGCGAAGACGCCTATCGCGATCTCGCCGCGCGCGCCGTGAAGTCCCAAGAGGATGGCGCCGCCGCGCTATCGGCCTTGCGCGACAGTGTTGCCGAGATTCAGGGCCGCCTTGGGCGGGTCGAAAAGGTCCTCAAGGAGGTTGAGTGATGCTCTCAGCCGACCAAATCGAGGAGCTGTCGCAGCTTCGCAAGATGCGCGCCGTGTCGTTGTTGGAGGGGACGACACTTCTCCTGCTCATCGGCGTTGCCGTGCCACTGAAGCATCTTGCCGGCTATCCGATTGCAACCCGCGTCATGGGTCCGGTTCATGGCATCGCCTTCGTTCTCTACGTCTGGATGCTCATCCAAACAGTGTCGATCGGGGGATGGTCACGCGGCGCGACGGCCCGGATGGTGCTCGCGGCCTTCATTCCCTTCGGGGCGTTCCTCAATGAGCGGGCGCTGGCGCGACGCCAGCAGGCCCTCGCTGCGTCAGTCTGAGGGCGCAGGTGATGGACTATCTCTGGATAAAAGCTCTGCACATTGTTGCCGTCGTGACGTGGATCGGCGGCATGTTGGTCGTTGCCGTGACCATTGCGGCCGTGGCTGACGTGCGAGGCCAGCAGGAGATCGCAACGCGGTCCGCCTTTCTGGAATGTGTGCGCCGCTGGGATCAGCGTGTCACGTCGCCGGCGATGCTCCTCGTCTGGATCTTAGGGCTGACGCTCGCGCTGACGGGCAATTGGTTTCCGCAGACATGGCTTCTGGCGAAGCTTGCCTTGGTGCTGCTGCTGTCGGCGCTGCACGGCGTTTTGTCCGGAAGGCTGCATAGACTCTCGCGCAGCCAGGTGCCGAGTTCGCCGGCCGCTCTGCGCTACGCCGGCGCGGCGGTCGTGATCGCTACGCTCATCATCGTCGTCCTCGTCGTTACCAAGCCAATCTAAGACTGAGGCGTCAGACCGGAGGCGAACTGCTTCCACTTATCGACGTAGCGCTTCGCGCCACGGCCGAACCGCTGCACGTCCTCGTCGTTCAGCTGACGGACGACTTTGCCAGGCGATCCCAGAACCATCGACCGTGGCGGGATGATCTTTCCTTCGGGTATCAGYGTGTTGGCGCCGATGACGCATTCCTCGCCGATCTCAGCGCCATTTAGAATGATGCTGCCGATGCCGATGAGGCTGCCGCGGCCGATCGTGCAGCCGTGCAGCATCACCATGTGGCCGATCGTGCAATCCTCACCGATGGCGAGCGGAAAGCCGGGATCGGTGTGCAAAACGCAGCCGTCCTGGACATTGGATCGCGCGCCGACGCTGATCAGTTCATTGTCGCCGCGGAGCACCGCTCCGAACCAGACGCTGGAATCCTCCTCGAGCTTCACCTTGCCCAGGACGACAGCGTTCGGCGCGACCCAGAAAAGGCCGTTCGGGGGTGTGATCACCCCCACGCCGTTTAAGTTGTAGAGAGTCATCCCGATCGCGCTCTAGACGCCTTCCAGATCCATGTCGAGGATCGCCATCTGGAATTGATAGGACGTCTCGCCCTCTTCAACTTCGCGGTAGAGCGTCGCCACGAACTCGCCATTGATGAAGACTTCGGCCATGTCGTCTTTCTTTGGCTGAGCTTTGACCTCAAGATTGGAGGCACCGAACGTCTTACGGAGGTAAGACTGCAGACGCGCCAGCTCTTCTTTCTTCAATTTCTTTCTCCTAGACGAATTTCAGAGGCCGCCGAAATCATCGACCCAACCCTGATCCATGGACCGGGCGGGTTCGGCGCAACCGGCGCTACCGACGATTTTCGCAGGTACGCCGGCAACGGTGACGTTGGGGGGAACCTCGGCGAGAACCACCGATCCGGCGGCCACGCGCGAGCAACGCCCAACCTTGATATTGCCAAGGATCTTGGCGCCTGCCCCGATCAGCACGTTATCGCCGATCTTCGGATGGCGGTCACCCGTTTCCTTGCCGCTGCCGCCAAGTGTCACCGCGTGCAGGAACGAGCAGTTGTCACCGACGACAGCCGTTTCGCCCACGACGAAGCCAGTGGCGTGATCGAGCATGATGCCTTTGCCGAAGCGCGCGGCCGGATGGATGTCGACGGCGAACATGCGCGACGACTGACTTTGGAGGTAGAGCGCAAAATCGTAACGGCGGCTCTTCCAAAGAGCGTGCGCGAAACGATACGTAACGAGCGCATGGAAACCTTTGTAGTAGAGCAACGGATCGAGGTAGCGGGTGCATGCCGGATCGCGGTCGTATACCGCCTGCAGATCGGCGCGGAAGATCGCGCCGAGGCCCGGCTGCTCCTGCAGCACGCTCTGAAAGGTCTGCGAGATCAGCCCCGCGTCCACGTCAGTATGATTCAACCGTTGGGCCAGCCGATGGCAGACCGCTTCTTCCAGCATCTGATGGCTGAGCACGGTTGCGAAGATGAAGCTGCCGAGCGCCGGCTCGGTCTTCATGGCGGCTTCCGCTTCGGCGCGAATTTGAGCCCAAATCGGATCGACGATCTGGACCTTCGAAGTGGCTGTCTTTGTGTTCGACACGGCGTGCCTCTAACGCGGGAATTAGGTCCAGCAGCCCACGCGAGCGGACCCGGTCCAAATTAGCAACAGCCGATTAACGCCGGCGTAAACCCCGGTCAATCGATCGCGCTCATTAACTTATACACTTTCCATGAACCGCGTGCATCTGCCGCCCTGGCCCCGGTTCGCGGGTCGCTTTATTGCGACTTGCATGGCCGCCCGGATAGAAGGAATTCCGACCAATGGCTCAAGCTGAGAAAGCCGCCAGCCCGTCACTCATATATCACAAAGACGGTGCCATCGGCTGGCTCATTGCCGATAACCCCGCACGGATGAACGCGTTGACGGCTTCGATGTGGGAAGCCATCCCGGGGGCGATCGCCAAGGCCGTTGCCGACCCAGACGTCCGGGTCGTCGTTTTGCGTGGCGCGGGCGACAAGGCGTTTTCGGCCGGCGCCGACATTTCCGAATTCGAGAATTCGAGAACGGGCGACGCCGCCAAAACCTACGACGCGCTGAACGACGGTGCCTTCAATGCCATCATCGGCTGCCCGAAACCGACGATCGCCATGATCCACGGCTTCTGTCTCGGCGGCGGGCTCGGGCTTGCCTTGTGTTGCGACATGCGGATCGCCGACGACGCGAGCCAGTTCGCCATTCCCGCGGCGAAGCTTGGCATTGGCTACAATGCCCGCTGGGTCAGGCCGATCCTCGCCGCGGTTCCCGCCGCGCGCGCCAAGGAACTCCTGTTCACTGGCCGCCGTTTCCGGTCTGCCGATGCAGAGGCCATGGGACTTGTCTCGCAGCTTATGCCGAAGGCCGAGCTCGAGGCGACGGTCCGGGCACTCGCCCTGGAGATTGCCCAGAACGCGCCTTTATCGGTGGCGGCCGCGAAGCAGGTGATCGACGAGATTTCCCGTCACCCCGAGAATCCGGATATGGCCCGTCTCGATGCAGCGGTAGCCGCATGTTTCGAAAGCGAAGACTATGCCGAAGGACGCCGCGCATTCCTCGAAAAGCGCAAGCCAGAATTCAAGGGCAGCTGACGTGATCCAGCGGTCCGACCGGTTCCGGATTATCGGCATCATTGCGTTCTTGTGTTTGGGCGCGAACGCCGCCTTTGCGGGCGACCAAAAGTTGCTCAACGCCTGCTTTGCGGAAAGCGCGCTGGCCGCCGTGCCGGGGGAAGAAGCAGCCGCCAAGGGCAATCGCACCTTCGATGCTTCGATCAAGCTCACTGGGTTCACGTCGGCTTCGCCCGTTCCGGATGCGCTTCGGGGCGCAATCCGCCGCGTCACTCTTCCAGCCGGTGAGAAGGCGGTCGCGTTGACGTTTGACCTTTGTGAGCAACGCGGAGAGATCGCTGGCTACGATGGGCGGATCTTCGATTATCTACGCCAGCAGGGCATCAAGGCGACATTCTTTGCAGGTGGGAAATGGATGGTTTCCCACGCATCGCGCACGGAGCAGTTGTTGGCCGATCCGTTGTTCGAGATCGGCAATCACACGGAAACACATGCGAACCTCCGCCTTCTGCAGCCAGCGGCCGTGACGCAGCAGGTGCTCGCTCCGCAGAAAGCCTATCAAGACGCGCGCGCCCGGCTCGCGGCGCGGCAGTGCGTTGCCTCATCGCCGGAGGCGATGAGCAGCATTCCCGAGCAGCCGAAGCTTTTCCGCTTTCCCTATGGCGCCTGCAACGACGCTTCGATGAAGGCCGTCAACGATGCTGGCATGCTCGCGATCCAGTGGGATGTCGCGACGGGCGATCCGGAGCCGCGCGTTTCGGCAGCGCGCATAGCCGAAGCCATGGTGAACGAAACAAAACCCGGCTCGATCATCGTCAATCATGCGAACGGGCGCGGCTGGCATACCGCCGAAGCCCTATTGATTGCCATTCCGAAACTGAAGGCGAAGGGCTACAAGTTCGTGACGGTCAGCGAACTGATGACGATGGGTAAGCCCGTGATCACGTCCGAATGCTACGATCGCAAGCCCGGCGACACCAATCGCTACGATTTCCTCGGTGCGCTCCAGCATTCGCTGAGTGCCCCAGCGGTCGCTCTTGCGCCCGCGTCCGCGCAGAAGCCCGCGACCAAGACAAAGGCGGCGAAGAAAGCTCCGCAAAAGCCCGTCGCGGCCGACCACTGAAATGGCGGACAAGGATGCCGCGCCGGTTTCCGTTTCGGCCTTAGAGCGTCGATCCTGATAGGATCAGGATCGACGCTCTATCTCTTTGTTTATCGCATTTTTCTTTACGCAAACCGGTGCCCACTTTGCTTGAAAATGCTCAAGCGGTAACGTTCCAGCCGATGACCGTCGAGGCGGCGGAGAGTCTTGGAAGCGCCTTCGCTGCACTCGATCCCTGGGCGCATTACGCCTACACCGCTGCGACGCTCGCCACCTTCCTCGCCGATGCGGAACCCGGCACGCAGCGATTTCAAATCATGGCGGATCAAGCGCTTGCCGGCGCAATCGTTATCCAGAGCAAATGGTTCCGGGGACCGTATTTGCAGTTCTTGGGGGTCCTTCCGGCATTTCATCGCCGGGGACTGGGGCGCTCGGCCCTCGGCTGGTTCGAGAGCGCTGCGCGAGCTGACGGCGCGCGAAATCTTTGGGTCGCCGCGTCCGAATTCAATGTTGCTGCCCAAACTTTTTATGAGCGGCACGGCTTCGTTCGGATCGCGACCGTCGACGGCCTCATTGCCGAGGGGACCGCAGAAATACTTTTTCGAAAGCGGCTGGCGGTGGAATAGCGGCCGGGTTGCTGATGCCCGGCACGAATTTCAAAGCGCTTCTGCGCCCCGGCTTCGACGGAACCTTGGATCGCGACGAATGCAAGCCAAATATTTTTGGATCATTATTGTGCGGCGCATCTCTCATTTTTCCCTCCCTTGCGGGCAACCCACAACGATACCCAGTCACGCAAATAATTGCGATTTTGTGGGGCTTTTTGCGCAATGTCTGCCGATCCAGGGCGCGCAACAGATCCATTAACCGAGGTTTCGAAACCGGCGAAGGCTCGGATCCGCAGTCTCGCAGCGACGCCGGATAGCGTTTGTTTCTGCGACGCAAAATGCTTTTCGCTTGTCACTCACGGGCGGCGTTGCATAGCTTCCAGCCAAGCTTCGAAGAGAGAAGCGACGCGAATTCCAAGGCCCTAACCGGGGACGTGGCAAGGCTCTGCAGGACTGACTTAACGCTCTTGCGGTAATATTGTCGTTTGGATTTCGTGGTGTGGTCGTGCTCGGGACCCTTTGAGAGCGACCGTCTGGAGGAAATGCCTGAAACAGTAATCCCACGCGCGATGCTCCAAGGAGCCAATGAGACGGGGGACTATTTCTGGGATGTCTGGCGCGAGCCAAACGACCATGCGGCGCGGTACCGAAGCGGACCGCGCCGATTTTTTTTTGACAGCTCGTTTTAAGCGGCTGCGGCTGTGCTGCTTCGATCGTAATTCAGAACCGGCGCCAGCCAGCGTTCCGCTTCTTCCACGGTCCAGCCCTTGCGCGCCGCGTAGTCCTCGACCTGATCGCGCTCGACCTTGCCTACTCCGAAATAATGGCTCTCGGGATTTGCGAAATACAGTCCCGACACGGATGAGCCCGGCCACATCGCGTAGCTTTCCGTCAGCGTAATGCCGGCAGCCTTTTCGACATCCATCAGCTTCCAGATCGTCGCCTTCTCCGTGTGATCCGGCTGGGCGGGATAGCCTGGCGCCGGGCGGATGCCCTGATATTTCTCGAGGATCAAATCGTCAGCTGTCAGCTTTTCGCCCTTCGCATAGCCCCAAAGCTCCTTGCGGACTTTTTCGTGCATGGCCTCGGCAAAGGCTTCCGCAAGGCGATCGCACAATGCCTTCGCGATGATGCGATTATAATCGTCAGTCTTCTTGATGTGACGTTCGATGGCTTCGTCCTCGCCGAGACCCGCCGTCACCGCGAACATGCCGATGTAATCGGCGATACCCGTCTCCTTGGGCGCGATGAAATCGGAAAGCGCCGTGTGCGCCCTGTTGCGGGCCGGATCGCGAGCGATTTGCTGGCGGAGCGTATGCAGCTTCGCGAGCTCGCCGGAGCGCGTGTCGTCCTTATAGAGGGCGATATCGTCGCCGATGCTGTTGGCTGGCCAGAAGCCGACGACAGCCGATGCCGTTACCCACTTCTCGGCAACGATACGCTTCAGCAGCACCTGCGCGTCGTCGAAGAGCTTCTTTGCTTCGGCGCCGACCTTGTTGTCAGTCAGAATTTGCGGATAACGGCCCGCGAGTTCCCAAGTCTGGAAGAACGGCGTCCAATCGATATAGGGAACCAGCGACGCGAGGCTGTAATTCGAGAAGCTGCGGATACCGAGGTAGCTAGGCTTGACGGGCTTCATTGCCGGCCAGTCGATCTTGAACTTATTGTCGCGCGCAGCCTTGAGCGTGATGCGCTGCTTGCGTGCTTCGTTGGCCAGATGCGACTCGCGAACCTTGGTGTACTCCGTTTTGATGTTCTGGATGTAGGGTGCGTTTTCGGTGTCCGAAAGCAATTTCGAGACGACGCCGACGGCACGGCTCGCATCGAGAACATAAACCGCCTGTCCGCGGTTGTAGTTCGGATTGATCTTGACGGCCGTGTGCACCTTGCTGGTCGTCGCGCCGCCGATCAACAGCGGCATGGAGAAGCCTTCGCGCTCCATTTCGGATGCAACGAAACACATTTCGTCGAGTGACGGCGTGATCAGGCCGGAGAGGCCGATCATGTCGACCTTTTCCTTTTTTGCGGTCTCGAGAATTTTGGCAGCCGGCACCATGACGCCGAGGTCGATCACCTCGTAGTTGTTGCACTGAAGCACAACGCCGACGATGTTCTTGCCGATGTCGTGGACGTCACCCTTGACCGTCGCCATCAGGATCTTGCCCGCCGAGGGCATTTGATCGAGACCCGAAGCTTTCTTTTCGGCTTCGAGGTAAGGCTGCAGATAGGCGACCGCTTGTTTCATCACGCGCGCCGATTTCACGACCTGCGGAAGAAACATTTTGCCGGCGCCGAAGAGGTCTCCGACGACGTTCATGCCCGCCATCAGCGGTCCTTCGATGACGTGCAGCGGCTTTTCAGCCTTGGCGCGCGCCTCTTCCGTGTCGGACTCGATGAAGTCCGTGATGCCATGGACGAGCGCATGCGTCAGCCGCGCTTCGACGGGCGCCTCACGCCACGTGAGATCTTTCTCCTTCGCCTTCTGGCCGCCGCCCCCTTTGAATTTTGGCGCGGCTTCGAGAAGACGATCGGTTGCGTCCGGGCGGCGATTGAGGATGACGTCCTCGCAAAGATCGCGCAGCTCCGCAGGAATGTCGTCGTAAAGGGCCAGCTGACCGGCGTTGACGATGCCCATGTCCATGCCCGCACGAATTGCGTAGTAGAGGAACACGGAGTGCATCGCTTCGCGAACCGGCTCGTTGCCGCGGAAGGCGAACGAAAGATTGGAGACGCCGCCGGAGATATGGGCGAGCGGCATCTTTTCCTTGATTTGTCGGGCGGCCTCGATGAAGGCGATGCCGTAGCCGTTGTGCTCTTCGATCCCGGTTGCGACGGCGAAGATATTGGGGTCGAAGATGATGTCTTCCGGCGGAAACCCGACCTTCTCGGTCAGCAGCTTATAGGCGCGCTCGCAGATCGCGACCTTACGTTCCGTCGTGTCGGCCTGGCCTTCTTCGTCGAATGCCATGACAACAACGGCGGCGCCGTAGCGTAAAACCTTGCGGGCGTGCTCGAGAAACGGCCCCTCGCCTTCCTTCATGGAAATCGAATTGACGATAGGCTTGCCCTGCACGCACTTCAGGCCCGCTTCGATGACGCTCCATTTCGAGCTGTCGATCATGATCGGCACGCGGCTGATGTCGGGCTCGGACGCGATCAGATTGAGGAATGTCGACATCGCGCGCTCGGAGTCGAGCAGGCCCTCGTCCATGTTGACGTCGATGATCTGTGCGCCGGCTTCCACCTGCTGACGCGCGACCGCAAGAGCGCCCGCATAATCGTTCTGCTCGATCAGCTTCCGGAACTTGGCGGAACCCGTAACGTTCGTGCGCTCGCCGATATTGATAAAAGACTGCGCGGCATTGGCTGTGGTCATTGTGCTGAGTTCACCCATGGACGAACGGTTCGAGGCCGGAGAGGCGTAGACGGGGCTCATGCTCCGGCAGCGGGCGCGGTTTATAGGATTTCGCGTGGCTCGCAATATGAGCGATGTGATCCGGCGTCGAGCCGCAGCAGCCGCCGACAACATTGATCAATCCATCGGCGAGCCACGGCTCGACCTTGCAGGCCATTTCGTCGGGGCTCTCATCGTACTCACCCATCGCATTCGGCAGGCCCGCATTCGGATAGGCGGAGATGCGCACATCGGCGACGTGCGAGAGCTCGGCAATGTATGGCCGCATCAGCTCGGCGCCCAGCGCGCAGTTGAGCCCGATCGAAAACGGCTTCAGGTGCCGCATCGAGTACCAGAAGGCTTCGGCCGTTTGGCCCGAAAGCGTCCGCCCCGAGCGGTCCGTGATCGTGCCTGAAATCATGATCGGCAGCTCGAGATCCTTCTCCTCGAACACTTCCAGCGTCGCGAAGCCCGCGGCCTTGGCGTTCAAGGTATCGAAGATCGTTTCAATCAGGATGATATCGGAGCCGCCGTCGATCAGCCCCCTCACCTGCTCCTTATAGGCGTCGCGCAGCTCATCGAAGCTGACGTTGCGATAGCCGGGATTGTTGACGTCCGGCGAGATCGACGCCGTGCGGTTGGTCGGCCCGACGGCACCCGCAACGAAGCGCGGCTTCTCCGGCGTCTTTTTGGACCATTCGTCCGCGGCGCGGCGCGCGAGCTTCGCCGCCTCGACGTTCATCTCATAGGACAGCTCTTCCATGTGGTAGTCAGCCATGGAAATGCGCTGCGCGTTGAACGTATTCGTTTCGATGATGTCGGCGCCCGCGCCCAGATACTTGCCGTGGATCTCTTGGATGATCTCCGGCTGCGTCAAAACGAGAAGATCGTTGTTGCCCTTGATGTCCTTCGAATGATCCGCGAAGCGCTCGCCGCGATAATGTTCTTCGCCGAGCTTGTATTGCTGGATCATGGTGCCCATCGCGCCGTCGATAATCAGGATGCGTTCGCTTGCGGCCTTTTCAAGCGCGGCCCAACTTGCTTTGCGTCTCATATCACGCCTCGACTTTCAGATATTTCACGCTGCGTCGGCGTTCGCCGGTCTGACTGAGCGCAAGCCCAGCAGATGGCAGATCGCGTAAACGAGATCAGCGCGGTTCAACGTGTAGAAGTGGAATTTCTTGATGCCCTCGTCGACGAGATCCATCACCTGCTCGGTGGCGACGGCCGCTCCGACGAGATGGGACGTCGCGCTGTCGTCTTCCAATCCTTCGAAACGGCGAGCGAGCCATGAAGGAACGCTGGCGCCGGCCCGTTTTGCAAAACCTGCCACCTGCTTGAAGTTGTGAATAGGCACGATGCCCGGAGAAATCGGCACCCAGATGCCAGCCGCTCGCGCACGCTCCAGGAAGCGGAGGAAGTGGGTGTTGTCGAAACCGAACTGCGTGATGATACGATCGGCGCCCGCATCGACCTTCGCTTTCAGATTATCGAGATCGGCTTCGACCGACGGGCTTTCGGGATGCGTCTCGGGATAGCCCGCGACCGAAATTTCAAAATCGGCAATGCGCTTCAATCCTGCGACGAGATCGGCGGCGTTTTTGTAGCCGCCGGGAAAGGGCACATACTTCGCGCCGGTGCCTTGCACAGGATCACCGCGCAACGCAACGATGTGGCGAACACCTTCCTGCCAATAGGTCTTGGCGACCGCGTCAACCTCTTCCTTCGTGGCGTCGACGCAGGTGAGATGGGCAGCGGGCTTCAGCGGCGTCTCCTTGATGAGACGCGTGACGGTTGCGTGGGTGCGCTCGCGCGTAGATCCGCCCGCGCCATACGTTACCGAGACGAATTCGGGACCGAGTGGCGCTAGCCGCGTGATCGATGACCACAGCGTCTCCTCCATCTTCTCCGTTTTCGGAGGAAAGAATTCGAAGCTGACGAGGATGTCGCCCGATCCGAGCAGTTTGCTTTTCCGTTCCTGTGCCATCAGCTTGCCCCCTCGCGCACTTCCTTAAGTGGTGCGCTTGTGCTTGCGACCGCGGCCTTGGCTGCGGGGCGTTCCGCCAGCCAGATGGTCACGGTCAGAATTTCTTCGCGATCGCCGTCCTTGGGCTTCAGATCTTCCGTCGACTTCGGTACGAGACCGGCATCGGTGAGCCAGCCCCTGACCTGATCGTGAGCGAAGCCCAGCCGTTCGTGGGCTTCCCGGGTTCTCAGGAACTCCAAGTCGTGCGGCGCGAAATCGATGATCAGCAGCTTGCCGCCGGGCGCGAGGACGCGTGCGGCTTCGCGAACGGCGAGCGCCGGGTCGGACAAAAAATGCAGCACTTGGTGCATGACCACGGCGTCGGCCTGCCGGTCCGCCAGCGCGAGCGAATAGATATCGCCGTGACGAACCTGGGCATTAAGGCAGCCCTTGGACTTCAGATTGGCGTTGGCGTAGTTGAGCATGGCCTGGTTGACGTCGAGCCCAAGTCCGCGCGCGAAGCGATCGGCGAACAGTTCGAGCGTGCGGCCCGTACCCGTTCCGAGGTCGACGAAGAGACCAAACGGCCCTTCGCCAAGTGCCCGGCGCATGGCGGCTTCGACGTCGTTTTCGGCAACGTGCAGCGTGCGGATCCGGTCCCAATCTGCAGCGTGCTGTTCGAAAAACGCTTGCGCGGTGGCCTCGCGCTCGCGCTTCAAGGCTTCGGCGCGTTCACGGTCACGCCGAACCGAGGATTCAGCGGGATCGACGTCTGACACGAGGCGGAGCGCCAAGCGGCCGCCCGGCTGGCGATCGGAAATATGAAAATAGACCCAGCTGCCGTCCCTGAAGCGTTCGATCAGGCCGGCCTCGCAGAGAAGCTTCAGGTGGCGGGAGATGCGCGGCTGGCTCTGGCCGAGGATCAGGGTCAAATCCTTGACGTTCAGCTCGCCGGCCGAGAGCAACAGCAAAATGCGCAGCCGCGTCGGCTCGGCCGCGGCCTTAAGCGCGGCGACAAGATCTGCGGTTCGCATTTCCGGCGTTCGATGCATGCGCTTAACATATAAAGATATGTTTATGTGTCAAGTGGCGACGTTGCACGGCGGCCCGCAGATTTCGGGACGCGGCTTAACGGCCTTTTAGCGATGTTTACCATAACGTGCCTGCCGCTGGTTCTGCGGGGATCGAGTTCAGAATGCGACGTCAGGATTTTGAAGTGATTGAAGTTTCAAGCGACCCGTACAGGTTGCCGATTACCCTCAGACAAACCAATACAAAGCTCACGAGGATCCCGGGGCTCGTGCTCTTGGGAATTCTCGCGGCGCTGATCGTTGCCCCGCAGTTGGCGTTTTCGGCCTATGCCGTAGCGTCCCCGGAGGTGCGACATGCGATGGTTACGCATCCCGTGGTTGCGATCGAGCTGGCGCTCGCCCTCGTCTTCTGGGTTGGCCTGATCGTTTGGCCGCTCCGCAATATCCTGCTCGCTTTGTTGTCGGACCGGATCGTCGATATCCGTGATGGCGAGGTCAAAGTCGTTGACCGGACGGCTTTTTCGAAGACGCTTTGGCGGATGCCGCTCAAGGCTTACGAGGGCGTAGCGGTGCACGTTCGCTCGTCGCTTTCCGGCGTGCGCCAAGAGGCTGTCCTGGTGCATCCCGATAGAAATCGCAGCATTATTTTGATGACGGGCGAGCATATCGGCGCGCGGGAACTCGAAGAATTAAGGAATTTGCTGAGCCTTCCATGTGCTCCGGCGGAGCGCCGTTTCGGCATGGCCGATCAGGTCTCGCGCCGAGAAAATGCTGTGGCCGCGTAGCCATCCGGCATCGTTTTGACGAGATTGTTGCCTCTCTAACGCGAGGTGAGACTTGTTTCGAAGCAGTGAGGGCGGCAGAGTCACGTTGGGCCACCGACCGCTTTATTTCTTTCAGGGGACGACTATGCGAGGGTTAGACATGAGGTGGGCATTTTCCCGGATACGCTCCGCGGGTTGTCTTGTCGTTTTTGCCGCCTGCTTTGCCGCGATTTCTACCGGTGGCGCACGAGCTGAATCTCCCGCTGTTTACATGCAGCGCGTGCAAAACGAATTGATCGTCGCGCAGAAGTCCGGTGGCGTCGCGCAGTTTGCAAACGTGCTGCGTCAGCACATGGACGTCCCTGGGATTGGTTTGACGGCCCTTGGCCCACACGCCCGCACGCTACCGAAGGATGAGCGGCCGGCCTATTACAATGGCATGATCAATTTCATCGCCAAATACGCGGCGAAGGAAGGCCCGAAATACATGGTCAAAAGCGCCGTGGTGACAGGTCAGGGCCCTGGCGACGCGGGTGGTACGAATGTCGACAGCCGGATTACGCTGGTGTCGGGCGAAAGCTACGATATCCGCTGGCTCGTGATGAAATCGGGAACGGGTTACAAGGTTCGCGATGCTCAGGTGGTCGGTTTCTGGATGACGTCGTTCCTCGACGATCTTTTCCAGAATTACATCACCGAGAACGGCAACAACCCGCGTGCGCTCGTCTTGGCTCTAAGCCGCTAGGAGTGGCCTTCCGGGCACTATCGTCCGGCTGCCTGCTGCAGCTTCACTCGCTTGCCATTCAAAGGTCTGAATCGATCCCCACTTGCGAGATGCCGTGAGCTTTGACAAAGCGCCGCACCCGTGGTCCTTGTCGAGCAAGCACGAGCAAATTCGATGCGGGCACCCTATAACAGCTGTTTACGAGCGCTATGTGCGTGCTGTTGCGAGTGGGGATTGGAGACGGGCCATGATTTCTTTGAAGTTGCGTTCGGCGCTGGGTATTGCGCTGGCTTTCAGCATCGGCTTCGCGATGCAGACAATGCCGGGTTCGGCGCAGGATCAGCAGCAACCTCCTGCTGAAGCCGATCAAGCGGCACCCGCAGATGCCGGCGCCGCTGGTGCTGCCGATACGATGCCTTCCGCAGAACAGCCCGAACAACATGATGGTAGTGCGGCCGCGACTGAAGCTCCGGCCCAGGCGGCCGAACCGCAGGGTGGCGCGGCTGAGACGCAACCTGCCCAGCCGGAAGCACCCGCCGCAGCCGCGGAAGCTCCGGCGGCCACAACCGCAGCCGTCCCGGCCAGTGATCTCAAGATTGGTGCCGCCGTTTACGGCGCCGACGGTGCGAAAATCGGCGAAGTCAATGGTGTCAAATCCGACCACGCCGGCAAGGTCCAGGAAATTCTCGTGACGGATGGCGTTGCGGCCGGCATCAACGCGAAGGTCTTTGCGATTTCAGCCGACAAGATCACGAGCGTATCGGATGGCGTGAAGCTGTCGCTCAGTTCGGAAGAAGCCAAGAAGCTCCCGATCATCGACAACAGCAACGGCTAGTCAGCCGACTGAAGGTTGTTTTGAAGCCGCGCTTTTAACCGAAGCGCGGCTTTTTGCTGCCAATTCACCGTGTTCAGCGGAATTTGCCGGCCGGTTCTCTCGCAAACGTGGCGCTGCTCGAATATCCAGGTCCTCCGACCTCAACGACCGCAACCTCGTCGGAGAATGGAAACGTCATGCGCAGCATTGGCTTCGTCGCACGTCCGCTTGTCCTATCGGCATTTGCGCTCTTCGCCGGCATCTCTGGTGCTTCGGCGGACGAAACCCTCGACACCAGCAAACTGCCGCGCGTCTCGGGCACGAAGGACATTTTCGCAAGCCCGTCGTCGACGATTTTTACGGCACCGGGCGCTGTCGCTGAGGCGGCCGAGGGTACAGTCGCGGCGCTCACGGCGGCAGGCTGGCAGCAGTATGCGCCGGCGTTTGCTGAGCAGGTCAAAACCCCAACGATGGCGATCGCGAACTTGAAGAGAGGCGCGGTTGGCCTCTCCGTGTTCGTCACGGTTGCGCCAGCGCAAAACAACGCGACGAGCGTCACTTATACCGGGGTGGTCATCGCCAACGACTTGCCATTCCCCAACGGGGCAACGGATATCAAGTTCGATGGTGATCGACCGTTTCTATCGTGTGTGACGGGCGGCGATCTCGCGGCGACTTCCGATTTTCTCCGTACGGAGTTGATCGCGCGCGGCTGGTCGCCGTGGTCGGTGAAGGACAACGCCAAGTCGGCCTATGCCGACCAGAAGACCGACAACGGTCTCTATGCGTATTACGTCCGCGACGCTGGGAAGCCTTTGATCCTAGTGTTGCAGAGCGCAGATGGCGGCAAGACATTGGTGAAGCTTGAATCCGTTTCTCCTGATCTCCTGCATCCGGACGAGAAGAAAGAGGCAGCGAAAGCGCCTGAGGTTTCTCCCGCTCCGGCAGCCAAGCATGAAGACAAGATTGGCGATGCCATGGACGATCTGGCTGCGAGTATCATCAAGCAGGCCCAGCAGGCGGTCGCTGACTCGATGCAAGGAGCGAAGCCAGCCGCCCCAGACAAGTCCGACAAGGCTGCCGATGAACCCACGGAGGCATTGACGGTTCTCGACGGCAACACCGCGCCCATTCCGGTTCCGTCGACGGCGGCGGACGTCGAATTCGACGGCGCCAGCGGCAATCTTGAATTCACCTCGTCATCCGGAATCAAGCAAATCGCCGCGTTCTACAGGAGTCAGATGAAGACGCTCGGCTGGACGGAAGAGAAGTCCGTCATCAACAAATCAAACATGGTGGTACTCGGCTTCCACAAGGGTGAGCAGGACGTGTCGCTGACGCTGATGAAGATGGGCACAACGGTCAACGTCACGGCTAACGGCTCGGCACTCGAAAAGCCGGAGGCGGCAGCGGAAGCGTCAGCAAGCAGCGATACCGCAAGTGCGCCTGCCAACGAGCCTGAAAAGGAACTTGAAGCCGAAGATGCCGGTGGCCTCCCCGTGCCGAAAGAGCATTCGCTGAGCGGGAGCGAGCAGTCGATGTTTCGCCATGGCGCCAATGCCAGCGTGCCGGCAAAGCTCACCTCTGTGCTTGCATTCTATCGCAGGGAGCTCGGCAAGCGCGACTGGAAAGAGGAGACGTCAAAGTCCGTCGTCAAGGATGATTCCGCGGAGATTCACTTCACGACGGCGGACGGTCCTGCTGTCCTGAAGCTCAGGCGCGCCAATGGCGAGACGACAGTCGCGCTCACCGTGCGCGAAGACGATAAGGCGACGAAATCCGGGTTGCTGGCGAAGGCGGGACAGACAAAGCTCCTGTTCGGCAACTACCTCGATACAGAAGCCGTCATTACCATCGCCGGCAAGACGATCAAGGTTCCGGCCGGCGCCGGCAGCAAAGGCCCGGACGGACCGACGCTCGACGTTGCGCCCGGCAAGTACCCTTACAAGCTCAAAGGCGGCACGAGCGGTGCCGTACCCGACGCCCCGATCGAAGTCGGCGCCAATGAAATCTGGGGCGTGATGATCGGACCTGGCGGGGTGCTCTCGCTGCAGATGTATTGAAGCCAGCTTGGACGGACATGCACTCCCAGCGGATATGCGTGTCCGTCCAATTGCTGGCGGAGTCAATCACCGTTCGAAGCGCTTGAACTTGATCCGGTGCGGTTCGACGGCCTGATCGCCGAGGCGGCGCTTCTTGTCTTCTTCGTAGTCCGCGAAGTTGCCTTCGAACCATTCGACGTGGCTGTCGCCTTCGAATGCGAGAATGTGCGTCGCGAGGCGGTCGAGGAAGAAGCGGTCATGCGAGATGACCACTGCGCAACCGGGGAAATCTTCGAGCGCCGCTTCGAGCGCGCCGAGCGTCTCCGTATCAAGATCGTTGGTCGGCTCGTCGAGCAGCAGCAGGTTGCCGCCCTCCTTCAAGAGCTTCGCAAGATGCACGCGGTTGCGTTCGCCGCCCGATAGCATGCCGACCTTCTTCTGCTGATCGGCGCCCTTGAAGTTGAACCAGCCGCAATATGCGCGGCTCGGCACTTCCTTCTTGCCGCCGAGCAACATTTGGTCAAGGCCGCCCGAGATCTCTTCCCAGACCGTCTTCTTGTCGTCCAGGTGAGCGCGGGACTGATCGACGTAGCCGATCTTCACTGTATCGCCGAGACGGATCGAACCCTTATCGGGCTGCTCCGCACCGGTCAGCATCTTGAACAGGGTCGTCTTACCGGCGCCGTTCGGGCCGATGACGCCGACGATGCCGCCGGGCGGCAGCTTGAACGAGAGATCGTCGATCAGCAGGCGGTCGCCGAATGCTTTCGACAGGCCTTCCGCTTCGATGACGACGCCACCGAGACGCGGACCGGTTGCGATCTGGATGGACGCGCGCCCCGTTTCCTCGCGGCCAGCCTCATCGACAAGCTTTTCGTAGGCAGTGATACGTGCCTTCGACTTGGCCTGACGTGCCTTCGGCGAAGACCGGATCCATTCGAGTTCGCGCGACAGGGTCTTCTGCTTCCCTTCCTCCTGCGCCTTCTCGACGGCTTCGCGCTTGGCCTTCTGCTCGAGCCAGCCGGAGTAGTTGCCCTTCCACGGCACGCCCTGCCCGCGGTCCAGCTCAAGCGTCCATTCCGTGATGTTGTCGAGGAAGTAGCGGTCGTGGGTCACGAGGATGACGCAGCCCGTGTATTCCTTCAGATAGCGTTCAAGCCAGGCGACGCTTTCGGCGTCGAGATGGTTGGTCGGCTCGTCAAGAAGCAGGATGTCGGGCTTCGACAAGAGGAGCCGCGTCAGCGCCACGCGGCGTTTCTCGCCGCCTGAGAGTTTCGTGACGTCGGCGTCGCCCGGGGGCGAGCGCAGCGCATCGAGTGCCTGCTCGACCTGAGCGTCGAGATCCCAAAGGTTCTGCGCGTCGATCTGATCCTGAAGCGCCGTCATCTCGTCGGCGGTTTCTTCCGAGTAGTTCGCGGCGATCTCGTTGTAGCGATCGAGAATGGCCTTTTTCTCCGCGACGCCTTCCATGGCGTTGCCGAGCACGTCCTTCTCGGGATTGAGTTCCGGCTCCTGCGGCAGATAGCCGACCTTGATGCCCTCGGCGGGTCGTGCCTCACCGATGAAGTCGTCAACCGCGCCAGCCATGATTTTAAGCAGCGTCGATTTACCGGCGCCGTTGAGGCCGACGACGCCGATCTTGGCGCCCGGCAGGAACGAAAGCGAAATGTCCTTCAGCACCTGCTTGCCGCCCGGATAGGCCTTGGAAAGCTTGTGCATGTGATAAACGTACTGATGTGCTGCCATTAGCGGCGCCTCGTTCGGAGTAGAGTTTAGGGATTGGGGACTTCCTAGCCGATTGTCGCGCCTTCCTCAATTGCATCATTGCGCCCATGTGCGACGTGCCGCGGGCGCTGCGGGCTTCAGCTCGGTCCCGATATCACCAGGCCGGGTTTTTGACGCCCGTGAAGAAGTAAACGCCCAGGCCGATCGTGAAGACGAGCCATCCCCAGAGGCAGTGCTCCATATAAACCGGCCAGAACGACCGGGTGCGCTCGTAGCGCCACGCCAACAGCAATCCGACGACGAACGTTCCGCCGACCGCGAGCCAGTTGCGGAAGAGGACGTGAGCAAAGCCAAATGCCAGTGCGTTGGCGAAGATCAGGGTCCACCGCGACTGAAACAGCGGTCCGTAGCGGTGAAAGAAGAAGACCCTGTAGGCGAATTCCTGCGGCAATACGGACGTGAACGGATAGAGCGTCATGATCTTCAGCCAGAGACCCGGACGCTCGGCGGCGAGCGCGAACAACCTCTCAGGCATCAACACCGCAACGAGCGAGCCGACCAGCGCGCTCCCGATGACGAACGTGCCGAGGATCGAAAGCGCCGTCGTTCCGGAGATGCCGCGGCTCAGTTCCTTTTTCAGGCTGAAGGTCCGGTCGAAATACAGGAATGCGAGAAATCCGATGAATACCGGCGGCAATGCATAAAACAGCGGAACGCGGTAATCGAAGACGGCGATCCGCATCAAGAGCGGCAGGCCGACGAACAGCACGCCGAGTTCCGCCCAGAGCTGCAGCCTGCGCCGTTCCGAAGGATGAATGACCGCGAACGATTGGGCGAGCGTTCCGCCGGCGCAAAGATCGGCTGAACCGAAAACGACATCTTTCGACGAGAAGACTTTCGTCATCGACTCTTCGCCTCTCGTCTTCCCTTGTTCGGTCTTCAGATCTTCGCTTTGACCAGACCCGGCAGCAGTTCAGCGCGACGGCGCCAGCGTTTCGCTATTTCGGCGGCGATGACATCGGCCGAGTGCAGCGGCTCGTATGTCCACGACGGCAGCGGTTCGCCGGGCGGGGGCAACGGACGGGTAGCGCCGTATGACGCAAGCCCGGAGTGAAAACGATTGAACTTCGCACTTCCGCCGCTCGGCGCGAAGATGAAGATCGGCCGTCCCGTCGCGGCCGCTTCGCAAGTCATGCTGACGCTGTCGGCCGTGATAACGAACATGTCGGCATGGGCGACGAAGTCGGGATATGGATTTTGTCCTTCCCCATCCCAGAAGAAGGACTGCGCGGCAGCGACCGAGCCCCTTAGGCGCGCCGCGAGGCGCTCGGGCGTGCGCCGCGACGTGGTGATCATAAGGCCCACTCCGCTCGCTGCCAGCTGGCCCAATGTCTCCACCAGGCGCGTCTCGTCCGCCGGCGAGTACCAGTAGTCGCCGTTCGGACCGCCGATCAGGCAGGCAATGCGCGGCCGTGGAAGGGCGGCGATCTTTGGCGGCGCGGTGGTGTTGAGCGCACGCAATCGGGCGGGCGAATAGCGATGCGGTGCCGTCAGCGTCGAGATGACGTTCGGGCCCCGGCGCCGGTCATGGGCGGGAACCCATATAAGGTCGGCGCTACTCGGGCCTGTGCGRGGGTCCATCAGGATGACGGTGTAGGTCTCGAGCCCCGCCCGGCGCTTCAGGGCGCGGATGTAGGGAATGGTGGTCCGGCCCGTCGCAAACGCGAAGGTGGGCCACGGCGGGCGGAGCCGCAGCCTGCCGCCATTGGTCGTGGCTAAAGACGGGAGCGGCCCCCAGGGGGCGATAAACTTGTAGATGCCAGTCAGGTCGATCCGGCGGATCTCGGGCGACAGTCCGAGCGCTTCGACAACGCCCAGGGCCTGCGCTTCGTGCCCGGCCTTGCCATCCGAGAAAATCCAGGCGGTCTGGCCTTGAAGCAGGGTCGCGTATGGGTCGGTGCGAGTCATGTTCGACAAACTTTGCGGCTCCTCACCGAGGCGGTCTTGAGAATAGCGGCGGTCCGGTTAAAGAAATAAGCGAAACTTCGTGCGGCGATCTACATTCCTGTTATTACTCCGCCTTCCCTGCATTGGCGCGGCTCCATGGCACTCGAACTCGACGAAACGGACTGGCGGATCCTGCGCGAGCTGCAAGCCGACGGACGCATCACCAATATCGCTCTCGCCA
Organism: Hyphomicrobium sp. 2TAF46; assembly: GCF_052114865.1. NCBI lineage: Bacteria > Pseudomonadati > Pseudomonadota > Alphaproteobacteria > Hyphomicrobiales > Hyphomicrobiaceae > Hyphomicrobium > Hyphomicrobium sp. 2TAF46. The sequence goes on along the minus strand of NZ_JBFRFO010000003.1, from coordinate 191,092 downwards.
ATCGCATCGGCTTGTCGGCACCGCCTTGTCTCCGGCGCGTGCGGGCGCTCGAGGAAGCAGGGCTCATCACAAGCTATACCGCTCTCGTCGATGAGGTAAGGCTCGGATATGCGCTGACGGCATTCGCCATGGTCAGGCTTCACAATCAGGCGGAATCCGATCTCCGCTCCTTCGAAAACAGAATTCTCAGCTGGCCCCTCGTCCGAGAGGCCTACATGCTGTCGGGCGAAAGCGATTTTATACTGAAGTGTATCGCTCGGGATCTGCAACGGTTCCAAGGCTTCGTGCTCGATGAACTGACGGCGGCGCCGAATGTCGCCAGCGTCAAAACCTATCTGACGATCCGCCGGGCGAAACGCGATCCGGGCGTACCGATCAGCATGGAAGGCCCGGAAGGAACTTAGTGAACGCGGCCTATCGCGGAGGGTTGATGAGGACCTTTCCTAATCTGGCGCTGGGGACCGGAAAAGCGCTCGTTATCTCGGTCGTGAGCGTATTGCCGTCCAATGCCGCCACCTCGGACGATCTCTACAATAGCTACTTCGCGAATGTGCTCGACGGCGCGCCGTGCTTTGCGCGGACCTATGATGAGCCTTTTCTCAAGGACCATCCGGCGCAGCGGGTCCGTAAAATCGAGATCGACCTTTCCAAGCAGAATTCCGACGGGACGCCGAATACCGCCGATCGGTTCGAAATCGGCTTCGGGCTTATGCTGAAATCGGGCCCCGACTGGTACGGACAGGCCGCGCGATGCAAGACGAACGACGCGGATTTCGAGTGTTTTCTCGAAGGCGACGGCGGCGTCTTCCGACTGACGCCCCAGAGCGGCGGCGGACTTCGCCTCGAGCCTGGCGATAGCGGCATCGCCATCCAAGGTGGCGCGGGTGAGGTCGAACTCAACGACAAAACGGGCGGCGATCGCGCCTTCGACCTTGTTCAGTCGAAGGAAGAATGCCGGTCCGCCTCGGCATTCTTCGACGGCAGCAACAATAGCGATTGAAGGATCGGGAGGGGGCTCGGCTTAGCCCCAGTTCACCTTCAGAACTTCGAGTGTGCGTGTGCCCTTCGGCGTGGTGACGTCGACGCTTTCGCCCTTGGACTTTCCGATCAGCGCACGGGCGATGGGAGACGAAATAGAGATCTTGCGCGCGCGCAAATCAGCTTCCGTATCACCGACGATCGTATAGGTGACCTTGTCGCCGGAATCTTCATCCTGCAGTGTAACGGTCGCTCCGAACTTGATCGTGTCGCCGGAAAGCTTGGTGATATCAATAACTTCGGCGCGGTTGATCTTGTCTTCGATCTCGGCGACGCGCGCCTCGTTCAGCCCCTGCTGCTCCTTGGCGGCATGGTATTCGGCATTTTCCGACAGGTCCCCATGAGCGCGAGCTTCGGAGATCGCCGCGATGATGCGCGGGCGCTCGACAGCCTTCAGGCGGTGCAGTTCCTCCTCGAGGTTCTTGTAACCCTCAAGCGTCATCGGCACCCGTTCCATCATGTTCTCCAACGGCTCGATTATTGCGGGGAAGAGCCCCCCAACACACGGTAACAGTAAGGTTGGCATACAGGAAAGCAGCGAAGCCGGGCGCGCCTCCCAGCGCGCTCCGAACACTCCAAGAAAGGCTTAGCGATGGGCGAAAGCCTGCAACGGAGCCACTTCCAGCGTGTCCGATGCCAACGCTTTGATGGCCCGTGTAACCGCTACTGCCCCCGCCAGTGTTGTATAGTAGGGGATGTGGTGAAGCAAGGCCGTGCGCCGGATGTCCTTGCTGTCGCTCAGGGCTTTAGCCCCTTCGGTTGTATTGAAAACAAGGTGAATATCCCCGTTTTTCATCGCGTCGACGATGTGCGGACGGCCTTCCAGAACCTTGTTGATGGCATCGCACTGGATACCGTTGGCCTCGAGCAGACGCTTCGTCCCGCGGGTAGCAACGATCTTGAAACCCATGGCGGCAAGCTCCCGGACGGGCGCGACGACGCGCGCCTTATCGCTTTCCTTGACGGAGACGAAAACTGTCCCGCCCGATGGCAGTTTCTGGCCGGCGCCGAGCTGGCTTTTCCCGAACGCCATCGCGAAGTCGTGGTCGATGCCCATGACCTCGCCTGTCGAGCGCATTTCCGGCCCGAGGATCGGATCGACGCCGAGGAACCGCGCGAACGGGAACACCGCTTCCTTGACGGCGATGTGCTTGTAAGCGGGCTTCGAGAGCTTGAAGCTGGCAAGCGGCTTGCCTGCCATCACTTGCGCGGCGATCGAGGCAATCGGCAAGCCGATGACCTTCGCGACGAACGGCACGGTTCGTGACGCGCGTGGATTGACCTCGAGGATGAAGACCTGCTCGTCCTTGATGGCGAACTGGACGTTCATCAGGCCAACGACGCGCAACGCGAGTGCGAGTTCGCGCGTCTGCCGCTCGAGTTCGGCGATGATGGCGGGTGACAACGAATGCGGCGGCAACGAGCAGGCGCTGTCGCCGGAGTGAATACCGGCTTCCTCGATATGCTCCATGATGCCGGCGACGAACGTATCCTTGCCATCGGACAGGCAGTCCACGTCGACCTCGACGGCATCGGTCAAATAGCTGTCGATCAGGAGCGGGCGCTTTTCGGAAACGACGAGTTCCGAAGGCTTGTCGAGCGTCGCCGAAAGGCGGGCGACATAACGGTCGACCTCCGCCCCATCGTGAACAATCTCCATCCCGCGTCCGCCCAGAACGTAGGAAGGACGAATGACAACCGGATAGCCGATCTGCTCGGCGATGCCGCGCGCCTCGCCCGGGGCTTTGGCGATGCCGCTCTTCGGCTGGGTGAGCCCCAGCTTGTCGATCAGCGCTTTGAAACGATCGCGGTCTTCGGCGAGATCGATGGCGTCCGGTGAGGTGCCGAGGATCGGGACGCCCGCCTCTTCCAGCGCGCTCGCGAGCTTGAGCGGCGTCTGGCCACCGAACTGCACGATCACGCCCTTGAGCGTGCCTTTGTTGTTTTCAACACGGATGACTTCGAGAACGTCTTCGGCGGTCAACGGCTCGAAGAAGAGACGATCGGAGGTGTCGTAATCGGTCGACACGGTTTCCGGATTGCAGTTGATCATGATCGTCTCGAAGCCCGCCGCCGTCAGCGCGAAGCAGGCGTGGCAGCAGCAGTAGTCGAATTCGATACCCTGGCCGATGCGGTTCGGGCCCCCACCGAGGATGACGATCTTGTTCTTGCCGGTCGGGTCCGCTTCGCAGACGGGGTCGCCGCTAAGACCTGTTTCGTAGGTCGAATACATGTAGGCGGTCGGCGAGGCGAATTCCGCCGCGCACGTATCGATGCGCTTGAATACGGGCTCGACGCCCAGTGCCTTGCGCCGGGCGCGGACGTCCGCCTCGGTCGTCTTGCCGAGCTTCGCAAGGCGAGCATCGGAGAAGCCCTGCGCCTTGAGCGCGCGAAGATGAGCAGCCGACTTCGGCAGTCCGTGTGCGAGGACACGGGCTTCGCTGTCGACGATGGCTTTGATCTCGCGCAGGAACCACGGATCAATTTTGCAGTACTGATGGATCTCATCGAGCGAGAAGTCTTCGCGGAAGGCTTGCGCCACCTTCAGGATCCGATCGAAGGTCGGCCGGGAGACGGCGGCGCGGACGATGTTCTTGTCGTCGCCTTGGCCGAGGCCCTCAAGCTGGACGTCATCGAAGCCGGTGAGGCCGGTTTCCATCGAGCGCAGAGCCTTCTGCATGCTCTCCGCGAAGGTCCGGCCGATCGCCATCGCCTCGCCGACGGATTTCATCGAGGTGGTCAGCGTCGTGTCAGAGCCGAGAAACTTCTCGAAGGCAAAGCGCGGAATCTTCGTGACGACGTAATCGATCGTCGGCTCGAACGATGCGGGCGTCGCGCCGCCGGTAATTTCGTTCTGAATTTCATCGAGCGTGTAGCCGACGGCGAGCTTGGCCGCGACCTTGGCGATGGGGAAGCCCGTCGCCTTCGACGCCAGCGCCGACGATCGCGAAACACGCGGGTTCATCTCGATGACGACAAGCCGGCCGTCAGCCGGATTGACGGCGAACTGGACGTTCGAGCCGCCGGTCTCGACGCCGATCTCGCGCAGCACCGCAATCGAGGCGTCGCGCATGATCTGATATTCTTTGTCCGTCAGCGTCAGCGCGGGGGCGACGGTAATGCTGTCACCGGTGTGCACGCCCATCGGGTCGATGTTCTCGATCGAGCAGATGATGATGCAGTTGTCCGCCTTGTCGCGAACGACCTCCATCTCGAATTCTTTCCAGCCGAGAACACTCTCCTCGACGAGGACCTGAGACGTCGGCGAGGCATCGAGGCCGCGCTCGATGATCTCGAAGTATTCTTCGCGGTTATAGGCGATACCGCCGCCCGTTCCGCCGAGCGTGAACGAGGGTCTGATGATCGCCGGCAAGCCGACGGTCTCGAGCGCCGCCGCTGCCTCATCGCGCGAGTTCACGAGTGCCGAGCGCGGCGTCTCGAGGCCGATTTCGCGCATGGCTTCGCGGAAGAGCTGGCGATCCTCGGCCTTGTCGATGGCTTCGGCCTTGGCGCCGATGAGCTCGACGCCGTACTTGTTCAGGATGCCCTGCTTATGGAGTGCAAGCGCGGTGTTCAGCGCCGTCTGTCCGCCCATCGTCGGAAGGATCGCGTCGGGGCGCTCCTTGGCGATGATCTTCGCCACCACATCCGGCGTGATCGGCTCGACGTAGGTCGCGTCCGCGAGATCGGGGTCGGTCATGATCGTCGCGGGATTGGAATTGACGAGGATGATCCGGTAGCCCTCGGCCCTCAGTGCCTTGCAGGCCTGGGTGCCGGAATAGTCGAACTCGCACGCCTGGCCGATGACGATCGGGCCTGCGCCGATGATGAGAATGGAGTTTATGTCGGTTCGTTTTGGCATTCGGCGCACGGATTTGGCCGAGGCTCGCAACGTCGCGGTCGGCTCAGGGTTGGATCTGGGGTCGGGCTAAGGGGGCCTTATAGGCAATGCGCTGCGCCGGGGAAACCCCGAAAATTTTTCGAGCGATCGTTCATCGCGGATAAGCGCGTTTATCCCTTTTTCACCTTGTCACATTCTGGCGCATCGGACCGTGGAAGAAAGACGGTCAACAGGCCGAGAAACGGCAGGTAAGAGCAAATCAGGTAGACATAATCTATGCCTTTGGCATCGGCGACGATGCCAAGAATGGCCGCTCCGATGCCTCCCATGCCGAAGGCGAAGCCGAAAAAGATGCCGGCGATCATGCCGACCCGGCCGGGCACAAGCTCTTGTGCAAAGACGACGATCGCCGGGAAGGCGGACGACAGGATGAGGCCAATCAACACAGAGAGCGCGACCGTCCAATTGAGATCGGCATAGGGCAGCGCCAACGTGAACGGCAGGCAGCCGAGGATCGAAAACCAGATCACCGTCTTGGCCCCGAAGCGGTCGCCGAAGAGACCGCCGAGTATCGTGCCGACCGCGGAAGCGCCGAGAAATGCAAACAGCATCAATTGCGACGTCTGCACGGAAACGCCGAAGCGATGGATGGCATAGAAGGTGTAGTAGCTCGTTATGCTCGCCATGTAGACGTTCTTGGAGAAGACCAGCACGGTCAGAACCGTCAGGGCGACGGCCGTCCGGCGCCGCGAATGAAGAAGCCCGACGGTGCGCAGCTGATTGACACTCTTGCTCTGTGCAGAGGCCGCCCATTGGCTGACTTTCCAGAGAATCGCCATTCCGACGAGCGCGATCAAGCCGAACCAGGCCAGGCTCTGCTGACCACGAGGCAGCACGATGAACGCGGCCAGCAGTGGACCGATCGCAGTGCCGAAATTGCCGCCGAGCTGAAACAGTGATTGCGCAAAGCCGTGACGGCCGCCGGATGCCAAGCGCGCAATACGCGACGATTCCGGGTGAAAGATCGCCGAGCCGATGCCGACGCAGGCCGCGCCCATGATCAGGCTCGCGTAGCTGTTCGCAAAAGCCAGCATCAGCAGGCCAACAAAGGTCGACCCCATTCCGATGGTCGTCGAATACGGTACGGGACGTTTATCGGTGTAGTACCCGATGAATGGCTGCAAGAGCGATGCCGTCACCTGGAACGCCATCGTCAGAAGGCCAATTTGCCAGAACGTCAGCGCGTAATCGTGCTTCAGGATCGGATAGACGGCCACCAGCAACGACTGCATGACGTCGTTGAGAAGGTGGCAAAAGCTGACGGCGACGAGAACGGCGAACGAAGCGGTGGCCATCGGCGCGCGCAGCGCCGAGCGTGACGATTCCAGTGTGGTCATGAAAATCTCCGGCCCAGCTTTTAACGCCGAAGGACCGCCAGGTCATCGCGCAAGCTGGCATACCAGCCATCCCAGCCGGCATGGCCTGTACGCATTACCCGTCACGAGATCTGAGAAACTATTTGCCGGGCGCCGGTTCGCTGCCTTGCGACTGCGGGGCGGGCGGCGGCGCAACCACGTCCTTCGGAGGATCGATTTTCATGTCGATGGGGAAAGTATAGCTCGTTCTGAAGATCGGCTTATCCTCATGGCCCGGCGCCAATATCGTGTTGCTTGATGGTAGGCCCGTGAGCGCGTCGACGTAGAACATACGATAGGCTTGGTTGGATGTCGCCGTGGACCCCTTCTCCGGCTCATTATCGAGCCGGTAGGAGAAGACGTCGCGCCCCTGGAGCTGGGTTCGGCCTTTGCAGGCATAGCTGCCGATATCCGTCTGCTGCGTTACGACGGATTCCTGCATCTGATTTTTGACCTGATCCGTGACTTTCTGCGGCAGCGGACGCCAGCCCTTTTCGTCCTGCTTCGACCAGGCCTCGTTTCCGACGAGGATCAGTTCCGTCGTCTTATTGGTCAGCTTGTCAGTCACTGTCTGATGCATGCGGTCGGGAAGGACGTAATCGACTTGCATCTGCGTCGGGCCGTTCTCCGTCAGCATGTGCGTGTCCATGCGGAACCACGCCGACTTCCGGAGTTTCTGAAGCGCGGCGGAAACCTCATCGCTGCACGGATTGGCGTTGGGCTTCGCTCCTGGAGCGGCCTCGGGCGTCGGGGCCTGTGCGAATGCGTGGCCGGACAGAGCGGCGACTGTCACGAGTGCGAGCGCGATGCGGCGCATAGGAATATCCTAACTGAGACCGAGGTGCGGCTGGACTTAACGGAGCTTTTGCACGGGAGCGTTCGTGGGCGCAACGATGTCGATATCGGTCGGGTACGAATACTTGACCTTCAAGACGGGCTTCGCCCCGTCTGCAAGGCTCGCCACGACGTTGAAGGCGGGCAGCCCAGTTGCTGGATCGACATAGATCGTCCGCGCCATCGTCTTCGTATGATCGGCCCCCGGCGGCGTTTTATCCGCGGTGCGGTAGGCGACTAAATCGTGGCCGTCGAACTTTGTGGGGCCGAGACATTCGAAGTCTCCAAGGCCCTTGGGCGGCGCGTATACGGTCTGGTTCACCTCGGCGACGATCGACTGGGTATACTGGGGCAAAAGCTCTTCAAAGCTGCCGCTCGTTCCGGCAAATGCCCGGTCTCCGACAAGCATCGTTTGCTGCTCGCCCGGCATGGCGGGTGACGTCACTGTCTGCAGCATCCGGTTGGGCGGCATGTAGTCGATCCGCATATGCGCCTCGCCCTCCGCCGTCGGCTGGCTGAATTCGACGCGGAAGGCCTTGGATGCTCGCTGCTTGGCAAAGGCGGCCAGAACTTCGTTGGTGCAATCGGCTGCGAAAGCAGGTGCCGCCATCGCAAGTGAGAGGATGGCCAAGCAGAGCGCGCGCATTCATTTCCTCCAGATTTTTTCCTTGGTTATACTCAGAAGCGCCTGCGAAGCGATCTTAAAGTTCAGCAAGGTTGATTTCGGAGAGGACGGTCGGGAAGCCACCGTCGGCCGGCTATTTTTTGCGCATTTTCTCGCAAGGGTCACCACGCTCGGTGCGTGCGGTGAAGACCACGAAATCGGCAGCCGGCTGGCCGTCGGGACCTCGCGGTACATAGGTCTCGGGGGCGTCGTTGCCGTCCTCGACCTCCACGAACATCACCGAGACGATCTTTTTCTGCCCATCGCGCTGGCGGATGTACCAAGGCACGCCGCGGTCCGTCCGGGCGTGCCCGGTGCCCGCAATCAGAAAGGCGGAGCCGTCCGTCGCCACCGCATCCAGCACCGCATTCGCGAGATGCGCGTCGCGGTACCGCTGGGCGTACGCCATGCCGCCGAACGCTTCCTTCGGAAGAGCGCCGCAATGCGCGTTCTCAATTTCCTTGACCGAGGCCGCGTCCAGGCTTTCTCCCAAAGGCGCGTCGAGGCCGAGGCGCGACCTGCTTTCCGTCGAAAGCGCCGCCTCCCCTCCCTTGGCCGCCTTCATGATTTCGGCGCGTGAGACGTCGCCCGCGTAAATCGGGAGACGCAGCTTGATCGCTGTGGCGAACAGCGGATCGTAGATATCCTTCGGCCAGGAGGATTTCTCCCAGTCGACGAGCCGCTTCAGATCGCCGAGCGTGCCGGTGCCGGGCGTCGCGCTGCCGGACAAGGTTTTGAAGCTGGCGAGGCCCGCGTCCTGATCAGAGCGAAGCTGTTCGAAAACGACCGCCGGCCGCTTCTCGGCCGATTGGCCTCCGAACTCCTCGACGGCTGCCGCTTGCAGAAGATGATGTTCGGCATTGTCGTGGGTCTCGCCGAGAATGAGAACGCCGCCAGACGACATGGCGGCGGATGCTGCCGCCTTCAGACGGATCCACGGATTACCCGCACATGAGGCATCCGAAATCTCGGAACCCGCCGGACCCGTCGCGAGGATTTGCCCGCACAGGGGATGCGCACACGTCTTTGCCTGACGCGCAATCTCTTCAAGAAACGGCCCGCGCTCGAACGTGCAGGCGCGTGCGCTCGCCCCGAACGTGAGCGCCGTCAAAAGTGCGGCGACCAAGCCTCCGGCGACACTTCTCGCTCCCCCCGGTATTTTCATCGGTCAGCGCTCGCGGCGTGCCGTCTGGCCCTTCTGTTCACGCATCATGTTGACGAAGCGCGTGAAGAGATAGTGGCTGTCCTGCGGGCCGGGTGACGCCTCCGGATGGTGCTGCACGGAAAAGACGGGTTTGCCCTTGAGCGCCAAGCCGCAGTTCGACCCGTCAAACAGCGAGACGTGCGTTTCGACGACGTCTGCCGGGAGACTTTCGCGGTCGACAGCGAAGCCGTGGTTCATCGAAACGATCTCGACCTTGTTGGTCGTGAAGTCCTTCACCGGATGGTTGGCGCCGTGATGGCCCTGATGCATCTTTTTCGTCGTCGCGCCCAGCGCCAGACCGAGCATCTGGTGGCCGAGGCAGATCCCGAACATCGGCTTGCCGCTGTCGACGAGCTTCTTGATTTCAGGCACCGCGTATTCGCCGGTTGCCGCCGGGTCGCCCGGACCGTTGGACAGGAAAACGCCGTCCGGATTGCGGGCGAGCACGTCTTCGGCCTTTGCCGTCGCCGGGACGACCGTGACCTTGCAGCCGGCGGTGGCGAGGCAGCGCAGGATGTTCCGCTTCAGGCCGTAGTCGATGGCCACGACATGGAATTCCGGATCCTCGTTGCGTTTGAAGCCTTCGTTCCAAACCCAGCGCTGCTCATCCCAAGAGTAGCTCTGGCCGCTCGTCACTTCCGGCACGAGATCGAGGCCCAGCAGGCCGGGCCAGGCTTTCGCCTCGGCCTTCAATGCATCGATGTCGAACTTGCCGGCCGGATCGTGCGCGATGACGCCGTTCGGCATGCCCTTTTCGCGAATACGCGCCGTCAGGGCGCGCGTATCGACGCCCGTGATCGCGATGATGCCGCGCGTCTTCAGCCATTGATCGAGATCCTCGGCTGAGCGGTAATTCGACGGAGCGGTGATATCAGCGCGCAGGATGCAGCCCCTGACGCCAGACCGCGACGCGAGGTTCGATGTCTCGGTATCTTCGGCATTGGCGCCAACGTTCCCGATATGCGGGAAGGTAAACGTGATGATCTGTCCGGCGTAGCTCGGGTCAGTCAAAATTTCCTGATAGCCGGTGATCGCGGTATTGAAGCAAACCTCGCCGACGGCGGTGCCTGTCGCACCGAGACCGCGGCCCGCAATGACTGTGCCATCGTCAAGCACGAGGCGCGCCGTCAGAGGCACTTCTGTCCAGGGTTCAGGTGCGGTCATCTGTCATCCATTGAATGGGGCTTCGAGCAAAGGCTCAAATCGCGCGGGAACCTAGGGTAACGACCTTTCAACGTCAATTATGGTCAGCTCGTAAAACTTGTCGCCGCAGCGCTTGCGGGGGCATAAGCGCACCTCGTAAACCAATCCCTTGGTTCCAAGGAGACATCCATGCGCGCGAAGATCAACGCCGATCTCAAAACGGCAATGAAAGCCGGAGAGAAACAACGCGTTGCGACGCTCAGGCTTATCAATGCCGCGATCCAAACCGCGGAGATCGAAACGAAGAAGGAACTCGACGACGCAGGCGTCCTTGCCGTCATGACGAAGATGGTCAAGCAACGCCGCGATTCCATCGCGCAGTACACCAGCGGCGGCCGCCCCGATCTGGCCGCCACCGAGCAGGCCGAAATCGATATTATCGAAGCCTACCTGCCAAAGCAGATGGATGAAGGCGCTGTTAGCGCCGCGATCGTCGACGCCATCAAGGAAACCGGCGCGTCATCGGCCAAGGACATGGGCAAGGTCATGGGCGTGCTCAAAGCCAAGTACGCGGGACAGATGGATTTTCAGAAGGCGAGCGCCGCCGTCAAAGCCGCGCTCGGCTAAACTCCGACAGCGCGGCTGCGTGCGTGAGCCTGTGGAAAGTGGGTATCGTCCGTCGTGACAAGGCGTTGAACGGGCGAGCTTCTCAGCGAATCACCTATTCAGTATCACGCCGAGGCTCCCCAAAAGGGGCCGGGGCGTCGTTTTCGCTCATCGAGGCTTTCCGCGCTCATGCGCTTCAGTCCGAACCTTCTGGATGAAATCCGATCCCGGCTGCTCGTCAGTCAGGTCGTCGGCCGGAAAGTCGCGCTGAAAAAATCGGGCCGTGAATTCCGGGGCCTTTCGCCGTTCAAGGCGGAAAAGTCGCCCTCGTTCTTCGTCAATGATCAGAAGGGGTTCTACCACTGCTTCGCTTCGGGCGAGCATGGCGACATCTTCACCTTCCTGATGAAGACCGAGGGGCTGGAATTCCCGGAGGCGGTGGAGCGGCTTGCGGCGGAAGCGGGCGTCGCGATGCCCAAGCCCGCCGAGCGCAACGTCGAGCAGGAAGACCAGCGCGAACGGCTTTACCGGCTTCTGGAAGCCTCGGCCGCGTTTTTCGAGAGCAATCTGCGCACGGGCCTCGGTGCTGAAGCGCGGGGCTATCTCGAGCGGCGGGGGCTGGCGCAAGAAACGATCCAGGCGTTCCGGCTCGGCTTCGCGCCGAACTCTCGCACCGCGCTCAGCGCTCACCTCAAGGGCAAAGGCTTTTCGCCGGCCGACATGGCAACCGCCGGGATGCTGATTGCAGGGGACGACATCCCTGAGCCCTATGACCGGTTTCGCAACCGGGTGATGTTTCCGATCCTCGATCTCAAAGGCCGCGTCATCGCGTTCGGGGGCCGTGCGCTCGAAAAGGACGTACCCGCCAAGTACCTGAATTCGCCGGAAACTCCGCTGTTTCACAAGGGCCACATCCTGTTCAACGCCGCGCGCGCCCGGACGGCTGCCCATGACAAGAACAGGGTGATCGCGGTCGAGGGCTATATGGACGTCGTGGCCCTCTCGGAGGCGGGCTTCAACGAAAGCGTCGCGCCGCTTGGAACGGCGCTGACCGAAGATCAGTTGAAGCTTTTGTGGCGTTTTGCACCAGAACCTACTCTGTGCTTCGATGGCGATGGCGCCGGCCGCAAGGCTGCCGATCGTGCCGTCGAGATCGCTCTGCCCCTGGTCAAGCCAGGCTTTAGCGTTTCATTCGCCTTTCTCCCAGACGGCCTCGATCCGGATGATCTCGTCCGTCAGCGGGGTGCCGGTGCCATGATGGAAGTTCTGGAGAAGACGCGTCCGCTCATCGACGTGCTGTGGGACCGGGAGCTCAAGGCTCAGCCGACGGGAACGCCGGAACAGCGGGCGGCGCTCGAAGCACGACTGAAGAGCCTAACCGAGTCCATTCAAGATGCGACGGTTCGCAGCCACTACGCCCGCGAGCTACGCGACAGGTTGTATCAGCTCGGCCGGGACAGAAATTCTGCCGCCAATCGGAAGACCGGAGGGGCGCCGTCCTTCCAATCCTCCTACGCGCGGCCTATGGCTGCGCCGGATTGGCGTGGACGCGAGCGCAGCCGCCTTGCTCCGGCCGACAAGCGCTTTCCCAACAAGTCCCCCTATCCCGGGGCTTTAACGGCCAGCCCGGAACTCGTAAGTCATTTTCAGAGTATATCGCCACGCGAGGCGTTGATCCTGAAAACACTTATTAACCATCCCTGGCTGATTGATGAGCATTCGGAAGCGGTTGCCGTCATTGAGTTCGCCTCGCCTGCCATCTCAGCGCTTCGCGATGAGATTTTGGCAGTGCATGCGCGGCAGAATTCCCTTGACAGCGCAACTTTACGAACCCAATTGAGCAAATCGGGGGTTGCAAAGGTGGTGGACCTCGTCGCGCGAACGATTACGCACAAAAGCGACCGTTTTGCCGAGCCAGATGCCTCCGCCGCCGATGTCGAAGCCGCCTGGCACCATATTCTTGCGCTACAACAGCGACAGGCCGAGCTTGGCCTTGCCCTGAAGAGCGCTGAGGAGGCTTGGTATCGGGATTGCACGGAAGACGCTGAAAATCGCCTTCTCGACATCAAGCGCCAGATCGCCCGCGAGACGGCGCTGAACCAAATGGATGAGTTCGATCAGCCCGACGACAACGATTCAGATGTCAAGCGCGCCGGCTAGGCGTGTGATTAGCATTTCCGCTTCGGAAAGTTGCAGCAGGCAGCGTTTCGAAACCTAAATTCGTGATCTAGCCGTTCTCGTGCGGGAGCGGCCCAGACGACAAGGAACCAAGGATGGCACGCGCCCAGCAGGCAGTCCAAAAGACAGAAGACAAAGATCAGGCCGCCGATGCCCCAGAACGCGACAGCCCGCTCCTCGATCTGTCGGACCAGGCCGTTAAGCGTCTTCTGAAGACGGCGAAGGCCAAAGGCTACGTCACGCTCGATCAGCTGAACTCGGTTCTGCCTTCGGAAGAGGTGTCTTCCGACCAGATCGAGGACCTTTACGCCATGCTGTCCGACATGGGCATCACGGTCGTAGAGACCGAAGAAGGCGAGGAGAAGGAAGAAGGGGCGGAAGAGCTCGCGGAAGACGAAGAAGGCCGTGCGCTCGTCGCGCAGAACAACGCCCTCGTCAAATCGGAAGCCAAGTCGGAGCCTGCCGAGCGCACAGACGATCCCGTTCGCATGTACTTGCGCGAAATGGGCTCGGTCGAGCTGTTGTCGCGCGAAGGCGAAATCGCGATTGCGAAGCGCATCGAGGCTGGCCGCGAGGCGATGATCGCGGGCCTGTGCGAAAGCCCCCTCACCTTCCAGGCCATCATCATTTGGCGCGACGAGCTGAACGACGGCAAGATCTTGCTTCGCGACATCATCGACCTGGAAGCCACCTACGAAGGCCCCGAGGCCAAAGAGGTTGCGGCCATGCCGGGCGACGGAGAGCCGTCTGAAGGCGGCCCTGAGTCACCCGCAGAAGGCGAGGACGAGGACGAGTTCGAAAACGCGATGTCGCTCGCCGCGATGGAAGCGGAACTCAAGCCGAAGGTTCTGGAAACCTTCGACAAGATCGCCGCCACCTACAAAAAGCTCCGCAAGCAGCAGGACAAGAAGATCGAGCAGCAGCTCGTCGGCGATCAGGGCTCGCGCCAGCAGCAGAAAGCCTACGAGAAGATCCGCGACGAAATCATCGTCGACGTGAAGTCGCTGTCGCTCAACAACAACCGTATCGAAAGCCTCGTCGAGCAGCTTTACGCGATCAACAAGCGGCTGATCGGGCTCGAAGGGCGGTTGATGCGTCTCGCCGATAGCTACGGCGTGCCGCGTCAGCACTTCATCGACGAATATTACGGCAACGAGCTTGATCAGACGTGGCTCGATCGCGTCGCCAACAACGGCAAGAAGTGGGGCCAGTTCGTCAAGACCGAACGGTCTCAGGTCGAACAGATCCGCGGCGAGATTCATCAACTCGCGACCGAGACGGGTCTCGAAATCCCGGAATATCGCCGTATCGTCAAAGCCGTCCAGAAGGGCGAGCGCGAGGCACGGCAGGCGAAGAAGGAAATGGTCGAAGCGAACCTTCGTCTCGTTATCTCGATCGCCAAGAAATATACGAACCGCGGTTTGCAGTTCCTGGATCTCATTCAGGAAGGCAACATCGGCCTGATGAAGGCCGTCGACAAGTTCGAATACCGCCGCGGCTACAAGTTCTCGACCTATGCGACGTGGTGGATTCGGCAGGCGATCACGCGCTCGATCGCGGATCAGGCGCGCACGATCCGCATCCCCGTGCACATGATCGAGACGATCAACAAGATCGTCCGCACGTCGCGGCAGATGCTGCACGAGATCGGGCGCGAGCCGACGCCGGAAGAGCTGGCCGAAAAGCTTGCGATGCCGCTCGAGAAGGTTCGCAAGGTTCTGAAGATCGCGAAGGAGCCGATCTCTCTCGAGACGCCGATTGGCGACGAAGAGGATTCGCATCTCGGCGACTTCATCGAGGATCGCAACGCCGTGCTGCCGATCGAGGCGGCGATCCAGTCGAACCTCAGGGACACGACGACGCGTGTGCTCGCCTCGCTGACGCCGCGCGAAGAACGCGTCCTGCGCATGCGCTTCGGGATCGGCATGAACACCGACCACACGCTGGAGGAAGTCGGCCAGCAGTTCTCGGTGACGCGCGAACGTATCCGTCAGATCGAAGCGAAGGCGCTCAGAAAGCTGAAGCATCCGAGCCGGTCGCGGAAGCTCAGGAGCTTCCTGGACAACTGATCCGATCAAGGGCCGCGAAAGCGGCCCTTTTTCATGTGATAACGGAATACGTTATTAGTCATTCAAGTATCATAAAATCAGTGGATCACTGTCATCATGACAGTGGCACTGGCAATCCTTGACGACGATCGGGTCGAAACGGCGATCGAGGCCGTTATCGATGCTGGACGTTATGCGTCCGCGCGGCACTGGGTGCCCGCGACTTCCGGAAATTTCTCGGTCCGGATCGATGCCACCCGCGTCGCGATTACACGAAGCGGTGCCGATAAGGGCGCGCTGACGGCGTCGGATGTATTGATCCAAGCTCTCGACGAGCGGCTCTTGCCAGGCTCTTCTGCCGAAGCCGCGCTCCACATCCGGCAATACACGGACAATCCTGATATCGGCGCCATCTTCCATATTCATGGCCCCTCCTCGACCGTGATCGGGCATGCTCACCTGGTTGACGGCGCAGTCCTTCTCAACGGCTGGGAATTACAGAAGGCGCTTCTGGGCGTGACGACTCACGAGGCAACCGTCGAGGTCCCGGTCTTTGCCAATGACCAAGATATCGACGCGCTCTCGCAACGGGTTGCGTCGCGCCTTGCGGAGCCAGTACCCGCGCAGCAGATACGTGCGCCGGGATATTTGCTCGCGGGCCACGGCCTCTACGCTTGGGGAAGGACGCCTCGCGATGCCACGCGCCATTTGGAGGCGTTGGAAGCGCTGTTCAACCAGATCATTGTCTTCAGGAGCTATCGACCATGACACAGCTCATTGTCTATTCCGCAGCCGACGCCACCGATGTTCTTTTGGACACCATCGATTTTGATCTTATCAAGGAAGAGCTCGCTCATACCGGCGCAAGCATCGAGCGCTGGAAAGCCGAGGAGCCGCTCTCATCGGATTCGTCTTCGGAAGAAATCTTGTCGGCTTACAAGCCGCAGATCGACCGCCTGAAAAATGAACGCGGCTACACGAATGCCGATGTCATTCATGTCCGTCCGGGCAATCCGAACTGGCCGGCTTTGCGGCAGAAGTTTTTGAGCGAGCACACGCATGACGAAGACGAGGTTCGGTTCTTCGTCGAAGGCAGCGGCGCCTTTTATCTTCACGTCGGAGACAAGGTTTATCAGATCGTCGGCACGGCAGACGATCTTCTCTCGGTTCCGCGCGGCACCAAGCACTGGTTCGATGGCGGATCGGAAGGAAACTTCACGGTGATCCGTCTTTTCAACGATCCTTCGGGCTGGATCGCGCATTATACCGGCGACGCGATCGCTGAGAGCGTGCCGAACTACCAAGCAGCGTGAAGGTGCCGCCCGACGTGAGTGAACTACAGCTGGCGACGCCCGAGACGCAGGCGCTTGTGCACATTAAAGCCGATGCCGTGCTTCTCGATATCGAGGGCACGATCAGCCCCATCAGCTTCGTTCGCGATACGCTTTTCCCCTACTCTCGGGATCGTCTGGAAGGGTTCGTATCCGACAATTTCATGAGCCCGATTGTTCAAGATATTCTCGCGCAGGCAAAGGCACTCGCTGGGGGAAGCGATGCCGTGAGCGCCCTGCTCGGCTGGCAAGCGCGGGACGTCAAAGCTCCACCGCTCAAGAAGCTGCAAGGCTTGATCTGGGAAAGCGGCTATCGCTCTGGCGCGCTCAGAAGCACGATTTTTTCTGATGCTCTGCGGGCGGTGAAGCAGTGGAATTCGGAAGGTCTGCCTCTCTACATCTACTCATCGGGCTCCGTGCAGGCTCAGCAATTGTTTTTTGAGTTCAGCGCCACAGGCGACTTGCGACCGTTGTTTTCCGAATTTTTCGACACCGATGTTGGCCCCAAAACCGAACCTTCATCGTATCTCCGTATCTCCGAGCATATCGGGACGAGACCAGCGCGCATCGTTTACTTCTCCGATAATCCAAAAGAGCTGGAAGCGGCGCGTTCAGCGGATCTGCAAACGGTGCACGTCGTCAAGGACGAGACACCGCACAATCCAGATTTCCCCGAAATTTCTGACTATTGCAGTGTGGCCGTCAGGCGTTAGGCAACGCACCGTGTCGCTCCGTTATTCCTGAGGAACAGATTTTCTTCGCCTCCGGAGAGAGCAGCGCTATTTTGCTATTCCGGCTTCATGAAGCATGAAGAAGCCTTTTTGCGCATGAAGATGACCTGACGGATTGCGCTGGTGCCACGCAATTCAATGCGCTTTCCCCGCGAAAAAACGCGGCCACCAATAAAAAAGGAGGAGCGAAATGACCCAGACTGAGGAAAAGCCGAAAGTCATCCGAGGAGATGATCTTCAGGCCATCACCCCGCATTTGGTGTGCGCCGGAGCGGCTGATGCCATCGAATTTTACAAAAAAGCCTTCGGCGCCGTCGAAAAGATGAGGTTGGCCGGCAGGGACGGCAAGCTGATGCACGGGGCCATCAAGATCGGCAACGCGTCGGTGATGCTCGTCGACGAAAGCCCGGATTGGGGTTCTTTTGCGCCGACCTCGCTCAACGGCAGTCCGGTGACGATCCATCTTTACGTCGCCGACGTCGATGCATTCATCGATCGGGCTGTCAAAGCCGGCGCAACGCTGCGGATGGCCCCCGCAGATATGTTCTGGGGTGATCGCTACGGCATCATAGAAGACCCGTTCGGCCACAAATGGTCGATTGCAACACATCAGCGCGACATGACCGCTGACGAAATCGAGCTGGCGATGAAGTCGTTCATGCCGTCGGCCGGCGGTTGCGACAGCTGATCCGAGCGGGCCCCGCGCCTACTCGATTTTTATGATTTCGGCTTCGCCGGTGCCCGCGTGAACGACATCGCCGACGCTCTTTTCAATGAGAGCCTGGGCCAAGGGCGAGACATAGGAAATCTTGCCCTTTGCGGGATCGGATTCATCCTCGCCGACGATGCGGTATTTCTGAATGCGCCCATCGTCTCTTTCGAGGGTCACGACGGAGCCGAAAGCCACGGCGGCTCTATCGGACGGGGGCTTTTGAACCTCCGCGGTAGCGAGACGTTGCTTCCAGTAGCGAAGATCCCGGGACGCGCGCTGAATCGCATCGCGATCGCTCGCCTGCTGGGCTTCAGCAAGCTCCGCCTGCAGCCTTTCGACTTCAGCCTCGATCAGGGTCAGGCCTTCCGGCGTGACCAGATTGCGGTGCTCGGAGATGAGCTTGTCGGGAAGCTCTTCGACCGCATCGGATTCTTTGACGAATGCTCTGCTCATCCCGCTTATATAGGCTCTCTCGGAGACGGGCACCAGGATGCGACAATTTCAGGAAACATTGCGAATTGAGACGCGCGGTACCGGCCTGCTGGAATTTACGGATGACGTGGCGCGGATCGTCCGGACCGCGGGCATCGAGACGGGCATGGCGCATGTCTTCTGCCGCCATACCTCGGCGTCGCTCCTGATCCAGGAAAATGCCGATCCGGACGTGCAGCGCGATCTCGTCGCGTTCTTCAAGCATCTGGTGCCTGATGGCGATCCGCTCTTCGTGCATCAGTCGGAGGGTCCGGACGATATGCCGGCGCACGTTAAGAGTGCGCTAACCCAAACGAGCCTGGCGGTTCCCATCGCAGGGTTTCAGATGATGCTCGGTACCTGGCAGGGCATTTATCTTTTCGAGCATCGGCGCAAACCCCATACGCGGCAGATCGTCGTCCATGTTCTGGGAGAGTAGAACGCTCCTCCCCCTGCTTCGTCCAATCGATCAATCGAGACGATAATTGAAGCTTACGGAAACGCGCTCGGCTTTGGCATGATTGACCGGCACCTCATGCCTAAGCCAGCTTTCCCAGAGCAGAAGCGTGCCCGCCACGGGCTGGACCGCGACGAACGTCTTGTTCTTCTCTTTCGCCGAGGGCTTGCGCGGCGGCGCGGCCATGAACATCGCCAGTCTCGGGTCTTCGTACTTGATGGCACTCGCGTCCTTTGGGACGTCGAGATAGAGCGTGCCGCTGATGACTGAGTGCGGATGAATGTGCGCCGTGTGGTGCCCGCCGGGCTTCAGAACATTGATCCAGAGGCTATCGAGTGTCAGGCGCTTCCCGTCCAGCTCGAACTCAAGAAGTTTAGCGAAGGCGTTGGCATGCCGATCCAGAACGCCGACGAGATCACCGAATGCCGGGTGCCGGTCGGGCAGGTCGTTGAGCGAGGCATAAGATGTATATCCCGGATAATCATTCGCCTTTGCCCAGGCTTGCCCGGCCCGGTCATGGGCCGAGATTTCGCGGGCGGCTTCGTCAAGCTCTTGGATCAGAGCCGAGGTCGGGCCGCGTTGAAGCTCTTCCCGGTAGATTTGGGTAACGAAAAGCTCTTGAACGCGCGCCATTAGCTTCTCCGAATTCCGCAACTGAAGGTGAAATGTCGCGTTTACCCCACCACGCTTGCACATGGAAGGCTCCGGTCCGACCTGCTAAAGACCCCCGCAGATCCATTGACGACCCTTCCGGAGAGACAACCGATGTCCGATACCACGCCAGAATCGCAAGCCCGCGCCGCAACGGCTGCGCTCATCCGCGACTACTACGCCGCCTTCAACCGAGGCGATACCGATGCCATGCTGGACTACCTGGCCGACGACGTGATCCACGACGTCAACCAGGGCGAGCGGCGCCAGGGCAAAGAGAAGTTTCGCGCTTTCAACGCGCGCATGTCGCACAACTACAAGGAAGAGCTGAAGGACATCGTCGTCCTCGTCTCGAAGGACGCGACGCGCGCCGCTGCGGAATTCAACGTGCACGGCATTTACAAGAATACGGAAGAGGGTCTGCCGGACGCCGTTGGCCAGAAATACGTTCTGCCCGCCGGTACGTTCTTCGCGGTCCGCGACGGCAAGATCGCCCGCGTCACGACCTATTACAATCTGACGGATTGGATCGCGCAGGTCGCGGGCTGAGGCATCGATCGTAATGGCGGCAGCTACGGGCGAGAAGAAAAACCTCGAAGTCAGGTCGGTCACCGGGAGCGACATTCTCAAGGTCCTTCCGGATCTCAGCCGCCTGCGCATCGTCGTGTTTCGCGATTGGCCGTATCTTTACGACGGTACGCTCGAGTACGAGGAAAAGTATCTCGAGAAGTTTGCCGCCGCAAAAGGCGCCGTGGTCGTTACTGCATACGATGGCGACCAGATGGTCGGCGCTTCGACCGGGGCACCGATGATCGAGCATGCGGACGAATTCGGTGAGCCGTTCCGTAAAGCCGGCTACGACATTTCGAAGATCTTCTATTGCGGCGAGAGCGTGCTGTTGAAGAGCCATCGCGGCCATGGCCTCGGACACGCGTTCTTCGATGGCCGCGAAGCGCAAGCGAAGAAACTCGGCGGGTTCACGCATTCGTCGTTCTGCCGCGTCGTCCGGCCCGACGATCACCCGTTGAAGCCGGCGGATTATGCCCCACTTGATCCATTCTGGAAAAAGCGCGGGTACGCTCCGGTGGACGGCATCGTCGCGACCTACGACTGGAAAGACATCGATCAGCCCGGCGAGACGACTCATAAGATGCAGTTCTGGATGAAAACCTTCTGATGCGGGCGAAGTCTCTCAAAGTCGCGAGTTCTCAATATCCGATCGGCCAGCCGAGGACGCTCGCCGAGTGGGAGAAGAAGATCGCGCTCTGGGTCAAGCACGGTGCGGCGACGGGTGCTGAGCTTCTGGTCTTTCCGGAATACGCGGCGATCGAGCAGGCTGCCTGCTTTGGACCCGAGGTCTACGAAGATTTGCAGGCGACGCTCACGAAGGTTGCGGAGCTCAAGGAAAGCCGCGTCCAGCTTCATCTGGAACTCGCGAAGAAGCACAACGTGCATATTCTGGTCGGATCGGGGCCGGTCAAAAAGACCGACGGCCGCTTCGTGAATGCGGCTCAGCTCGTGACGCCCAAGGGGTCTGTCGGCGAGCAGGAGAAGCTGGTCATGACGCCCTTCGAACACAACTGGGGTGTCACAGCAGGCGGTCCGGTGCGCGTGTTCTCGACGTCGCTCGGCACCATCGGCATCGCCATCTGCTACGATAGCGAGTTTCCATTGATCGCTCGCGCAATGGCGGAAGCGGGTGCAGAAGTGCTGCTCGTTCCCTCGTGCACGGAACGGACCTCCGGTTACCACCGCGTTCGTACAGGCTCGATGGCGCGCGCGCTCGAGAATACGATTGCCGCCGTGCAGAGCCCGACGGTCGGCGATGCGCCTTGGTCCCCCGCCGTCGACTTCAACGCGGGCGCAGCGGGCATCTATGTGCCTTCCGAACACGATGTTTCGGATACCGGCGTGCTCGCGGAAGGCACGCTCAACGCGGCGGAATGGGTGTCGGCCGAGATCGATCTTGCCCGTCTCGCGCGCGTCCGCGAAACCGGCGAGATGCACAACTTCGGTGACTGGTTGAAGCAGCCCGGCGGCGGAACGACGGCGAAGGTCGACGTCGAAGTCGTCAACCTCGCCTGATCAACCTCGCCTGAATGGCGCTGCTATTTCAGCGCCCAGGTCACAGTCACGCGGGCTTCGAGTGTGCTCGTGCCGGTCTCGATCGGGGCAGCCATCGCAGCCTTTGCCATGCGGGGAGCGTACGTCACAGGGCCGCTCGACGTCGTCTCTTCCGAGATCTGGATCACGTTGCCGACTTCGGCGCCGGCGGCGGCCGCCAGCAACTTGGCGCGCCGCAGCGCATTGGCAATCGCTTCCTTGCGCGCCTCGTCCTTGAGCGTGTCTTCCTTCGACACCTCGAACGTCAGCCCCTGAATCTGATTGGCGCCAGCGCTCACGATCTGATCGAGAATTTCGCCCAGCTTGCCGAGTTCGCGAGCGTGGACGACGACCTGGTTGCTCACCCGATAGCCCCGGAGCACCGGCGGCTGCCCGTCCTTGGAAAAATCCATCACGGGCTCGACGTTGAACGCCGCAGTCTGGATGTCCTTCGGATTGATGCCGCTGCTTTTGAGCTCCGCGATGACTTTGCTCATCGTCTCGCTGTTGGCGGCCAGCGCCTCGCGCGCGGTCTTGGCTTCCGTCGTGACCCCTGAGGTGATGCGGGCGCTGTCGGGCTCAGCTTCGGCCGTACCCGTTGCGGAAACGGTAATCGTGCGTTCCATGACCTTATCCTCAGCGTGCAAGACGGTTGCCTGCGTCACGAGGAAACCGGACGCCAGAGCGATATTGAGCAGCGAAACGAAAATTCGAGAACGCGGGGCGCTTAGCATGGGGGTCTCCTCACCTTTTCTCTGCTCGCTATAAACGGTTCGCGGGTAAAAGAGGGCGAAATGCTGTATCTGGGCTGAACGCGCGATATTGAGCGTCGATGCGCAATTTGGGGTTGTCTTGCGACCTTCGGATCTCCCGGTAGCCTCCCGATCGGCTAAGCCGGTATCGAGGTGTATAAGGCGCGGGCTCATGCCGTCATCGTCAACAACAGAATCCAGGATCGCGGGGGCCGGAAAACTCAATAAAGTTGCCCCGGCGACAGATTGCCGGCGGAGATTCGCGGACCAGCTCTGGCCCTTCGCCGAACATCTGGTATGGAGAACCCGCGCGGGCCCGTAGCTCAATGGTTAGAGCTGACGGCTCATAACCGTCTGGTTCCAGGTTCGAGTCCTGGCGGGCCCACCAGCAAAAACAACATCTTACGACATTTCCACCCTTCTTTCGCGATCGCATATGATCTGGATATGATCTATTTCGCGCGCCGAAAAAGGCGCTGACCGAGATCAGCGCCCTGAGTTCGCCCGAACCACAGAAGCAGAGCCCCCCGCATCAGCGATTGCACTTTCTTCGACTCATTTTATTCGCGTGCCGCATCAATCCGGGAATCGCTCACCCGACAGACTTAGTTGTCTGAAATCCCGACAAAGTCGCGCTCGTTGCGAGCAATTTTTTCCGCACCAGATTGGTCCTGACCAATGGCTTGACCATCATTCCGAATACGAGTCCCTCATCAAGGCCTAGCCATCTCGGCCTTTGGTCGTTGCGTTCTTGCTGAAGATGCTTGGCACCGTCGTCAACAATCTGGGACGCATCCTGTGCCGAAACTTCGTCTTGCGCTCACGATCATTGGCTGGCTGCTCGTGATGGCTATCGCAGTCACAGCAGCCAGCACCAGCGTCATCTACGCCTATCGCTACGGGATCATCCTCGCAGGCTTAGAGCCACAGCCCTGGTTGACTGGAGCCGCGCTCGCAATCGCCGATGTTGTGAAGATCGGCCTGCCCGCGATCATCGTAGCATTGTGGGCACGATCACACAGGGCAACTGCACGAACGCTCAGCGTCGTCTTTGCGATGTTGCTGGGCCTTTCGCTGTGGTCCTTGACGTCGATCACCGCCATCGAGCGAGCGGCGAATGACGCAAAGACCAGGACCGCATCACAGGTCGAAACCGATTTGCGCAATGAGATGACCGCTGCTGAGAACCGCATTGTTGAGCTGGGATCGCCACCTCCCGTGGCAGCGGTTGAGGCTGAGATCGATGGCTTCAAGGCCGACGCCCGTTGGCGAACGACTGATGCATGTAACCCGCTCCATGTATTCCCATCTACCCAGCGCTTCTGCGAGAAGGCGGCGCTAAAGCAAGCAGCGCGGGCCAACGCGGCAGAGGCCGACGGCCTGAGGATGCGTATCGACGAGATCAGACGGAAGCTGACAACTCCAGCTCCTGATGAGGCCAAAGCCGCTAGCCCCGAGTTGACCACGATCTCCGACGTCTTCGGATGGCGCACCGAGAGCGTCGGCTTTGCACGCGCGGTGTTCTTCGCAATCTCGCTCGAACTCCTCGGCGCCTTTGTACCATCTGCCGTTTGGTACTTGCGCCCTGTGATCGGCACCGGTTCACCCGTACCTAAGAGCGTGCCGCAGCCGGCTAAGATTGCTGATACGCCCGGGGTGCCACGGCCCCCCACGCCGTCGGCTCCGTCGCGCCAGGTGACCAGAAAAGCTTCAACTGGAAAGCGCGGGTGCAAACGCGATCCGAATGTACTCGATTTCGTTCGCAAGTTTCGCGAGCGACACGGACGGTCGCCGAATATTCCGGAGATGCGCGCTGAGTTTCCGGGCCTCCATAAATCGACGTTGTGGCGTGCCGCGCGGGTTGCATTGGACACGGAACATTGTCCGCAGCAGCTCACGGCTTTGCGGTTGCGACGTTGCCGGTCGATTGGTTGAAAAGGGCTATTCGAGCAGTTTCATAAAATTGAAGAAATGAACCGCTTTTCCCGACTGTTACGATAATTCGCAACCGCGCGCAGTCGGGAAATTGTAGTTCTCACTCTGAATTTAGCGCAACCCCAGCAATCGTCTCATACTGAGAGGAGATCGTACTTTCTGTGTGTTTGCGGCTAAAGCAACCACACGCTTCGGCGTGATAAGGTTTTGTCTCGGGTATAGGGTTGTTACCCAACCTGGAACCCGAGAGCGCGGACCGCTCCCGCGGACAATGCTACCGCACCAAGCATGCGTCGCGGCCTATTCCGACCTGCACCCTAGCGTAGACTCGGTGGCAGTGCGGGATTAGCGCAGCAGTCTCTTGATGCGGCACGCGGGTACCAAAGCCAGCGGAGGCTCAGAGTTCCGACAAATGATCTAAACGTAGTGTCTGAGGAATTCTTTGAGGCAACGTATCTATAGCTGCTGCATCAGTCGCCGAGATCAGGACAAACTGCTGGCGACTGTTAAATTCCGACCATTTGGTTTCTCTTTTGGCACCCCACATCCCTAGTCCGAGTGTCCAGTCAAGAATTGGCCGCCCACCAAATCCGCTGCCTGCCTGTGAGCAGAGTTCCTTCACGTGCTGCTCGGTTATCTGCTCGATGCCATCGTGCGCAAACTCATTGCGGACTTTTCTGACGTAATCTGCGACTTGGAATATTGGGCCAGAGAAGTTGAACGCCCGAAACGTTTTCAGATGATCTGATAGGTATCGGTGTTTGAATTTATCGTACTTTGGCACCATAGCCGACAATGCTCGGTATGCAGCACGTTCAATTTCATACTCGCAACGCACTACGATGCCTATGTCATCGGTGCTCACGAAAGCAGCCTCGAATCTCTCGAAGTTAATGTTCGTGATCTGCGTGGCTTTCTGATTCATTCAATATTTCTCTCTGAGCCTGCTAGCCGTTTCTTTGCTGATTCGATCGGCTCAGGCTTCGACGCCAAGCGTCTCTTGCAAGCCGCTTGTTAGCAACCCCGCATTCCAAGTTGGGCAGAAGTGCCAAAAGTGCAATTTCGGTACCTCAGCACGTGCTATCCTTTAATGCGAAAATCGGAGGCTACATGGCATACCCCAGCCGCAATGAAATCGAAAATTTGGCACGCGAGCTTTGCGAAGCAGACAATGAAACTTRGTCGTCGCTAGACGAAGGCTCGCAGGAAATTTACCGTCATCTTGCCGAGAATCTGTTGATCAAAGGTAGAAAACGGTAAGGTGCATGGGCGTCAAGAACTTAGCGCCCACGCCGCAAGTGCGTGCGCTGGGCCACTCTCGTTCAAATCACAAGCACAGCTTCCCCGCCTCCTCCACACCGAACAAAAGATCATCCTAGATCAAGATGCGGTCGCCGTCGGGCACGAGCCTCGGACCAGATCGCGCCGGTTTGCCAATCCGAGATGCGCTGGCCCTGACTCGCTGCTCGATGTTGATTTCCGTGCCTATGGAGACAGATGTGTGACGATCCACATAAGCAATGCCTGGGAGATTCCGATGCTCGAAGCTATCGCGCGGCGCGCGTTTGAGTTACCCCTCCACCAGTGGGGAAAGGTAGCGAAACGCGGTTGTGTCTGTGGCAATCATCATGCAGGGCGGTTTTCCTATGACTGCGAGGCGCAGTTGCAATGATTTCGGCGCGAAGGTTAGGAGCAGGCTACGGCACTGACAATGGCGGACATTTTCATATCTTATAAAAGAGAAGATCGGGATCTCGTCCGCATGCTTGTCCGTGCTCTTCAGGAGCGGGGATTTACCGTCTGGTGGGACAATCGCCTCGAATGGGGTGGCAACTGGATTACCTGCATCAAACGCGCCTTGGATGCCGCGACCTGCGCGGTAGTCGTCTGGACCCCGAAGTCCGTAACGCCGGACGGAATATATAGGTCCGACGTGGTAGCGGCGGAAGCCACGGCGGCACACCGCCGTCATGCGCTGTTGCCGGTTCGGATTGGCGAAGCGGAACGTCCGTTCCCGCATAACATCCTTCAGGAAGAGGACCTATCCAATTGGCGGGGCAATGCGGATGATGCCGCCTTCATAAGGATCGCAGCGCGGCTGGAGTCTCTGTGCGGGCCGCGCGGTTTGCCTGAAGCCGGTGAGATTGCCTCGTGGCTCAAGGCCGAAGAGGTAAACAATGCGGAGGCGTTCAGAGAGTTTGCACGAACGTCTCCTGCGAGCCGGTACGCCAGAGATGCTGAACTGCGGGCGGCGGAATGCGATATCCGGAGCGCCGATATCGTGTTGGCTCGCGATGCGGCAAGTGGGATCATCGGGAGGTTTGCGCGAGAAGTTCGAAAGCCCGAGTTCACCCCGCCGCTCGGCATGCAAAAGGTAACGAAGGAGATTAGCCCGTTCTCTCGCGCCGAGCTGTTTGAGAGTTTGCAAAGCGGGGCCAAGGCGGTGCTCCAGGCAGCGCCCGGAGGGGGCAAGTCGATCGCGCTACTCGACTTGGCGCGCGCATACTCGGAATCCGGCGACGAATGCATTGGCGTCTACCTTCGGCTGAAGGACCTGTTCAATCAAGATGACGATGTGCTTTCCCATCTCGAACGCTTGGAGATCAGCAGGCTCGTATCGGAGAGCGCGTGGCACGAACTTGCTCGAAGCGGTTGCATGGCTGTTTTTTGCGATGGTTGGAATGAGCTAAGCGCTGCCGAGCGCGACAAGATCGGGTCAGCTCTCGATCTCTTTGCCGTCTCGTACCCTATGGCGGGCCTCGTGGTAGGGACGCGCCCGCTGGCTCCTCCGCCCCTTCGGGGAGAGCATCTTTTGATTGTGCTGCAATCCTTAACCCGCGAGCAAATCCGCGAGATTGTAATGAATCGCGTTGGTCCGAATGTGGAAGCTGCTTTGGCAGAGCTGCGGCGCTCTGGCACCCTCCTCGAACTCGTGCGCAATCCCTTTTTTCTGTCTGCATTTTGCGCCACCCGCTCGGCAGGATCACAGGCCACGACAAGGGAAGGGCTGATAACAGGCATGCTGGAGACCATGGCGGCAAAGCCTGAACATGCGAAGCCCCTGCGCGAAGTGCTGGGGTTGCATCACGATAGATACTTGACCGCTCTCGCGGTCGAAATGCTGAAGGCGGAAACAGCAGAACTCAATGGCGATCAAGCGCGGATCGTCGTCAACAGGGTCTCCTTAGATTTGGTGGGCGCTGGCATAGAAACCGAGGGGGTCAAGGCGGACATCGTCCTTGCAGCATTGCGCGATCATCACTGCCTGATTGAAAGAGGGCGCAGCAAGCTAAGCTACCAATTCCAGCACCAGCTCCTCAATGAATGGTATGCGGCGCAGGAGGTGCGCAGGCTTGCCGTGCTCGCACTGCGCGATGACGGTGCACTTGGCGCGCTCGACCAAGTCCTAAACCGCCGTGTGTGGACCGAAGCCTTGCTTTTTGCGGCTGAGAGCTCCGCGGGTGAGGACGGAGTAGATGCCACGGCCTTCATGATATTGAGAGCGATGGGGATCGATCCGGATCTTGCGGGCGAAATGATCGCGGCCGCTCCAGACTCGGTTTGGACAAAGATCGCTCCGGCCATCAAGAAGTTCGTCGACGAGTGGCTGCCGATCTCGAAAGCACGCGCAATTCGTTTCATCATGAAGTGTGGCAAAGAGGATTTCGCAGATGCGCTTTGGAGCGCGATCAGGGAAGAGCGCGATCAACTTGCTGCGCAAGCTCTTCAGGATCATCGCTTCGATCACCCACGCGTACTAGGGCCGAATTGGAAGGCACTTACGGCTGGTCTTGAGCCAAGCGGCCGCCGAAGTGTGCTGACGATGCTCGCTTCGAACAGCGGCATCGAGGGTGCACAAATGGCGCTTGAAGGCGCGCTTGTCAGCCGCGAGGCAGAAGTTCAGGCCGAAGTTGCTGACACGCTCTCCTTCTATCACTTTGACGAGCTACTGGCGGAATTCTTGAGGGGGATAACCGACAAAGCATGGGAGCTGCTTGTCCAGAGAGGCCAAATCGAGGACTTGTGGAACCCGCCTTGGCGTGAAAAGGCTGCAGCTGCGGCGCAAAGGGCTCTGCAGAAGATGGAGGCTGGCGCTCCCCGGCTGAGATTTGCGCTCTCATTGAAGGACAGGGGCGAGCATGTCGGCGTCGATCTTGTCTCCGAACTCCTTGCTCTCCAGTTCGAGCGCGGTTCGGATGGGCATGGTCTTTTCGAAAAGGTTGCAGCGCTCGAACCGGACAGGCTGTCGGATGCGCTGCTAGTGCACATCCTAGAGGGGCGTCCGTCGCCTTACGGCGCCTTGCGCTTCGTCAAACGAACCGCCGCCGTCAGTCAGGAGCGGTTGCTGGAGATTTGCCGTGCAGGCGAGCGGCCGCGGGAGATTGAGGCGTTGGCCCCGCTGCTCGACCTCAATGGCGTGCGTCAGTTGCTTCCCGAGTTCCTCGACGTCGAGACACGCCGCAGGGCAGCCGATGTTCCCGCGCGAAAGGCGCTGCTGGCTGGCCAGCGGGAGGCGCTTTCGAAGGCTCTCTATCACGCGGACAAGAACGTGCTGGCAACAGCGATTCTAGAGTACGAGCCCACCAACGGCGGCGAGATAGGAGAGATCGCCGAGCTGATGATGAGGGCCTTTGGCAACCAGTTCGGCCGCGACACGCGAACGCCGCTCGGTCCAGAATTGCGCGTACAGATCGTCGCCTTACTTGAGAAGTGGGCTGATAGATTGGTGGCTGATCCAAGCGCGTCGCGTCATGCTCTGCACTACCTCGCCGAGGCGATGGCGACCTTCCCAGACGTGAATCTGCTGCCCCCTCTGCGCAGCTTGATCCAGGCCGAGTTGGAGCGCTGGCGGAAAGAGAAGGCTGAATTCAAAGCCGCATATCAACGCGGCGCAATCCTTCACGATTCAGGGGCTCGCCTGAGTTACGAACACCGGTATGGCCAGAATATGCTAAGCTTAGCGTCCGGCAGCAATGCAGATGATGTATCCAACGAGGACACTACCGAAAGACCTCCTCCCCCAAAAGAGCAGGTGGATGCGGTCATCGATGTAATGAGCGCTTTCCTTACTGATCCCGAGTTCGGCCGCGAGGCCGCGCGTGTTCTTGCAGTCCTTTGCCCGGACCCGATCTGGTCGATAGGCAAGAAGACCCTCGGCCACTTCGATGTAAGCCTCGTGGCAAAGCGGAGGGTCGCCCGCAAGGAGCGCGGACTCCAGCCGACAGACGCAGTGGCAGGCCGCGTTCTCGACGTCTTGCCCCGGCTGCTCGCTGACGGTTCGGAGAGTGCGGTCCAACAGGCCATAGGGCTCGCCCACTCGGCGGCGCGGATGGAATGCGGAGATCGCTTCGAACAAGTTCGGCAATGTATTTTGGACCGAGGCTCTATTGCCGACGTTTCAGACTTCTTGAAACTGTGTCTCCAACTGGGCCATGAGGTCGACGCCGCCTCGGCCGTGAAATGCCTTGACGGACTCGATGCGCGCAGGTTCGACGAGAAATGGACGTGGGAATACTCCGAGCGCTGGTATCGATGGGATGAGTTGCTGGAGTTGATGATATTCGGCGGCAAGCCCTTTGAAGCTGTAGAACGGCTGCTGACATACGATGTGAACACCAAAGACTACAGCCTTCGCCGCATTCTTGGAGCGTTAGGATCATGCGGGCACGCGGATGCCTTGCCAGCCCTGCGGTGCATCAAAAAACTCTGCATACAACAGCATTCGGGGGCAGAATGGGCTGGCGCCCTTGCCGCGCTCGGAACACCTGAAGCAGGAGATGACCTGCTTTCATTCCTCCTTGAAGGCTTGAAGCCTCGGGGCTTTTATGACGGCAGGGATTTAGCCCAGGCCGTCGCCCGAATAGCAGAGAGAACCCCATCTCTGCGCAAACGCATTTTGCAGCTTGCGGAGAGAGGGGATCAGCATGCGCTAGGGATCGTCCACGGCGTCGTCCGCAACATACGCGCTGAGGACTTCGTGAGGGAGGTCGTCGCGCTTCCAGGGTCTACAGTAAAACAGCTTGGAGGCGCCATCGCGGATGCTCTGCGCGATATTTGCATCGAAGATCTGCCAGCAAATGCTGCCCATCAACCATATGAGAGAGTTCCGCGGGCAATCACGGCTCTTCGTGCTCAGCTCTTCGCTCGGGCCCTTGTGGAGGATGATGCCTCTTCCACATGCGCAAGGCTGCTGCAAGTAATTGACGATTGGCGGGAAGGATATGGCGATCCCGTGGACGAGGCCCGCCATCCCGACATTGCGCTTGGCAAACCTTGGCCCCCGCTCGCGCAAATCGCATGGAACTGGTCAGCGCATCTTCGGTTGCAGCGGGCGAGTACGTGCATTGGGCTACCGGAGGAGTAGAGCGATCGGCGCCTGCATACGGGC
This sequence comes from Hyphomicrobium sp. 2TAF46, assembly GCF_052114865.1. Classification (NCBI taxonomy): domain Bacteria; kingdom Pseudomonadati; phylum Pseudomonadota; class Alphaproteobacteria; order Hyphomicrobiales; family Hyphomicrobiaceae; genus Hyphomicrobium; species Hyphomicrobium sp. 2TAF46. The sequence goes on along the minus strand of NZ_JBFRFO010000003.1, from coordinate 160,590 downwards.
CGCGTCAGCGAGAAGAAAACCTCATCACCGCGTAGCGGCTCGCAAAGGCGTTCGGCTTGTAAAGCTGCTGCCGGGCCAGCCAATCTCCGCCCGATTTCCGGACGAGGTCGGCGTGGGCATAGGGTTGGAAGCGCGAAAGGATGCGGTTCCATTCTGATAGTACTGCTATCTTCGAGACGTGCCAGGCGTTGTCCAGACTGCCTAGTTCAGCGAGCAAACTGTGCATCTCTTGCGCGCACTGACTTTCGCTCATGCATTCGAGTACATAGCCTACGACCGCGTAGTCGAGCTCTGATCTGGCGATACCCGTGATAAGGGCATCGCTGGCGTCGCCACCGAAATTCCAGTTCTGCCATCGCGTATGGGCTAGAGCAAACAGATTTCTGGCATGGGCATTGTCGGCGGCTGCACGGAAATTGCGGAGGCACTCCGCCACCTGTTCGCGTCTGTGAGCCGCGCCGTTCGTAAGCTCTATGGAATCCACGTATGGCGCCAAGGCTGAAGCAGGTGCCTCCGCCAGTGCTAAGCCGAGAGCCGGCTGCAGGATGGGCAACCACACGGGATACATGTTCAATGCGCGCATCCAGGTAGTCCAGCGCCGGGTGTCTCCCGCGACAGAGACAAGCAGGTTCGCGAGGCTTTTGCGGTCGGCATCGGGCAGAACAGCGTCTCTCGGACTGTCGATCAATGTGAGCAGCGTAAAGCAGAACTGTACATGAGGATTTGCGCTTTCGCTGGCAGCGCGCAGGCGGAACTGTTGGCCAAGCGCGCGCCCGGATACGATGGCGGCGGGCGTGGTCGTTATGGCCGAGAAGGAGCGCACTAGGCGGTCTAAATCGAACCTGGCAAGGGCATTCGCCGCAACGGTGAGGCGGGTCGGAGGGAAGAGCACGTTGGCCAGTTGTGGAAGCAGCTCGCGGATTCTAACCCAGTCACGGGCCATGTCTGCCTCCGCGATAGCCGCAAGGACATCGCACTCCCAGAGCAGCGAATGTTCGCTCGCCGTTACGCCGATGTCGGCAGAACGGACTGTGACCTCAAATTCCGCGAGCAGTTGTGCATTGGCGCCTACGCAGGCAGGCATGGAGCTCCAGAGGGTCTGGGCACCACCACAGCATTCGATCACAACGCAAGCAGCAACCAGACGGCAGAATTCCGGATCGGCGGCGGGGGTCCAATCACGCAACTCGCGAATGAGCCAGCGCGACAGTGCGATCCATTTCTCGCGGTCCTGCGTACTGAGTTCTCCTCCACATAGTGCGTATTGGATGAAGTCGTACTCGCGGGTGAAGGCTGCGAAGAGCGCGTCACGCTGGTCAGGATTACCGATGGCTTCAACCGGGGAACGAACGCCGCCCAGTTCGGCCAGTAGGGTGCGGGGCACGGCTTCGGCCCCCGACTCAACGGCAGCGGCCATTATCTCGCTGAAGCGCGGCGTGGTGCCGGTCATGATGATTTCCAAACCTGATGTTCGGGAGCGTCGAGCTGGTCCCAAAGCTCGATAAAGGCATCAGCTACGAGCTGTCCGTCATCGACGCGCTGCAGAATATGGTGATCCGTGCCAACGCTGTTGACGGACGTTCCAAGCGACCAGGCAAACGCACCACGCTCGGTCCCGGGAAAGATCAGGAACCGGTCGTGGAAGCCCCAGCCAGCCTGGCCAACGCGGGCGCGGTATTCGAGGCGAAGTCCGCGCCGGTTGCCTGCTGCCGCTTCTAACACAGCGCGTTGCTCCGCGACAAAGTCGGTGCGCGTTGCGCCGCTTCCAGGGACGCTCTCTGCAGCGGTCAGCGCGCGAAGATCAGCGCCGCTAAACTTGGAGTAGAATAGCGTCTGCAGGATGTCGTTGGCATTCAGGTACGGATCCCACAGCCAAGTGCCGGTCTTACCGTACTGATTAATGAGAAGGCGAAGATCGGCAATCGCCTTCCGGCGTTCGACTGGCACTTCGCCGGGCTCCGGCCTGTACTGGACAAAGCGCCGTTCGCTGGCAAGGCGTTCAACTTCGTGGCGATAGATGCGCCAATGTGTTCGACCGCCGTTGTCGTCGCCTTGCTTGTCGCCGATGGCTGCATCGATTGAGGGGGTAACAAGGCGGACACGCTCCTCGTGCCGGACGCCGTTATCACCCGTTACGATAAAGCTGCGCGGCTCCGGCTCGCCAAGCGTGGTGTGGAAGCCGATGGTATTGATGAAGGCAGACTCGCCGAGGCTCCAGAGGAGCAGGCGGTGCGCGTCGTCCCAGAGATGAGCGCGCAGGATGCCGCGCCGTGTCTGTATTGGAACGACAGTGCATGGTTCGGTGACTGCCGCCGACCCAAACCCACAAACGGTGCGGTCGTGCTCCATCTCGAATGACACCCGCAGCGGGCGGGGCGTTGCGAGCGGGTGCCAGGCGAGTTCCAGACATAGTTCTTCATCAGCTCGGGAAACGGTCGCCATAACTATGCTGGCGGGAATCTGCACCGCTACATTGCCGAGCCGGTCGGCGAAGCTAGCAAGCCCAAGTGGCACGTAGGGCTGCACGGCCGCAGATAGTTCACGTAGGCGGAGCGGATCTTCATATAGTGGTTGCAGGTCAGCCTTCACCTTATCGGCCCATTCAAGCACGTACGAGCCGCTCCAGAAGTTGTTCTTCAGCACCTGATTCCAAGGAACCCCCATGTAGGTGTCGGCTGGCACAAAGACGGGAGGCAAGCCTTCGAGCATACCCACACGTAATATCTCGCCCGACGGCTTCCATTGCCTTGTCGAACGGAGGTGATCGAAAGCAGTTGACAGTTTGGCCGCTTTCAAGCGGTAGCGCGCAACGCCGAACTTCCACCCCTTAAGCGACTTCAGCTCGATACGATTGCGGCCATTGAGAAAGGTAACTGCTGTTTCAGTTTCGCCGTCCAGCTCCTCGGCAACGAAGATAGAGAAAACATTGATCGGCGCAGCCTCGCCGGTCCTAAAAGCGACAATCTCTGTGGCCTCAAAGTGCGTCGCGAAACCGAGCACGCTTGGCACAAGCAGGCGGGCGAGTTCGGCTGTGGAGTCGTGCCTAGCGGTCGGTGTGTTCATGTTCGGGTCCCTGCGGCCGCCAGCGGCGGCACCGTGGCGCAGCACATGCCTCAGGAATTGGACGAAGATTTGTAAGGATGGCCTTTCGAGGCAGTCAGTACGGGGCCTGGGCGTTGTTCGCGGATTGGAGGCGTTCTGTTTGCAAAGCAGTTACTGTCTCGCCGAACCCCGCCCAAAGCATTGGTGGGGCGACGGAGAGAATGCCCGCCCTTTCACGGTCTTCTTGGTAATAGCGCACCAATTTACTCGGCTGACCGACCCGCGGTTGTTTCTGTCTCCTCCATCGAGCCTTCTCCTTTACTCTCCTATCGCTCAAGCCTCTCTACGCAATCCAACCCCGCTCCGTCGACCAGGGCGGAGGTTGTTTTTGTCGGCTTGTCTCACATACCGTGCAAGAATTGCCTGCGATCGATGACCGGTCACGCTTGCGATCTCCAGCGTTGAAGCGCCGGCCTCCGCGGCGCTGGCCGCAAATCCATGACGCAGTGAATGTGCCGCGTACCTTTTGGCCTCAGTCAGCGCGAGCTTTTCCGGCACTCCGATTTTCACGAGATGCTCGGCGACGCGAGCCTTCACGATCCGAGCAACGTAATCCGCTGACAGGCGCCCTGTCTGGAGCCTGTCGCCCTTCCTGATCGATCGAAACACTGCCTGGCCGGTGGCAATTCCCGCCTTATCAATCCAGCAATCGATCGCCCTCGCCGCTTCCCGGTTGTCCTCGCGGTTCACTATGATTGGGTCTTCATCATCGGTCACGGTTTTGCCGCGGACCAGGATGATCCGGAAATCCTTGGCACTTCGAACAACGATGCCGCTTCCCTCCCCCAGCCGGTCCAGGTCGAGGCCAACGATCTCACTCCGCCGACGCGCTGCTGCGAAGCCCAGCGCCAAAAGGGCGGCATCGCGGACGGCAACCAGGTCGTCGCCAAGGCCAGCGAGGATGTCGAGGAGCTGGCGCGCCTGAAGTGCGGCAGTCTGATTGGGCGCTTCAGCTTTCTCGCGCTTGATGCCCTGGAGCACGCCACGGAGAGCTTGATGCCGCGTGCCGAAGGTCAGGCCCTTGGCGATGTGCGCCGCTCGGATCGCAGGGATGGCTGTCCTGACGATCGCAATCGCCTGCCCTACCTCGCCGCTCGCCAGCCGCCTACCGCCCCGTCGTCCATGATTGGCGCGATCGGCGATCCAGTTTGCAACGGCGACTGGAGAGGCCGGATACGGAGCGATCCTCTCCTCTTCGCAGTGGGGCTTCCCACTCTTTGAGCTGCGCCGCGTAAGCACGAAGCGTGTTCGGCGCGAGAGACGCCCTCAGAAAGGCTAACGCATCGTTTGAAAGGTGGTCGACTTGCGGAATGACGTCCGTGCTCGACATGGCGCCCCTGCTCATTGAACCGAGCCTGATAAGTCCCGATAACCGTCCCTTGTCGGAACCTATATAGGGACGTTTTTCGTCCCTTGCCAAGGCTGATATTCGTCCCTCTTAGAATCTGATATCTCGCCGCCATGAACGCGTGGCATGGAAAACAGATCACCGCAGCGAGAGCACTCGCCGGCTTGACGATCATCGAGCTAGCCAATGCCGCGGGTGTCACAGAGCGGACCATTCGGCGGATCGAAGCTGCGGAGACAATCACCGTCTCGGAACGCATGACACACGGTGCGATCTCACTCACGACCTGGGAGAAAGTCGTCGGAGGGCTCCTAGATCATGGCGTTGAATTGCTGCATGCTGCCGGCAGCCACGGCGGCGGGGTGCGCTGGGTTCGACCCTGAGCCAGCACCAGCGATCAGATGAGTACAGGTGACCTGCGTCACCCTATACTCGGAACGGGACGTCGGACTCATAAATTCTGTTTGGTCCGTCTTCGATCCCAATCTCAGCCAACTTTGATTGAACTGCTTCTTTGATCAGACCGCTTTGGGCCGTCGGTCCTATGATGATCTGTTCGACAACGTCAGAAAGCCGAAACCCGCTGCCATCCGGCGGATTTATATCTAGAGGGAATTCGACGACAGGCTGAGGTATGCCTCGGATGGTAACAGGTTTTATTTGGAGTTTGCTGGCCACCCCAACGCGCCGTTGGTGGACGATGCGCCACTCGCGTTCCTCTTCGAAGCCCGGGTGCTTTACACAGGTCGCGTAGTAGTTGAGCATCGCTGACATGGCCCACAGCAGTTGCTCACGCGGAAGCTGAGTTAGTAGTTGGAGGTTCGCATTGATCGCCTCTGCGATCGAGCCGATCTTCTCGGTCACTTCTTTTTGTTCGGCGTATAGAACCGGGAACGAGTATGCGTCAAAGTAGTCGGTAATCGTGCGCATGGGCTTCATATTGACGACGACTGCTACACCATTCTGTTTTGCATAGCCTCGCCACATTGAAAGGCGGCCATACTTCGACTCTCTCGGGCATGTCGGGTGATGCTCCGATAGACAGGCAATGAAAACATCCCTCCTTAGCGATGGCAGGAGACTGTCGACTGCATCGACCGTTGCTTGAGCAATCGTAGGGTCGATGTTTTTCAAAGCGGCAAGTAGTGCGCGCCCAGCATCGCTTTCGAATGCTTGCTTGACCGATTTTACGCCGTGCTCCACCTCAGTGAAGTCATTCATATCTTCGACGCTTCGAAGCCAGAGAACCTTGCTGTCAGCAATTTTTATCGCGTTATCAGCAGAAGTGTAGTGCGCCAAGCGAATGTCACTATCGAGCGCACGGATGTGAGCGGCTACAATGTCAGGGAGAAACAGGACTTGCAGACCAGCGGTGACCGGATCAAAGCCCAGGCTCATCATACGGACAATCGATCCCTGGAGCTGGCCGGCGATGGCAAATGGCTGCAGTGGTGGCGGAAATCCCGGTGCTTGCAAGCAAATCTCCAACAGTTTTGATATCAAAACTGACAGCGTTTTTATTCAGGCTACCAGCAGATCTTTCTTTTCAAATCTTGACTGCACGATCGGCATCCGCGGTGGTTTTTTTTATTGCTGCTTGGCGTCCGGTTTTCCCTGAGGTGATACCGGGGGGGCCTTCCCTTGCTCGGATGCAGGAGATGTGTGCCGCGGTTCCTCTCGCGCGACCAGGGCACCGATCACCACCAACCACACTGCAATAATGCCAAAGAGCGAAATCTTGAGAAACGACGCCACCTGGGATGACACGTCTCTCGCGGCTGTGCTGACCGCCAGCAAGTCCACCTTCTCCGCCAAATCAAGGGTCTTTTTGCGCGCAATCAGCTCATAATCGCTGATCTTTCGTGCCGCGCAAATGCCGAAGACGGCTGCGCCACAGATGGCAACGCCCGTGGCACATCCGACCACCTTATTCAGCTGATTGAAATAGACCGCGAAAGCCCCCAGCGCCGCGGCGCTTATGCCAATGAACCAATTCTGCCAGGTGATGTAGAGGGCCCAAATCTTCAGAGAGGTGTCCTGAAGGTTCTTCAGCTTCTCGAATACCAACTTCTTATCTTCGCTGTCCCCACCGTTTGCCATGACCTTTCCTCCGATCGCTCCCCCTTCGTCCGTATACATCATTGCAAGTCGAACGGGCGACGGTGATCAAGCATTTTTTGCCTGTGCCAAGATTTCGATTTCAATTCTGATGTGGGACGCCCGCGCTTAACAGATGCTCATTCAAAAGAGCGGGCTCACGTTCTACACGACGGGTCGATTTGGACGATGCGTTGCTCAAGATATGTACGCCGGACTATTCTTCATTGCTTTTGAAGATGGACGTCAGTTAGACGCAATACCGCCTCCAACTGAAAATAAAAGGACATTCTCTGCTACAATATCATTTCAATTGGAGTTTTGAAGTGCGCCGACGGCACCCAACGTCGATGACGTTTGTCCGCTCGAAGAGCGGGTGCGGGAGCTTGAGCGAGAATTGGAATTCGCTCGCAGAACTATCATCCGCCTCGTGCCGATCGAATACCAAGACACTCTTGCCTCGTATCGCGAGTGCAAGTCGACGCGCGAATATTGGGCGTGGCGAGAACTGATGGCGGAAAAGATTGCCAATCGCGTGCCTGAGGACGCAATAACTGAGAAATTTGGGGAGCGACGAGCAGACTGTCCGCTATGTGGAAGTTCTACGCTGGGACCATATCCCGAAGGCTTTAAAATCCCGAGAGGCCTAGTTCACCACTTGACCGGCTACGGCAATGCCCGCCAGTGTCCAGTGAGCGGGGCAGCACTTGAGCTTGGCAGAACATACGTCGAGCGCAACTACGGCGAGGCCGAAGCAGCTGCGGAAGAGGCCGAGAAAGCAGAGAAGGCACGATTAACTGCCACTCGCCGAAGCACAGAGACCTTATACAAGGTTCATCCCTTCGAGCCGTCGGAGCTGATCGATGAAGGTTATCATGCGTGGTTTGGCAAATGCCGAGCAATCGATCTGCTTTCCTGGGCCGAAGCGCGCGTGCTCGCGCTGGGTTTCAATCGTCACCAGGAAGAAAACGTTCTGACTCTGACACTGGTGCGGGATGAGCACATTGTTTTCGCGGACATTCGGAGCGCCAAGAAAATCAGGTTCAACATCTTCAAGAACCCTCCGAACAAATCGAAGAGATTGAAGAAGAGCCACTTCGACTTTCCCGACAATTTCGCTCACGACTTGAAGGCCAAATTCGAAGAGCGGCTCGCCACCGCACTGCTCTTATTCTAGGCCGTGTACTCGCAAAGCCGGCGGTGTGGCGTAGAGGAACGATGTCAACTGTTCCCTAAAAAGCGACGCGGTTTCCCCACGGCAGCGAGATGGCGCGTCGCTGCCTCTGCCCCCTCTTTCGGGAATCCGTTAAATTGAATATCTGGCGGGCCTCGCGCCCCTTCTCCGCAGCACCTAGAGCAATTTCAATTCATCATTGATCTGGCGGTCGACAAAATTCTAATTGGATGTCCCGACCGCAAGCGACATTGACTGGGGCCGCTATGACGAGATTTGATGGATCGAAAACGTCCGGCAGCGCGGCACTCAAATTCTTGAGCCAATTTGATGCGTTGTTCGAACGTACTGACGAATTTACATCAATTCTCAAATCGAAGGGATTTGCTGCTTACGAACCGCTACTAGCTTGGGACGAAAGCTACGCCCAGAATACGGAAGAGCTTGCAGTTGAGCGCCATGTTCGCCGCGAACAATCGAAGGAAAATTTCAGACGTCTCCCCGTCGGCATGTTGGATGGTATGGTACGCAGAGGCGACGGTAATTCTCCGTTCTTGGAGGAGCTTCGGCAGAAGCGTGACGCCCAAAATGGGTGCTCCGAAAGAGAGTTGGATGAACATTTTCCTTCGCGCGAGGCTTGGGTACGCGGGGCTTTGAGCGAAGTTGATAGACGTCGGCGGATCGAGATGCATGAGGTCTACGAAACCAAACGGTTTCGTGCGCTCGATGAAGCGGCGAAGATACTAAAGCTTGAGGCAGTTCAGCACGCAACCGATCTATCCAGAAGAATTGGCACTACCGTTCGCGATCGCTGCGAGATATTTCGAGACGTTGCCGAACGGCAGCTTCAGCACCATGGTTTCAAGGCGTGGATGGGTAAAGGGGATCGGGTGTATCCGATCGTTAGCAAGCGGCTCAACAGCAATTGGGAACTCCGTTGGGCGCCGGAAAAGGATCTTTCCAGGTTGGGCTCTCTCGAAGGTATCAACGACACGTATGGTATCGCGAGCTATCTCTTCTTTGAAGAACTCTACGTCTGTCAGTCGAAGCTAAGTGCAACGTTCCAAGATTCAGGACGAACTGGGGAGTTATTTAGGCTTCAGTATCATGGGTTCGTGCCGTTTATCTGGCAGGGATATAATTGTTTCAGGACCAATGCTGAGTTTGAGACAGCTGTCAGAGCGAGGGCATCTCTCATCGGGCTGCTTCTTGACAATTCGTCCGAGGTGTTTGAGCGAACTTTTTTGCCCGATGAATAGTAAACCGAATGAGCCGGACGACGAAGTGAGATCGGCGCCTGTCATACGTGAACTCGCGTTGCAAGAAGGTGCGGTGGCACTGAACGCACTGGCCGCCGCAGCCGCGGTTGAAGATCAATTTTTGCGGCGAACCGCGATAGAGGCCATCGGACATCACCCCCAAGGGCGGGAGTTGCGTTCCATCATCTTGAGCGCCCTCCGTGATCCATCAGAATATGTTGTGCGCACAGCTTGTGAAGTCGTCGCACGATGGGAGTTGCAGGAGGCGCATGAACTTGTGGTAGCCCTACTGGCGAGCCCATCCAGGGCCACCCTACAAACAGCCATTCGCACTCTCGGTACCATCTGGGTGGATGTAGATTTTCCGATGATCTTTCGCATCTACACCAACGCTTCGGAAGTTGAGGCTCGGAGAGCAGCTGCTTGGGTCTTACGGCAACGAGTCACCTCTGCTCGCTGGCAAACGCTTTTCGACGCATTCTATGTGGATCAGCTCGCCCGACACCGACAATGGGCTTGCGAGCTGGCCGAGAAGTTTTCAGGTCCGGACATCCTACCAGTGTTGTCACTCCTGTCCTYGGACGTCGACGGTCACGTTCGAAAGGCGGCAACGCGCGCGATCCAAAAACTTTCAAGCAGCTGATTGCGGCTTTGGTAATTTTTAGGCTGAAGCAAAGGGGCGGACGCACGCGGTGTCGACTTGTTCTGAGTTCGTTACTTCAATTCAAGTTTATTCGTCAGTAGTAGTGGTCAGAGCCGTGATTGTGATCCTGTCGCAAAATGCTACTAAGTCCGCGCCATAGGATGGATCGATCAGGATAACCACCGCCTCGCCTGCTTCGACCTTCAATGCTTTTGTTTGGAGGCTCTTTGCGTGAGCGGCGTGGTAATTTTCTGCGGCAGAGGGATGTGGAGGCGGAAATAGGCGTTCGAGAATTTCGGAATGCGGTACCGAGCCTTGGATAACTCTAAGGCGATTGATGATGTTTCCCTCCCGGAAGTCATCCATTTGGAGTGCCTGCACCGATGACAGGACTAACTCGTACATTTGTCCATCTACGCGCTTCAAGGTTAGTGTCACTTGCCCTTCGGCAAGTTGGACACCCGTAAGATTACCGTCGTGAAAGCTGGGAATGTTCAAGCTCATTGCCGATATGTGATGCCATTTGTGATAGTATCAGACCAAAATGCGATATCCAGATTGCGAAAGCCAGTGAGCCGAGCCGAGACACTTAAGCACTCAACGCCCGAGCTAGTCGCAGATCTGTGGCTTTATCCGACGTTCCAAGGAGGTCGGACAAAGCCAATCGGATTGGGTTGGGGATGTCCTTGCACGGCTCAACGGAGCACTGACGAGTGCTATGATGGTTGGCCATTGCTCGGTGACAAGGAGCTTCGCCCTGGCGAAACGCGCAATGCCATCGGCTTTGTTTTTGCCTCTGGCAAAGAAGCGGCGGACAAAATGCGTGCAGCCGGTAGGTTTTATCTGTGGGAAGATGGACTTATCGGAGAAGCTGTCGTTGTCGAATGACGCCAGCAGGGTGCTTCTCGCCTTTAATGCCTTTGGGCTTCGTGCTTTTCTCGATAGGTTCTAGAATTGTTTTGAGCCGTTCCAGAGCGTGCTTCCAGAGGTGTGAGCGTGATCTGACCGCTCTCATGGTCGGCGACGATCTTCTCCACGCGGTTTGTCATGATGTTTAGATCTACAGCGCCGTCTCCACTCGTCCACAAAGACTATCTTTCTAATATGGAGGCATACTCTTGTTGTGAGCGGTTTTGGCTCGTTCTCTTCGACGAGATCGTGACTGCAAGTGGTCAAGCACAGTCCTGGATGCCTTTCGGACGAGGCGGAATTTCCTTTGGTGACGGTACATATTTGGACCCTGTCCAATCTTATCGAGAATTGAAGGGCACGAGTCCCATTCTCCGTATGGTGGCTCCGCAGAGTTCCAAAGGCCTGATGATTAATCAAGCAGAAGCGAGTGAACTTCCGGAAGCTCCGGACTATCCGGAAAGGGGATGGATAGACGTAGGGTTGGACGAAGGCCTATGGCGAATCCAAGAAATCGAAAAAGACGTCGATATGATGCGCATCTGGATCTTGCTGACCGAAGATCGACTTCCGCCGCTTACACAGTTTATCCGAAAATGGATTGTTCCCGGCACAACAGTGGAGTCGATGCGCCTGTATCTGAAAGAACAAATGCCATCGACGTAGCGCCGCACTAGGCTGCTCGGCAAAGTACTTGGGAATGTGCCGATCAAGTGGCAGTGCGCAAGCGGACGATGCTAACCATCCAATGACGCTAGAAAGACAAAGCAAATGGCAGGAAAGCATCAAAAGGCGCCGGGTCGAGAGTATTTGCCCGGAGATATCTATTCGTTTCGAACCTCTCCGGCCACGGAGTTCAGCCCGCTACAAACAGGAAGATACGCCGCGCTTAAAGTTCTCGGGATCAAAAACGCGAGCCTCTACTACGTCGTGCTCGATGGCATCTTCGATCGCCCTCCCGATCTTAGCCAAGTGTCGCGCCTGGCCTGGCTGAAAACGTCGCGCTTCTCACATCGTTACGAGCCTGCGTGCGGGGGCGCAATGCTTGATTGGGAGCCAGGTCTGGCAGAGTTTAGCTATGTGGGCACAGTTGACCTGGCGAATGAGGACGCCGAACTCATGTCAGCGTGCCGGTCCTTTGGTCCTTTGAGATCGGCGAGCATCCATGCAGAAGGCGAGTGGCGCTGGCGGCACGACCGAGCCGCCTACCAAAAAGAGATTGAGCGCTATCGTGAAGCTCAAGCCGAGCGGCAAGCCGCCGATCTCGATCGATATGAGAAGCGTCTGAAAGGGCTCACGTGGGAAAAGCTCTTGCTGGAGAGCCCGCTTCCGAGATGGGATGAACATCCACCGTTCCCACCCCCCGACTTTACGGCAGCTGCGCGAGAGCGTCTTCAATTAGTAATGCGAGAACTTCAGGCTCTCGGACCCAAGCCTGAAAAGGCGAAGGTACGAGCTATTCTCAGGCGTGCGGTCGAGTGGTTCAACGCGAAGAACGCAGAGTTTGGTAGCGTGATTGAAACCGAAGAACGGGAAGATCTCTCCACAATTTTTGGAAAACTCGCTTTTGTCGCGCGCCACCCTGCGCTTGTCGAGGAGATCGGCGGGTGGCGAGAGCGGTGAGAGTCTGGTCTCATCGTGGTCGCCGCAAAACTCGAATTACGCTAATTTGCGGCGTCCCCGTTTTCCCAAGCCGTCACGCCGTCCGATTAGCGGAGGTTGCAAATCGCGGCCTGGATAAGCTTTAATTTCGCTATTGAAGCCGAGTAGTTCCGCAATTGATCACCTCGGCCCCGTCGACATGCGCGATCCAGAAGTCTCCGTGCTGCTGGATTCTGGTCCGCATCGTCCGAGATCACAAGCGTACGGTGCGCGTCCACCCGGCAGCTCATTGCAGTGGATTTCTATTCCATTCGGATTCTTTATCTGTCGTCTGCCTACCATTCTTCTTCTGTCGGCTTACTTGACTTTTCGGAAGAGAGATTGCCGGCTCCACTGCTTTGGAATCCGGCACACCCGACGGCAAAGTGCTCGTGGTCAAAGACTGTTCGCCGTTCATGGCATCAAGCTCAAATTCGGCGGCTGTGAACTCGATGTAGGTGAACATGTCTAGCTCGCGTGCTTTTAGAAATTCTTCACGAGCCTTTTTCTTGTCGCCGAGGTGCAAATAGTACTGGCCAAGGTAGAAGTGCGCTTCTGTGCCGGCGGACCGGCTTTCGTCTCCAGACTTTTGATCGAGCATCTTTACAAGATCGTCAGGACTTAGATAGCCACCCATGACCGCGAGTATCGGCAGTGGCCAACTTCCGCGTGGATCTGCACCCGCGCGGCTGAGGAGATCTTCGGGTAGAGGTTTATTAAGACGCATAAGGGTCATAGCTAGCCAGATGTCCGAGTAGTTTCTCGTGGACTGATCATCGCGTGCACTGGCCTTTTTGAAATCCTCGGCAGCCGCCGAGAGGTCGCCGCTATAGAATTCGCTCTCCCCCCTCTTTCGATAGTAAAAGGGATCTTTGCTATCGAGTGAGATTGCTTTCGAGTAGTCCGAGATGCTTTGACCGAATGCTGCCACATCAAAGTTCGCTTCGCCTCGGCACATCCATACGCGAGCGTTGTTTGGATCGAGTTTGATGGCCTTCTCTAAATCGCGAAACGCTTCAACCATCATGTTCAGATTGGCGTATTGCGCGCTGCGCTCACAGTACGCATTGGCAAGTTCGGTCGGCTTCAGCTTTTTGGAATTGATCATTCGAGAGTAGCTGGCAATCTCTTCCATGCGCTCGCGCTTCAAAATTTGTCCAAACTCAACCTTCGCCGCCGCCAACTTGTTTTCCGAGACGAACTTTTTGGGGATGAAGACCAGCGAGCCCGCTGGACTTTTCGTCGCTGCAATGTCCTGAGCATATTTTGCGAGGTCAATGGGATCGACGATGTCCACCAAAGTTTTCAACGAGACCTCAGTCGTGATTTTGTTTCCGCGATACGCGCTAGACGCCTCGTACGTGAAGAACCGGCTCTTGGTGGAATGGTTCAATTGATCGCGTGGGAGGTGAACATTAGGCGGCAATTCCGTAATAAGCGTGAATTGTCCCTCGAACGGAAAACGGGTCATTTTCAGGGGCGCCCTTCTGTTTGTTGTTGATGCTATCGCGACGGCGCCACCTAGATTAGTTGGATTGAAGACGTAGTACCAAGCTTGCTTGCTGTCTTTGAGAAGCTTTGGGACTTTGTATGTCGAGGTCAAAATCAGCACGTTATTCGCGACGTCATCGACGATCTTCTGCGCGCCCGTGGATAAGGCACCCGGAAAGAACCTCGCTGTGCTTTCAGTCAGACGTTCTTGGAATTGGTCAGCGGTGAGCTGCCTTAAAATCACTCGCAGCGTTTCAGCCTCGATGCCATTGAACGTATCGACTGTCTGAATGTCGACGTCGCCACCGAAGTCGGCGATCCGTGCGGTGACAACGGTGTCATTCCGCCTAAGATCTAAGGCATTCGGGCTTGTGATCGTGATGAGTTGCTGCGTGTCGGGGGCAATGACCAAGCCCTGGAAGCCCTCATAAGGTTGTCCCATTCGGTCGAGACGACCGTGTTGGCCCTGACGCGTCGGATCTAGGAAATAGTCTCTTTTGTCGAGATGAACTTTCACGATTGCATGGTCGAAATTCAAAGGACTAGGAAGGACCTTTTCAAGACCTTTGTGACGGCTCACGGAAAGCAGGACGGGACGAATGTCGATACCTAGTGGCCTCAAGAGAGCCACCATAAGGAGAGCTTTGTCTTTGCAGTCCCCGTAACGATGCTGCAGGACCAATTCTGGCGATGCTGGCCGATGTGAATTTTCACCGAGCGCGACTGAGAAGTAACGTATTTCGGATTGAACAAACTCCAATGCTTTGACAACACGCTCCTGATCAGTAGCTGCAGATTTGAGCATTCCAATCTCGCGGCCAAGATCTCCGTCATCGTGCTTAGCGACGTCGAACAGTCCCGAAGCCCAACGCGATACGTCATTCCAATCGGTAAATTCCGAAAACTGAATCCAACGAAAGGTTGTGTAGTCAGTGGGCGTAGATGGCTCTGCGTTTTTTGCCGGCATGCCTGCAGTCTCGAAGACCACCTTTCGTTGACCGCTGGTAGTAGCCTCCGATGGCACGACAGAAGTTTCACCCGGCGTGTCCCCGATCACGCGCCAGTTGATTTTGCGGTCGGCAGGATAGGTAAGCGATATTCGTCGCTTAGTGACAGGATAGGGCTGATCCAAATACGCATAATTGACGAATTTTCCTCCGAATACGGGGTTCTGACCACGGATCGAATAAGAATATTCAACCGTATCGCCCGCGCGTATGTCGTCGATCAACACAGATGCCGTAACGACGTCCCGGTAGGCATTGACCGCCAGCGTCGCATCGCTCTGAAGAAATCTAATGATTGCGGTCTGGGTGCGATCGAGTGTCTCTCCGCCGCGCAAAATGCGCACAGCATGCAGTTCCAGTCGTTGGTATTCAGGCACGAACTCAATTGGCAACTGGCTCATGCTCGACAGCATCGACGCATCGTTGATTGCCATTGCGAAATGAATGAACGTCGTAGGTTGATCGCCGATGTAAACTTGAGTGTCCCCCAGGCGCTCGACTAGTGGGCGTGACGTATCTTGCTCCGGCATAGAAATGTTTTCGACCCAGGAAGGCGGAGGCGTGCCACGAGAAAATGTGTCTGGAGCGACCTGGACCTCCTTAATCTGCGGCTGAGTGAGAGGCGCTGACGGCGTAAGCGTTTGCGAATGAGCACTGTTCGCTGCAAGCAGGCAAAATATGCCTGCAACGCCAAAAATCTTTAACATCAATTCAGACCCTCAATTTGACGCCTTATATCGGCGCCCCTTGTGAGCTTAGTTTCTATATCGAAGAAGAAACAAGCCAAGGATGTTGTGATCGGCAGCAATCCCCATTTAGTTCGTGATGCGTATGGTGCCGCGGCCACACTGGCTCTGATGTGATTCCCGCTCCCAACGATCGATAGGTGCGTCGCGAGGTCGTCAAAAATATGCAAAATGGCTTTGTCTTCAGCCAGCGGCGTGAAGGGACCATAGGTGGACAGGATCGAGCGATGGATCAAACGGAGTTTGGCTTCCGCCGTGGCCGCCGGGATCGGGGAATGGTCCGATTCTCCGGAATCAGCTCTCGGCAAACGGATCTATCAGGTCACGGATGGCCCGATGACGCTCGTGCTCTCGCAAATGGGCTTCACGTATGAGGGGCCACCGCAGCACTTCGAATGCAGGTATGACGAGGTGGACGCGATCAAACTCACACCTCTCCTAGATTTCATGCGCCTACGCGGTGACCTGAGCAAGATAGTGACAACAAGGATCATTCTGCGTGGCGTGCCGGAACGCCTTGATCTGCAATTGCCGCTCCGAGTGTACTCGCAGGTCGTGACTGTGCTTTCCCGGATTGTGAACGAGTTGGCGTGACGCAGACCACTCGTGGGACTAGCCGCCGAGTAATTTGAGCGAGGCGAATGATGGATGATTTGAGGGAGCTTGAGCGTGAAGCTCTGCAGCTGCAGAGGATTGGAGATTATAAGCTCGCGGCGAAGCGTTGGCAGCAAATTTTAGAAGTAAATGACAAGTGGGAGCACGGTTATGCGCACTATTGCCTCGCAAATTGTTGCGCGACGCTGGGAATGTTGGATGAGGCGGCAGCGCATTACCGGAGGGCAATCAGCGTGGGGCCAGGCGATCAGCTTTTCATAGACGGCTTGAACTCGCTACTAGACGGCAGAACGAGAGGTCTAATTTAGCAGTCGGTGCTCGTAGTCTTCAGCCTTGGGTTGGTGCGCGTCATGGGGCTATAGGAAGCTCTGGTTCGCAGGGCGTGCCGGGCAACGGGGAGCTTTTCCAGAAAATGAGAGCCAAAATCATTGGCGCCTTCCTTCTTGGCGTCGCTTTCGGCGTAGCAGCGCTTTTTCTCGCTCTCCGATTGATGGTCGCCATGGGCACTGACAATTTTCCGCGGCATTGGAGCAAGGAGGGCAAGTCCGACGAAGATTATAAATCTATGCTTCACGCGTGTACGCGCGCACTGTTGCTTGGTGAAGCATTCACGATTGCCAAAAATGGCCGGACGCAAGAAGAGGTTCGTTCCCTTTTGGGATCACCTGACATTGTGGTGTCTGGAGAAGACTACGAGCGGTTTCGACTACGACGGCGCGACGCGGCGTCTGCCTACATCTACAAGATCGGTCGCTGCGGAATAACGAAACCCTACTCATTTCGGGTGCTCACAATCTCATTTGATGAAGTTCCGCGTATCGTCTCGGTCGAGGAATGGGGACTCAACGACGGCGATCCCTGGGCGAGTGCTGATTAAGCGCAAGAATGCGCTCATGTCGCACTTTCCGACGATGTAGCGCCG
The DNA here is from genome assembly GCF_052114865.1 of Hyphomicrobium sp. 2TAF46. NCBI lineage: Bacteria > Pseudomonadati > Pseudomonadota > Alphaproteobacteria > Hyphomicrobiales > Hyphomicrobiaceae > Hyphomicrobium > Hyphomicrobium sp. 2TAF46. The sequence continues at coordinate 143,636 of NZ_JBFRFO010000003.1, read as the reverse complement.
ATCATCATCGGTCGACGCAGGACAAGGTCAGAATGCGGGCGGAGCAATAAACCTCGCGACATTTGTTTTGTGATGGTGCGCTAGCACTATTGCAAGTTACCGAGTGAATGTGCCCACGCCGCCATAGCTAGCTTATTTGAAGATCATTAAGTTCCGCTTCCTGGGATCGGTCCATCGGGGATACCTTGCGGAATGTTGATGAGTACTATCTCGGATGTTGCTTTTTTCGCGGTGGCATTCGCCGTAAGCTTCATCGCCTTCCGAACGTTCGCGATGGTAGTGGCTATTCTTCGTGTTCCGTACTGGCCACTCAAGACGACTGGTGTTGCGCGGCCGCCCGCACTTGATGCTGATCAACAGCAAGCTGTAGATGAGCTTCGAAACCTTGGTTTTGAACCGGTATCCACGGATAGGGTCGAAGCGGGCCCGATTAGCTACGATGAAATTCTGTTCCAGCACAGTGACGGGTATGCCTATGCTTATCTTGCTTTCTTAGTGTCGCCGATAACTGGCTTCACAACAAGATTCATCAGTTTCAGGTCCGATGGCAAAACTCTTTTGACCGTCAATTACGCGCCAATGTATTTGTTGGGTGTGTTGCCCGAAATCGAGTCCGTCGATGCCCTCGCTCCGTCCTTGGCTGAGCATTGGAATGCTCACAAGGCGCGTCTCACTAATGCGTCTGTCGTCCAGATTGACGTCACGGAAGCAGACCGAAAGATCAAGGCACGGTCCGCAGACGATCTATCGCAACTGATAAAGAGTGGAGCGCTCGTGAATGGCCGCGATGGCGTATTTCATCCCACGCTCCGCTCGGCCATTCGCATCGTTTGGCGTCAATGGACCACGCAAACCAAGCGCAAGGCGCCTTATCGATCGGCTCTGTTAACGGGGCCAAATCAAAGCATTCTTTTCGCGCGGGCCTATGAAGAACTCGCAGTCGCGAATGAACGACGGCCACCGCGACCCAACGTGACCGCCGCCGTGCTGATCATTACGCTTGCCGTGTCGGTCGCTTTGTGGGGCAGCGCCTTAAGCTGGAACTATGCCGTCTTGCTGGCCCTGGTTCTGTTCGTACATGAAGCTGGACACGCGGTCGCGATGAAAGCTTTTGGCTACCGCGATATCAGCATGTTCTTCATTCCCTTGTTTGGCGCAGCCGTTACAGGTACGGCGAAGGAAATGCCTGCATGGAAGCAAGCGGTCGTGATCTTGGCCGGGCCACTGCCGGGTCTTTTGGCTGGCTTCGGCTTTTTGATCTATCGCGGTTTCCACCCGTTCGACACCGAGACGTTAAACATGAGCAGCATCGCATTTGTGGCGGTGCTTATCAATCTCGCTAACCTCCTTCCACTCACCCCGCTCGACGGTGGACGTCTCTTGGAGATCTCAGTTTTCAACCGGTGGCCGCGTGCGCGCCTCGTGTTCTCCGTTTTGAGCGTTGCTGCATTTTCGAGCCTCGCGATTTATCTGCGGGATCCCATTGTTGTGTCTGCAGCCGCCTTTTTCGCGTACACATTGCGCAGCCAATGGCATCTGACCGAGTTGCAACGCGCATGGAAAGAGGAGCTTAGCACACGCGAACAACTCATTCGTCTGTCTGAGATTGCAAGGAACAGGTTCGGCGCACGGACCTTTGCCCGTCAGTACGGTCTGATCAAAGGAGTGTTCGATCGTCGAAAGATGCTGCCAACTCGGATGAGGGAAAGCATTGCCGTACTTTCCCTCATGGTTTTGGTATGGGCGCCGGTGGCAGCGGTAGCCATTACATTTCTACCTCAGAAGCAGAAAGTGGTTACCGCTCCTGCAGATTCCCGATCGCCGTCTCAGAAAGCCTTTGACGAAGCGATCGACGCATATTTCGAGGAAGATCCTCGGCGCACAACGGTAGCCACAATCGAAAGTCTGAGCGCGCCGCTTGATGCGCAGGACAAGCGCCGAAACGATATTGTTGTCCTAAAGGCCGTGGAACTGCCGCATCCGCAGCGTTCAGCGAAGCTCGCGTCACTTTTGGAGGAACGGCACGACGGGGTTTGGTTTCCCTTACGGATGCTAGGAGGCGAATTTCTTCGGGCGACGCTTGAAGAAAATGCGGATAAGTCCGTGGACGTGCGCATCGCCTCGCTCAAGGACGGGATTGACCAGGTCATGCGCGTTTGCCCCGACGATCTCCGTGTCACGGCCGATTACTGGATTACATTGGCCGAGCTTTACGATAAGAGCGGAAAGCCCGAGCAGGCCTGGAGTACATTGGAAGCCCTCAAAGCAAGCATTCGCCTGACGAAGGTGCCACCGTACCTTTTTGCAAGTGTAGTTCGTGCGGAGGCGGCTTTTCAAATCGCACAGGGAGAACCGGCGAAGGCCGCCGCGCTTCTGGAAAGCGCGATGTCGAGCGAACTGAAAGAGAAACCGAACTTGCTTCTTCTCGATGACGCTTGGGCCTGCGTTTTCGCAGGCGACTTGAAGGAAGGTGGTCGGATCATGCGTCTTGCTGCCTATTCACCTCCTCGTGAGTTGAGCTTCCTCCAGAAAGCCCTTGGAAGGTCGTCAAAGGGATACCTCCTCCACCCTTTCGATTTAGCCTACGTGATGATCAAAGAAGGTCATTCGAGCGAGGCTGCCGCGCTCGTGAAGAGGGAAACTCCTCGTGCATGCCAAGGCAAGCCCTGGCATTCATCGACAGCTTGGAACGAGGCTCGCAACCGCGCAGTTGACGAAGCCTTCGACGCAATTTGCTTAGCTCCGAAGTAATTCCAAGGCTGTCCGCTTGGCGAGGCTCTCGACCAAGAAAACTGTTGGACGAAAGCGAGCGGCACGGAGTTGAGTTGTATCGACTCTCGGAGTTATGGATAGCCGTAGCGATCTCGTGATGCCCGCGCTCGACTGGAACGTCGTTTCTTATAGCCGGTTTCGATCTATGGCGGGCGTTTGAATGGCTGCTGGTAGGCTGGTAGCCGCCGGACTAAAAAGCCCTCTGCGGCTAAAAATGGGCATTCCTCCTCTGCGCCGCTGCCCGGTGCCTTCGGGACTCGTGTTCCCCACGCTATCTTCCGAAGTCAGTGGATGATCTCGCCATCCGCATCAGAATTAGAAATTTGGTGGCGCCAATTCTGCCAAATGCTTCTCGTGGCATTGCCCGGCTGTGGTGATGGCGCCATTGACGCGCGCTCGGCGGCACGGCCCCTTTCTGCTTCCGACGCTTCGCGCTTGGTGCGACCCAGCTCATTGATGCGTGAAAGAAGCGCCTCCATCTCGGCTTCGACCTGCCGATTAAGTTCCAGACCGTACGTCTCCAGGCGCGAGGAAGTCGTGAATGCTGCAATTTTAAAGACCGCGCTTTCAACCGACCCGGACAAAAACGCCTTTGATCCAGAAATGATTTCGCTAGGCAAACCCAGCGCGCGAACGCCGTCGTCCACATTTACATGTGACAAGTCAGGCAACCGCCGCTTCAATTCGTCGAGCCAGCTTTGACTAATCGCGACAAGGTCGGACTTCATGGCAACCGGACCAACGACAAAGGATTCCGGAGCGCCATGCAAGCGATGCAGCGTGATTGCAGGCAAATATTTTTTTGCCAGCGCGACAACCTTGTTGACAGGCATCGGATCGAAATAACCACTTTTGCCGTTCGACGAGGGCTTATCGGATTCCTGAACGCGGCGCAGCGCCTTGATCACGTCATCAACCGTCGCGCCATCGAAGCTACCCATAATTTCGATTGCGTCATTGCCTCCAACATCCGTGCGGTGGACAGTCATAACCCGCGCATACGGATCAAAGGTTTTCGAACCATCGTCGCACTCGATTACTCCGTAGGCTCGGCGCTCTGCCTTTGCGCTACGCGCCTCGCCAGCTCTTGCCGCACGATTATCTGCGATCTTCTGCCGAGCATTTGCATGCTGCTCGACGGCTGCGTTGAAGGCTGTAATTTTCTTCTGGCCGATTTCGATCTCCGTCTCGGCCTCGACCCGAGCCTTCAGCGTCGCATTGCGCGTTGCCAATTGATCTTTATGCCGCTCGATCGGAATTTCGCGAAGGCGGTTCATGAACGTCTTTGCGAGGTAAGGGATGGGCTTCTGGATATGGCCGATGTTCGCGCTGCTGAGACCGCGATGGTGTGCTACCTCTGCATCATCAAGCTTTTCGCGGAGAGTGCTGACGGCTTCGCGCAGCGCCTGCTGTCGGTCATCCGGGTCACTGGCCGGATCGGCTTTGACGAGCACGTTATCGAGGTGCCTCCGCGCCAAATCGAGGTCGAGCTGAGGCACCCACGTATCGGGGCGGTCGCCAGGTGCAAGCCATGCCGTGATCTCGGCGAACGCCTGCACCAAGTCATCGGTCACGAGATCACGCAGTCCCGAACAGGTTGCAGATACCCGACTTGCATATACTAGCGTTGTATAGCCCTCCTCGGGAGGGGGTATGGGGGAGGGCGCCACTTCTTCAGGGATTTCCATTGGCGCTTCTCTTGGCGCAAAAAAAGAAAACTCCCTCGCGCCAGCGAGTGAGGAGACCTCTTCTTCTTCGGAGAGATCAGTAGAGGAGTCGGGTGATCCCACAATCACACCTGTCACGGTCCTAGGATCACACCTGTCGACGACACCTGTGATCGTAGGATCAAGGCTGTCACCATCAGATGTGATCGCACGATCACGGCTGTCAGGCGCGCCGACAGTAGCGTGAGGGTCGGCATTCCGAACGTTCTTCCCTACCTCACGGCGCCGCCCACGCGGCAGGACGTCCGGCTCGCGCGGCGCCAACGCATCGAGCATGTCGAAGATGTTGACCCTCGGATCCGCGAGCGCACCTGGCATGGCGAGTGTATAACCATTGGTGAAACCACGCCGCTCGGCGGCTTTCAAAATAAGACCCGCTTTCTCGGCCTCACCGACGGTACGTGCGACGCTCTCGCGATCCGTATTGAGAAATGCCGCCATACGCCCGTGGCTGACCCAGGAGAAGCCGTCGGCGTCACTGTCGCTGTATACGGAGATCAGAATGAGGACCCCGGGAAGAAGCGACGTGCGCTTCTTTTCTCCACGGCGATAGGTGCAATAGGTGGCAAGTAGAAGCCCGTTACGAAGCGTCAAAAGGCGCCTAGCGCCAGAACTCATTGATGCAAGGTCACGGGCCGACATTTCCCGTTGCCGCTCGCCACTGAGATAACTTTCGATCTCCTTGACTAGAGCCGCCTTTCGGTCCGCATCGTCTGCATTCCTATTCCGTGTTTCGCGATGTTCGACGTTCGCGATCGGGCGTGTTGTCGAATTCCACAATGCACAGATCTCCCCCGTTCGCCGTCAAGACAATCTTGATGGCGCTTCCGACTGCTCGTAATTGGGAGATCAAATTTGCTGTCTTGATCTTCCCGATCTTCGACAAAAATCCGCGAGGTTCTGGCGAGCCTCGCTCCACAATCTGAGCCGGTGGTCTTGCAGGACTGCCGGCTCTTTGTTTCTGAAAACTCGTTACGCTGACTTTTGCATGACGCGTGCGTCGCGCTCGGCAATGCGTTCGCGTTGCCAGCGGATGATATCGGACTCCAAAAAACCGATCCTTGAATTCGATGTGCGAATTGGCGCGGGATAGTCACCCTTAGGCCATCCGCGCTTCAACGTGCTGACAGAAATACCGAGACGCTCTGCTGCGCCAGAAATACCAAAAATGCGCCCCGCGACGATTCCAGCGACAATCGCGTTTTCGTTTGGCGATGCCATTGTATTAGACCCCGCATGATCAATATTGCGATATGTCCCTTATATGCCATTTGCCCCCCAAACTCCATCATAACCCATTGATCTGCCTGTCAAATTATTCTGGACAGGCAAGCCACTCAAGTCATTGGACGGATTCACATTTTTGTGGTCCGCTATCGCCAATTCTAATTTGCCTTCGTGGAATCGGATATTTGTTGTTGATAAACATGCAATCTGCAGCGGCCATCTATTAATGGATCACTCTCTGATCAAGACCGAATGCGCCAGACTCGCAAGGAGTGCGGAGTTTTGGGGCGCGGAACCACAGGGCGGAGCGCTCGCGGAGCTTGCGCAGTATCTGGCTACCAATGACATTGTGGGCGCCATGTGGGTCAGGGATGACCTTCTGGATGCGCGCAACCAGGCAAGGCGGAGAAGGCTAGCCCTGGCGGGAGAATTTTTAGACGGGATTATATTGGCGCCTGTGGCGCTGCTGGCGAGGATCGGAAAACCGATTCAGAAGGCATTTCCGTCGATACTCGAAATTGCCATCTGGTTGTCTCTCATCTTGATCCCTGTCTGCGCCCCTTGGCTCGCGCACTTGCTCGGACACTAAAGTCGATCACCTTGGCCAAAGCCACAATCGAGGCTGAATGTGAAAGCGGTAACACCTAACCAAGCCGAGCCTCGCCGCTAGCTCGATGTCACTCAAAAACGCGCCCCAGATGCCTCGCCCAGGCGTCGAGCGCTGCCCGCTTCTCTTTGGCGCCATCATGCCAGTCATAATGCTCCGCGGTCACGCCCTTGGCGGTGTGGTTTAACACCATCCCGACGGTGTCACGATTGATCCCCAGACGTCGCATGCCCGTGGCCGCCGAACGACGGAGATCATGAACGGTGGCAGGCGTCGTTGACTTAAGAGTATTGACGAAGAGATCGCGCTGGGCTGATGGCAGCACGACATCCGCGATGGGATGCTCTGTATCGTCAGGGCTCGGAAAGACAAACAGCGAACCGCTGTCCGAACTGGCGGCTGCTGCCTCGGTGAAGAGCTGCACGGCCAGGTGCGACAGGGGCACGTAATGCTGGCGCCGGTTTTTGGAGTGCTCGGCGGGAATGATCCAATAGGGCTCGGCAGCGGTTAGGTGGAGGTCCTGCTTTCGTACTCGCCTCACCTCTCCTGGTCGCTGTGCGGTCACCAGGACGAGCTTGAGTGCCAACTTCGTCCCAAGACGCTTCTCGCTATCGTCTAGTGCCCGCCACCATTTTGCGATCTCAGGATCGTCTAGAATGCGCTCTCGCGCCTTCGGTTTCGTATAACTACCGCCCGCACCTCTCCTGCGTCGACCGAGCATCGCCGCGGGATTCGAGGTGATCCCGTAACGCTCTGCTAGACTAGGTTGATCGAGGATCACGAAGTTGTAGAGCGCCTTCAAATGCATGACGAACCGTGATGCCATAGCCTTTGAGCCACGGTTCAGAATGGCGCGGCCCACTTCGTCGATATCTCCGGCGGTGATCAAGGCCGGGTGCTTTGCGCCCAGCGCGGGAATTGCATCCTTCCGCAGCTCGCGTTCGACCTCTTTGATCCGCGCCAAGTCTTTCCGCGCTTCGAGGTAGTCATCAAGCAGATCGCCAAAGGTGAGTGCCGCACGGTCGGTAATTTGACGTTTTGCGCGCTCATGCTCGACGACATCGCCATCCGTCTTTACGCGCTCCAAGAGATCAGCGGATTTCCGACGCGCTTCCGACAAGGTAACGCGCGGATAATCGCCAAGTCCTACGCGTCGCTTGATCTGACGCCCGTCGCGCTGGGTGCTGTAGTGGAAGCGCCATCCCCGACTACTGGTTTGGCTTAGACCCGGCTTCCTGACCACGAGGACGAGACCCGGATTCCCTTCAATCCGGTACTCAGTTGCGAGCCCCCTTCCGAGATAGGCGGCTGCTTTTACGGACTTGTCAGTGAACGGAAGCAGTTGCGTCGTCATTCGTAACCGTCGGAATATGATCTGGAATATGATCTGCTTTTCCGACCTTAGGTGACCCGCGCTGACCCGACAAGGCCCGATCAGATACATCCATAATAGCTTGTTTTATCGGGCTTTCTGATCGTTTTGTCGGATCATGCGAGGTCAACGCAGATCATGCCGGATCACAGGAAAAACCGTCTGGTTCCAGGTTCGAGTCCTGGCGGGCTCACCAGCAAGATGAATAACTTATACTAATACCAGGCACTCAGGATGCCCGATTATGATCTGGGACGGTGCGCAAAAAAGGTGCTCACCTTGATCGACGACAAAAGTGTTGCCCGAAGCTCGTCCAAGCGAGACCAAACAGGCTCGCTGCCAACCTCGTAGGCCTTCCCGTCGTCGCTTGATCGCTCAATTCGCACACCTACATGCCTAAGCGACCAAGAAAAAAATCCTCCGATTTTCGCAGAACGGGAAATGTCCTCGTGAGATTGCGTTCGCACCGGGGCCCGCTGGTCGCTTGGCTGTCGGCCTTCGCGGCCCTTACCGCCAGCAAGCCCGCGCTGTCCTACGAATTTTCCCGGAGCGCCTGGGCGCACTGCTGGTCTCGACCAGAGCCAGAGTCAATCGAGGCCGGATTTACGCGCTTGCAAAATCAAGGGCGCTTTAGCGCCCGACGTCAAAAGGCCCACGCGACGCTGGAACCGGCATTACTAGCTATTTCGGCTGACGGCTTCCGCACGCCGTTCGCAGCCGGACTGCTGCTTGGCTGGGGTGAAACGGGTGATCGACCCGATTTTTCAGTCGTCACGGGTGTTGGCTTTGGCGCGTTGATCGCGCCATTCGCATTTGTAGGCGAAACAGCGGACCAGAAATTAGCCGACGCATTCAATTGTAACGCAGGAAGTTGGACAGAAATCGCGAGCCATGCGGCAGGCCTGATCGATGAAGCTATGGTTCAAGCCATCGCGCGCAAGCACCAACAAGGTGGGCGATTGCTTGTTGCACTTCCCGGATCTGCGGCGCGGCTCGAAACAGTGTGGGATTTGGGAACTATCGCCACTAGCCGGCGAACGGATGCCGCGCAACTGATTGGAGACATCTTAGTCGCCTCCGTCAGGTTGGACGCGTTCATTGACCCGAAGCCATATCCGAAGTCCTTCGGCTTTGTCGCGAAGAGAAACTTTACGTTTCGTGATATCGGCTCAGGTGACCCATTCCTTTTCCCATCTGAAAGCCAGCGGCGCTTTTCAGCCTATTTCCTGCTCGACGGCAATACCGTGGCGACGAACGAAAGCGCGCAGTACATTGCGCGTCGCGAAGCCGATCAGTCTAACGACGAGAAGCGCCTTCGCACACCATTAGTCACGGCGTTCGATTTCAAGCAGATCACCGTCAACGCGCGTGCCATTTTCAAATTTGCTATGGCGCCATACCAACCGTCGTATGAGGATGTCCCGCTCAACACCTTCGACATTGACTACACGCGTCGCCTGTTCCGAAAATCCTATTGGACGGGCGTACGTGGCGGCGGATGGGAGGCACGCCTGCCCGGACAGAGTGAATAACTGGGCGCCAACTTGTTTGACCGTTTGTGCGAATAAAGAATCCATCGGCAGGCGCCTAGGTAGCTCTCTTCCGCATCAGACAGACGAGCCGCGAGCATTGGCTTTATGCGCGAGGGCGAACCAATTCCCCGACTGAACTTAGGCTCAGCCTGCCTGCTTTGGCGGAACGGCCTAAGCACTATGACCTAGGCCACATACTGCGGCCTCAAAGCGCAACTTTTGCCACCCCGTTCGAGCTTGATCGCCCGTGATCGGACAAATTTCGCATCAGGGGCTAAATTATGAACATCAGAAAATTCGACTGTGGCCACACCACGGTGTGCGCAGCAATGCTCGCGTTACCACTGTTGCTCTCCGGATTTCTAGCGGTTCCAGCATCGGCGGGAGTCTTCCTATCGATCAACGTCGCTCCGCCGGCGCTGCCGGTTTACGTTCAACCGATCGCTCCAGGCCCGAACTTCATCTGGGCGCCGGGCTACTGGGCCTACGATGAGGACGGCTATTATTGGGTTCCAGGAACCTGGGTCCGTGCCCCTCAGGTCGGGCTGTTGTGGACGCCGGGTTACTGGGGTTGGCAGGACGGTTTTTATATTTGGCATGCCGGCTACTGGGGGCCACATATCGGCTTCTATGGCGGCATCAACTATGGCTGCGGCTACACCGGGTCAGGATACTGGGGCGGCCACTGGGACCACGGTGCATTCTTTTACAATACGTCCGTCACGCATGTGAACACGACGATCATTCACAACACCTACAATACGGTCGTCGTAAACAACAACGTGCAGCATGTGAGCTTCAATGGCGGCAATGGCGGTATCGTCGCCAAGCCGACTCCTACGGAGATACAAGCCGGCCAGGAGCATCACTTCGCACCAACATCGCTACAGGTTCAGCACCAGCACACAGCCAGCACGAACAAGGCGCTTTTTGCCTCGGTGAACCATGGCGCTCCGAGTATAACCGCCACGTCCAAGCCGGGCGTATTTCCCGGACACGGCGGAATTGCTGGAAAAGCCGGGCAGCCGGTTATGCCCGCCGGTCAGACCAAGCTGGCGAATGTGCATCCGGGCCTGCCCAACGGCCAACATCCTCAGGTCAATGGCTCTGCCAAACTCGCGAACAGAACGGGTGCTCAGCATCCGCAATCTGAACGTCACTTCGAGCATGCTCCCGAACACCGAAATGTCCGGCCTCCGAATTTGGCGTCCGCGCACCCTCAGGGCCATCCGCATATCGAGCGTCCTCATCCGCACCAGCAGAAGCAAAAACCGGAGCATGGCTGAAGGATCGAGTGAGCGGGTCGAGAGGTTGGCCCGCTCATTTCATTAGTCCCGAGAAGGCCTATAGGCGAAGGAGGATATAATCTATCCGCGTAAAGACATGGGTGAGTGTATCTCTGACGACGACACCCGATCAGGTCCCATATTGAGCCGCGCGATAAAGTCTCATTTATCCTAAGGCCATCGATATCTCGCTTCTCGCCTATTCTTCGTTCGCATCTTCGACATTTTTACCGGAGCCTCACGAAAGCCCCCGTAAAGGAGTGCTTTTCGGGGCTCCCGCAAATGGCTGAAGAGTCAGGTTCCGCCCAATTGGTCATCGAGAACATCGGCCCCGGCGACCGCGAGCGGTTGTCGGTTTGGGCGAGGAAGCTCTTCTTCGATTGGCGCGGCAACGCTTCGCGGCCGAAGCTGCTCTTCGCTGTTGCCGCCGCTGATGTCTCGTCGATTGTCGCCGCTTGGCCGCTATCGTTTTTACTGCGGGACGCGCCGTTCGCGCCATCGTGGACGAGCTTCGCGGCAACGACGTTGCTCGCGCTGCTGACCGTTGGCGTGCTGCATCAACAATGGTCGTATTCGATCCCGTCGCTGCGCCGGTTCGTACCGCAGGTCTTCAAGGTTCTGGTATCGCTCGCGGCCGTCGCACTCGGAATTTCGGGTTTCGCATTTCTGTTCGACCAGAAGACTGTCGCTCCCCGCGAAGTCGCAGCTTGGATGGAAGTGTCGGCACTTCTTCTGTGCGTTGTCCGCTCCGTTGCGGCATGCAGTATCGATCGCCTGACGCGCGCCGGCTTACTCGTCAGGCGCACGGTGATTGTCGGCGGCGGCAAAGATGCCGACGATCTTATCCGAGCGCTCAAGTCCGATCCGACCAACCATATGCAGATCCTTGGCATCTTCGATGATCGACAGGACGAGCGGGTTTCCGGAAGCTGTGCCGACATCGCTCGGCTTGGACGATTTGAAAACCTCGCAGATTTTTGTCGCGTGGCCGGGGTTGATCTTCTGATCGTCACTGTTCCGGCGCGCGCCGAAGAACGGCTTATGCAGATCCTCCGCAAACTGTTCACGCTCCAAGTCGATATCCGCGTCTCGGCGCTGAACTCCAAGCTTCGCTTCGCCACACGCACCTTGAGCTTCATCGGCCGCGTTCCGATGCTGGCGATGATGGACAAGCCGTTAAGCGACTGGGACCGGGTGGTTAAAAACGTCGAGGACCGGGTACTTGGAACGCTGTTGCTTCTCATGGCGGCGCCCGTCATGGCACTTGTGGCTCTGGCGGTTCGCCTCGACAGCAAAGGCCCTATCTTCTTTCGTCAGAAGCGATACGGCTTCAACAACGAGCTGATCGAGGTCTTGAAGTTCCGTTCGATGTATGTCGAGCAGCAGGATGCGACGGGAAGCAAGGTGGTTACCCGCGGCGATCCTCGGGTGACCCGGGTTGGCCGCTTCATCCGGCGTACGAGCCTTGATGAACTGCCGCAACTCATCAACGTCGTAAAAGGTCAGATGTCGCTCGTCGGTCCGCGTCCCCATGCGACGGGATCCAAGGCCGAGCGGGATCTCTTTGAGGATGTCGTGGAAGGTTATTTCGCCCGCCACCGCGTGAAGCCCGGTGTCACGGGTTGGGCGCAGATCAACGGCTGGCGCGGCGAAACCGACACACGTGAGAAGCTCGTGCGCCGCGTCGAGCACGATCTGCATTATATCGACAACTGGTCGGTTCTGTTCGACCTTTACATCATCGCTTTGACGCCCCTATCGCTGGCAACGGGCAAGAACGCCTACTAGCGCGAATGAGCGAGCGCTTGCGCGAGCAGGACAAATGCTAAGTCTCCAAATTGCGTTTGGAGATGTCATCGATCGTGCGTACTCCGGCGAGCGCCATCGTCACGTCGAGCTCCTTGGCGATGATGTCGATGGCTTTGCTGACGCCCGCTTGGCCCGCGGCGCAGAGGCCGTAAAGATAGCTGCGGCCGATGAGGCAGGATCTCGCTCCGAGCGCGAGTGCGCGGAAGATATCCTGCCCACTTCGAATGCCGCCGTCGAACATGATTTCAATGTCGGATCCGACCGCGTCGGCGATGCGGGGGAGCATTGAAATCGACGATACTGCGCCGTCGAGCTGGCGGCCGCCATGGTTCGAGACGACGATGGCACTCGCGCCCGTCCGGGCAGCCAGGCGGGCATCATCGACGTCGAGTATTCCCTTGATGACGAGCTTGCCGGGCCAACGCTCGCGAACCCAGGCGACATCGTCCCACGATAGCTCCTGATCGAATTGGCTGCCGATCCAATCCCTGTAAGACTTGAGCCCCTCCGTCCCTTGAATGCGGCCGTGGACGTTGCCGAAGGTCTTCCTTTTCCCCATCAGGACGTTGGCAATCCACGCGGGCCTGGACAGCGTGCGTCCGATGGTAGCCAGCTGGATGCGCGGGGGCACCGTCAGGCCGCTGTGAATGTCACGGTGGCGTTGGCCGAGCACCTGGAGATCGACCGTCAAAACGAGCGCAGAGCAATTTGCGGCTCGGGCCCTGGCGATGAGATCCGCCACAAAGGCGCGGTCCTTCATGAAATAGAGCTGGAACCAGAAAGGCTTTGCGACCGCGGAGGCAACATCCTCGATCGAGCATATCGAGAGCGTGCTCAACGCATAGGGAATGCCAGCATTTTCTGCGGCTCGCGCGGCGGCGATTTCTCCATCGCGATAAGCCAATCCGCTCAAGCCGACGGGCGCGAGCGCGAATGGCAGCGCCGCGGATTTGCCGAGGATGCTTTGCGTGAGATCGCGATTTGCGGCGCCCGCAAGAACGCGCTGACGAATGTTTATACTGGCAAGATCGCGGAGATTGGCGTTGAGAGTCGATTCTGAATACGAGCCTGATTCATAATAGCCCATGACATCGAAGGGCACGCGACGGTGCGCCAATCGCCGGAGATCGTCGATGCAGGCAACAGTTGCGAGTGTCGTCACGCGTATCGTCCGGAAAGCTCAAGCGCCGATATGCAGCGACGCGAGCTCAAGCGTCGGCTTCGGAGACGGAGATGGCGACGCCGGGATGAACGGATTTCAGCAGGCGAACATCGTCAAGCGCCTGAGCCCAGACGTTGCAGGGACCGGCAAGACGAATTTCACCGCGTGTTTTCGATAGCGGCGTCGGGCCGAAACCTATCGAGATCGCATCGCCATCGGGCCAGAAGACGATGTCGCCCGCCTTGACCACGACGCGCGCGTCAGGCTCAGCCTCGGACGAGACCGGCGCGTCGAAATAGATTTCTTCACCCCACGTGCGGGCGGCGGACTGGATCGGCAGCGCGGCCCAAATGCGCTCGGCCGTCGGCGTATCGAGCAATCGCGCTCGAATAGAAACACCCCCGGCCTGGATTACGATCTTCCGCATACCGTATGATCCCGATCAGCTTCGCGACCGGGAGCATATAACGGTCGCAGACGCGAAGTGTCTCATTGAGGCTGCCTGCCTTCAAGGGCTTCGAGCATCTCAGCCAGAACAAAATGCCTGTAGAAGAGCGAAAGTTGCCCGGATTCGTCGGATGAGCGGCGAATTGCCATGCTGCAATTGCGAAGAGCGCCCGGTGCAAGCCCTGCGAGACGAGCGCCGGGAGCCAAATCAGGGTGCCGGTCCGAAAACCAGTGATGTGTTCAAGCCGCCGAACGCGAGCGAATTCGACATCGCGTATCTGAGCTTCATCTCGCGGCCGACGTTCGGAATGTAATCGAGATCGCAGCCCTCGCCCGGCTCATCGAGCCCGATGGTCGCGGGCGCAAAGCTTTCACGCATGGCCATGATGGTCGCGACGGCTTCGATGCCGCCGCCGGCTCCCAAAGGATGACCGTGCATCGACTTCGTCGAGGAGATCGCGAGCTTGTAGGCGTGATCTTTGAAGACGTTCTTGATCGCCTTCGTCTCGTTGATGTCGTTGTCTGCCGTCGCGGTTCCGTGGGCGTTGAGATAATCGATCTCGTCCGGCGTGATGCCAGCTTCCTCGATCGCCGTCTGCATGGCGATGCTCGGGCCTTCTACAGTCGGCTTGACCATGTCCTGGCTATCGGAGGCCATGCCGAAGCCGCGAAGCTCGGCGAGGATCGTGGCCCCGCGCGCCTGCGCGTGCTCGAGGCTCTCGAGAACGAGGATGCCGGCGCCATCGGCGAGAACCGTGCCGTTGCGCTTCTTGGCAAACGGGAAGCAGCCTTCCGGCGAGAGAACGTGCAGCGCCTGCCAGGCCTTCATCGTGCCATAGTTGATCACGGATTCCGATGCGCCTGCGATGGCGACGTCAGCCATGCCGTCACGGATGTAATCGCGCGCGATGCCGATGGCGTGCGTTGCCGTCGAGCATGCGGAGCAGGTCGCGAACGTCGGTCCCTTGACGCCGAATTCGATGCCGACGTGAGCAGCAGCAGACGAACCGATGATGCGCAGGAGCGTCAGCGGATGGGTCGCGCGCTTGTTGTGAATGAAGAGGTCGCGGTATGCGGTCTCAAATGTCGTGAGGCCACCGGCGCCCGAACCGATGATGCATGCCGACCGGTAAGGATCGGCCAGCGGCATATCGAGGCCTGCCATCTTGATCGCCTCGTCCGCGGCTGCCGCGGCGAACCAGGAATAGCGGTCCGCGAGCGTGATGATGCGGTCGCGCTTGAAATGCTTCAGACGCTGCTTCGGATCGAAATCCTTGATCTGCGCAGCGATCAGAATCTTGAGGTCGTCCAACGGAAAGCCGGCGAGCGGGGTGACACCGGATTTCCCGGCCTTCAAACTGGCCCAGAACTCAGGGACAGTCGACCCAATCGGAGTTACAACTCCGAGGCCCGTGACGACGACGCGGCGTCCCGGTTTACCATTCGACATCAATCAATCTTTCTTGTCTGGTGAACGCACAGAAGCCCCGATAGGGGGCCTCCGGCAATTCATACCCGTTACGTCAGAAGACGCCGCGAGACCGTTAAGCTTTGGCTGCGGAAGCCTGCTTCGCGGCGATCAGCGACTTCACCCGATCCACGACCGAGCCAACAGTCTTGAATGCTTCGACTTCCTCGTTGGCGTTGTATGGGATCTCGATCCCAAAGCCATCTTCGATGTCGAACACGATCATCGCAAGATCAAGGGACTCGATCTTGAGATCTGTTAGCTGGGTGTCGAGCGAGATGTCGTCGCGCGGCTCCTTCATATGCTTCTTGAGGATTTCGATAACCTTCGTCGCGACTTCGTCCATCGGCCTCTCCCACCCTCGCAATGTCTGCGATGGGCCAGTTTTGCTTGGCATCTACCTAAGCCAAGACCATTACATCAGCAAGCGGGGGGGTCACTTATCCTTAAACAACCGGCAAGTCTAGGTGCGGACCGTCGCGCTCCTTCCGGGCTCATAGGATAGGTCCGAAAAGTTATACTCGACGAGACGGGATTGAAGCGATCGGACGCTAGCTTTCCGAGCCCGAACTTGACTAATATTGCAGCAAGCTTTCAAGCGTTCGAAAGCTTCGGCGAAGTAAATATTATCCGGACATAACAAGACCCAACTACCCGGAAAATCATGAAACCCGAAGTATCTCAAGCGGTCACGCTTTCCCCCTTGTGGGTTGATCATTACCCCAAGGGGATCGATTGGCACATGCCGATTCCCACGCGGCCGGTGCCCGAGCTTCTCGAGCGGGCGGTGAACCGTTTTCCCGGCAATCCGGCGATCAGCTTCCTCGGGCAAACGACGACCTATGCGATGCTCGGGGCCGAGGTCGATCGCGTAGCGGCAGGGCTACAATCCATCGGAGTAAAGCGGGGAACTAAAGTTGGTCTACTACTTCCCAACACTCCGACATTTATTATTTATTATTTTGCAATACTTAAGGCCGGCGGGACGGTCGTAAATTTCAATCCACTTTATACTCTTGAGGAACTGAGCTTCCAGGTCAAGGATAGCGAGACGGAGATCATGGTGACGCATGATCTCACGATGCTGTTTTCGAAGACTGAGGCATTGCTGGACAGCGGCGCAATCGCGCGAGCGGTGGTCGTGCCCTTCGCCAGCGTGCTGCCGGCGGTCAAATCTGTGCTCTTTCGTCTCTTCAAAAGGAAAGATGTCGCGGACGTCCGTTCGTCCCGCGCGGCGGCTCAGATCGTAAACGGCAGCACGCTTGCAGCGACATCCTCGCGCATGAGCCGGGTCGATATCGATCCCGACGAAGACATCGCGGTGCTGCAATATACCGGCGGCACGACGGGCACGCCCAAAGGGGCAATGCTGACGCACGCCAATCTCACAGCAAACACCGCTCAGATCGCCGCGTGGGGTGTCGACCTGGAGCCCGGCAAGGAGAGCATTCTCGGCGCGCTCCCCCTCTTCCACGTCTTTGCGATGACCGTCGTTATGAACATGGGGATCGAACTCGCCGCCAAGATCATCTTGATTCCGCGCTTTCAGCTCCTTGAAGCCCTCAAGCTCTTGAACAAGGAGCGGCCGACCGTTTTGCCTGCCGTGCCAACGATTTTTACGGCAATGCTCAACTACCCGGATTTCAAATCCTATGACGTCTCGTCGCTTCGCTTTTGCCTTTCGGGCGGAGCGCCTCTTCCGCTTGAGGTGAAGCTCAAGTTCGAAGCGGTCTCCGGGGCGAAGGTCGTCGAGGGCTACGGCCTTTCCGAAACCTCCCCTGTTCTCACCTGCAATCCCGTTCAGGGCGAACCCATTGCGGGCTCGATTGGCCCACCGCTGCCCGGCACCACCATCTCGCTTCGCGATATCGATGATCCGACGAAGGAAGTGGCGCAAGGCGAGCGCGGCGAACTTTGCGCCAAGGGTCCGCAAGTCATGAAGGGCTATTGGAAGAAACCGGCCGAAACCGAGAAGCAGTTCGTCGGAGATTTTCTGCGTACTGGCGACGTCGCCATCATGGACAAGAACGGATATTTCTCGATCGTCGACCGTATCAAGGATCTCATCATCTGCTCTGGCTATAACGTCTATCCGCGGCGCATCGAGGAGGCGATCTACACGCATCCGGCCGTCGAAGAGGTGACCGTCATAGGCATTCCGGACGCCTATCGCGGCGAGGCACCCAAAGCATTCATCAAGTTGAAAAGCGGGATGTCGGCGACCGAGGCAGACATCCTGAAGCATTTGCAGCCGAAGATTTCCCGGATCGAGATGCCGGCGGCGATCGAGTTTCGCGACAGCTTGCCGAAGACGATGATCGGCAAGCTTTCCAAGAAAGAGTTGGTCGCCGAACAAGCCAAGAGCGGCCGACCAGCATGAGCGTCAAGAATACGGACTCGTTCCAAGCTTCCGCATCCCGTCAGGATGCGCCACACGAACCGGCGTACACGATTTCGGCGCTCGCCAAAGAATTCGGCATCACGACGCGGGCCATCCGTTTCTATGAGAGCCGCGGATTGATTTCGCCGGAGCGCGTCGGAACTGCGCGGCGCTATTCGAGGCGCGACAGGGCGAGGCTGATCCTCATCCTGCGTGGCCGCAACCTCGGGTTCACGGTCGAAGACGTGAGCGGTTATCTTTCCCTCTACGATTCCGATCCTGCGCAACTGACGCAGACGCGGCACCTGCTGGACAAGGTGACAGCGGCCATTGGCGATCTCGAAACGAAGCGCCACGACATCGAGCGTTCGCTTGCCGATCTCAACGAAATCCGGGCGCGCTGCGAGGAGCATCTCAAGAAAAATACTTGATCGGGCTCAGCGGTAGAGATCGGCGCGCGTTGGCGGCAGAACGGGGTTCCGTTTCGCTGATTTCGAGGCGAGCGTCTGAAAGAGACGCAGCGTCCCGCGCGAAAACGCCAAGCTGACGCCGGCGAGATAGGCGACCCAGATGCGGTATTTCTCTTCGCCCACGTAAGCGATGGCCTGCTCGCGGTTGGTGGTCAGCCGCTCGCACCAGAGCTGGCACGTTCGCGCGTAATGCAGGCGCCAGCCTTCGACGTCGTGGACCTCGAACCCTGCCCGTTCCATGGCCGCGATCGAATGCCCGATGTCGTCCAGCTCGCCGCCCGGAAAGATGTATTTCGCGATGGCCTTCTTCTCGGGGCGCATGCGCGATTTCAGCCAACCGGTTTTCGGCTTATGGGCGCGGCGCGAGATGGCGTGGTTGAGGAATAATCCTTCGTCGGCGAGCAGCGAGCGGACCTTGCTCATGTACGCCGGAATGTTCTTCAGTCCGATGTGCTCGTACATGCCGATCGAGGCGATCTTGTCGTAGGTGCCTGTCAGCTTCGAGTAGTCGTTGAGCTCGAACGTCACGCGGTCGTCGATGCCCAAGCGTTTCGCCTTAGCGCGGGCGAAGGCGAGCTGCTCTTCCGACAGCGTGACGCCGTGCGCGACGACGCCATAGTTCTTCGCCGCATGACAAAGGAGACCGCCCCATCCGGCGCCGATGTCGAGCATGCGATCGCCGGGCTTCAGCCGGAGTTTCCGGCAGATCATCTCGAGCTTGTCGTGCTGCGCCTGCTCGACGCCGTTCGACCAATCCGTGTAGTACGCGCACGAATAGACCATCTCGGGATCAAGGAAGAGCGCGTAGAAATCGTTCGACAGGTCGTAGTGGAACTGGATGAAGGCCTTGTTGTCTTCGGTCTTGCGGTTCTTACCGGTGATCTCGCCTTCGAAGCCATGCGCGTCGCGCGCGTCCGCGGTTTTCGCGAACAGAAACGGCGACAGCTTCAGAGCAATGCTCGCGAACTCCGCCGGCTTCATCTTCACGGACTTGCGGCCATCCTGCAGGCCCAATCCGAAATCGACGAGCGTTCCGCCCGAAAAGTCGATGCCCTTTTCGACGTACTGACGGATGATTGAATCAAGCGACGGATGGCGGAGGATCGCGCCAATAACGCCGGGATCGCGGATCGATATCTCGAAGTCGGATTTTGGCGCGCTGCCCAGCGGCAAGCGGGTGCCGTCCCACAACCGCACCCAGCCATCGGTGTTCAGGCGGCCTGCTAGGTCACGGACCAGCGCGCGCGCCGCATCGAGTTGCTTGTCGTCCTTCGCGGCCATGCGCATCCCTCGTTCCTTCCGCCGCAAGGTGAATAGCGCAACGGAAGGCCCGAGTCTTGTCTTCGGCGCATTACGCCGCGGCGCGCGCCTCAATCGTGTTCGGGGCTTCCATGATGGCCGTTACGCCCATGCCGCCAGCCGTGCAGACGGAGATCAAGCCGCGTCCGCCCTTCGTCGACAAAAGCTTGGCAAGGTTTGAAACGATACGTGCGCCCGTTGCGGCGAAGGGGTGGCCGAATGCCAGGGACGAGCCTTTGACGTTGAGCTTCGCGCGATCGATGGAGCCGAGCGGCGCGTTCTTACCGAGGTGCGTCTTGCAGTATTCGGCGTCTTCCCAAGCCTTGAGCGTGCACAGCACCTGCGCGGCGAAGGCCTCGTGGAGTTCGTAGAAATCGAAGTCCTGCAGAGTCAATCCGGCGCGGTCGAGCATCTTCGAGACGGCGATGGTCGGCGCCATCAGCAGCCCGTCGCCGCCGACGAAATTGTTCGCGATGTGCTGGCCATACGTCAGATACGCGAGGACGGGGAGATTGCGTTCCTTCGCCCACTGTTCGGACGCGAGCAGAACGGTCGCGGCACCATCGGTGAGCGGCGTCGAATTGCCGGCCGTCAGCGTTCCGCGCTCGGACTTTTCAAACGCGGGCTTCAGGCTTGCGAGCTTTTCGAGCGTGATGTCGGGGCGCAAGTTGTTATCGCGATAGACCCCCGCGCAAGGAACCACGAGATCGTCCATGTAGCCTTCGTCATAGGCGGCAGCGCCCTTCTTGTGGCTCTCGTAGGCGAGCTGGTCCTGATCGGCGCGCGGGATGTGCCACTCCTGTGCCATCAACTCGCAATGCTGGCCCATCGTGAGGCCGGTGCGCGGCTCGGCGACGCTCGGGGGTTGCGGCGCAAGCTCGGTGGGCGAGAGCCCCTTGAAAACCTTGATCTTGTCGAGCGTGGTCTTGCCTTGCTGAGCGCCCACGAGGCGTTTTGAAAATTTCTTCGAGAACACGATCGGCGCGTCCGACGTCGTGTCGGAGCCGACGGAGATCGCGCTTTCGATTTCGCCCGACGCGATTTTAGCAGCCGACATCAGCGCCGATTGCAGCGACGTTCCGCATGCCTGGATGAGCGTCACGCCCGGCGTCGAGGGCGCGAGCTTCGTCGACAGAACAGCTTCGCGCGCCAGGTTGAAATCCTTCGAGTGCGTGACGACCGCGCCGCCGACAACCTCGTCGATGTGCTGGCCCTTCAGTCCGAACCGATCGACGAGCCCGTTCAACGAAGCTGCCATCATGTCGAGATTGGAAAGGTCGGCATAAAACGTGTTCGAACGGCAGAACGGGATGCGGACACCGCCAATAACTGCAACGCGCCGGAGTTCTCGTGTCATCTCATTCTCCCAAACTATTCGGCAGCTGCGGCGTGCGGAGACGGCGTAGCGCCACCAGCGGCGCTCAAGCTCTTCTTGTAATGCAGAGGACCGCCGCGGAACGGCGCAAAGCCGGTGCCGAAAATCATGCCCGCATCGACGAGGTCGGCGGTTTCGACGACGCCCTCATCGAGCGTTCTCTGCGCTTCTACGATCATCGGATCGACAAGTTCGCGTCCAAGGCGGTCAAGATCGGCTTTCGAGAATTTCTTGTCCGACTTGACGGGCTTACCGTCCTTCCAGACGTAGAAGCCTTCGCCGGTTTTTTTGCCGAGACGGCCGGACGCCACGAGCCGGTCGAGCCTCGAGCCTTCGCTCGATTGGCCGAGAATCTTCGCGACGTGGGCGCAGATGTCGAGTCCGACGTTGTCCGCAAGCTCGATCGGACCCATGGGCATCCCGAACGTGCGCACTGCTTCGTCGATCTTCTCCTTGTCCTCGCCCTCTTCGAGACGCTTCATCGCCGCGAACATATAGGGGGTCAGCACCTTGTTGACGAGGAAGCCCGGGACGTCCTTCGTGATCAGCGGGAACTTGTCGATTGCCGTGACGAAGGCCGCACCTTTTTTTACTTCTTCGTCGCGCGTATTGGCGCCGCGTACCACCTCGACGAGCGGCATCTGCGCGACGGGCGAAAAGAAGTGCAGGCCGATCAGGCGGCCGGGGTCCTTCAGCGGCGCGGCGATGTCTTCAAGCTTCAGCGACGACGTGTTCGTCGCGAGCACGGCACCGGCTTTGATCTTCGTTTCGAGGTCGGCAAAGAGCTTCTGCTTGACGTCGAGCCGTTCGACGATCGCCTCGATGACGACGTCGGCGCGGCCGATGCCTTTGCCTTCGGGATCAGCTATGAGACGCGCTTTCGCGGCGTCACGCGTCGGCTTGGTCTTGAACTTGCGGGCGAAGAGCTTGCCTTGCGCCTTGATGCCCTTCTCGAGCTGCTCGGCGGAGATATCCTGGAGCGTCACTTCCATGCCGGCGGCAACGCAGACGCCGGCAATGTCGGCGCCCATCGTACCGGCGCCGATGACGTGAACGCGGCTCGGTCGCCATTTGAAGCCCTTCGGCGCTTGGCCCTTCAGAAGTTCCGTCAGGCGGAAAACGCGGCGCAGGTTGCGCGAGGTATCCGACACCATCAACGGCGCGAACGCTTTGGTCTCCTCGCGCTTCAGCGTGTCGAGATCGCCGCCGTATTTCTCGAAGAGGTCGATCAAACGGAAGGGTGCGGGGTAGTGATCCTCGCGAACCTTTTTCGCCGTCTCCTGCCGCATTTTTTTGGCGAGCAGTCCGCGCGCGGGCCATTTGCTCAGCAGCATCTTGGCGAGACCCGCCGACTTCGAACGGCGGTTCTGCAGCACGGCCTTGCGCGCTGCCCACTGCAGCTCTCCCGGGCTGCCGACGAGCTGATCGATGAGGCCCTGAGCCTTCGCGACGGTGGCGCGGATCATGCCGCCTGTCAGCATCAGTTGCATCGCCGCCATCGGGCCGGCCTGCTTGATCGAGCGCGCGGTGCCGTTGAAGCCTGGGAAGATGCCGAGCTTCACTTCCGGGAAGCCGACGCGTGTCGAGTCATCGCGGGTCGCGATGCGGTAATGGCAGGCGAGGATTAGTTCCAAGCCGCCGCCGACGCAGACGCCATGAATGGCGGCGACGACCGGCACGGGAAGCTTTTCGATACGGTCGAGCAGATCATTGACCGGCTTCAGAGCCGCGATGACGTCCTGCTCGCTTTGAAATGTCTCGAACTCGCGGATATCGGCGCCGACGATGTAGCCACGCTCCTTGCCCGACATAATGACGAGGCCGCGCACAGTCTTCGCTCTGACTTCCGCTTCGACGCGCTCGATGATCGCGTTCAACTCTTCGATTGGCCGCCGCCCGAGCGAGTTGGCGCTTTCGCCTTCCCGGTCGAAGGTCGCCCAGGCAATGCCCTCGCCATCGATCTTGAAGCGCCAGTCCTTCAACTGCGGTTCACTCGCCTGCACCGGTACGTCCGTCATTACTCACCTCAACAGTTCGAGACTTCAGCCTGGGTCATTCCGCTGCCAGGCTCTCGGCACCACGCGCGTTATGGCCGAGCGTCACATAATTCGGTTTCAACTCCGCCGGATCGAAATGATCGACCGCGATCACGCGCGCGACGAGCTGCTCAACCTCGCGGAGCTGATCGGCCTCCGCTGCGGTGATGACACTCTTCGCTTGCGCCTCCGCAAACCAGTCGATGCCGTGATAACGCTGGACGGTCCCTTCGCGGATCGCTTTTTCGAGCTTCTTTTCGATGGGTTCAGCGGCGATCACCTTTTCCAGCGTCACTTCGAGGATGCCGGTCGGATCGTTGACGTCCTTGGAGACGAAAATCTGTCGCGTCAAGCGATCGCGTACTTCACCCGGCTGCAACGCGTGGCGGGCGACCTGGTGGCCCAACGCGTCAGATGCGGGCTTGAAACGGCGTCCGAGCGGGAACACGACGACGCGCATCAGCGGCCGCGCCCAGCCGACGGGGAAGTTGTCGATCACGCCGGAGATCGCTTCCTGGAAGCGGTAAAGAGCATTCTGCGCGGCAAGCTCGACGATCTGCTCATCGCCTACGGGTCGGCCGTCGTCGTCGTAGCGCTTCAGCGTCGCCGAGAGCATGTAGAGTTCCGACAGCGCGTCTGCCATCCGGCCCGTGATCTTCTGCTTTGTCTTGAGGCCGCCTCCAAGCAGCGCGACCGTCAGATCGGCGACGAAGGCGAAAGAGCGACTGGCGCGTCCAAGCTGGCGATACCAGTGCGACATGCGCAGCGCGTTCTCTGGCGCCGTGACGAACGCTCCGCCCGTCACGTTGTGAACGAAGCCGCCGGTGGCGTTCGAAAGCGAGAAGGCGATGTGATTGTTGAACGCGTCTTCGAAGTCATCGAGGCCGCGTTGCTTATCGGTGTCCTGCGCCGCCTGGACTTCCTTGTAGAGGTATGGGTGCGAGCGGAGCGCGCCCTGCGCGAACGTGATCAGCGTGCGCGTCAGGATGTTGGCGCCTTCGACGGTGATGCCCACGGGAACCATCTGGTAAGCCGACTGTAGGTAGTTCGCGGGACCGTCGCAAATACCGCGGCCGCCGTGGATGTCCATCGCGTCGTTGACAGCGCGGCGCATTTTCTCGGTCGTCTGATATTTCATCAGCGCGGAGATGACCGACGGCTTCTCGCCTCGCGAGACCATCGCGGCGGTCATCGCCCGGGCCGCCTCGTTGACGTAAGCGGCTTCGACGATACGGACGAGCGGCTCCTCGACGCCCTCCATGCGCGAAACGGGCAGCCCGAACTGTTTCCTGATGCGCCCATAGGCGGACGTCACCCGCAGCATCATCTTCGCGCCTGCCGTGGCGGACGACGGAAGCGAGATCGCGCGCCCGGCGGATAGGCATTCCATCAGCATGCGCCAGCCGTTGCCGGCCATCGCTTCGCCGCCAATGACCCAGTCGATCGGGATGAAAACGTCGTTGCCCCAGTTCGGACCGTTCGGAAATGCGGCGCCCGAGGGCAGATGGCGGCGTCCGATGTTAACGCCCGGATGATCAGCCGGGATCAACGCGAGCGTGATGCCGATGTCCTCGCCCTTGCCGAGCAGATTGTCCTTGTCGAAAAGGCGGAAAGCCAAGCCGACGAGCGTCGCGTTGGGTCCGAGCGTGATGTAGCGCTTGTCCCATGAAAGGCGAATGCCGAGGGTGTCCTTTCCCTGGTAGGTGCCGCGCGCAACGTGACCGATGTCGCGCATCGTAGCGGCGTCGGAGCCGGAGGTTGGGCCGGTCAGCGAGAAGCAGGGCACTTCCTCGCCCTTGGCGAGGCGCGGTAGATAATAGTGTTTCTGTTCGTCGGTGCCGTACTTCTCGATCAGCTCGCCCGGCCCGAGCGAGTTCGGCACCATGACGATCGTCACAACGTCAGGCGAGCGCGACGCGATCTTGCCGAGGATCAGCGACTGAGCTTGCGGCGAAAATCCGAGGCCGCCGTGCTCCTTCGAGATCAGCATGCCAAGGAAGCCGTGCTTTTTGACGAAGTCCCAGATGCTGTCCGGGATCTCGTGCAGGTTATGGCGGATCTGCCAGTCGCTGATGAGACGGCAGAGTTCTTCGGTCGGGCCGTCAAGAAAGGCCTGCTCTTCGGCCGTGAGTTCGATCGGCGGGATGGACTGGAGCTTGTCCCAGTCGGGTGTTCCGGAAAACAGCTCGGCGTCGAAACCGACGGTCCCGGCTTCGAGGGCCTGGGCTTCGGTGTCGGAGACTTTCGGGAGAATTTTGCGGATCCCTGCAAAGACCGGCGCAATGACCAGGCTTCGGCGCACCGATGGAATTGCGAGGACGGCGAGCGCGACGAACGGCAACCACGCGATCCAGGTGACGAGACCGAAGCTCGCGCCGGTCGTGAGCAGCGTGAAGAGGCCTACGGCCGCGGCCCAGCCCCACAGCGGCGCGCGGACCATGCCGAGCGTCAGGAAGCCGATCGCTGCCACCAGTAGAAGAATGACGGGTGCCATTTCCGTGCCTCCCATAAGAGCCGCCGTCAGATACCGGCAGGCCCTGAATTTAGTGTTGACGTATACGTCAATCTAGGGATTTCTCGTGCGAGGGTCCAGGGCGTGACCCAGTCGAGTTAATCACGTTTCTGCAACAGAACCTAACTTGCGGATGCAAAGCGGACTTTTCCCCGCGCCGATTCCCCAGTCGCCGTTCAGTCAGACCGATGCTGCGCGATAAACCTTAAGGATTGCGGAAATTAGCGCTCCGCCTTCGCCGTCAGCTCGCCGAACAGATCGGCGACAATCGTCCGGTACCAGTCGGCGCTCTCTTGATATGTCTGGCGGCGGAGCTCAGCGCTGTCATCGGGCTTGGAAATGAACGGCTCTTTGACTTCGAGATAGGGTTTTCCATCCTTGGTTGCCGGCACGTAATCGCCGCCGATCTTGGCGCTGTTATCGGGTGCGAGCATCGACCAGCACGTGTTTCTGTATGTTCCGGGCAAGCGGGGCTTGCCTTCGAGGCTCGCAATGATGTCCGTCGCGACCACGGCGGCCTGGCTGACGGCCGAGTAGGCGGACTTCGGCATATCATTCGCGATCGCGGCGTCGCCGAGGACGTAAACGTCCCTCGCCTTCATTGACATGAAATTCTCGGGGTGGACCGGGCACCAGTCACCCTCCGTCAGGCCGGCGTGACTTGCAATCGCACCAGCTTTCTGCGCGGGAATGATATTGGCGAGCGCGGCGCGCTCCGTGCGGCCAGCTTTCGTCGTCACGATGCCGGTTTTCGCATCGACCTTGATGACGTTGAAATCGTCGATCTCGTTCGTCAAATTGATTTCGACGATGCCCTTATAATATTCGTCGAACGCCTCCTCGAAGACGGCCTGCTTCGAGTAGGTTTTCTTTGCGTCGAAGAGGATCAGCTTGGCGTTCGGCTTTTTGGTTTTCAGGAAGTGGGCGATCATGCACGCCCGCTCGTAGGGCCCCGGCGGACAGCGATACGGGTTCGGCGGAACCGACACGACGACGAGTCCGCCATTGGGAAGCGCGAGCAGCTTTTCCTTCAAGAGCCATGTCTGCTCGCCGCCTTGCCAAGCATGCGGCATGATTTTGGCCGCTTCCGGCGAATAGCCTTCAATGGTCTCGTATTTGAAATCGATCCCCGGAGCGACGACGAGACGATCATACTTCAGAGGCGATGTTCCACGGGCGAGCGTCACGGTTTTCGCCGTGGTATCGATCGCCGTCGCGGTATCGGTGACGACATTGATGCCACGCTTCTTCACGCCTGTGTAGTCGTGCGTAATGGATTTGAAGGACCGGAACCCGCCGAGATAAATGTTCGAGTAGAAGCAGGTCGTATATCTTTCCTTCGGTTCGATCAGCGTCACGTCGAGATTGGCGTCCGCCGACTTCAAGCGGTTGGCGACGGCCGCGCCGCCGGGGCCACCGCCGATGACGACGATTTTCGCCGACCCCGCCGCGAGTGCCGGACGCGGCAATTGCGACGCCGCGGCGACGCTTGCGCCAGCAGTCAGCAGAGCAAATTCGCGGCGCGTGATCTCGGTCATTCCCCGCCTCTTGTTTGGGCCCGCTGAGGTGCCCCATCGTTACCTCACGGCCTTCTCGAACGCTCATTTGCCACGGGCGATCACCTTGTGTCAGGAAAATAAATGGTAAGGAAGCTGGAGGCGCCGTGAAGAGGTATCCTATATATAACATCCAACCTTCCGCTTCGAGGCTTGGCGCGTGCCAGACCCAATCGATATTACTATTCTAACCCGCCGGAAGTTTGTTGCAGCGGGCGCCGCCGCGGCGGCTTTTCTCCCCCATCTCGCTCGCGCCGAGGATGCAGGAGCGAATGCGCTCGCACCCAGTCAAAAATTCAAGGATGATTTCGCGCGGATCGCCGATTCGGTCACGCCCATCGAAGGCAAGGTCACGGTCGATTTGCCCGAGACGGCCGAGAACGGCAATTTCGTGCCGGTGACCATCGCCGTCGAAAGCCCAATGACGGACGCCGATTACGTGCGGGCGATCCATATTCTCTCGACGGAAAATCCCCACGCCCACGTCGCCACATTCTATCTATCACCCGCGAACGCCGTCGCGCGCGTGCAGACGCGGATGCGGCTGGCCAAGACGCAGAACGTCGTCGTTCTGGCGGAGCAATCAAACGGCGAGATGCTGATTTCGACGACGCTCGTCAAAGTCACGATCGGCGGCTGCGGGATCTGAGGAGCAAACGTCATGACCGCCAATCCGCGCATCAAGCTACCGGACATTGCCAATCCCGGCGAGGTGATCGAGATCAAGACGCTCATCACGCATGTCATGGAAACCGGGAATCGTCACGACAAGAACGGCAAGCCTATCCCGCGCGACATCATCAATGCCTTTGTCGTGAAGTTTGAAGGCCAGCAAGTGTTCCGCGCGACGTTCGGGCCGGGCATTTCTGCGAACCCCTATGTCGCGTTTCACATGCGCGTTCCGGGTCCTGGCGTTTTTGAATTTGCGTGGACGGACGATCATGGCGTGACGACCGTCGCCACCGCGCCGCTGAAGGTGGCTTAAGCGCTATCGCCGCTTTGCACAACGAGTTCGGTTTTTCTATTTCGGATGAGCTGCAATTTGCAGACTTGCGAGATAGGCGGCGACCGGCTTCAGCGCGGCCTCGTCGACGGACTTCATCAGGACGTGCATGCCGATGTAATTCATCCGTTCGCCCGTATGAAAGTCGGTCATCGTCTTCAGGAGGTACTCATCCTGCTGACCGGCAAGGCGCGGCCTTACCATGTCGCCTTGATAGTGCATTTGGTGGCAGCCTCTGCAATTGAGCGGATTTAGCACGGCGTGGGCGGCGACCTGCACGTCCGCTGGTGGCGCTGGCTGCTGAAGATTCGGCCACGGCTGCTTCGAGTAGTACGTCGCGAGTTCTTCCATGTCCGTCCGGCTCAACGAATCTGCGACGGGGGACATGAGTTCGTTCTTGCGATGCCCGATCTTGAAATCGTTAAGTTGGTTTAAAAGATAATCGCGGTTTTGGCCCCAAATGACAGGCGTCGTCTTTTCAGTCGGCACCCCCTGATCACCGTGACAACCAGCACAGACCTGAGTGAGATCGCTCAATGTCTGGGCTGACGCACCTTCGCAGATAAAAAGTGGAGTGCTTGTCGCCAATAGACCTGCAACGGCCATATGCAGTGAGATTCCGGTCATCATCAAACTCCACTAGCAATCCCGGCATTCTCAGTTAAATCGAACTATTTTATTTCGCTCCCTTCATGGCGAATTGCCAGATTAGCGGCCATCGCTCCGAGCATCTCAGAAGAGTTTCGAGGAGTGTTTGACGAAGCATAAGTAACCCGTGGCGAAACCAACGTCCACGTCAATAGTTCCATGACATTTGATTGGTACGGCCAAACGCAAATGTCATTGGGATTATCTGCCTTTGACGCGTACGCCACCGCGCATCGGCAGGCGGCGCGCGCAAGGAGATTTGTCATGCGACTAAGCGCAATAACCTGCGGGATCGGGCTGCTCGTCGCCGCAGTAGGTCCGGCCCTGGCAAACGACAGTGTCGTTGAAGCCACGAAGAACCCGCAGAACTGGGCCATGCAGCAAGGCGACTATAGCAACCATCGCTATTCGAAGCTCGATCAAATCAATACCGAGAATGTCGGGTCGTTAAGAACGCAGTGGAGTTTCTCAACCGGTGTTCTGAGAGGTCACGAGGGTTCGCCACTCGTCATCGGCGACACGATGTACGTGCATACGCCCTTCCCCAATTTGGTCTATGCGCTGAACCTCGATGATAATCAGAAGATTATGTGGAAGTACTCGCCGAAGCAGGACCCCTCGGTCGTTCCAGTGATGTGTTGCGATACCGTCAATCGCGGTGTGCAGTATGCGGATGGAAAGATCTTCCTTTATCAGGCCGATACCTTCCTGGTCGCTCTCGATGCCAAGACCGGCAAGGAAATCTGGAAAGTCAAAAACGGTGATCCCAAGGTTGGCGAGACCGGGACGAGCGCTCCCCTCATCGTCAAGGACAAGGTCATTGTCGGCATTTCCGGTGCCGAGTTCGGAATTCATGGGCGTCTGACCGCCTACAATATTTCGGACGGCAAGCTGGCCTGGCGCGCTTTCTCGACCGGGCCCGATAAGGAAATGCTGATCGACCCGGAAAAGACCATGTCGCTCGGCAAACCGGTCGGAGCGGATAGTTCTCTCAAAACATGGAACGGCGACCAGTGGAAAATCGGCGGCGGCTCGACATGGGGCTGGTACGCCTACGACCCGGCACTGAACCTAGTCTACTACGGCACGGCAAATCCGGGAACGTGGAACCCGGTGCAACGCGCGGGCCCTGGCGGCAAACCGATCGACCAGAAATGGACCATGACGATTTTTGCTCGCAACCCGGATACGGGCATGGCGGCATGGGCCTATCAGATGACGCCGTTCGATGAATGGGACTACGACGGCATCAATGAGATGATCCTCGCAGATAACATGGACATCAAAGGAGAAAAGCACAACGTGCTCGTGCACTTCGATCGCAACGGCTTCGGGTATACGCTCGATCGCAAGAGCGGCCTTCCGCTCGTCGCCGACAAGTTCGATCCTGCCGTCAATTGGGCGACAAGCATCGACCTCGATCCAAACAGTGCGGATTATGGCCGCCCCGTGCGCGTCGCAAGCAAATCGACGTTCAAGAATGGCCAGGACTTCAATACCAAGAACGTTTGCCCCGCGGCTCTCGGCTCTAAGGACCAGCAACCGGCATCGTATTCGCCGATGACGGGACTTTTCTATGTTCCGACGAACCACGTTTGCATGGACTACGAACCCTTCAAGGTTTCGTATACGGCCGGTCAGCCCTTTGTGGGCGCCACGCTCTCCATGTTCCCGGCGCCAGGCGGAACCAACATGGGCAACTTCATCGCCTGGGACGCGTCCAAGGGCAAGATCGTCTGGTCGAAGCCAGAAGAGTTCTCGGTGTGGTCAGGCGCATTGACGACGGCCGGCGGCTTAGCCTGCTTCGGCACTCTCGAAGGTTATTTCAAGTGCGTCGATCAGAAAGACGGCAAGGAACTCTACAAATATAAAACGCCGTCCGGGATCATCGGCAACGTCTTCACCTACGAGCACAAGGGTAAGCAGTACCTCGGTGTCTACTCGGGCGTTGGTGGATGGGCCGGCATAGGTCTCGCCGCCGGATTGACCAATCCAACCGACGGACTTGGCGCCGTTGGCGGGTATGCATCCCTCAGCAATTACACAGCTCTCGGCGGCTCACTGACGATTTGGGGACTGCCTAGCTAAAACGTGCTCTCTGCTTTCCAACCGATGGCGCGGCCCCGAGGCGGGTCGCGCCATCAATTTGTTTGCCCGGCGCTAACCGGCAACCGCGATGGTTCTGCACAGCGCATTGTAAAGCTTGGCGCTTGCAACGATTGCCGTCGCTCCTATCAGAACCGGTACGACGAGGAACGACAGGTCCGGGTGCAGCAACGCCACGACGATCGGGTTTGCTCCCGCCGGCGGGTGGACGGTATCCGTCATCATCATCGCAGCGATCGCAAAACCAACTCCGGTGGCGATACCCAGCACACCGAATCCGAACAACGCGGTCGCCAGGAAACCCATCGAGGCCGCTATCAGATGTCCGCAAATAACGTTCCTTGGGCGCGCAAACGGACTTGCCGGAGCGCCAAATACGAGCACGCAGGATGCTCCGAACGGCGGGATAATGAGCGGGAGCGTGGTCGCGTCCCTCACCAGCGCGAGCGCGCCGATGATCAGAAATCCGCCGAAGCCTGCCAGAACAGAAGCTCGCCACGGCCGTTCCTTGAGCCACGACAAACCTTCGACCGCGCCGACACGCTGATCCATTCGACCCTCTTCGATAAGCTGGATTTCAAGGGAATGGCGGACGCGCCATTGACGGCGTCCGCCAAACCGTCCGTTAGCGTTTAAACTTGGCCGCTTCTTCCGAGCCGCCCGTGGCATTACCGGCGCTGTAGGAGTGGGCGCCGACGCCAGCGAGCTTGCCACCCTGAACGACCAGATATTCGTTCCGAATTGGCTTGCCTGCGAAGTAGCACTCGAGAATTTCTCGCGTTCCGGCCGCATAGCGCGCCTGGGCTGAAAGCGATGTGCCCGAGATGTGCGGCGTCATCCCGTGATAGGGCATCGTCCGCCAGGGATGATCCTGTGGCGCCGGCTGCGGGAACCAGACGTCGCCTGCATACCCGGCGAGCTGGCCGCTTTCGAGCGCACGAACGATTGCATCCCGATCGCACAGTTTACCGCGCGCGGTATTTACGAGATAAGCACCGCGCTTGAAGTTCTTCAGCGTCTTGTCGTTGATCATGTGCTCGGTTTCGGGATGAAGCGGGCAATTCAACGTCACGACGTCGCAAACTTTGGTCAGGCTCTCGACGGAGGTGTGATGCGTCAGGTTGAGTTCCTTCTCGACCGCATCCGGCAGCCTGTGGCGATCCATGTAATGGAGATGGACGTCGTAAGGCTTGAGCAGGCGGAGGACGCGCAGACCGATGCGGCCGGCCGCGACCGTGCCGATATGCATGCCTTCGAGATCGTACGAGCGGGAGACGCAATCGGCGATATTCCAGCCGCCCTTGATCACCCAATTGTACGAAGGAATATAATTCCGCACGAGCGCGAGGATCTGCATCACGACGTGCTCGGCGACACTGTTACTGTTGCAGTACGTGACCTCTGCCACGGTGATGCCGCGATCCATGGCAGCTTGCAGATCTGTGTGATCGGAGCCGATACCGGCGGTCACGATCATCTTCAGCTTCGGAGCTTTCGCAATGCGCTCGGCCGTCATGTAGGCCGGCCAGAAGGGCTGCGAGATGACGATTTCGGCGTCGTGCAGTTCTTGATCGAGCTTGGAATTCTTGCCGTCTTTGTCGGACGTCACGACGAGAGTGTGTCCGGCCTTCTCCAGGAACTTGCGAAGCCCGAGTTCGCCTGACACGCTGCCGAGCAATTCACCCGGCTTGAAATCTATTGCCGATGGGGTCGGCGTGGTTTGGCCGTCGGGATATTTGGTGATCTTCGGGATATCGTCCCGAGCATACGATTTGGGATAGCCCCCTACCGGGTCGTCGTAGAGAACACATACGATCTTAGCCATGGTCTTTCTCCGTCATGGAATTGGCCATGAGGCGGCGCTTCGTCCGAGACGCCCCGAACGAGTGACAAGCTGTCTGTGAGGGTTGAACGCACCGCGTTCGTCGTTAGCAGAACACGATCATCACTCCTCGCGCTTCCCCGCCTTGGCAATCGGCTTTCTTAGAAAGCTCTATTGTTTGCCGAGGCTTGCGGAAGCTCAAGGACAAAGGCGATTAGGTCAAACGCATGTGATTTGTTGGATGATCGATGCCGTCGATCAAACCTTGTCGACCGTCCCGAACTGATCAATGTCGAGGCGTCCGGCGCAATGCATCAGAGCATGCGCGAGCGGAGACAGGGGGTCGCGGGCCGAAGCGACGAGACCGATTGCCTGGCTATGAACGGGATCGATGAGACCGACCAGAGCCAATTCCTTGCATCCTCGGAAAATGAAAGAAAAAGTGTGCGGAATAATGCTCGACCATTCGCCACTGCAGACGTGCGAGCAGACGGCCAGAAAAGAGTCAGACGTGACGGTCGGCGCCAACTTTAGACCGAGTGACCCCACGAGATTGTTCAAGACTCGGCGGTTTTGCATGCTTTCATGCAACAAACATAAATTCTCGGCGGTCGCATCACGCCAGGTAATAGCATCCGTCTGCGCAAGTGGGCCGTCGGCATGCGTGACGAAAAGATATCTCTCGCGATAGAGAGTCTTCTTACGGACATTCGCGAGAGGCTCGTTGTCGAGGTAGGTGAGACCGGCATCGATCTCGAACTTGTCGAGCGCGTTCTGAATGTCGATGGACGACATCGATCGCACGTCGACGGTCACGTGCGGATGCTTGGCACAGAACGGCGACGTGAGCTTGGCCACGGCCGGCATGGCGGCAGGAATGACGCCGAACCGCAATGTTCCATTCAATCCTTCGCGGATGCCCTCCACGTCCTGTTTAAGGTTTTCATAGTCGGAGATGATCTGCGACGCCCAGGCGACGACGCGCTCGCCTTCGGGCGTCAAACCCAAAAATCTGGGCCCGCGAATAACAAGGCGCATGTCGAGTTCGCGTTCCAGCGCCTTGAGACCGGATGACAACGTCGATTGAGTCACGTGGCACCGCTCAGCGGCACGCGAGAAATGCTTCTCGCGGGCAAGCGCCACCAGGTAGCTCATTTGGCGGACAAACATTAGTGAAGATCCCGAATGACATTTTCACCCTCGATATAGTCGAACTTCTATATCGATGTCAGCCGTAGATGTCCGCGCCCTGCTGCCCAAAGATCTAGGGCGGCGCCAGATTTCCCAAAACACGGCGATGTCTGTAGAGTCGTTCTAATAAAAGTCACACATCACGACTTCATAAGTTCGAAGCGGTCGAAATCACGCCAACAGAAAATGGCAGCCTGACAGAAGACCATAAATCATCTGAATGCCGGCGAACGGCACAAGAACTTGGGCGAGGAAAGCGATGACAGGTGTGCGTGTATTGGTTGGAACCCGGAAGGGTGCTTTCGTTCTCACGGCCGACGGCAAGCGCAAATCTTGGGACGTCAGCGGTCCCCATTTTGCCGGTTGGGAAATCTACCACGTCAAGGGCTCACGAGCCAATCCAAATCGCATTTATGCATCGCAATCGAGCAGCTGGTTCGGGCAGCAGATCCAGAGATCCGACGATGGTGGAAAGACCTGGGAGCCGGTCGACAACAAGTTCGCCTACGATGGCGTTACCGGCACGCACCAATGGTATGATGGCACGCCACATCCTTGGGAGTTCAAGCGCGTCTGGCATCTCGAGCCTTCGGCGACCGACCCCGATACGGTCTTTGCCGGTGTCGAGGATGCCGCCCTGTTCCGTTCGAGTGACGGAGGAAAATCCTGGTCTGAACTTTCCGGCCTCCGCGGTCATGGATCGGGGGCGCATTGGATGCCCGGCGCGGGGGGCATGTGCCTGCACACCATTCTGCTGGATCCTGTCGATCCGAAGCGGATGTTCATTGCGATTTCCGCTGCTGGCGCTTTCAGGACGGACGATGGCGGCGCGACCTGGCAGCCCATCAACAAGGGGCTGAGGTCGGAGCACATACCGGACCCGCATGCTGAAGTTGGCCACTGTGTTCATCGCCTTGCGATGCATCCGTCGCGGCCCAATGTGTTGTTCATGCAAAAGCATTGGGACGTGATGCGCAGCGACGATGCCGGCAATTCCTGGCATGAGGTCAGCGGTAACCTGCCGACGGATTTCGGGTTTGCGATCGATGTTCATGCGCACGAGCCAGAAACGATTTATGTCGTTCCCATCAAGAGCGACGCCGAACACTTTCCGATCGAGGGCAAGCTGCAAGTTTGGCGTAGCCGCTCCGGCGGCGAGGATTGGGAGCCGCTGACGAACGGCCTGCCGCAATCAAACTGCTACGTGAATGTGCTCAGGGACGCGATGGCCGTCGATACGCTCGACGCGTGCGGCGTCTATTTCGGTACGACGGGCGGGCAAGTCTACGCTTCCGCCGATGCTGGCGACACATGGAACGCCATTGTCCACGATTTGCCTCCCGTGCTTTCCGTGGAGGTCCAAACGCTCACATGATCCGCGTCGTGCTGCCGTCGCATCTCAGGATGCACGCAAATATCAACGGCGAAATTCTGCTCGACGTGGATGGGGAAGCGACGCAGCGGTCACTGCTCGATGCGCTCGAGAGTCGGTATCCGGTCTTGCGCGGGACCATTCGCGATCATGCCACGCAGCGGCGCCGGCCGTTCTTGAGATTTTTTGCGTGTCAGCGCGATCTCTCGCACGAGCCGATGGACGCGCCGCTGCCGGACGAAGTGACGGCTGGATCGAAACCGTTTCTTATCGTCGGAGCGATTGCGGGCGGGTGATCGCACGGAAATGAAAAGAGGGTGGGGCGCCTCCGACGCGATACTTCGGACGAGGCACCCCAAGGGAAGACGATTGTGACTTCAAACGTTACTTGAGCGGTTCGATCGGAGTTGCGTCAGCCTGTAATTTCCAGACGAGCACGGCGCGAACCGACTGCACGGTCGCATCGTCGATATCGAAGCGGGCCTTTTCCTTCGCGAACTGCTCCCCCCAGCAATAGTTCGCATAGTTCCAAGCGGAACCTTTCCCGCTCTCACCATCGAATTGCGAGTAGCGATATTCGAGCTTCAGCGACAGCCTCTTGTCGAGCCTGTTGAGCTTGGTTTCGATACCGCCGCCAACCGTCCAGCCATCGAGATCACCGGCCTTCAAGGTGACGCTCGTCGGCAAATAATAGTCGTTGAACTTGGCCGTCACTTCGCCGCTCTGGTTCATGCGCGAGAAGCCGCCCAACCCGTAGACCAGAAGATCGGGTCGCACCAAGACGCCAAGCCTGCCACCAACGGTCCAAGCTCCGTCGCGGTGAAGATCGGCTGAGAGCGACCTATAGTAGTTGCCTCCCGAGGAGCTTTCGTCGCCGTTGGGGTAGAAGTCGTAGTCGGCGAAGGCGCCGATTAAGATGCGGTCGGTTATGAGCCGGTCGTAGCCCACCTGCACCGTACCGAAGACCTTCCAGTCATCATCGTTCATGCCGCCCGAGATGTGGTCATGATCGTGGTAGCACCCCCACCAATACACGCAAATAAGGTCCTTTCGCTTTGCGCTGGCGGTGGCATTCTGATCGATGCTGACACCGCCGATGCCGGCGCCTACGGAAAAGCCGGACCAGGCATCCGCTGGTGGTGGTATGGGTGCCGGCGTGTCCTTCAGGCTGCCGCCCGCAAATGCTCCGCTGGACTGAAATAAAATGAACGCGAACAACGCAACACTCTTACGCATCACAATACTCGCTCCCCGATAAGCTCCCCGTTTTTCCCGCTGCTGAAATCAACAGCTTATCCACAGCTCGGTGCTAGCGAGCGAGCGATGCGTGGACAAGTTGTTCGTACACTGAATGTGGCGATTTTTAGTTACCGCTGCTTTTCGATCACTGTACGGATGAACGCTGTAATGCGGCATTCCGTGAGCCGGACTTGAATAAATCCGAGTGATGATAATCGCTTACAGATTGGAGTTCGTTCAACTTAGCTTCGATGTGCGAAAGCGTGTCGAGCGAAGCACGCTCGACCGAACCGGATCAACGTCCGATCCCCCGCAATACTTCTCCACAGCTGGGGATAAAAGCGTCGGCCGCCTTCAGCTGACCTGAGCTTCGTCTTTCAGGAGCTTGTAGTTGATGCTGTCGAGGAGCGCTTCGAAGCTCGCGTCGATGATGTTTGGCGAGACGCCGACGGTCGTCCAGCGCTCGCCAGTTCGCGGGTCATGACTTTCGACCAGCACGCGCGTTACCGCATCGGTGCCGCC
This sequence comes from Hyphomicrobium sp. 2TAF46, assembly GCF_052114865.1. Taxonomy (NCBI): domain Bacteria; kingdom Pseudomonadati; phylum Pseudomonadota; class Alphaproteobacteria; order Hyphomicrobiales; family Hyphomicrobiaceae; genus Hyphomicrobium; species Hyphomicrobium sp. 2TAF46. The sequence continues at coordinate 106,696 of NZ_JBFRFO010000003.1, read as the reverse complement.
CGCGTGCGTCTGCGTCAGGATGCGAACCTTGTAGTCGACAAGCTCCACGTTCTCGATGTGCTTCTGGTAGCGGCCGAGATCGCTGCGCAAGGCCTTATCGAGAGCATTGACGGGGCCGTTGCCTTCGCCGACCGAAACCAGCGGCGCCTCGTCGCCCGCGATCGAGACGGTGACGACGGCGTGCGAAACGGTTCCGTTGCCGTTGTGCGATCGCGAGCGCTCTTCATGGCGCTCGACCGTCACGCGAAAATTATCGACGGAGAAATAGCGCGGCACGGTCGCGAGCGCCCGGCGGGCCAGCAGCTCGAACGATGCTTCCGCGGACTCGTAGGAATAGCCCTGATCCTCGCGCGCCTTCACCTCATCGAGGAGCGCCTGCACGCGCGCGTCATCCTTATCGGAGGGCAGACCGAGACGTTCGAGTGCCGATGTTAGCGAGGAGCGGCCGCCCTGCTTCGATACAAGGATACGCCGTTCGTTGCCGACGCTTTCGGGCGGAACGTGCTCGTAGGTCTCGGGCGCCTTCATTAGCGCGGAAGCGTGAATGCCGGCCTTTGTCGCGAATGCGCTTTCGCCAACGTAAGGTGCGTGACGGTTCGGCGCTTCGTTCAAAACTTCGTCGAGCACGCGGCTCGCATGCGTGAGCGTTCGAAGCTTGTCGGGCGTGACGCCCGTCGTGAATGCCTCGGCGAATTCGCTCTTCAGAAGCAGCGTTGGAATAATCGACGTCAAGTTGGCGTTACCGCAGCGTTCGCCCAGGCCATTGAGCGTGCCCTGAATCTGCCGGCATCCGGCGCGGACCGCCATCAGCGTGTTGGCGACGGCGTTCTCGGTATCATTGTGGGTGTGAATGCCGAGGTTCGCGCCAGGAACGTGCTTGGCTACGTCGGCGACGATACGCTCGACTTCGTGCGGCAGCGTTCCGCCGTTGGTATCGCAAAGGACGACCCAGCGCGCGCCGGCGTCATACGCCGCCTTCGCGACGGCGAGCGCGTAGTCGCGGTTCGACTTGTAGCCATCGAAGAAATGCTCGCAGTCGATCATCGCCTCGCGCTGCGTTTCGACAACGGCGCTGACCGATTGGCGGATAGCTTCGAGATTCTCGTCGTTGGTGATGCCAAGGGCGACGCGCACCTGGTAATCGGAAGACTTGGCCACGAGGCAGATGCTGTCGGCGGCGGACTGGAGAATTGCTTGAAGTCCTGGATCGTTCGAGACCGAGCGTCCGGCGCGCTTCGTCATGCCGAACGCGGTGAAGCGCGCGGACTTCAGAGAGGGGCGAGCGGAGAAAAGCTCCGTATCCGTCGCATTGGCGCCGGGAAAGCCACCCTCGATATAGTCGACGCCGAGGTCGTCAAGCACGCGCATCAGGCGGCGCTTGTCCTCGAGCGAAAAATCAACGCCCGTCGTCTGGGCGCCGTCGCGCAGCGTCGTATCGAAGAGGTAGAGGCGTTCTTTGCTCATGATGCTTTCGGTGGCCCGGCTTTCGCCGGATTGCCGGCGAGACGCTTTACCATGGTCGTGTTGGAAAGCCATTGATCATCGAGCGGTATGGAGTTTCGTTGAGCTCCGACGTAGCCGCGATGCTCGAAAAACGGCACGGCCGTGTCGCTCGCATCGACACTCACGGCCTCTGCTCCGCGCGCGCCTGCGATCTTCTCGAGCGCTTCGGCAAGTGCCGTGCCGACCCCCTCGCCCGCAAAGTCAGGATGCACATAAAGCATATCAATGGTTTTATTGTCCTTAAGGGACCCAAAACCGAGGTATTCGCCGTCGAGCTGAACGACGAGGGTCAACGCTCCGGCGAGCCTGTCACGGAATGCTGCCGCATCCTCGGCGGTGGCGACCCAGGCAAGCCGCTGATCGTCGTCGTAATCGTCAGCCGTCAACTCATCGATGCTTTGCGCGAAGAGGTCGCGCAGCACCATGGCGTCGGCTGGCAGGAATGGACGGAGCGGGTAGTCGTCGGACATGGCGGAAAGATTGCTGTTGGACCGGATTAGGCCGGTCTCAGAAATGGATGTCATGGGGTGCTGCGTTGGCCTATCCCCATGTGATGCACGATGCAACCCCCTGCAAGGTCGCTGCCCGCGTCATCCTCGGCCAAGCGCGCTGAAAGCGCGTGACGGCCGGGGATCCAGCACAAGACTCGTCGCAAAATATTGGGCGTTCGGCACTTCTTACGCTGAATCCCGGACGCGCCTCGCGCTGCTCGCCGCATCGAGGATGCCGTTAGACGATTTGATCAGCGCCTTGACGCGCTCCCGATCCTCCGGCGTCGCTGGATTGTAGACGACCAGGCCGAGATCCGGACGGCCGTCGACCGCAAACGCCGAATATTCGAACGACACCTCTCCAAGGATTGGATGGCGCAGGCGCTTGACGCCGCCTCCGTGGCTAAGCACGTCGTTGTCACGCCAGAGCCTCTCGAAGTCGGGACTTATTTGAGAGAGCTCGTCAACCAACGCCGCGACTCTCGCGGTCGCTCCAGCACGAGCGATGTCGGCCCGGAAGACACCGACGACATACCGCGCAACACTCTCCCAATCGAACTGCGCGGCGCGCACATGGGGATCACCGAAGATAACGCGTAGGATGTTACGCCTCTCCGCCGGAAGCGAACCGTAGTCCGTCAGCACTGTCGCGAACGCGCGGTTCCAGGCGACGACGTCCCAGGTCGCATTCTTGATCATGGCGGGACTGAACTCGAGAGCGTCGACGAGACGCTGAAGGCGTGGCGTGACGCTGTCGTCGATCCGGTATCGAACCTCAGGAGGATGGCCGAGGCCGAGAATGTAAAGGTGCTCGCGTTCGGCATCGGTCAACATCAGCGCGCGGGCGATCCGGTCGAGCACATCGGCCGATGGTGCGCCGCCCCGCCCCTGCTCCAGCCACGTGTACCACGTAGCGCTGACGTTGGCGCGTTGCGCCACTTCCTCACGCCTTAGACCCGGTGTGCGGCGACGTGTAAGCGGCAAGCCGAAGGAGGCCGGATCGAGTTTGGTCCGGCGATCGCGCAGGTAGGCACCCAACGCGCTCTCTCTCGTTTCCGACACGCTCATGCTGGTAGCAATTATACCCGTATAAGCTCACTACTTTACCAGGATAAAGGCTAGCACGACTTTCCCTCCAACGTAACCAGGAGGGCATCTCATGCGTGTTTTCGTAACCGGAGCGACAGGCTTTGTTGGGACAGCGGTCGTTCGGGAATTGCTCGGCGCGGGGCACCAAGTTCTGGGCCTCACGCGCTCAGATGCAGGCGCTGCAGCGCTCTCGACAATAGGTGCCGTCGTTCATCGCGGCGACCTTGATGACCTCGACAGTCTTCGCAAAGGCGCGAAGGAAACCGACGGTACCATCCACTGCGCTTTCATCCACGACTTCTCGAAGTTCGCGGAGAACGGGCAGATCGACAAGCGCGCCATCGAAGCGATGGGCGATGTGCTGGTAGGGACAAACAAGCCATTCATCGTGACATCCGGAACGGGGCTCGTTGCACCGAACGTGACGGTCACCGAAGAGATGCGGCGCGAGGCCAGCCCAACGGTTCCGCGCGTGTCTGAACAAGCTGGTTTGGCTTATGCGTCGCGGGGCGTGCGCGCGATGGCGATACGCCTGCCGCAGGTGCATGGCGGCGAAGGCAAAGCCGGCTTGATCACCTATCTGCTCCTGCTGGCGCGCCAGAAAGGCTCGGCAGCATATGTCGGCGACGGCAGCGATCGCTGGCCGGCGGCACACAGATTGGATGTGGCTCGCCTCTACAGGCTCGCGTTGGAGAAAGGCACTGCAGACGGCCTCTACCATGCCGTTGGCGACGAAGGCGTGCCCATGCGCGAAATCATCGAGGTGATTGGTCACGCGCTGAATGTGCCTGTCGTCTCGATAAAGAAGGAAGAAGCTGGCGATTATTATGGCCCGCTCGCGATGTTCGCCGGTCTCGACTTGCCGGCATCCAGCGCTTTGACGAAACAGTGGCTCGGCTGGAAGCCCAGAGAGATCGGGCTCATCGCCGATATCGGTCAGCCGGGGTATTTCGGCTAAGAATTCCCGTCGACTAAAGACGTTGTCATGCTCGGGCTCGTCCCGAGCATCCATCGGCCAGCGAGCGTCCGGCTCTATAGATCCTCGGGACAAGCCCGAGGATGACATGAGAAGCTACCTTGCGATTTCCCAGGTGGTTTCGATCTCGCCGGTTTCCTTGTTTTTCGTATCTTTGAGGGCGATGCCCATGCCGGCAAGCTCGTCGCGGATGCGGTCGGATTCTGCAAAGTCTTTGCGCTTCCTCGCTTCCAGGCGGGCATTGATGAGCCGATTAACGTACGGCGCAATATCGACGGAACGCTCCGCTTCTTCTTTGTACTCTGCAGCTAGACTATCGAAGGTCCACAAACCCAGCAATCGCCCCGACACAAACAACTGCCGATAAGCTGAAGTGTGCGCGTCGCTCTCTTTTGCCATCGCATGCAAAAGCGAAATTGCTCTCGGAGTATTTACGTCATCGGCCAAAGCGTCGATGAAACTCGGAGGTATCTCCTCGGACTCGTAGTATTCTCTATTTCCTTCTTGGAAACTCATGAGTCCTTTGAGGACTTCTTTCCAGCCGGACAATACAGAATAGCTTTCTTCGATTAAAGTCCGAGTCCAGTTAATCGGCTGTCTATAGTGCGTCATCAACATTGCGAGTCTCAACACGTCGCCTGGCCAACTGCGACCTCCGAATTTTTTGGTATTCAGCAGCTCGTGGATCGTCACGAAGTTGCCGAGGCTCTTCGACATCTTCTCGCCTTCGACCTGCAGAAAGCCGTTGTGCATCCAAACGTTGGCCATCACCGAAGTGCCGTGGGCGCAGCGTGATTGGGCGATCTCGTTCTCATGATGCGGGAACGTCAGGTCGATGCCGCCGCCGTGGATGTCGAACACGGGGCCGAGCAAGGCACCCGCCATTGCGGAGCATTCGATGTGCCAGCCTGGGCGTCCGGGAACCTGGATGCCGCTTGGTGAGGGCCACGCGGGCTCTCCCGGTTTCGACGGCTTCCACAAGACGAAGTCCATTGGACCTTTCTTGTAGGGCGCGACCTCGACGCGGGCGCCTGCTTCCATCTCTTCAAGCGTACGGTTCGAAAGGCGGCCGTAATCGGGCATTGACTCGACGTCGAAGAGCACGTGGTTTTCGGCGACGTAGGCATGGCCCCGCCTCACCAGCGCGTCGATCAGCGAAACCATGTCCTCGCGACCATCCTGGCGGCGGATGAACTCGGTTGCGCGCGGCTCGTACGTCGGCTGCAGCACGCCTAAGGCCGCGATGTCGGTGTGGAACTGCTTCTCGGTCGCTTCGGTGACTTTGCGGATCGCTTCGTTCAGCGGCAGCCCGGGATAATCGCGCGCGGCGCGGGCGTTGATCTTGTCGTCGACGTCCGTGATGTTGCGCACGTAGGTCACATGGTCCGGTCCGTAGATGTGGCGGAGCAGCCGGAACAGCACGTCGAAAACGATCACGGGGCGCGCGTTGCCGATGTGGGCGTAGTCGTAGACGGTCGGACCGCACACATACATGCGCACGTTCGATGGGTCGATCGGCACGAACTCGGCCTTATGCCGGCTCAGAGTATTGTAAAGTTTGAGCGCCAAACTGGACCTCTCGCGTCGCCTGGATTCTGCAATATCGAACGGAAGCTATTCCGGAACACTGAATATGCCATAGCCGCCAACGGCGCCATCAGGTGCCGCCGCGCCTTTGGCGCTTCTTCACTTCCACGTCAAGCGGGCCTCAAGTTTCTGAAACCCCTTGTAAAATGCTTCACGTCGCAATTGCTCCGCATTGACCCGCTAGCAAATCGCTGCTTAGGCTTCGGAAAGCACTGCTTCGGATGCCTTCATACGGAGCGCGAAAGTCGTCAAGGGGCGTCGGGGAACAGGCGTGAGCCAAGGGAAATCTTTCAATATCGCCGTCCGCCGGTTGCTGCTCGTGCTGGCAATGATGCTTGGCGCCCTGTTTTTGGCGACGGAAGTGGCTTCGGCGCAAAGCTGGTGGCCCTTCGGAGGCGGCGGGCACGATGAGGAAGACCGGGGAGGTGGACCGCCCGTCCCACAGGAGCCGGTCTACCGGCAGCCCGGCCCGGCGCAGGCCCCACCGCCATATCCGTCGCAAGCACCCTATCCCAGTCAAGCGCCGTATCCCGGGCAGTCGCAGTATCCGGGTACCCCGGCGGCACCGGCCTCGCCCGGCGCTCCTGGGGCGTCTGGAGTTCCAGGAGCTCCTGCCCAACCGGCATCGAACTGGTCCGCGAAGAACCCAATCTGCTATCAGCTCGAGCAACGGCTGGTGCAGGAAGGCCAAAAGAACGGCCAATCTCAGAACGATCTGCCGCGACTTGAGAATGACATCCGGCAACTCGAACGGGTCGTCGACCAAAACAATTCGCAGCTCGACCGCGGCTGCTACGAATATTTCCTGTTCACGAAGTCGCTGAAGAACACCCCGCAGTGTAAAGACTTGGCGCGGCAGCTCGACGCTTCGAAACGGCGGCTCGCCGATCTCGATGCGCGGCGCCGCGATATTCTGGGTTCGGCGGGACGCTCCTATCAGGACGACATCATCCGCGAGCTTGCGCGCAACAACTGCGGCGCTAACTACGTCGACATGGCGCGCCGGAGCAGCGGCGGTGGCGGCGGCATGTGGGAAGACGAGGAATCGAGTGGCGGTAACGTGTGGAACCCGCAGGCGGCCAACGGCGCGCAGACCTACCGGACACTGTGCGTCCGTCTTTGCGACGGCTTCTATTTCCCGGTAAGCTTCTCGACGCTGCCGAGCCATTTCTCGCAGGATGCCGACGCGTGTACGTCGAAATGCGCGGCGCCGACCGAGTTGTATTACTATCCAAATCCGGGCGGCACGGTCGAGCAATCCGTCGCGCTCAGATCGCAAGAACCGTACACGCGGTTGAAGTTCGCATTTCGCTACCGGAAGGAATACGTGAACGGCTGCTCGTGCAAGGTTGCCGAATACGTGCCACCGCCGGACGGCACGCAGCCGGACAAGAAGGCCGAGGGGACCACCCCCGGAGCGCAGGTGCCGGGGCGCCGTGCGGATAGCGGCGGTTCAACCACAATCACTACGGGTTCGACCGCTCAGCGCTCGGCGGCGCCGATGACTGGCGCGGCTCAGCCGGCGAGTTCAGCCGGCGGCTGGCAGACTGAGGCTCAGCCACAGTAGCGGTCCGTCGCTAAGCTCGGCCGAGGCCTTTCCCGGCCGCGTGTCAGGCACGTTTGCCCTCAAGGCGGGCGAGGACGCGGTCGCGGCCCATCAATGGCAAAAGCGTCTTGAGTTCGGGACCGGCTTCGCGGCCGGTGAGCGCGAGGCGGAGCGGATGGAACAGCGCGCGGCCCTTAGCGCCGGTCTTGGCTTTCACCGCGTTCGTCCATTCCGACCAGGTGCTCTCGCTCCAGGGGGCTGCCGGCAAGGCCTCCGTGGCGGCGACGGTCAATTTCGAATCCTCGATGATGGGGTCGATGTCGCCCGCGACGACGTCCCACCAGATGCGCGCGTCCGCGAAGATCTCGAGGTTGCCGCGCACGGCGTTCCAGAACTCCTCGCGGCCTTCGATGCCGAGTGCGCGTAGCTGCTCGGCGACGCTCACGTAATCGAGCGTGTGGAGTAGTTTGCCATTCAGCACTTTCAGTTCTGCAACGTCGAAACGCCCCGGCGCTGTCGAAATCTTCGAGAAGTCCAGTTTCGCCGCAAGTTCGTCGCGTGAATGCAGCGGCTCTATCGCATCCGACGTACCGACGAGTGCGGCATGGCAGAGCACTGCCATCGGCTCCAGGCCTTCGTCGCGGAAGCTTTGGATGGAGAGCGCGCCGAGGCGTTTCGACAGAGCCTGCCCGTCGGCACCAACCAGCAGCGAGTGATGGCCGAACGCCGGTGGCGTTCCTCCCGCCGCTTCGAAGATCGCAAGCTGGACGCCGGTATTCGTGACGTGATCCTCGCCGCGCACGATGTGCGTGATGGCGAAGTCGATGTCATCGACGACGCTGGTGAACGTGTAGAGGAACGTGCCATCGCCGCGGATCAGCACGGGATCGGACAGGGAGCCGAGATCGACAGTCTGATCGCCGCGGATCAGATCGTTCCACGTGACGAGGGTTGGCTCAGGTGCGAGCCCGCGTCCTGCCGCTGTGTTCGGCAGGCGAAAGCGCCAATGAGGCGTCTGACCGGCCGCGAGCTTCGCGTCGATTTCTTCCTGCGTGAGTTTCAGCGCGGCACGGTCGTAGATGGGCGGACGATGCATCGCGAGCTGGCGTTTGCGCCGGCGGTCCAGCTCTTCCTCGGTTTCGAAGCAAGGATAGAGCGCGCCTGAGGCTTTAAGCGCGTCAGCGGCTTCTACGTAGCGCGCGGTCCTATCCTGCTGGCGAGCAAAATCGTTCCAAGTCAGGCCGAGCCACGTCAGGTCATCGCGGATTGCGTCGGCGAATTCCTGGGTGGAGCGCGCGGTGTCGGTGTCATCGAGGCGAAGCAGGAAGCTGCCGCCGTGCTTTCGGGCAAAAAGCCAATTCAGCGCCGCGGTCCGGATATTGCCGATGTGGAGCCGCCCTGTTGGGCTCGGTGCGAAACGGACGCGGGGTGTCATGTCTGGCCTTTGAGAGATTCAGGTGCCGCACCCTACTTCGTGCCGGATCAAACGCAAGAAGTGCTGGTCTTCCGTCATCCTCGAACGGGTGAGCATCGCGAGGCCGTTCGGGGATCCAGCGCAAGAAGTGCCGGAGGCTCAATATTGCGTCTTCGACGGGTCTAACGCTGGATCCCCAACCTTCGACACGCCCTCCGGCGTGCTCTGTCGAGGATGACGAGTCAGCGCCGCGACGTTCTCGCGGAACCTGTTGGTGATGGGATAGCGGCGATCTCGGCCGAAGTTGCGTGCCGAAATCTTGACGCCCGGCGCTGCCTGACGGCGTTTGTACTCGGCGAGGTAGAGCAGCCGTTCGACCTTCTGTACCGTTTCGACGGCATGGCCGCGGGCGATTACGTCCGAGACCGGCATTTCCCTCTCGACGAGACATTTCAAAATGTCATCGAGCGCTTCATAGGGTGGCAGCGAGTCCTGGTCCGTCTGGTTGGCGCGAAGCTCCGCCGTCGGCGCTTTCGTCAGAATGCGCTCGGGAATTACGGGGCCAGATGGACCCAGCGCACCTTCAGGCACATTCGCGTTGCGCCAGCGCGCGAGTTCATAGACCTCGGTCTTGTAGAGATCCTTGATAGGATTGAAGCCGCCGTTCATATCGCCGTAGAGCGTGGCGTAGCCGACGGACATTTCGCTCTTGTTGCCGGTGGTGACGACCATGCCGCCGTACTTGTTCGACACCGCCATCAGAATCGTGCCTCGCACGCGGCTCTGCATGTTCTCCTCGGTGATGTCGGCGTTGGTGCCGGCGAAGAGGTCCTTGAGGCTCCAGGTCAGTCCGGCAACGGTCGGCTCGATCGAAACCTTGTCGTAGCGGATGCCGAGAGCTTTCGCGCAAGCGGCGGCATCCTGCAGACTTTCGTCGGACGTGAACTTCGACGGCAGCATGATGGCGTGGACGCGCGAGGGTCCCAATGCATCGACCGCTATGGCCGCGACGAGTGCTGAATCAATACCGCCGGAAAGACCGAGGACGACACCTGGAAAATTGTTCTTGTCGACGTAGTCCTTGAGCCCGAGCACGCAGGCCTGATAGGCGGACGCCGGACCCTCGGTAAGTTTTGCAACCTCACCCTTCTCGCACCGCCATCCGGCGGCGGATTTCGTCCATTCCGTCAAGACGATCGCTTCGCGCCATGCTGGCAGTTGCACAGCGAGGCTATGGTCGGCGTTGAGCACGAAAGATGCGCCGTCGAATACCAGTTCGTCCTGGCCGCCGACCTGATTGAGGTAGGCGAGCGGCAGACCGCTTTCGGTTACGCGCGCGACGGCAACGTTCATGCGGTTGTCGGGCTTCGGCCAATCGAACGGCGAGCCGTTTGGCGAAATCAGAATTTCGGCGCCGGTCTCTGCGAGCGTCTCGACGACTTCCGAGCCCCAGATATCTTCGCAGATCGGCACGCCGACCCGCACGCCACGCACGTTTAGCGGCCCAGGCATCGGACCGGCGGCGAACACCCGCTTCTCGTCGAAGACACCGTAGTTCGGGAGATCGACTTTCAGCGTCGTTGCCTGAATTCGTCCGCCATCAAGCAGAACAACGGCGTTGTAGACCTTCCCCTCCTCATTCCAGATCGCGCCGATGAGCATCGCGGGGCCATCGGCGCAGGTCTTGGCCAGCCATTCGAGCCGCTCGCGCGTCGCCTGCAGGAAGGCGGGTTTCAGCACGAGGTCTTCGGGCGGGTAGCCATTGAGGAAAAGCTCGGAGAACACGACGGCGTCCGCGCCGAGTTCCTTGGCGCGGGCATGGGCAGCGGCTGCAAGCTCGGCGTTGCCATTCAAATCCCCGACGACGGGATTGAGCTGCACGAGGGCGATCTTGAGTGAGAGAGGTGCGGTCATTCCCGCTATTTAGAGCGCACCGCTATCGAGGTCCAGGACCACCGCGTCCAGGCCGGGACCTATCTCGCTCAATCGTTATCGTCGTCGCAGGGGACCGGGAATTCAACGTCGGGGTCCCAGCAGATTTCGCTGGCATGTACGCGGGAATTGACCGGGACGGTCAGTGCGTATTTCGACACGACGGACATTCCCACAAGGCAAGCCAGGACCAGGAAAAGATGTAATCGCATGGCTGCAACCATCCGGTAAAACCGAAATGGCGGCCCGCAACCGCAGGCCACCATTCAGTATACTCACAAAATCTGTCGGTAGACTATCGCGCTTTCGATAGCGGACTGGATTAATGTCCGAGCATTGCGCGTTGCGCGTATCTTTCTGCACTTTTCGAAAGCGCCGTAAATGTATTTGGGACCGCTCGAATTACCTGGACGAGGGCATCATTTATCGAACTGATGAGTTCCAAATCGTGTGCTTCCGAAAGGCTATGAGCATTTCGTCGACATGTATTTGAAATGTCGTGACGTATATCCTGCAATTTGCACAAAAGTTCATCACGCTTGGCGATTGAATGCGGTTCAGAACCAGAGACGTCATTCCATTTCTTGTACGTAATTTCATATTCGCGAAGCACCTCATGAAGCTTGGGCCCCCAAAATGAGCCTTTGGGTTCTGCAGAGGCTGCACTCACCAGAGCGCTTAAAAGCTCGCGCACACGACAAATTTCCTCATCTATACCTGACCTCTCAAGGCGTTTCAGGTCAAGCTGAAGATTTACAAGGATGTCCGACCGGAAAAAATTGATTGCATATCCCGGCGTGCCCCTGCTCAGACCAGTTTTTGGCCTCGTCCTTAAATTTTTGCCCATAGAACCCTCGCATCAATAAAAAGAACAGTATCGATTAATATTATCAAAAGAGCGATTAGTCGCGCAACTAGAGCAAAAACGGGACGTATAAAAAAAGCCCGGTGACTAGCACCGGGCTTCTCACTTATGGTTCCAAATTAAGCAATCAGCGTTTTCGGCTCCGGCCGGCCTTCGGCATCGCGCTCTTTCTTCAACTGTTCAGCAACGAGGAAAGCCAGCTCCAGCGCCTGGTCGGCGTTGAGGCGGGGATCGCAATGCGTATGGTAGCGGTCCGATAGATCCTGCTCGGAAATTGCGGTGGCGCCGCCCGTACACTCGGTGACGTTCTGACCGGTCATCTCGACGTGGATGCCGCCCGCGTGCGTTCCCTCGGCGCGATGCACCTCGAAGAACGACAGGCTTTCTTTCAAGATGCGATCGAAGGGGCGCGTCTTGTAGCCGTTGACGGCGGAGATCGTGTTGCCGTGCATCGGGTCGCAAGACCAGACGACGGAACGGCCGGCCTTCTTCACCGCGCGGACGAGCTTCGGCAGGTGCGCCTCGACTTTGTCGAAGCCGAACCGGCAGATGAGCGTCAGGCGGCCGGGCTCGTCCTTCGGATTGAGAAGGTCGATCAGGCGCAACAGTCCGTCGGCGTCGAGCGAAGGCCCGCACTTCAAGCCAATCGGATTCTTGATGCCGCGGCAGTACTCGATATGGGCATGATCCGGCTGGCGCGTTCGGTCTCCGATCCAGATCATATGGCCGCTCGTCGCGTACCAGTCGCCGCTGGTGGAATCCTTGCGCGTCAAAGCCTGCTCGTAGCCCAGAAGCAGCGCTTCGTGGCTGGTGTAGAAGCTCGTCGTGCGCAGTTGGGACGTATTATCCGACGTGATCCCACAGGCGCGCATGAACTGCAGCGTCTCGGCAATACGATCGGCGATCTCCTGATAGCGGTGACCCTGCGGGCTATCTTTCACGAAACCCATGTTCCACTGGTGCACGCGCTCGAGGTCGGCATAGCCGCCCGTTGCGAAGGCGCGGATCAGGTTCAGCGTCGCCGCCGATTGGCGATAGGCTTCGAGCTGACGGACGGGATCTGGAATGCGTGCTTCCGGCGTGAACTCAGGGCCGTTGATGATGTCGCCGCGGTAGCTCGGCAGCTCCTTGCCGTCCTTTTTCTCGGTCGGCGAAGACCGCGGCTTTGCGAATTGCCCGGCGATGCGGCCAACCTTCGTGACGGGTTCGCCGCCGGCGTACGTCAGCACGACCGCCATCTGCAGGAAGACGCGGAAGAAATCGCGGATGTTGTCGGCGCGGTGCTCGGCAAAGCTTTCGGCGCAGTCGCCGCCCTGGAGCAAAAAGCCCGTGCCTCCGGCAATGCCGGCAAGCTGCTTCTTCAGCTCACGCGCTTCACCGGCAAATACGAGCGGCGGGAACGTCGCGAGCTTCGCTTCGGCATCGGCCAGGGCCTTGGCATCGGGATAATCCGGCACCTGCAGGATCGGCTTGCTGCGCCAGGTGTCCGGTGACCATTTTTCGACTTGGGCGTTCGACGCCATAGTAAGGTAAACTCCTGAAGAGCACATACGGGCCGCAATGCCCAAAGGCAGCGCCTTTTATGGCTCTGTGGCATATTATCTCGGGGCTTATAGGAGATATCGGCAGGCAATGCCAGCGCCTCAAGCCCCTGCTTTTACCCGCTTAGAGACCAGCAGACATGCCGCCATCGACGGCGAGTTCCGAGCCTGTGCAATATATGCTGTCGTCGGAGGCAAAAAAGACCGCCGCTCCCGTCATGTCCTCGGGCGTGCCGAGGCGGCCCATCGGCGTCTTGTCGATCAGTGCCTTCTTGACGGGCGGCAACTTCAACAGCCGGTCCGTGATGCCCGTTTCGACGTAACCGGGCGCAATGGAATTCACCCGAACGTTGAACGGGGCGTATTCGATGGCGAGGCCTTTGGTCAGCGCCGTAATCGCGCCCTTGGTCGCCGTATAGGCCGCGAGCGGACGAAGGCCGCGGTTTGCCATGATCGACGAGATATTGATGATCGATGGCGACTCCGATTTCCGGAGCAGCGGTAGTGCATCGCGCGACAGCCTTAGAATGGCATCGAGGTTAACTTCGCGCAGCTTCGCCCAGTCGGCATCGGAAAGCTGGCGGATTTCGCCGCGAACGAGAATACCGGCGTTGTTGACGAGAACATCCACGTTTCCGTGCGCCTTCTCGACGTTGCGCAGGAGGGCGGTGAGATCTTGCCCTTTCGAGACATCGACCACCATCGCCGTTGCGGCGCCGCCGTTGGCTTTGATTTTTTGAACCGTCTGTTCGGCGGTCTCACCGTTGATGTCAGTGACCCAGACATGCGCGCCTTCGAGGGCGAACCGCGCGGCGATGGCTTGCCCGATGCCGCCGCCAGAACCCGTTACGATTGCGATCTTGCCGCTGAGCCGCGTCATTTGTTCCCTCCTGCCGTCAGTCGTGCCGCGACTCTCGCCGAGACGTGGGCGCGAACCCATACGGCGGAGCTTTTCGGCGATCAACCGGCGGCTTCGCCAGGGGCCAGCCATTTCTCACGAAGCGTGACCAGTTCCTCTGCGGCGGATGGATGCAAGGCCATCGTCTGGTCGAAGTCCGACTTGCATGCACGCATACGGACGGCGATTGCAGCCATCTGAATGATTTCGGCTGCGTCAGGCCCCAAAACGTGGACGCCGACGACGCGGTCGCTGGCGCCTTCGACAATAATCTTCATGAGCATTTTCTCGTTGCGACCGGCCAAAATCGCCTTCATCGGCCGAAAGCTGCCCTTGTAAATATGGACGTCCTCGTACTGAGCACGTGCTTCCTGCTCGGTGAAACCGACGGTGCCGATCTCGGGTGTCGAGAAGACGGCTGTCGGGATGGTCGTGTAGTCGACGATCCACGGCCTTTTGCCGAATAACGTATCGGCGAACGCGTGACCTTCGCGGATGGCGACCGGAGTGAGGTTTACGCGGTTGGTGACGTCGCCAACGGCATAGATCGAGGGCACGGTGGTTTGCGAGGCGTTATCGACGACGATGGCGCCTTCGGCATCGATGTGAACGCCGAGAGCTTCAAGACCGAGGTTTTTCGTATTCGGCGAGCGTCCGATAGCAAACATGATCTGATCGGCTTCGAGCGTTTCACCGCTGCTGATCGTGCCGGCGAGACCTGATGCCCGCTTCTCGATCTTCGTGAATTTCTGGCCGGTGATGATGCGGATACCGCGCGCCGTCATCGCGGCTGCTAGCCCGTCGCGCAGATCTTCATCAAAGCCACGGAGAAATTTATCGCCGCGATAGATGAGCGTCACGTCAGCGCCGAGTCCATTGAAGATCGAGGCAAACTCGATGGCAATATACCCGCCGCCCGCGATGACGATGCAGCGCGGAAACTCCTTCAGGTCGAACACTTCATTCGACGTGATGACATTCTCGATACCGGGAAGAGCAGGATCGACGTTGGGGCGGCCGCCGGTCGCCACCAAAATCGTCTTCGCAGTGATTTTCCGTCCGGAATTCGCGAGCCGCACCTCATTCGGAGAGAGCAGCGTTGCGCGCTCGGGGAAAACCTCAACCTTGTATTTGTCGAGGGTGGCGCGATAGGCCGCTTCGAGGCGCGAAATTTCCTTGTTCTTCGCGGCGACGAGCGACGTCCAGTCGAACGTCTCGCCGCTCACGGACCAGCCGAACCCCCTGGCATCGGCAAAATCGTCAGCGAAACGGCTGGCGTATACGAGCAACTTTTTCGGAACGCAGCCGCGGATGACGCAAGTGCCGCCTACCCTGTACTCTTCGGCAATGGCAACCTTGGCGCCGTGGCTGGCCGCGATGCGGGCAGCTCTGACGCCACCGGAGCCAGCGCCGATGACGAAGAGGTCAAAATCGAAAACTGTCATTGCGCGGTCTGACGAAATTATTTGCTGAGACCTATTTCTGCCCGGGTGAAGTTTCCTGGGCCTTCATCTCGTCAGCTATTTTGCTTGAATATTTCATACCGATCTCGGCGCCCTTCTTCATTAGCTCCGGCGTTTTAGATACGAATTTGGCACCGGGGCCTGAGCGATAAAAATCGGCGACCGCTTTCATTTCCTCAGCCGTGAAGGTCTCGGCATAGAGATTGGCGAAATCGGCGATCATCTGGTCCTGATATCCGAGCAGCTTTTTCATGGTTTGATCGAACTGCTCGGAAAGCTTCTTGCCGGCTTCCGACGAATTGGCGTTGGCGCCTTGAGCGAACCCGCGCGTCATCGCCTGAACCATGCCCTCCATCTGTTTCGTTACGCCGGTTACTTGGAGAAGATCACGCGCGGCGGCGACACGCGCCGGATCCGGTTGCGATGGCGGCACATCTTCAGCGAGTGCCATTCCGGAGAAACAAAGAATGCTCAGAGCAATCATCCGCAGGGCGTAACCCATATCAATCGTCCTCTTCGAAATCAGTTTCAATTCCGGATAGCACTTCAACGCCTTTTGGCCCTGCAATGATCCCAACGTCTGCAATTCCTAAAAACAGCCCCGTATCGACGAGGCCGGGCACGAGTTTCAGGGAGTCATCCAGAGCTTCGGGATCTTCAATCGTACCGAAGGAACAATCGAGGATATAATTGCCGTTGTCCGTTACAAATGGCTTGCCGTCTGTACCTTTGCGAAGCCTAACCTCGCCTTCGCATCCCGTATCGGCCGCGAGCTTGATGATGAGTTGCTCGGTCGCGGCTAATCCGAATGGCACGACCTCGAGCGGCAGGGGAAAACGACCAAGCGTTTCGACGAGCTTGGAGTTATCGGCGATGATGACAACGCGATCGGACGCGACGGCGACGATCTTTTCCCTCAGCAGGGCTCCGCCGCCGCCCTTGATGAGCCGCAACTCTTCATCAATTTCGTCCGCTCCATCGACGGTCAAATCGAGGGACGGCGTTTCGTCGAGGGTCGTCAGCGGAATACCCAGTGCCGCCGCCTGGGCGCGCGTCGCTTCGGAGGTCGGGACGCAGACGACCTTGAGACCGGCTTTGACCTTGGCGCCGAGAAGCTCGACGAATTTGGCAGCGGTCGAGCCGGTGCCAAGGCCGAGCTTCATTCCGTCTTCGACGTACGTCAGCGCCTGTTCGGCGGCTTGTCGCTTCCAATCGTCATTGCTCATCACGGCCTCAAGCTTTGCAAAATCAGCGCCCTCCGCGCGGGACCTCTCTAGGCTGCGGATGCGGCTCTTTCAAGCCAGCCACCCTAGCAGGTCCTCGTGACGCCGTGACATCGCCGGCGGGGATGAATACGCTACCTTGAAAATGCGAGGAGAATTCATGCAGGGCTGGACCATCGTCTTCGACCTTGACGGTACGCTTGTGGATACCGCACCGGATCTCGCCGAAGCGACGAATCACGTTCTTTCGACGCTCGGACTCGACCGCGTCAGCGAGCTCGAAATCCGGCCGTTCGTCGGGCACGGGGCACTGGCAATGATCGATGGGGCCGTGAAGGCGCACGGGCGGAAGCTATCCGAGCGGGAATTGCACGACCTCTTTGAGGTCTTCATTGTCTATTATACGGCCCATCTTGCGGACTATAGCGTTCCCTATCCGCACGTCATTGCGGCACTCGATGGGCTGAAGGCCGAGGGCGCGACACTTGCGGTGTGCACGAACAAAATGGAATTGCAAGCGCGCGCCGTTCTCGAAGCGATGAAGCTCGATCATTATTTTTCTGCGGTCACCGGGCGTGACAGCCTCGGCGCCTATAAGCCCGATCCGCTGCATCTGACCGGCACAATCGCACGGGCCGGGGGCGCCCCGCAGACGAGCATCATGGTCGGCGACAGCGAAACCGACATCAAGACGGCGAAGGCTGCGCGCGTGCCCATCGTGGCCGTCAGCTTCGGTTATAGTGTGGATCCCGTCGCCTCGTTCGGTCCGGATGCCATCATCGACGACTATCGCCAACTGCCGGGGGCGCTCGAGAAGTTTTTCGGGACTGCCGTCAGTACGTGAGAACCCGGCAATCGCCCGACATGATTTCTTCGATGAAATGCGCGGCGCCGATAACGCCACTGCATTCGGGAATCAGGTCTTCCTTCCGCAAGTGACAGACATCGAGCCCCGGCGAGAAGCAGAAGAACCTCACCCCCGCGGCGTGTCCTTCCTTGATGAAATCGTAGACCGAGCGCTTTTCGTCCGGCTTCAGATGAATGCTTGCCGCGGCTCCGTTTCGCAGCAATTTCGCAGCGGTGCCAGTGCAGACGACTTCAACGTGATAGTTCATTCCGGCGGCGACGGAGGCCTGGAAGAGCGGCGCGCTCAGGGCCTCGCCGCTCAGCGGATCTGTGCTTGCCAGGATGATCACGAGTTTCTGCGGCATCGCTGCCTCTCGTTGCCGATGACGACGCACGAACACTACGCCCTTGGCGCGGGCTGCCGCAACCTCCGCGGGCGCAATCCTCCGTTCAGACGTCGTGACCGCTGATATAGCGGCGATAAACGAGGATCGTTGCCGGGAGGAAAACCAAATCGGCAATGAGCGACGCCAGCAGTGTCACACCGCACACGAGGCCGAAGAGCCGAAGCGACGGCAGTTGCGAAAAGACGGTCACGCCCAGTCCAAAGGCGAGCACGATCGTCGTCAAGATGATGGCGGGGCCGACAAGCACGCGGGCGCGGCGGATTGCAAGCTCCGGCGCGACGCCCGGCTTTTCCTCGAGCCGCAGGCGATTGAGGAAGTGGATGAGCGCGTCGACGCCCAATCCGAACACCACGATCAGCGCCACGACGGATGAGAATTCGAGCCCTCCGCCGAGATACCAGAGCATCGCGCCGGACGTGACGACCGGGAACAGGCCGGGAAGCAGGCTGATGAAGCCGACAAAGACTGAGCGGAAGGCAAGCGCCAGCAGCACGGCGGCGACGAGCACGCACAGCGGGATGCTTTCATCGAGCTGCGAGATCATGCGGTAGCTGTTGCGCGCGGCGAGCGCCGGCAGTCCCGTCACCGAGATTTCGTAGTCCGGATAGGCTTGGCGGACCGGATCAAGTGCTTGATCGACCTTATGGACGAGCGGCAGAATCTGGCTGGCGTCGACATCGGGCAAGCGGCCCGTCACAAGGACCGCATCCTGCTCCTTCGCAATGAAGCGGCGGACGAGATGGTCAGGCAGCAAATTGACGTACTTCTTGACCGTCTCGACGTTGTCGTCGCCGTTCTCGCGCAGCCAACGCCTGAGACTTTCGAGCGACCAGACATTGCCGAGGCCGGCGGCCTTTTCGAGCGCCAGATGCGTCTGCTCGATGACTTTGAGCGTTGCGGGATCGTAGAGGCTGGCGCCGTTTTTCCAGCGGATCATGACGTGGAAGGGATTGGCGCCTGTGAGCTTGGTGTCGATGCGGCCGGTCGCTGCGAGCGCCTGCTCCCGGTCCGGAACCTGATCGGCGAGACGATAGCGCGGCTCGAGTTGCAGATGAAGTGACGCAAAATAAGCGAAGAGCCCGATTCCGATGATCGTGTAGATGACCGAATGCTTGATGACACGGTCAACGATGGCGCCGACGAAGTTGCCCAGTGCATCCATCATGCCGTCGGCGGGGGTGTGGTCGCGCGCCAAAGACTTTTCGTTGCGGATCAGCAAAAGCGCCAGGATCGGCAGCACGACGATCACGGCAACGAATGAGATGCAGACCGCCATCGCGCCGGCCTCGCCGAACGTGCGAATGAGGCCCGATTCGGAGAACAGAAGCGCCAGAAACGACAGAAGCGTCGCTCCGTGAGCGAGCACACAAGCTGGGCCGACGACGTTCACCGCAAACCTCACGGCCTGAAGCTTGCTGTCGCCCTCGCGGAGACGGATGCGAATGGCCGACACCATCTGCATGCTGTCGGCGAAGCCCATCACCATGATGAGAGGCGTCATCACGTTGAGGAAGAGGTTGAGCTTGAAATGAAGCCAGCCAAGCAGACCCAGTGACCAGCAGACCGCAATGACGGGAGGCAACGCGGCGACCAGCATCAGCGACACGCGGCGGAAGAACAGCGCGGCGATGGCGGCGCCGAAAAACAGGCCGAGGCCATTGTAAACGAGCTGGTCGCGTTCGACGGCGTTGCGGATTTCGAGTTGCATAACCGGAGCGCCAGCGAGCTTCACCGTGAGGCCGGCTGGTTCCAGGTCTTCCTTCGCGGTGCGTTCGATGTCGCCAATGACGGCCTTCGCCGATTTCTCGGCGACGACCTCACGGTTGAGCGAGAGCACGATCAGCGCAAGCTGGCCGTCTTCCGACAGGAACTTGCCCTTGACGATGTCGTTGCTTTTCAGCGCTTCAAGGATCTGATCGAAGGCCGGGCCTCCGGGAAGTTCGTCGGGCACGATGGGTGGCGCATATCCCGTGGCGTCGGGCTTGCCACGCGCCGAGAGCATCGAGACGATCCCATTGACGCCATCGGCGAGCTGGAGATCTGCGGCTGCCCCGGCGAAGGCCTTCAGGCCGTCGTGCGTCAGAAGGTTCTTGCCTTCAACGACGACCAGCACATCGTATTCGCTCGACGGGAAGCGGCGGTCGATCTCTTCGTAGGTTTTGAACTCGGGCGTATTGGTGCGGAAGAGTTCGGAGAGGCTGTCGTCCACCTTGAGGTGGGTCAGCCCCATGACCGCGGCGGCGGTGAGAAGCACGACGAGGATTGCCGAAACGATCGGCGCTTTGATTCCGATCAGGCCGAGCTTGTTCAGGCCCAACGAGATCAGATGCGGGCGTTGCGGCTCCGTTGGATTCAAACCGTCCTCCCCAACGACTTCGATCTAAGAAGCCGCCCAGGCGCCCCCTGCAATCGTTCGTGTTTGCCGGGAGACATCGCATTTTGCCGGGGTTGGGTGCAAGGACTACATCGCATGCAATCCAAGCTTATATATGCGGGCTTCAAGGAGCGCACCGGGTCGCCGACAACTTTGGCTAGAGATAGGCATGCGCCCCGATGCCATCCACCACGATACGCAGAGTTCGCTTGCGTCACGTTACCGGCCTGTGGAACAGCCTCGTTTGCGATCGTCACCTGCCTCTGGATCGAGGTTCTTCGATGCTTAAAAACTCGCCGTTTCCGCTAATCGCCGTCGCGCTTTTGGCCGTGGTTGCCATGATATTTTCCAGCGCGCCAAACGCTTTCGCGGCAAAAAAGATGATCGTCGGGCCCGTGGCGTTCGAGGTACCGGACGATTTCAAGGCGGCCGCTGGCGATTCGCCGTCCATTCATCAGGATGCTTCGGGCATAACCGTGGTGGTGGGAGAGCTGCCGCCGCAAGCGTTGCACGAATTCAAAGGCCAGGCCTTTCTCGAGTTCCTAGGCAGCCGAGGCTACGCGAATCCCGCTTACGCCGAAGGTGCGCTGAAGCGAGGCGACGCCTACACGTACGTACTAGCGGACGCCAAAGGTCCCCGGGGGCCTGAGTCGCGGTTTCTTCTCGTCCTCGGGGGCGAAGGCCGGGCGGCAATCGTCACCGCCTATGCACCGAAGAGCGAATTCGAGAATGGACACGCAAGCCGCGCGGCTGTCGAGGCGATCCTCTCGAGCGCGGCAGTGGTCCCAGCCGGGGCCGGCAAAAAGCCCTAAGGGTCCAAACATCCCTCAATCCGGTCGCATTCAAATCGGACCAAGCGCGGCGATGAGGGCAGCTTGACAGGCCAACCCGCCGCCTCGCATATGGGCCCTCCCAACACGGGCGGTTAGCTCAGCGGTAGAGCACACGCTTCACACGCGTGGGGTCATAGGTTCAATCCCTATACCGCCCACCATCATGCTTAACGACGCTTGCAATGATCCAAAGGCCGCTTAATCAGGGCTGCAGTCGGCTGGCGCACGTGATTCATTTACGACTGAGCTCTATTTATCCCGATTTTGCCGCTTTCCGCGCGAATTCGGCCATGAAGCGCCGTCAATAAGTCATTCGGGGAACTGAGGGAGTACACGATGTCCATCAAGGGAATAAGCGTAGCGTTGTTCGCGCTGTGCGCGATTGTCATGTCGGCGCATGAAAGCCGCGCCGCATCGGCGCACGAGATCGATGCAAGCGTGCATGAAACGCTCGATCGGTTTTTCTACCAGGTTGGAGGCGCACGCGAACTTGCGAACAAGTCTGTCGGCATGCTCGTCTTTCCGTCCGTCGTGAAAGCCGGGTTCGGCGTCGGCGGCGAATATGGAGAAGGCGCGCTTCTCGTGCGCGGCCGCAACGCCGGATATTACAATACAGTCTCGGCCTCGTTTGGATTTCAGTTGGGTGTGCAAGCGCGGTCCGTCATCATCGCGTTCATGACGCCCGAGGCGCTCGAGCAGTTTCGGCGTACGGCCGGCTGGAAGGTCGGCGTTGACGGCTCCGTTGCAATCATCACGGTCGGCGTCGGCGGCTCGATCGACACCAACAAGATCACAAGCCCTGTGGTCGGATTTATCCTCGATCCCAAGGGCCTGATGTACAATCTGACGCTCGAGGGATCGAAGATCTCGCGGATTTCGAAGTAGTCCATTGCGGCAATGGCTGGGCTGTTCCGTTGTGATCAGCCCGGCGGCCGCGAAGTCCGCTTTTCCAAGCGGCAAGGCCGGTAACGAAGCCTTGGATACAAACGTACTCGTCGCTACGTACTCAACGGAATGAGTACCGCATCAGTGCAGCGCCACTGCGGAGCGACGGTTATGTCATTGAACAGCAAATCATTTTGGAAAGCCGATCGATGGTTTTACTGGTTTACCGCGACGGCTGCGATCCTTGGTATCTTCATGGCTTTCAATGGATCGCGGCTCATCGCGGAGGAAGGCGTATCCCTTCCCTCACCCGCCCTGGATGAGCAGGCGGCACTGGAAACGGGGTCAGAGACGGCAGTCTTGGCGGGCGGCTGCTTTTGGGGCGTTCAAGGCGTCTTCCAACACGTCAAAGGCGTCCAAAGCGCAACCTCGGGTTATACCGGCGGCAAGCAACAAGATGCGCACTACAACGTCGTCGGCACGGGCGCGACGGGCCATGCCGAGTCGGTGCAAATAAAGTTCGATCCGAAGACGGTCAGCTACGGGAAGCTTTTGCAAATTTACTTCTCGGTTGCGCACGATCCGACATTGCTCAACCGCCAGGGACCGGACTCGGGCACGCAATACCGCTCAACCATTTTCCCGCAGACGGCGGAACAGGCCAAAATCGCGGAAGCGTATATCGCTCAGCTCGACGGGGCTCATGTCTTCCCGGCAGCGATTGCGACAACCGTGGAACCCCGCCGCACGTTCTATCCGGCCGAGGACTATCACCAGAATTTTCTGACGCTCAATCCGGCGTATCCCTATATCGCCATCAACGACATGCCGAAGATCGCGAACCTAAGTAAGCGCTTTCCGGAAAACTACCGGGCGGACCCGGTTCTGGTCGCGGTTGCCAAGCCGTCGAATTGAAGCCGTAGGCAGCTATTCGCTCAGCTTCGTCATGCCGACGGAGGTCGGCATCAAGACAGCTTTCAACAATCACTATTTGATGTTTGTCTGGATCCCGGCCTGCGCCGGGATGACGTTGTGGGAAATGCTTCGACGTCGTCTGCTCAGGCGTTGCGGGCGATGGGTTCGAGATCCTCGGTATAGATCGAATACATCGGCTCATCCTGCAGGATAACGTCGGTGTATTCGCCGTAACCGTTGAAGCGCGTCGCCATGGCGCGCGCATAGGCTCCGAGGTTGCCGATCTCGATATAGTCGCCTTCTCGAACCGAAGCGGGCAGCATGAAGGGTCCCTTCATGCGATCGATCGAGTCGCAGGTCGGCCCCCAGAACTCGAACGGTTCGAGCGGCTCGTTCGGATCGAGGTCTGGACGGATCAGCCGTACAGGGAAAATGAAGCCCAAATGGGCGCTGTCGAAGAGCGCGCCATAGGAACCATCATTGATATAGAGCTGATTGCCGGGCTTCCTGAGATCGACCTTCACGATCAAGCTCTCGGCCTCGGCGACAAGCGCCCTGCCCGGTTCGCAGATCAGACGGCAGTGCTCGGTCACCGGCATCTTCGCCATCGAAGATTTGATGACCTCCATGAAGTCGGAGAGGCGCGCGGGGACACTGTCGGTGTAGCGCGACGGGAATCCGCCGCCGATGTCGATTGCGTCGACGACCACGCCGGCCTTCACGATGTGCTTCTTCACTTCCTCGAAGGCCATTGCGTAGGCGTCCGGGGTCACCGTCTGCGAGCCGACGTGGAACGTGATGCCGAGTTCGTCGGCGACTTGGCGCGCCTTGATGAGGAGGCGCTGCGCCCGCTGGCCCGTGATCCCGAATTTATGTTCGAGTGGAACGCGGCTGTTCTTGGCCGGCACCGAGATACGGACGAACAACTCGAGGTCTTTCGCGCCGTCGGTTTCCTCGACGATTTTCTGCAGCTCGTCCTCGCTGTCGAGGGCGAAGCACTTGATGTCGTAGTCGAAATAGGCGCGGCGGATGGCATAGCGCGATTTGACCGGATGCATAAAGTGGAGGCGCACGCCGGGTATCGTCGCGGCGTCCTCGAGTTCCGCCACGGAGGCCACATCGAACTGCGTGATGCCCGCACCGTAAAGCGCGCCAAGCAGAAAGACTGAGCTGTTCGCCTTGTAGGCATATGCCACTTCGCCGGGGAAATTGTTGATGAACCAGCGGGCGGCACGACCGGCCGCATGAGGACGCGCGGCGAAGACCGGCAAATCCGGCTTCATTTCCGTCACCATTTCGAGGGCGGTGGCAAACTTCTCCATCGCGAAAGAACCTCCTAAGGAAGAACTATCCGGTTTCGCTCGCGGCAGCCGAGCTATGTCGGCTCTGGATGATATATTGAAGGGGTGCATTTAGGTATCTCGGCCCCCGCTGTAAAGCCTTTCCGAACCCAAACGCTCGCAATGGTTGCCGGATTCTCTCAGCAAAGCGAGTACCTGTTGAGAATGACGCACCGAGCGGTACCTTTCGGCACCTGTTGCGATGACAGTTTGATGAAAAGAGGGGCTGGTTCGCACGCTGCGTTCGCCGCACTAGCTCCGGCCAAGAACGAGAATCGCACGTCCATCGCGGAGAGATTTCTCGCTGGCCACATCCGGACGCGGCGCGGGGATGCGTTCGCCCCGATCTTGCTGACGGCGGATGGCGCCCGTTCGCGCGATGCGGGCGCGTTCCGCCTTTTCGGGGCTCGTTCGCATTTCCCAATCGGTGACGAGCGTGTCCTGGAGGAAATTCTCCCAATTGCCGAGAACGGTGAACCGCTGGCGTTCGAAATCGTGCTCGATGCCGACGGGTGGCGCCGCGCGCGTCGAGCAGCGGCCGAGGATCGTCTCGCTGCCCTCTGCTTTGTAACGCAACTGAAATGGCGCATCGGTCGGGGGAATGCTGATGGCCTCGCCTGGGTTGATCAGGTTGTCGGGCTGAAAATCGCTCGGAAAGAGAACCGTGGCGATGCCCGCTGAATCGACGCTGATCACGGTCAGATAGCAGGCGTTATCGGCCTCGGCCTTGACCGTCACGAGATCGCCCGGCACCGGCCGCGGCTTGTCGATCCACATCGTCAGTCCGATCGCGGATTTGACCTCGCGCAGAAAGCCTGCCGACGCGGTGGTTTGGCTCGGCGTGTCCATTCCCTTCAAAAGCGCAAAGAGATGCTCGAGTTCCTGGCGCGACAGGACACCGTGCAAGAGGCGACGCGATAGCGGCGCGGCAGCGCCTTTCGCGTCGGCCAGCTCCTTCAGGAATTCGGGGCGCTCAAGGCCCGTCTCGCCCAGCGCAATCTCGAAGTCGGCGCCTTCGCGATAGCGTCGTGCCAATCCCGAGACGATTTCGTCGCCGTGCACGCGCATGTCGAGGTCGACTCCGGCAGTTTTTGCCGCCGCGCGATAACGATCCCATCCGCCGAGCATCAGCAGCGCGTTCTCGCTATCTGTGCCGAAGAGCGGCAGCACGGCGCGGCGGTCGGGCGACATGGGGCCTGCGGAAATATCGAGCGGCCCGGCAGCGCGGAAATCATCCTTCGCCTGGACCAATCCTTCCGTATGACAGGCGAAGCAATTGATGCCGGCTTTCGTCGCGGGCTCAACGGCGTTGGCTTCGATACCGGCATAAGGCTTCTCGATGCCGGGCAACGCGCGGTCGATGCGATTGCCGGCGGCATCGAATAGCGCAAATGCATAAAACCCGTTCGGAAGCGCGAAGAGCGCGCGGATCTGATCCGGCCGGAATGGCGACTTCGCCGTCGTCGCCGATTTCGGTCCTTGCGGATGTTCGAAGACATTTTGTTCGCCGTTGCTGGTTGCGAAGTCGTAGGCGAGCCAGAGTCCGGCGTGCTTCCCGGGATGTCTTTCGATCAAACGATTGCCGCGCGTAATGGCGCTTTCGCGAACTGCGAGGCGCCGTACGGAGCCGGCCCGAATGTTCGCATCGAGATCGGTTCCATTCATTTTCGCAAGCTCGGAGAGCTTCGCGGGAAGCCCGAGTAACGCGTAATAGAGTGGTGTGTCTCCGGCTGTTGCGGCAAGCCAATCGCCGTTGACGACGACAACGTTGCTGCCCGCAGTCTTCACGACGTCGGGCGCTATCGTGTGAATGAGTGCGGGTGGGTAGGCTTTTTCAATCAGCTTCCAGCGCGCCTCATCCCAGCCGAAATCGGCGAGACGAAACGACAGAAGCGTACCGGGCTCGTTGAGCGGCGTCAGCTTTACCGGCTCGGGTGCCCAGGAGAGGCTGTTCATCAGTTTGTCGAGCGCTTTTCGATAGGCGGTCAATTCGCCTGGCGTCGCACATGAGTTGTAGAGATGGGCGAGCGAGATAAAACGAACGTCTTTGCCTTGGTCGCGCTCGAGGTGCTGCGCCTCGCGCATCAACTTATCGAACTCGGCCGGGCGCACGGGCTGGCGCGACGGGCAGCTCTGCACTGCTTGAGGCAGATCCTTCAGCCAACGGCGGATGGCCTGGATATCGTCGGGCTGCGGCTCGGGCTTGGCGTCGGGCCCGGTAAATACGTCGAGCGGTGCGTGACGCGTTTCGAATACGTCATAGAGGCGTGAGGCGTCGGGAAGGCCTGGTTTCACCAGAACCGGATCGCGCGCCAGCTCATCGACGCCCAAGATGTTTGCGAGGTCGCCGGAAGCGAGCGGCCGTTCAAGCTTTCCCGTCTGATGACAACTGGCACAATAGGTTTCGAGGACCGTATATGCCTTCGCTGCACGCGGCTCGTCGGGACGCGATGGAAGCGGTGCGGACGCGTTGCTTCCCGGCTTAGCGATCGCCTGCGCGATGACGCGCGTGCTTGGAAGCGCGAATCCAATCGGAATCACGGCCAGACACGCGGAAATGATCAGGTATCTCGACCGCACCTGTTGGAGCCCCGCCCCGTTTCTTTTTCTTATTCGCCGCTCCTAACGCTGAGGCGCGGCACCATCGTGGCGGCGCATCGAAAGCGGTGCCGTTAACACAGATGAAGAATTCGTTAAATTGCTCGACTACCAGTTAGGCATTCCGGGAGTTCAAAATCGACCGCTAAGCAAAGTTCGGTTACAAGAACCTTACTTCATTAGTACAGCGAATGCGGGCACGACCGATGGACCTCAAGGCAGCGAGCGATCGGAATTCGACAGCTGACCGTCTGGCTTTAGCAAGCATGATGGTGTGCTTCTTTGCAACGGGGGCACTTCTCATCGGCACGCTCGCCGCCGCCTCCCTCGATCAGAACCGCCACGCGACGATCCCGAACACGACCACGTCTCACTAGCACTTGTCTTTTGTACTTCCCAATCTTGATCCTGTTTTTTTAAGTATCCTACCGATCCACCTGGGCCCCTCGCCAATAGGCGCGGGGCCCATTTTTTGCGCCATTCGGTTCTGCGCGATCTCTCGTCAGGGCGCACCGGCGCCCGCCCCTGAGCTTTTGACGAGCACGACATAGCCGTTGGCCTTGAGCTCGGAGACGACTTGCTCCAGATGCTTTCGGTCGCGTGTTTCGATGACGAGATTAAGCTCGGTGCCCTTCGCCGGCACGTCGGTGAAAACACGCTGATGATAGACCTCGACGACGTTGGCGCCGGCCTTACCGATGATGCCTGAAACTCTCGCCAGCTGGCCGGGACGATCGGGAATATCGATGGCGAGCCGCGACAGACGCCCATCGCGTGCGAGTTCGCGCGTCAGTACGCTTGCGAGCAGGCGGGTGTCGATGTTGCCTCCGCAGAGGACAAGCCCGATCCTCTTGCCCTTATAAAGCCTGTTGGCTCCGCCGATCAGCGCTGCGAGACCCGCGGCGCCGGCACCTTCGACGACGGTCTTCTCGATCGTAATCAGCAGCGAGACAGCGCGTTCTAGGTCGGCTTCCGAGACGAGCAGAATATCGTCGACGAGTTCTTCGATGATCTGCTGCGTGAAGCTGCCCGGCGCGGTAACGGCGATGCCTTCCGCGAGCGTATCTCCTCCGACCGGGAGAGACGTCTTTTTCACTGCGTTGAGCATCGACGGATAAAGCTGAGCTTCGACGCCGATAACTTTGATCTTCGGATTGATCGCCTTTGCGGCGACCGCCATCCCCGAGATCAAGCCGCCACCGCCGATCGGAACGATCAGCACGTCGAGATCAGGCGCCGTCTCGAGCATTTCAATCGCGACCGTTCCCTGTCCGGCGATGATCGCAGGATCGTTGTAGGGATGGACGAAGGTCAGCCCATGTTCGGTGCCGTAGCCGACGGCGAAGCGGTAAGCTTCCTCCAGGCTTTGCCCTTCGAGAATGACATTCGCTCCGTGGCTACGGGTATTTTCGACTTTGATGGTCGGCGTCCAGGCGGGCATGACGATCGTCGCAGGAATGCCAAGACGATGGGCGTGGTAAGCGACGCCTTGCGCGTGATTGCCGGCCGACATCGCGATCACCCCGTTCTGGCGCTGCTCGGGCGGTAGCGTCAGAAGCTTGTTCAGCGCGCCGCGCTCCTTGTACGACGCCGTGAACTGCAAGTTTTCGAACTTGAGCCAGATTTCGGCATTCAGCAGCGCACTCAACGTGCGGCTTTGCTCAAATCGTGTTGCGACCACAGCGCCGCGGATCGCATCGGCGGCGCGCTTGATGTCGTCATAGGCGACGGCAAGCTGAGGAGGTTTCGTCGTCGCTAATTTGGTCATTATCTTTGGGCAGATTTGTTGCAGATTGGCGTTCTTACCACACCGGCTTGAGGTTCGCCCTCATGCCCTTGGCGAAGAGATCTAGCGCGCGCACTAGTCGAAGCCCAGGCGTTTTAGTGTCTAGCGTCCGCCGAGGCCAGTTCATTTGTTTCGTCCGATGATTCCCGGTGCGGAGATATCGCATGGCTCGCCTGCCCGCAAAGATTGCTTTTGCCGTCGCTGCGATGCTGTCCGCCGTGCTTGCAAGCCCTTTGCGAGCGGATCCCAGCAGCTCGTACACCGGCGCGACGGGCCAGAAATTCGAATATGGCCCGTACGGGTCAGAGAGCAATCCCGGCAGCAACCAGGCGATCCCGCAAAACGAGCCACCGGCCCCGGTTTACCGCGGCGGCGATGCCACGCGACCGGCCGCCGATGCGCCGAATGGGGCCAGGGACTATGGGGACGCGGCACGTGCGCGTTCCGGGGCGGATGCTTCCGGAACCGACGCGGATGACGGCGAGGACGAGGCCGACGGTCCACCTTCAGATGCCTATCGTCCTCCACCCGGGAATGGACAAGAGCCAGGGCCTCGCGATGCCGCAGCTTCCCCGCCGGCGGGCGATTTCGACGGCGGACTGCCTCGTGTTGAAGTCCGAGCCAGTGCGCCGGACAGCAACGTTCCCTACGAAATCCGAGAGCATGACGCGCGGCATGCCGCGATCATAGCCTGGCGCCGCAAGGTCGCGGATCGTTTTGGACCTGAGTTTGCCCATTGGCGCACGGCCGCAGCCAAGCGCGTCGACTGCATGCCCGACCGCCGCGAAGGTCTCATTTGCATCGCCAGCGCGCTGCCTGTGCGCGGGTTTGCCCGTTCCGAGCGATGGCGCCGGGACGGCCATGACTAAGGCTTCCAGCGCCCGCATCATCGCCGCAGCAAGCAATCCTGGTTGATCCTGGAGCTTCTTTCTGCGATCTGCCGCACGGGTCGAACCGCGCGGCGCTGGCGCTCGCCCTCCTGTCGATCAGCGCAGATGGGAAATCACAACATGGCGAAAGTAGCGTGGCTGGGATTGGGTGTGATGGGCTATCCCATGGCGGGCCATTTGAAGTCGCGCGGCGGCCACGATGTGGTCGTCTACAATCGAACTCCCGCTAAAGCCGAAAAGTGGAAAGAGCAGTTTGGCGGGACTGTCGCCCCAACTCCCGCGGAAGCGGCGCGCGACTGCGATGCCGTGTTCGCCTGCGTCGGCAACGACGACGATCTGCGCAGCATCACGATCGGAAGCAGCGGTGCCTTCGAGGGCATGCGGCCGGACGCGATTTTCATCGACCATACGACGGCATCGGCGAGGGTCGCGCGCGAACTTTCCGCGGCTGCGGAAAAGCAAGGCCTCCAGTTTCTCGATTGCCCGGTTTCCGGCGGACAGGCGGGCGCCGAGGGCGGCACGCTGACCGTGATGGCGGGCGGGGCAGAAGATGCGTTCGCCGCTGCAGAGCATTTGATCAAAAGTTATGCGCGCAGCGTTCGCAGAATGGGTCCGTCCGGTTCGGGGCAACTCGCCAAGATGGCGAACCAGATTGCCATTGCCGGGCTCGTTCAGGGATTGGCGGAATCCATTCACTTTGCGGAATGCGCGGGGCTCGATATCGAAGCGCTGATGGAAACGATTTCCAAGGGCGCGGCGCAATCGTGGCAGATGGACAACCGCTGGAAGACGATGCACGAGCGAAAGTTCGACTTCGGCTTCGCGGTCGATTGGATGCGCAAGGATCTTGCGATCTGCTTCGAGGAAGCGGCGGCGAACGGCGCCGACCTGACGGTGGCGCAGCTCGTCGACCGGTTCTACGGCGAGGTTCAGGAACGCGGCGGCCGGCGTTGGGACACGTCGAGCCTTATCGCGAGGCTGCAGCCGAAGAACGACGTCTGATGACCTCAGGCTTCGGCGCGCTCGCTCTTTGCGGAGCGTTCGGTAATCGCGTACTGCAACGGCAATGCGGTGGTGTACTTGATCTGCTCCATTGCAAAGGCCGACGAGACCTTGGCGATATCGATGCGCGAGATGAGCTTCTTGTAGAAGACATCGTAGGCAGCGATGTCAGGGACCGCGACGCGGAGCAGATAGTCGATGTCGCCCGACATACGATAGAATTCGACGACCTCCGGAAACTCGGCGACAGCGGCGTGGAATTTCTCCAGCCATGCCAGCGAGTGTTTGTCGGTCTTGATGGACACGAACACCATGACGCCGGCGTTCACCTGCTGGGCATCCAAGATCGCGACGCGGCGCTGGATGACGCCGGATTCTTCGAGCTTCTGGACACGGCGCCAGCATGGCGTTGTCGATAGCCCGACCTCTTTGCCGATATCGGCCACGGGGCGGGTGCAATCCTGCTGTAGAATGCGCAGGATCTTCACATCCATTTCGTCCAACATTCGTCCGCCCTCTAAGTAAGAAACATGTTTTTGTTCAATCTGCGATTTTGAAATTAATATTTTCTAATTAAGCGGTGTCAACGAGGGTATTAGTATTTTTTTTCGTTTTTGCGACGGTTTTCCTTGATCGGAGGCGTCCCTTCACACATGTAAGAGGTTCTCAACAACAACAAGTCTCCGGATCATCAAGATGCCCCCCATCAGGCCCATTTCCGACAGTGTATGCATAAGCAGCTGGCTGGGCAAAAACGACTTCACAGATGTGAAGGCGCTCGGCTTTCAGAAGGTCGTCAATTTCCGTCCAGACAATGAAGCACGAGATCAGATACCGAGCACCGAGGCAGAGACCGCTGCCCATGAGGCTGGTCTAGAATATTTGCACATTCCCGTAACGCGACAGAACCTCTTCACCGAAGAGGTGATCGGTAGGGCTGCGAGGGAATTCGCATCGGGGGAGCGGACGCTGGCCTATTGTGCCTCCGGTCAGCGCGCGGCCATCGTCTGGGCAGCTGCGACGGTGCGGTCTCATCCGGTTGACGAGGTGCTTTCCTCGGCCAGTAGCTGCGGCTTCGACCTGCGGCTCGTCCGCGACGATCTCGAGGCGCAGGCGGTTCGCCCGCAGCAGTCGCCCGGCTGATCGGGCGGCCACTCACCCGCCGGCGTTGACACCGGTCAGGCCTTCGCGCTCGGCCGGGCTGAAACCTCGCCATGCCAGCGCAAGACGTTGCTGAAACCTTCGGGTTGACCGAGGCGTGCGGGTTTCATGAAATCGATGGCGACGAGAGCGGTGATGTCGGCAATTGAATAGTTTGCACCGGCGATAAACGCGCTTTCCGCTAAGCGCGCATCGATCAGCCTCAATTCGTGCGCGACTTTTTCCTTGTTGGCTTCGCCCCATGCAGCGATTTGGGGGACTTCGAGATGCGCCATTTTCGGGTGCAAATGCCGAAAAACGGCGAACACGGCGTTGAAGAGCCCGATCTCGATGCGCCGGTTCCACATCTCGACTTCGGCCTTGCCGACAGCCCCGCTGCCGAACAATGCGGGCTCGGGCGAAACCTCTTCGAAATAGCGGCAGATGGCGATGGTCTCGGAGATCACGCGGCCGTCATCGAGAATTAATACCGGCACGCGAGCCCAGGGATTGAGCTTCGCGAAGTCGCCGGTTTTCAGGTCATCGACCATCATGTTCAGCTCTTCGCGCGGAACGTCGATGCCCTTCTCGGCGAGAAAGATGTTGACCCGTCGCGGGCTTGGCGCTGCATGCGTTTCGATGATCCGCAATTCTTACCTCCCTATTTGATTTTATTCTCAGCGCGCCATTTGCCCGGCCGGTCGAATTCGCCAGCCCACAGGCCACGCTTGGCAGCTCGCGCGTCGGCTTCCTCTGCATCATAAGCGCCGTATGCGACCGCCATACCGGCCGCTACCATACCGGCATTGAGATCGCGGCCACCTACCACGCAGTGGGCAAGCAGCCGGCCGTAGACATCCCTTTGAGTGACGTCGCAGGTGACGGTCCCGCCGCCGGTGGCGCGAGCCAGGGCGAGGTAAGCTTCTTCACCGCACTTCCAGACCTCTCCGCCGCGCCCGCATGTCTGGCGCCCTTCCGGCGCATCTATTCCCTGAAGCCGGACCTCGTTCCCCTCCACCCACAAGCTGTCGCCGTCAATCGGGCGCCCGGAGCCGCTAACTCTGGGCGGAAACGGGTCGTGCTGGCTTCGAGAGAAGCGCCAATGGTCGCGGCCGGCGAAAATGGCCGTTGCAGCGACAATTAACATCAGCGTGAGCCTTACATAGGGCCCCCAACGTGCTAGATGGCCGTTTATGCGGCGCGCCGGCGCCCTCCGCCGCCTGGGCGGGTTGGGTTGCATTTCGGACCCTCAACCAATCCGCGAGATTTTAAGTCTTGCTTTAACAAATTGACGCCAATTTACGGGCGCCGCCCGGGTTTCGCCAACCCGTGCCATTTCATCTAAAGGACTCAACGCGCGGTATGGACGATAACGCCTACAGCGTCGAGCCGGCAGCTGAACAGCCAGCACGTCCGGCAAGACGAGGCCGTTCTCGGGATGAGCTCAAATCATTCCGGGAGAGGCTGACGCACGGCACCGTCCATAAGCCCGAGTTCGAATACGAACTGCTCACGATGTTCGCGCGCAACGAGACCAGCGCGCCCTTCGCGATGCCGGCACTTTGCTTCATCTTCTACATCACATCGATGTTCTGGGCGTCGTTCACCGAGGCGACGACCTGGATCGCCATCGTCTCGATTTCTCGCGTCTATATGCTCGATCAATGCCGGCGGCTGCTTGCCATCCCCCGGACCGAAGTCAACGTGGGCCAGTGGCGCCGCCACTTCACCCGGATCGAACTCGTCAACGGTTTCGCACTCGCGGCATTCGCGCTCATCGGTATCTCGATCAACAACCCCACCGGTGTTTCGCCCGCGACGTTTTCCTCGCACGTCTTCATATTCGCGACGCTGATGGTCGTGCTCGCCATCCGGATGACGTTCGCCTCGACGCTCCCTCGCCTCTTTCTCGCCGGAACCGTGCCGATGACCGTTGCCGTCGCCGGCCGTCTCTTCACGCTCGGCGATCCCTTCTATTTCGCGCTCGCTTCGATGGCGATCGGCATTCACGTATTCTTCGTCTATCTCGCGCGCGGATTGCACTCGACTGCTTTGGCGATGGTCGAATTTCGCGCCGAGAAGGACAGCCTGATCTCGGAACTGGAAGAGGCCGGCGCCATTTCGGACGAAGCGCGCCGCCGCGCGGAAGCTGCCAACAAGGCGAAATCGCGCTTTCTCGCGACGATGAGCCATGAACTCCGCACACCGCTCAACGCGATCATGGGTTTTTCCGAGGTGATGGAGAAAGAGCTGCTCGGACCGATCGGCAGCGACATCTATCGCGATTATGCACGCAGCATTTATCAGAGCGGCGACCACCTGCTCTGCATCATCAATGAAATTCTCGATCTCTCGCGCATCGAAGCGGGCCGCTACGATTTGCACGAAGAGACGATGCGTCTGACGGATATCGCGGAAGATTGCCAGCGCCTCGTCAAGATCAAGGCCGACGCGAAAGCTCTGACGATCGTCGAGGATTTTGCCCCGGACCTGCCCCATGTCTGGGCCGATCCCAGGGCGCTCCGCCAGATCTGCCTCAACCTGCTCTCCAATGCCCTGAAGTTCACGCCGAAGGGCGGCCGCATCACGCTGATCGTCGGTCACACGCAGGATGGCGGGCAATTCATGACTGTCGCGGACACTGGGCCGGGGATTCCGAAGGAAGAGATCCCGCGCGTGCTGCAGGCTTTCGGCCAGGGTTCGCTCGCGCATGAAACCGCCGAGGGCGGCACCGGCCTCGGGCTTCCGATCGTGCAAAACCTCATCCACTTGCATGGTGGCACGTTCGATCTGCAGTCAGAGCTGCGGAAGGGAACGGAAGTGACCGTCATGCTTCCGCCCCAGCGCGTTCTGCACGCGATTGCACCGCTGCAGCCGCTCGGACAGGAACGTCACCGCGATCCGGCGCCGCGTCCGGCGCGGCAACCGCGCATGCGTCCCGTTTCACCACTGGCGCCCGAGACTATGGCCTACAAGGTCGCAGGCGAGGCGCGATAGTCCATTGCTATTCGGGGTCCGATGCTCGGCTTTCTGCTAACGGTCATTCTGGGACTTGGTGCGCTGCTCGCCGCAACGGTGTTTGGCGGGCTGAAACTGGACGCCATTCCCGACCTGCCTGTCGCGGCAACAGTGATCGCGATCCTCGTCGCGCTCTACATGGCGACGCTGCTCAATCACCGAGGCGAACGGCGGCTTGCCTTATGGCCGACGCTTGCTGCGTGCTTCTCCGGCGCGGTTCTTGTCGCCGGTGCATTCAACAAGGGCACGCCGTTCACGTTGACGGATCTCTTGCCCAGCGAAAGGAGCAGCGTGGATGCGGCACCGGCGCGACGCGATACGCCTGCCTCAGTGCGCATCCGCCAGAACGACGACGGCACGTTTCTCGCCAACTCCGAGGTCAACGGACAACCGATGACCGTGCGGATCGACACCGGCTCCGCGACGGTGGTGCTACGGCAATCGGACGCCGAGAAGGCCGGCATCGACGTCACCCATCTCACTTTCGATACGCCGCTCAAGACAGCGAACGGAACGAACTATCTTGCTCCGGTCCGACTGAAGTCGGTGCGCATCGGACCATTGGCGATCGACGACGTCGAAGGGCTCGTCGCGCGGCCCGGAACTCTTAACGAAAACCTGATCGGTACGAGTTTCTTAAGACGTTTGGCGTCTTATCAAGTTACCGGCAATTTTGCGACGCTTCGGCAATAGAACGCCGATCACGGTTTGCACTGCTCTCTTGGAAAAGGGCGTCCGGAATGTCATCGGCAACTGTCAGTCTGTTTGGATCCTTCGCGCTTGCGGCGGTAGGGGCCGCTGGTCTTGCATATACGTTGACGCATCCGGGGGTTCTTGCAGGTTTTGTTGAACGCGCAAAAGCGACATCCGGTCTTTCGCAACAAGCGTCCTTGAGACAAAGCGACGGCGCTCTCCCCAGCACGGAAGAAACTCCACGTCGACAATCCGGCGTCGTCACCCTGCCCGCCGGCGACTATGGTCACTTCCAGGCTGAGGCCGACATCAACGGACGCGATATCGATGTGATGGTCGATACCGGGGCATCTCTCGTTGCGCTCACCTACGAGGATGCGCGCCGCGCAGGAATTTCGGTGTCTCCCTCCGACTTCACGCATACGGCCCAGACCGCGAACGGCATCGCCCGAGTTGCACCTGTCACAATTCAACGCATCAGCATCGGCGATATTACCGTTCGAAACGTTGCAGGCGTAGTATCGGAGCGTGGCGCTTCCGAGCGGACGCTGCTCGGTATGTCGTTCCTCGGGCGGCTTTCCCGTGTCGAAATGCGCGGTGGCACCCTCGTGCTGCAAGAGTAACTATCCGCAAATACCCCTCCACTATTCCACTATTCCGCCCATAACATTGCTGATAGAGCGCACCCCGGAACCCGGCCCTGGCATCAGTGCGTTAGGTTCCCCGAATGAATCCTGTTCGAGGAGAGGCATATGCTGCCGAAGCCACGCGCCGACCTGAAGCCGAATACCGCCGACTTTGAGCGCTTTCCGCTCGTCAAGCCGACCGGCTTCCGCGAATACGATGCGCGTTGGCTCTACCCGCAAGAAATCAACCTCATGGGCCTCAACGCCGTGGGCCTCGGCATGGCGACGCTCTTCGCCCGGCGCGGCGTGCCCAAGCGTCTCGTGGTGGGGCATGACTACCGATCGTACTCCGCCGCCGTAAAGCAGGCGCTGATGACGGGTCTTCTGGCCGGAGGCTGTGAAGTTCACGACATCGGACTCGCACTTTCGCCGATGGCCTACTTCGCGCAGTTCGAGCTTGGCGTCGAAGGCGTCGCGATGGTAACGGCAAGCCACAACGACAACGGCTGGACCGGCATCAAGATGGGATTGTCGCGTCCGCTGACGTTCGGACCCGATGACATGTCCGAACTGAAGTCGATTGTTCTCAACGGCGAGTACCAGGAAGGATCGGGCGGCAAATATATTTTCGTTCCGGACCTCGAAGCGCGCTACATCAAGGCGTTGACCAACCGTCCGAAGTTCAAGCGCCGCCTCAAGGTCATCGCGGCAAGCGGCAACGGCACTGCGGGCGCATTCGCGCCGAAGGTTCTCGAAGCACTCGGCTGCGAAGTCGTGCCGCTCAATGCCGACCTCGACTACACATTCCCCAACCACAATCCCAATCCCGAAGACATGAAGATGCTGCATGCGGTTTCGGCAAAGGTGCTCGAAACCGGCGCGGATGTCGGTCTCGCCTTCGACGGCGACGGCGATCGTTGCGGCGTTGTCGCCAACGACGGGCATGAGATCTTCGCGGACAAGGTCGGCGTGATGCTGGCCCGCGATATTTCTTCGATCTATCCGAACGCCAAATTCGTCGTGGACGTGAAATCGACGGGACTGTTCTCGACCGACCCGGTGCTGCTCGCGAACGGCGCAACGACCAGCTACTGGAAGACGGGCCACAGCTACATCAAGCGCTACAATTTCGAACACAAAACACTCGTGGGCTTCGAGAAGTCCGGCCACTTCTTCTTCAACGAGCCGCTCGGCCGCGGCTACGACGACGGTCTGGTATCGGCCATTGCCGTTTGCGACATGCTCGATCGCAGTCCCGGAAAGACGGTTGCGGATCTTCGCGATGCGCTGCCCAAGACCTACGGCTCACCGACGATGTCTCCGCATTGCGACGACGAGAAGAAGTACAATGTCGTCGATCGAGTGACCGAGCACTACAAACGCCAGCAGGAGACGGGTGGACGTGTGGCCGGTCAGGCGATCCGCGATCTCATCACGGTCAATGGCGTGCGCGTGATGCTCGAGGATGGCACCTGGGGTCTTGTCCGCGCATCTTCGAACAAGCCGGAGCTGGTAGTCGTCGTCGAGAGCCCGACGTCGGAAGCGAACATGAAGGCGATCTTCAAGGACATCGACCAGCAGCTCGCGCGCTTTCCCGAGGTCGGTGAGTACAATCAGAAGATCGCCGTCTAATCTCGACGCCCGGCGGTTTCGCTCACGGAGCCAGCCGCCGGCGCATTGCGTGTCAATCCAGCAACGTCCAAAGGAAGCGCGCGACAACGGTCGTGATGAAGACGGCGAACGCAAGTTCGAGCCTGCGTTTCGAGATGCCGTGCGCAACCTTCACGCCCAAGGGTGCCGTCAGCACGGCCAGCGGGGCGATAACGCATGCGCCGAGATTGACATAGCCAAGCGATAGCGGCGGCAGGTTTGGTTCGCCCCATCCGGATATGATGTATCCCGCGATGCCCGGAACGGCGATGACCGTGCCGATGCCGGTCGCGGTTCCGACGGCTCTCAGCAGCGGCATCCCGTAGAGCGTGAGCAGCGGAACGGTGAACGTCGCGCCGCCGATCCCCATCAGCGTCGAGATGAGGCCGATGATTGCCGCTGCGCCCTCGAGCCAGGGCGGCTGAGGAAGCTTATCGGCGATCCGCCAATCGTCCCTGCCGAGATACATTTTCGCGGCGAGCGCCGTGCCGAAGACGACCCATATCCAGCGGAGTGCTTCGCTGCTGGCGTAATACGCAATGACGATCCCCGCGATCACTCCGAGAAAGATCCAGGGCCCCATGCGTTTCACGACATCGATATCGACGGTGCCTCGCGCGCGAAACGCCGAGAAAGATCGAAACACTGTCGGCGCGATGACGCCGAGTGTCGTCCCGAGCGTGACGTGCATCCTGACATCCTCAGGCACACCCGCCGCGCCGAACACCTCGTAAAGCACCGGGACGATGACGCCACCGCCGCCGATGCCGAGCAGGCCCGAAAGAAATCCTGCGAGAAGGCCGGCGGCCCCCAGCAGAGCCAGCAGTGCGATCAGATGTTCAGGCGAAATCGCATGCATTCCTACGCCGCGTCCGATTGGTCGTCGCGGCCGTACCCGTGCTCGGCGAGAGCGATCGCATCCTCCAACACGCCGATCGTTGCCAATGCGTTCGTCGCGCGCTCGCTGAGCAGGCGGCGGAATGCACGGCCGCGCGGCTGACCATGATAAAGGCCCAAGACGTGCCGCGTGATGTTTGACAGCCGGCCGCCGTTGCGCATGTGCTCGGCCGCGTAGGGAAGCAGGCTGGACAACGCTTGCCCTCTTCCCGGCACAACGTCGTTATCTCCGAAAATCCTCTGATCGACGTCCGCAAGGATGTAAGGATTTTGATAGGCGGCGCGGCCGAGCATGACGCCGTCGACGTGCTCGAGATGGCGGCAGGCATCGTCAAGCGTCTCGACGCCACCGTTGATCACGATGGTGAGTTCGGGGTGCTTCGCCTTCAGGCGGTACACGCGCTGATAATCGAGCGGTGGAACTTCGCGGTTCTCTTTCGGCGATAATCCCTTCAGCCAAGCCTTGCGCGCGTGCACGATGAACGTGCTGACGCCGGTTGCTGCCACGACGTCGATGAAACGCTGCAGGTCGGCTTCTGCGTCCTGATCGTCAATGCCGATGCGGCATTTGACGGTGACAGGCATTGATTGGCTGTTGCGCATCGCTGATACGCATGCGGCGACCAATTCAGGCTCCGCCATCAGGCAGGCGCCGAAACGCCCCTCCTGAACGCGGTCCGACGGGCAGCCAATGTTGAGATTGATTTCGTCGTAACCGAGGCCCGCGCCAATGGAGGCCGCTTCCGCGAGCTTTGCCGGATCCGAGCCGCCAAGCTGCAGAGCGATCGGGTGCTCGATGGCCGAGAAGCCGAGCAAGCGTTGGCGATCGCCGCGGATGACGGCGTCGGCGGTGACCATCTCCGTATAGAGAAGCGCGCGCTTCGTCAGCCCACGGTGGAAGACGCGGCAATGCCGGTCAGTCCAGTCCATCATGGGGGCCACAGAGAATCTATGGGCTTGGTATTGCAAACCGGATCCTGCTTTCAGCGGGCATCAGGCGCTTGCCCGCGGCCACGCGCGCGTAACTCGCACCCCGGAATAGTGCGGCTTGGCTGGCTGTGCAATGCGTTATGAACGTCTCTACTATGGCTGTGGGGCTTCTCCGCTTTTGGCGGAGCGCCCTGTCGTCGAATAAAGCGGAAGCGTTCCAGTCTGGAAAGCACGCGCGTCGTATTCGCGCAGCTCCATTGCGAACTTCACCTGCGCGGGACCACCCCGAAGAATATGGTCGAGAGGTCCGAAATCGTTAACCTCTGCCTGATCGAGCACCAGACGGAAGTTGTAAGAGCCAGGCTCGCGAATGAGCTGATCGGGCTTTTGGGCCGGGCCGTTCGTGTAGAATAGAACCGTCTGCGTCTTGCTTGACTTGCCGGACAGTGGGATCGGCGCGAATGGTTCAAAACCGTTGGCGCGGGCTTTATCCATCGTCCACCTGCCGAGATCGGCGGCGTAGAAGCGTTTCGTGTCGCCGGTCTTGGGGTTTGTCACTTCGAGATCCATCGACAGGATCGTGCCGGTGCGGCCCCCATCGTTCAGGAGCGTGACGGGCACCTCAATGACCTCGAAATTAGTGTTGTTGTAAGGCGAGCTGAATTGGATGACAGAGGGCACAAAGACTTTGATATCCGGAGCCTTGAGAGAGCTTTCCCAAAGGCTGTAGCCGGAGAAGACGAGCGCCAGCACCGAGATCATTGCCGAAAGCGTGCCGCGGCTGTGTCCGGATGACGGGCTTGCATCGCTTTCCAAGCCGTCAACTGCCAGCTCGTGTTGAGCCTTCGCCATATC
Organism: Hyphomicrobium sp. 2TAF46; assembly: GCF_052114865.1. Taxonomy (NCBI): domain Bacteria; kingdom Pseudomonadati; phylum Pseudomonadota; class Alphaproteobacteria; order Hyphomicrobiales; family Hyphomicrobiaceae; genus Hyphomicrobium; species Hyphomicrobium sp. 2TAF46. Next base: position 66,483 of record NZ_JBFRFO010000003.1, on the reverse strand, counting down.
CGACATCCCCCAATCTCAAGTCCCCGCGGCAAGCAACCAGCATGCTCGACGGACGTCAAGGCACGTCGGGAGGATTGCGATCTCTATTGTGTCTTTCAAACGCGCTCAAACGCGCTCTGCGGCCATGAGCGCGCTTTTGTCACTTTTTCTTCATTAGGCGCCGCCTATGGCGATGCCTTTACGGTCGAGCCGACGACGGCTGCCACTGCTTTTGAATCTTTAGGGCCGGGATCGCGATCAGAAGGTTCGTCGGTCGTGCCCGGAGCGTTCTCGATTTCGCTCAGCCATTCGGCCGTTCGCGTGAAATCGGGATCGGCCGTGAACCGTTCGCTCGGCGCAAAACCTTCGGAACGACTGATGGCCTGCGCGATGAGCTTGCGAAATTCCGGAACGTCGAAATACGACGCGTGCACAAGTTCCTTCCACGTGAAGTAGGTGCTGATGGCGGTGTCTGCCGTATGGGAGGGAACTGCGAACCTGATCTGTCCGATGGCACGGCGAAACTTGGCGATCGACAGGCTCGCGGCCGCATTGCTGTAGTCGGTGATAATGTCTGCGACCGCCGCCGGGAGCCGGGGCAACGATTTTTCGACCCACATAGGACGATCCAGCGCTCCTATAGCGACCTCGCCCGCTGTGTCGTTGCCGTAGGCGGCGCGCTTCACCTCGGCATTCGTGATGCCGTTTAAGAACTTGCTCGCGACGGCGCTTATGAATGTCGCCAGGGCTTGAATGACAACCATCAGGAGAAGTGCCACGACTCCCAAGATCGCCGGCACGATGATCGCGGGGACGAACAACGACCAGAACCAACGCTTGCGCCGATCCTGCAAATCAGCGGCTCCGAGGGCCCAGGAAAGCTCGTCGGTCACCACATGAAGCAGTAGCCCGCTGTTGATCGAGAGATCGTGTCCGCCGCCGCACAACGTGCCGCTGGGGCAAGGCTGCCCCCCGGCTTCGAAGAAGCGCCTCTTGAAGCGAATGCCTCGCTCGATGGCGTCGAGGTTTGGATATTGCGCCTCGAGCGCCTCGCGCTTTTCACGATACTGCTGCCAGGCCGCCTTGCGGTCTTGGGGTGGTTGTACGGGCGCGCCGCTTTCCGTCGTCACCTCTTGGCCATCACCCTTGCGTGCAACGACGAGCTGGTTGCGCAGCGCGGCCAACGCCGCTTCGGCCTCGGGCGATGCGTTCGCATCGTAAATTTCCGTTTTGAGCCATTCCGCTATGCCAACCATCGCGGGAGGCGAAAACAGGATCAAAAAATAGATCATCGGCAGGGTTATGACGGATAGAAGAGTGATCGACGAAACCGCGAACGACTTGTCGAAAAATTCGAGGCGGGCATCGGGCAAGAGCGCGAGGCCCTGAATGGCTTCGTCTTCGGGATGAGACAACGGCAGCCAGCGCGCCCCGAAGTTGTTTTTCGCGCGTCTCGTTATTCGAGAATGGTAGCTTAGCAAGCTCCGGCTATCGAGCCAGTGTAGCACTATATAGAACGTGAGCGCAGGCAGGCTGGCGAGGACACCGGTTGCGATCCATACGCGCGGAAAGGTATTTCCGAAGAGCGTACGCTCGTTGCCGAGCTGGGTCGCCAACACGTAGACGATGAACATCAACAGCAGCATCATCGATGCGACGAAGATGACCTTGCGCATCAAGCTCAATCTCGTCAGCAGAAAAACCTCTTTGCGCAATTTGAGAAATGGCGTGCCGACGGTGATCCAGCGCTTCAGGTTCGCGAGAGGTCTCTTGCGTGCGGCGCTTTCGAGCAGCGCATCGGAGAGGATCGAGCCGCCGTGGCTATGGCCTATGAGGCAATAGGGCTCACTTTTGGCCTCGAGCTCGCGCATGAACCTGGTAAGCCGCTCGCCTGCGTCGCGCCGTTGGGTCTCGCTATTATCTCCCGCCCAGGGAAAAGGCACAAAGTTCAGCTCGCCGTCACGCGCGTCGATGAAATCGTGCATCTCCTTTTCGAAGACGCTTCCCTTTTCCCACCATTGCAACTCAGGCGGGGGGCTACCGTCAGGATTCGCCGCCGTCGGACCCGCGAACGTGCCGTGCACCGCAATAATCGTTGCCAAAGCCCCCTCCTCCGTCCTCACGCGACGGTCCCAAACCCATTCACCGGGGTCGTGAGCCGCGATTACGAATTCCGCATGACGTCCCTATGCCCGAACGGCGGCGGATGATGCCGCATCCCATCAACGGTGGCATCAGGCAAAATCTCAGGCGTCACGAATGTTTGCCTATGTGGCCTTGCTGCTTTGCGCAACGACGGGCCACTTTGCCTCGCATCGAGAATAGGCAAGCGCGTCTCTGTGATCGTTTGACGCGTCTTCGACCTTATCTCCCGCACATCCGACTTTCATACCCACACCAGAAGAGACGGCGCCGACTGAAAGCTGTTTTCTTCACTGAGTATTTGCGTGCTGACCAACTCACGCGCATACGAAAACCAAGGAAAAGATCTTCAATGAGTCAATCGCCGTCCACGAATCCCCAGCGCTCGGTCATCCATCTTCTTCGCCGCGTTGATCAGTGCGCTGCTCAGCTTTATACGACCGAAAGTGCCGACAACGATCTCACGCTCCGGCAGCTTGCGATCCTGACGGCGATCTCTCGTCAGGAGAACCTGAGCCAGACCGATCTCGTCGCGATGACCGGGATCGACCGCTCTACCGTAGCCGGCATCGTTAGCCGTCTGCTTCGCAAAGGACTTCTGGAACGCAAGCGTTCGCCACTCGATGGCCGGGCCTACTGCGTCCGTCTGTCAAAGCGCGGCCAAAAGGCCGTTTCCGGCGCCGACCGTCTTTACTCGCGCGTAGAAAAGAAGCTTCTCGCATCGGTTCCGGCAGCGGAGGCGTCCAAGTTCGTTTCGACCTTAAAGACGATCCTCTCGGCGCACGCTGACGATGAGCAAACCGGAGCGTCTGCGTAACTTTCGCAAGTTTGCCTGCCATATACCTGCCATATATAGGCCGCCCACATTAATCGTAGAATGTTGGGCGGCCTTTTAGACTTTGCAATTGACGTGTCGCGATTGCCACCTATCTTACATATTGGTAAGGGGTTGAGGGCTATGCTACGCACGCCAGTTGACTGGGCTAATTCGTCATCAGACGAGTTGGCCGAGTATTCCATCCACACATCCGATGTGCATCCGCGCGACCGATTCCAATATTGGTTTGAGTCGACGCGACGCGTTTTTGGGCCCTACGAAAACCGCCCAAACCAGCGGGCGCGTTTCGAAGGAGACTTGCGCTATCTCACGATGCCTGGGATGTCGCTCATTATCTACCGTTGCAACGGCATGCGGGCATGGCGCACAGAGCGTCAGGCCAACCTGTTCGGCGATCTCGTCCATATCACCGTCCCCCTCTTCGGCTCAGTGAAGCTCAGGCAGGATGGCCGAGAGGCTGAACTGGAGACCGGAGACCTCTGTCTCATCGATGCCGGAAGGGCATCTACGCTTATTCAATCGTCGCAAGCCCGTTGTCTTGTCGTCGAATTTCCGCGGCGCGAGTGCGAGGCTCGTCTCGGGCCGCTCACCCGGTGGACGGCGCGGTGTGTCAGCGGCAAGCAAGGAGGCGGCGCGCTCGCATCGACATTCGCAAGACAGCTTCCCGACCAGCTTTCCTTCATGAGCGGTCCGTCACAGGCCGAGATCGCTCGGCAATTCCTAGATCTCGTCGCCTTGGCGGTGAAAGAAATCGAAGGCGCTGCTTTTTCCCATTCGTCGGCGCGGCTTGCATCGCTGCTTCGTCTCAAATCCGTGGTCGATGCCAACCTGACGAACTGCAATGCAACATGCGAAGAGCTTGCCACGGCGGCAGGTATTTCGGTTCGGTATGCCAATCAGTTGCTCGAAGCTGAGCAGACATCGCTGCAGAAATTGCTGTTCAATCGGCGAATAGAAAAATGCCAGGCGGCACTTTCCGACCCTGCCCAAGCCCATCGCCAGATCAGCGATATCGCGTATTCTTGGGGTTTCGGCGACGTTTCGCACTTCGGCCGCCTCTTCAAGGCGATGGCCGGCATGACGCCGCGCGATTACAAAAAGTTCAACCTCAGCGCGTTGACGAAATCTGAATAAATTCCTGCTAGCGATCTGTGATCGCGGAACCATACGCCCGTCATTTTGCTTTTCTTTTGCTTCGAGACCATCTGTGGTCAAATTTCGGGTCTAAATTTTAATCTTCATGCGCGCGGGCGCATTGTAAGGGTAAGCAGCTTGTAGGTCCGTCTTGAGCGCGCAACAGGAATTGTTAGCCCGTGTCATGGCGCTTCGATCGAAGGCCATAGCCAAGGCGCATCGCTTGGCCGTTCGCTATTCCGTCATTCTCACCCGCGTTGCTTTTCTCGGCCTTTTGCTGCTTCCGCTGATCGAGCCCAACAGCTTCTCTATCATTCGCGCCGGCCGCGTGACGTTGCCGCTGGAGACAGAGTTGCATGCGCGATCGGAGGTTGGCGCTGCGGCCCCTGAAATTGCGCCGGGGGTTACGGCCGAAGCCGACCAACCGCCCTCCGAGGCAGACGTTGAATCGGCATCAACGAGGGCAGCCGACAGCAAGGTCCCCACCTTGCCGCCGGTAGATATGCCGACGCCTCTGTTGCCTGCGCAGCCGGCCGAACCAAATGCCTCGCCGGCAGAGCCCGTGGCGCCGGACGGAAAACCCCTTCCACCTTCAAAGCAGGCGGCTCGGCCGTGGACGGATGCCGAAATCGCGGACGCGAAGGCTGAGTGCGGACGGCTGCTCGCCAATATCACTGCCGTAACGGAAGAACTTCCTCCCGCGCGCGAGGGAATTTGCGGAGCGCCTGCGCCACGCGAACTCAGGAGCGTCGGTGAGGGCAAGGTGAAATTTGAACCGCCCGCCACGCTCAATTGCCCGATGATTGCCGGGCTCGCCACTTGGATAAACGACAAACTGCAGCCAGCTGCCCAGCAGAGCTTCGGTTCGCCCATCGCCCGGGTCATCGGCGCATCCTACTCATGCCGGAATCGCTATGGGCTTGCGCGCGCACCGCTGAGCGAGCACGCGCTGATGGATGCCGTCGACATTGCGGCGTTCGTTCTCGCCGATGGCAAGGTCATCCGAATTTCCAAGGGATGGGGTCCAACCGCGGCGCAACTGAAACGAGCAGCTGCGAAGGCGAGCGAACCTCCAACTGTCAATAAAGTCAAAGGCGAAAAATTACTCGTCTCGGCTTCGAAGCTCGGCGCCAACGACATTGCGAAGCACGGCGAAGACAAGCCAAAATCGCCAGAAGCGGAGAAGGAAGCCGCCGCGAAATTAGCCCTGTCATCGTTTCTGCATCATGCGCACGATAGCGCCTGCGAGATCTTCGGCACCGTACTCGGCCCTGACGCCAACGACGCCCACCACGATCACTTTCATCTCGATATGAAAGTGCGCCGGCAACAGACTTCGCTGTGTGAATAAATAGGTGCGCGCGAACTGCCGGTTCCGGTGCGTCAAATCTTAAGTGCGATGACGTCCATGGAGCTGCGATGGCGCTCGCCGATGTCGTATTCGGCAAACCTGAAGCCTTCCGCCTCGAGCAGCTGCACGAGCCGCGCTCGCGTAAAGTGATGGTAGTGCTCGATCTCCGCCCAATACGGGTTGGTGCCCGTTGCATCAAGCGCGCGCCAGACGATGGTGTCGCGGTTGAGCATTGATAGGAAAAGCGCGCCCCCGCGCTTCATCCTTTGATTGACGGAACGAAGCATCGCCGCGGGAAAAGGCGTTCTATCCAGGACGTCGACCAAACTGACGACACTGAAACGTTCCTCGGCGGCAAGAGCCTCGATGTCATGATGCGCCTCGTATCCGAATTTCTTCAGCTTGGTAACGCGTTCGACGTTTGCATCGACGCCAACGGGTGAAAATCCCCATTCGGCTGCCGTGAAAAGGAGCGATGCATTGGCGAAGCCGACGTCCAGCCAGTCGCCTTGCGGCATGTGCCGAGCCACGCGCGCGACGGTTTTCGCTGACACCTTGCGCTGGTTTTCAGCATCCTTTCCGACCTTCTGCTCCGCCTTCGCGGCCGGATAGATCAGCTCCTGGCCCTCGGGCGTCAGATATCCTTCCGTAAAGACGTGTGCGCACGATCCGCAACGGCACCATTTCAGCATCGTCGGGAGTATCGAGTTGTAGGACGGATGGTTCGTTATCCGTGCCTCCTGTGCGTGCGAAATATCGCGGCTCTCGCAAAGTGGGCAGGCATCGTAAATTGCCCTCGGCCCTTGGCTCTCCGGCTTTGGCATTTGCGAGGGCGCCGACGTGCGGTCGTTTTCAACGATTGCAAATGCCCGTGGCGCTTCGCTGGATCGCATGATTTCCACCATCTTCTCAAACGAGGCTTCGAGGTTGCGCGTGTAGCGCGTGGAGTCGAATAACGGCGCGGTATCTCTCATCGATGCGAGTTTGCGCCGAATCCGACCGAGCTTCTCCTTGTCTCGCGCGAGTTCGAGCGCCAGAGCGGTATAGGCGTCGAGGTCGGTGGTGACGAGTTCCGGCACGCCCATGGCCGTCAGGAGACTACCTGCGACGCGGCCGGAAAACGTTTCGCCGAGGCATGTCAGAACCGGCAATCCGGCCCAAAGGGCATCGCTCGTCGTCGTGTGTGCGTTACAAGGAAGCGCATCCAAAAAGAGATCGGCAAGGCGATGGCGGGCGAGATGTTTTTCGACCCTCATGCGTTCGGCAAAGACGAGCCGGCCTGGATCGATGCCACGGGCCGCTGCTTCCCGTCGCAAATTGCTGGCGCAGGTCGCGTTCGGTACGAGCAGCCACAGCACGGAACCCGGCACCTTTCTCAAAAGGTGCATCCAGACGTCGAACATCGTCGGGTTGAGCTTGTAGCTGTTGTTGAACGAACAGAACACGAAGGCATTTTCAGGCAGCCCGCAATCGGCGCGCGTTAGCGGCTCATCCGAGATTTTCCGCTGCCGGTCGTTCGGCTGATACGTATTCGGGAGGTGGACGATTTTTTCGGAATAGTCCGCCTGATGTTCCATCGGTGCAACGATGGCGTCGGCGACGATATAGTCGATGAAGTCGGCTCCCATCGTCCCTGGATAGCCGAGGTAGTTCACCTGGATCGGCGCCGGGCGATAGCTGAGAATTTCTGGACGTCCGTCCTTTGTATAGCCCTTGAGATCGATGAGGATGTCGATGGCATCGGCGTTGATTGCCGCGGCTACATCGCGGTGGGTCATCGGACCGATTTTCCGCACATGCTCAAACGCCTTCAGCATCCGCTGACGCATGGCGCTGCCATCCTCGGGACTGAAGCAATAACCGAAGATCTCGAAGCGCGTGCGATCGAGCTTCTCCAAGACTTCGGAGAACAGCATTGCTGTCGCGTGCTCGAAGAAATCACATGAGAGGAAACCGAGACGGATCCGCTGCCCAATGCCGAGACGATTCTGGTACGTCTTGAACCGCATCTGCTGCGGAACACCCATGGGCTTGATGTAGTTCTCAGCGGCTCTCCGTTGATCGGCGCGCGTCGCCCACAGCGAAATGAGCTGGAACGGCGCGATATGCATCGACCTCGTGCGGAAATTTTCGAGGCAGTAGCGCCCCTCCTCATCGACACCGGGCCAATCGCATTGAAAATGGAGGAGGTTCAGGTACTCGAAACGGTTGACGAACGCGTCAGGCGCGCATTCGAGGGATTTCTGAAAGGCGGCGTCCGCTTCATCGTAGCGCTCCATCGTCTTGAGCGTGATCGCCAGATTGTAATGCGCATGAGCGGACTTGGGATCGAGCTTGATTGCATGCTCGAATGCCTGGATGGCGCCCGTCTGCATGTTCAGCGACCTCAAGACACCGCCAACGCCGATGTAGGCATCGGCACGGTCCGGTTCGATCGCGAGACCGACCTGATAGCTCTCGAGAGCCTCCTGAATAAGCCCTCGCCCTTCGAGCGCGAGGGCCAAGTTGAAGTGGTAGTCGGCGTTATCGGGCTTGATTTCAACGGCGCGGCGGCAAAGTTCGATCGCTTCGTCAAATCGGCGATCCTGACGCAGACAGACGGCCAGCTCGTCCAGCCCCTTGGCGCGGTCATCGTCGTTTTTCGATGCCGTCTCGACGTCGGCGACGAGCGCCCCGATGGGACGCAGCGATGCCGCGATCCGGCGCTCGAGAACGCGCGCTTCCTCCAGGCTTGGATCGAGATCGAGGGCCCGGCGACAGCGTGCCGCCGCCGCTTCGGCCTGACCGGTCTTCAACATCAAGACGCCAAGACGGGTCAACACTGTGGGCTGATCGGGCTTCAGCTCGAGCGATTTGATATAGGCCGTCATGGCCTCGGATTCGTTCTCCACCACGGTGAGGAGGTTGCCCAAAACCGTGTAAACTTCCGAGTTACGCGGCTGCAGCGCCAGACATTCACGGCAAGCGGCAATCGCCTCTTGAGAACGTCGCATCTCGCCGAGGATGATCGCCAGATTGAGCCACGCTTCGTGGTAATCGGGCTGAACCGCAACGCTTCGCCGGATATAGTCGACCGCGTCGACCGTTTCCTGCCGCTTGTACGCAATCAGGCCCAGGTGGTGCAGGCTCGGTGCATGGGCCGGGAGTTGAGCGAGGACGCGGCGGTGGGCGGCCTCCGATTCCGCCAAGCGGCCGCTTTTGAGGAGTTCGACCGCCTGCTGATAATCCCGCATGACCCCGGGATTGCCTACGCGCTGTGGTGCCGTTCGCGACGTCGCAAGTGCCAGCCGCCGGTCTCTTCGGTTCATGTCGCAGTCCTGATTCGCATCGGCCAATGAAAAACGCCGGAGTCTGTTTTGACTCCGGCGTCATGTGCGAGGCTTGCGCGAACCTAAAGGGCGGCGTCTATTCCGCCGCGTGGAGCGGCGGTTCGTGCGATGGCTCCCCCGATCTGCGGCGGCCGAGGCCGGAGAGCCAGCGGCACACCACATAGAAGACCGGCGTGAAGATCAGACCGAAGAACGTGACGCCGATCATGCCGGCGAACACTGCCGTTCCGAGAGCCTGCCGGAGCTCGGCACCGGCGCCCACGGCCCAAACCAGCGGCACCACGCCGAGAATAAATGCGAGCGACGTCATAATGATCGGCCGCATTCTGAGCCGCGCGGCTTCGGTCGCGGCCTCGAATCGGGAACGGCCCTGAGCTTCGAGTTGCTCCGCGAATTCGACAATCAGAATTGCGTTCTTCGCGGCGAGACCTATGAGCACGATGAAGCCGACCTGGGTCAGGATGTTGTTGTCCATACCTCGGATGATGACGCCGCTGATCGATGCAATGAGACTCATTGGGACGATCAGGATGACGGCCAAGGGCAATGTCAGGCTTTCGAACTGCGCGGCGAGGACGAGGAACACGAACGCGACGCCCAGAGCGAAGGCGAAGATGGCCGTGTTTCCTGCGCGAATCTGCTGGTAGGCGAGATCGGTCCATTCATAGCTAAAGCCGGGCGGCAGCGTTTCGGCCGCCAGCTTCTGCATGATGTCGATGGCCTGCCCCTGCGAATACCCCGGGGCGGCCGAACCATCGAGTTCGGCTGCCGGATAGAGATTGTAACGGGGAACGCGCGCGGGCCCCGAAATATCGCTCACGGTCGTGAACGATCCGAGCGGAACGGCATCGCCGTTGGAATTGCGCACGCGTATGCTCAACGCATCTTTCGCCGTCAGGCGGTAATCAGCGTCGGACTGGGCGGTGACGCGGAAGGTTCGGCCGAGCAGGTTGAAGTCGTTGACGTAGATCGAGCCGAGGTACGTCTGCAGCGCGGCGAACACGTCCGGAACGCGGATGCCCAGCATCTGCGCCTTGACGCGATCAATGTCGAGATACAGCTGAGGCGTCGATGTCTCGAAGAGCGAAAACACCTGTCTCACGCCGGTGGTCTGAGCTGCCTTGCCCATCATCGCATTGACGGCAGCCTGCAGCGCTTGCGAGCCTGCGCCCGACCGGTCCTCGACCATCATGCGGAAGCCGCCGGAGCTGCCGAGACCGCGAACGGGGGGCGGCGCCACGACAAGCACCAACGCTTCCTGGATCTCCGAGAATTTCTTGAAAAGATTCCCCTGAATGGCCTTGGCTGACATGTTCGGATCTTTGGCGCGCTCTTCGAACGGCTTCAGCGTTACGAAAACCGCGCCCGCGTTCGAGGCGTTGACGCGTGTTGCACCCGAGAAGCCGACGATGTTGACGGCGTGGGCGACACCCGGAACGGTGAGCGCAAGTTCAACGACGCGCTTGTTGACGTCATTGGTCCGAGCCAACGACGCTGCCGGTGGAAGCTGCGTGATGGTGATCAGATAACCGCCGTCCTGGTCGGGGATAAAACCGATCGGCGTTTTGCGGAATTCATTCAGGCCGAACGCAATGAGCCCTGCGTAAAGGATCAGCATCAGCACCGAGAACCTGACCGCGCGGCCGGCCAGCCAGCCATAGCCTTGCGACAACCGGTCGAAGCTCCAGTTGAACAACTTGAAGAAGGCGCGGATCGGCCACGTGAGCGGGTTGTGGCGGTGCTCGGTCGAATGCGGCTTCAGCAGCAAAGCGCAGAGTGCGGGCGACAGCGTCAAGGAGACGATCAGCGAAATCACCGTCGCGCCGGCGATCGTCAGCGCGAACTGGCGGTAGAACTGGCCTGAGATGCCGGTGATGAATGCCGATGGAACGAACACCGCGCTCAAAACGAGCGCGATGGCGATGAGCGCCGTGCCCACCTCCTCCATGGTCCGGTAGGAAGCTTCTCTGGGGCTCAGTCCGTTCGCCATGTTGCGTTCGACGTTCTCGACCACGACGATCGCGTCGTCGACGACAATGCCAATCGCCAGCACGAGGCCGAAGAGCGACAGGTTGTTCAGCGAGAAGCCGAACATCGACATCAGGAAAAATGTGCCGATGAGCGAAACAGGGATTGCTACGATCGGAATGATCGCCGCGCGCCACGTCTGCAAAAAGAGCAGGACGACGATCACAACCAGCACGACGGCTTCGAGAATGGTGTGAACGACCGCATCGACCGACTGCTGAATGAAGTCGGTCGGATTATAGACGATGGTGTACTCGAGCCCCGACGGAAAGCTCTTCGACATTTCCGCCATGGCTTCTTTGATGTTCTTCGCGGTGTCGATGGCGTTCGAACCGGGCAGCTGGAAGATACCAAGTCCGACCGCCGCCTGCTTATCGAGGTACGAATTGATGCCGTAATCGAGGGCCGCCAACTCGACTTTCGCCACGTCCTTGACGCGAACGACGGCGTCAGCCGTTTGTTTGACGACGATGTTTCCGAATTGATCCGGATCTATCAGGCGCCCTTGCGTCTGTACCGTAATCTGGAACGCCCCCGGCTTTTCGAGCGGCGGCTGGTTGAGCACGCCGGCCGCAACCTGGACGTTCTGTCCCTGCAACGCCGCCACGACGTCGCTTGCCGTCAGCGCCAGCGATTGAAGGCGGTCGGGGTCAAGCCAGACGCGCATCGAATAATCGCGACCGCCAAAGACGGTGATCGAGCCGACGCCTTGGACGCGGGTGAGCGCGTCGACGATGTTCACGCTCGCGTAGTTCGAAATGAAAAGCGTGTCGCGCGAGTTGTCCGGCGACAGCAGATGCACGACCATCATGAGGTCGGGCGACGCTTTCGCCACCGTGACGCCGATGTTGCGTACGTCTGCGGGCAGTCTCGGCTGCGCTATGGCAACGCGGTTCTGAACCTGAACCTGCGCAATATCCAGATTGGTGCCGATATCGAAGGTGACCGAGATCGAGAAGCGGCCGTCATTCGTCGAGTTCGACGAAATGAAGAGCATGTGCTCGACGCCGTTGATCTGCTGCTCGAGTGGTGTCGCGACCGTGGCAGCGACGACCTCGGCGCTGGCGCCCGGATATTGCCCGGTGACGTTCACGACCGGCGGCGCAATCTCCGGATATTGCGCGATCGGCAGGCGCGTAACGGAGACCAGGCCGATAATCACGAACACAATGGAGATGACGGCCGCAAAGATCGGGCGGTCGATGAAGAAGTGTGAAATGCGCATTGGGACGGGCCGTTCTCAGTTGGTCCGGACCGTCTGGTCCTTCGGGTTGGTGGCGTCCGCAGCGGCTTGCTGCGGCGTAACCTTCGCGCCGGGTCTAATGCGCATCAGGCCATTGACGATGACGGTGTCGTCGGGAGAAAGGCCGGCCGTGATGACGCGAAGACCGTCAACCAACGGCCCGAGCGTGACGTACTTCGGCTTGGCAACGTTGTCGCCATCGACGGCATAGACGAATTTCCTGACCTGCTCGGTGCCGATGGCGGCATCGGGCACAAGCAGAGCCTCAGCCGGTTCGGAGGCCGCAAGTCTAATGCGGCCAAACATGCCCGGCGTGAGGCGGCCGTCGGCATTCTTGAAAACGGCCCGGCCGCGGATCGTACCGGACGACTTGTCGATGGCGTTATCGACGAAGTCGATCTGGCCTTGGTGGACGAAGTCTTTCTCATCAATCAGCTTCAGCTGAGCAGCCATGTTGAGGCCACGGCCCGAGCTGTCGGCAGCCTTTGACGAGGCAGCCTTGAGATAGTGGAGATACGATGCCTCATCCATCGTGAACTCGAAGCGGATCGGATCGACGGAGGCAATCGTCGCGAGCAGCGTCGTGTTTCCGGTGGTGCCGCCGGTGACGAGGTTTCCAACCGACACGCGGCGATCGCCGATGCGGCCCGCGATCGGCGCCGAAAGCTCGGTGAATTCCAAATCGAGCGTCATCTGCCTCGACGCCGCCTGCTGCGCGGTCAAATTCGCTTCAGCGACGCGCTTGGCCTGAAGGCGCTGGTCGAGCGATTGCTGCGTGATCGTCGTTCCGCGGACCAGACTTTCACCGCGCTCCAAGTCGGACTGCGCGAAGGCGACGTTCGCCTCCGCTTGCGCGATGGATGCTTTCGCTTGATCCACCGATGCCTGGAAGGGACGCCGGTCAATCGTAAAGAGCGGATCGCCGACTTTGACCATCTGGCCATCGGTGAAATGGATCTTGTCGAGGTAGCCGGAAACTCGCGCGCGCACTTCGACGAAGTCGAGCGCAACGAACCGCCCGACGTATTCATCGTAGTCTGAGATGACCTTCTTGGTCGGCTTCGCCACAGTAACCTGCGGTGGAGGTGGCGGCGCTGCTTGTGCCGCGGTTTTCTCTTCGCTGCACGCGGAAAGACCTGCCGATAAAGCCAGCAAAACCGCGGCGATTGAGGCGGACCGTTGAAACACGCGTGCTGTCTCCGTCATTTATGTTTGCTGTTGACGCACGAAGGAACCGATTGCGTTCCATATCGAGCGCCAGCGTTCAATTTGCGCCGGGCGTCAATTGCGTTCGGCGCACGTGATTTTTCGTTCTGACCCCACCTCAAGGGCGCGCGTGCCATATATGCCGCGCGCTGTAAGTACCGAATGACAGGGATGACAGAGTCATGTTACCCGATACCGACCGGTAACATACTGCTACCGATCGGTAACATTCTCGTCAAGAGCGCATAAGCACTGCGCGGGAGAAAGATTTGCGCAGCGCTGGCGGATCAGAGCTGATCTCAGAGGGGCAACGAGCTGCCAAGTCCCCACGGGAGCGGATTCTGATCGCGGCTCGTGACCTTTTCTACCGTCACGGCGTGCATGCTGTCGGGGTCGAGGCGATCGCAGACACCGCACTTACAAATAAGATGACACTATACCGGCACTTCGGATCGAAAGATGATCTGATCGTCGTCTACGTCCAACAGCTCGCAAACGAAGGCGACGACGTTCTCGATCGCATCCTCTCCGAAAATCTCGATAGTCCGCAAAAACAGGTCGACGCCTGGGTCAAGCACGTCGAAGACGTCCTGACGAACAAACTCGAACGCGGCTGCGCGCTTGCGAATGCGGCAGTCGAACTCGATACCGGCCACCCTGCCCGCGCCGTGATCGAAGCCTACAAGCAGCGAAAGCATGACCGGCTCGTCGGGCTTTTCCGGGCGGCACGATATAGCGACCCCGACTTGCTCGCAGATGAAGTCTTTCTTCTTTTCGAAGGCGCGCGGATCAGCATCCAATGCGGAGGCAAGGGTCCGGCGTTGCGCGTCGTCGGAATGCTGCGCGGGCTGCTCGCGTCGCGTCCTCGGCTGATCGAAGCCTAACCGCCGACGTGCATCGTTCCCGTGACGAGCATGCAGTTCGCGGGGAACAAATGAAACTGCCTAGCTACTAGGCGCTCAGCACAAGCGGCTGGCAGCGCAATCACCAACACCCGAAGAAATTCCAGCTTTTTTTGGCGAACACGCCTTGGCACGCCGCGTGCAAAGCATCGTGCATAACGCCTCTAGGGTTCCGGCTGCACAAGCGTCAGGTCCGAGAGAGGCTCTCCCGCCGCGCGTGACGCGTGGCGGAGCCACGGCGGGATAAAAGCCCGGGAGACCTACACCGCGAGATGCTTCGGCGCTCGAACGGACAGGCCTCCCTCCGCGCGCTCGTAGCGCGCTCATTCGAGGTCTTCCGCTCCTGTCTCGAAGCTCCTTGCGGCCGACACTGATGGTCAGCACGAGGATAGGGGTTGGCGATGCGCTCTTCCGTCAAGCAAGTTTTGAAAGCTGCGATCGGCCTCGCAGTCGTGACAGGGTTCGCCCTGTCGCCCGCACAGGCGGCCGAAAAGAAAGACTTCAAGGTCGCCTGGTCGATTTACGTCGGCTGGATGCCTTGGGGTTATGCGGCCGATTCCGGCATCGTGAAAAAGTGGGCCGACAAGTACGGCATCAATATCGAGGTCAAACAGTTCAACGACTACGTTGAATCCATCAACCAGTACACGGCCGGCTCGTTCGACGCGGTCACCGTGACGAACATGGACGCCCTTTCAATTCCCGCGGCCGGCGGCGTCGACACAACAGCGGTGATCGTCGGCGACTTCTCGAACGGCAACGACGCCGTCATTCTGAAGGGCAAGGACAAGCTCGCCGACATCAAGGGCCAGAACGTCAACCTCGTCGAGTTCTCGGTTTCGCATTACCTCCTCGCGCGCGGCCTCGAAAGCATCGGACTGGCGGAGAAGGACCTCAAGGTCGTCAATACGTCCGACGCCGATATGGCGGCCGCTTACAAAACGCCGGATGTCACATCCGTCGTGACGTGGAAGCCGATCGTCTCGACGATCCTTGAATCGCCTGATGCGAAGAAGGTCTTCGACAGCTCGCAGATTCCGGGCGAGATCATCGATCTCATGGTCGTCAACACTGGCGTGCTCAAGGACAATCCGAAGTTCGCCAAGGCGCTCGCCGGCATCTGGTACGAGACGCTCGCAACGATGAAAGACGGCACCAAGTCCAAAGAAGCGATGGCCAAAGCTTCGGGCACGGATCTCAAAGGCTTCGACGAACAGCTCGCGACGACGAAGCTCTTCGCCGATCCGAAGGATGCCGTGACCTTCACCACCGGCAAGGATCTGAAGACGACGACCGAACGCGTCTCCAAATTCCTGTTCGAGAAATCGCTTCTCGGCAAAGAGGCGAAATCCGACGGCGCGATCGGCGTCGAGTTCCCCGACAAAACGGTCTTCGGTGACAAGTCGAACGTCAAGTTCCGCTACGACGCGACGTTCATGAAAGAGGCGGAAGACGGCAAGCTTTAAGCGCCGCTTCTCTCAACGCACCGAAGGAAGGCGACCGCATGCGCGCTATCAACTATCGGCCGGACAAGACTTGGCGTCTTGCGCTCGCCTTCCTGCCATTTGCGTTGCTCTTACTGACCTACATCATCGCTTCCGACGTTCGACTGACCGAAAATCCGAACGACAAGCTTCTTCCGTCGTTTGCCAGAATGGGCGAAGCCATCGACGCTTACGCGATGAAGCCCGATCCGCGCACCGGCGATTATCTGCTTTGGAATGATACGTCAGCGAGCTTGACGCGTCTCGTCATCGGCCTCGCGATCTCGACGGCCTTCGCCCTGGTTCTCGGCATCGTTATTGGCTTGTTGCCGGTTATGGGAGCAACGCTTGGGCCGGTCGTGTCGGTGTTATCGATGGTGCCGCCACTCGCCTTGCTTCCCATTCTCTTCATCGTCATGGGGCTTGGCGAGGCTTCGAAGATTACCCTGATCGTCGTCGGCACTTCGCTCAAGCTCATTCGAGATATCGCACTTCGGGTCGCAGACATTCCGCGCGAGCAGCTCATCAAAGCACAAACGCTCGGAGCGTCGACGCCGCAGATCGCCTTGCGAGTCGTGCTGCCGCAAATCCTGCCGCGCTTGATTGATTCCGTCCGGCTGGAAATCGGTCCGGCGTGGCTGTTCCTGATCGCCGCCGAGGCGATCGCCGCCGAGTCCGGTCTCGGCTACCGCATCTTCCTCGTTCGCCGGTATCTCTCGATGGATGTGATCCTGCCCTATGTCGTGTGGATCACGATCTTGGCCTTCCTGATGGATCTCGGCCTCCGGCTTCTCCAGCGCAGAGCGTTTCCCTGGTTTGCCGAAGCGAGAACAGCATGAACGCGATCGTCTTCGACAGAGTCTGGAAGGAATACGGCGATCACATCGTGCTCGAGCAGATCAATCTCGAGATCGTGGAACGCTCTTTCGTGGCACTTGTCGGCCCATCGGGCTGCGGCAAGACAACGTTCCTCAGGATGCTGCTTGGAGAAGAGCGGCCGACGCGCGGAAGCATTCTCGTCGACGGTCTTCCGCTCAAGGCCGAACCCGACGCGGATCGAGGCGTCGTCTTTCAGCGCTATTCCGTCTTTCCGCATCTGACCGTGCTCGGCAACGTCATCATCGGCCGGGAGTTCGAAAAGGCCGGCGTCTTCGGCCGATTGTTCGGACGCGCGCGCAAGCAAGCCGAGGAAGACGCGCGCGAGCTTCTGTCGGCCGTCGGGCTTGCCGGTCAGGAGCAGAAATATCCATCAGCGCTTTCGGGCGGCATGCAGCAGCGGCTCGCGCTGGCGCAGGCGCTGATGCGGCGTCCAAAGGTGCTGCTGCTGGACGAACCGTTCGGCGCGCTCGATCCCGGCATCCGATCGGATATTCACGTCCTCATGCGACGCATCTGGAATGAATCGTCGCTGACCGTCGTGATGGTCACGCACGACTTGAGCGAAGCTTTCGAACTCGGCACGCGCATCATCGCTTTCGAGCGGCCGCGTAACCGGCCGGAGGAACTCGAGCGATATGGCGCACGACTCTCGGCCGACATCCCGACACCACCTCCGAGCGCGCCTGCGATCCCGACGGGCGCGACGATCACCAAGGATATCGAGATCTGGCCGAAGAAAGTTGCAGGGAGCCCGGGCGTTCTGACGCGTCACGGGCATTCTGCTCCGCGTTCCTAGGCCATCACGCTTGCCGCGAGGGACGACCTTCGACGGCATCTCGCTAACCCGGGACGGCCCGGACTGGCACGCAATCAGCGTTTTCAAAAGAACGCTTCTGCGTGGGGAGTTGAAAATGGGGAACCTGATCTACAGCGATACGCTGCCCGGGGGTAAGCACTGGTCGCTGCTCATGCGCCGAAACACTCGACTGCGGCTCACCGACGTCGAGGGCGGCGCCAACATCGGCATGCTGTTTTACAATCCGCAGAACCTACTCGAGCGTTACAACGCGCCCGATACGCTCAAGTGTCAGCACACGTTCAAGCTCACCGCCGGTCATTGTCTCTACTCGGATATGGGCCGCATTTTCTGTTCGGTCGTGTCCGACAGCTTCGGGTGGCACGATACAGTCAGCGGCAATACGACAAAGGCGATCATCGCGCGGAAGTGGGGTGAGAAGAGCTATCAGACGGCCCGCAACGACTGGCAGCAGAACGGTCACGACAGCTTTCTAGTCGAAGGCGCCAAATATGGACTGACCCGGCGCGATCTTGCTGCGAACGTTAACTGGTTCAGCAAGATCGCCGTCGCCGCCGACGGCACAATGTCGCTCGATACGACGGCGGCGAAGGCCGGCGCGCAGGTCGAGTTGCGTTTCGAGATCGATACCCTCGTTCTCTTTCACACCTGTCCGCACCCCCTGAACTTCGCGAACACCTACCCGAGGAAACCGGCGCAATTCGAAATAATCGAAGGACCGCCCGCGGCCATCGACGACCCTGCCCGGCTCTCGGCGCCCGAGAATGCGCGTGGCTTCGAGAACAATCGCATCTTCCTCGCGGGCTGCTGCGGAGATGCACACCAATGATCAAGGAAAGCACGCTGCGCGACGCCGACGCAATTTATCGCCGTGTCGTTCCGGCCGGCAATTATTGGATGCATGTCGTTCAAAAGGGTCAGACGCTGCGCCTTCTCGATCTCGAGGGCAATCAGGCTGCGGATACCCTGTTCTTCAATGCCGATGATCCCGGCGAACGATACTCCGCTTCCGACACCATCCGCGAACAGGGCAATATCTACCTCACAGCAGGATCTGTGCTTCTTTCCGATATCTGCCGTCCGATGCTGACGATCACGGCCGATACGGTCGGCCGCCACGACACGCTCGGCGGCGCCTGCGCGACGGAGAGCAACACGGTTCGCTACGCGCTCGAGAAGAAGTCGATGCACGCGTGCCGCGACAGCTACCTGCTCGCGATAGCCGAGAACGAGCAATACGGACTTTCAAAGCGCGACATCGGCCACAACATCAATTTCTTCATGAACGTGCCGGTGACGCCGGACGGAGGGTTGACGTTCGAGGACGGGCTTTCGGCGCCCGGCAAATACGTCGAGATGATTGCGCACATGAACGTCATCGTCCTGATCTCAAATTGTCCGCAGCTCAATAACCCCTGCAACGCCTACAACCCCACGCCGATCGAAGTTCTCATCTGGGGTAAGGGGAGCTGAAGCCGATGTTCCGCAAAGTCCTGATCGCCAATCGCGGCGCCATCGCCTGCCGTATCATCAGAACGCTCGACCGTATGGGAATTGCCAGCGTCGCCGTCTATTCCGACGCCGACAGGCATTCGATGCATGTCATGCAAGCCGGTGAGGCCGTCGCCATTGGCCCCTCCCCCGCTTCTGAAAGCTATCTGAAGTTCGATGCGATCCTCGACGCCGCAAAGAAGACCGGCGCGGATGCCATCCATCCCGGCTACGGCTTCCTGTCGGAAAATCCCGACTTTGCCGAAGCCTGCGAAACGGCCGGCATCGTGTTCATCGGTCCGAAATCGAAGCACATGCGTGCCTTCGGATTGAAGCACAAGGCGCGCGAGCTCGCGCTGCAAGCGAATGTGCCGCTGGCGCCGGGCTCTGGCCTTATTCGCGATGTCGAGCATGCGAAGAGCGAAGCCCAGCGCATTGGCTATCCGGTGATGATCAAGAGCACGGCAGGCGGCGGCGGCATCGGGCTGCAGCTCGTTTCGTCTGCGGACGACATCGCGCCGATGTTCGAGCGCGTCGAGCGTCTCGCGCGCAACAACTTCAAGGACGCCGGCATCTTCATCGAGAAGTACGTCGCGCGCGGCCGCCACATCGAGGTGCAGATTTTCGGCGACGGCCGGGGCAACGTCGTCTCGCTCGGCGAGCGTGATTGCTCGGCGCAACGGCGCAACCAAAAGGTCATCGAGGAAACCCCTGCGCCAAATCTTCCTGAGAAGACGCGTGCGGCGCTGTGGGAAACGGCGCGACGTCTCGGGCAATCCGTCAACTACGAAAGCGCGGGCACGGTCGAATATCTCTACGATGCCGAGACGAACGGGTTTTATTTTCTCGAGGTCAATACACGGCTCCAGGTGGAGCACGGCGTCACGGAGGAGGTCACCGGCACCGATCTCGTCGAGTGGATGGTGCGGCAAGCAGCAGGTGAACTGCCGCCTCTCGACCAAACTGCGATTTTGCCGAAAGGCGCATCGATCCAAGTCCGGCTTTATGCGGAAGACCCGGCACGCGATTTCCGGCCGAGCTCGGGGCGGCTGACCGAAGTTTCGTGGCCGCCGAGCGCTCGCGTCGAGACGTGGGTGCAAAGCGGCTCCGAGGTTTCACCGTTCTACGATCCGATGATCGCGAAGATCATCGTCAAAGGCGCGTCTCGCGAAGATGCGCTGGCACGCCTCAAATCGGCGCTCGATCAAACACGCATCGGCGGCCTCGAAACGAACCTCGATTATCTGCGCCAGCTCGCGGGCGCGACCGTGTTCGCAAATGGCGAAATGCTGACGCGGACGCTGCAGACGTTCGCCTATAAAGCGGACACCATCGAAGTTCTATCGCCTGGCACGCAGACGACGATCCAGGATTGGCCGGGACGCGTCGGCTATTGGGCCGTCGGCGTGCCGCCATCAGGGCCGATGGACGCGCTGTCATTTCGTCTGGCAAATCGCATCGTCGGCAACGAGGAAGGCGCAGCCGGGATCGAGACGACTCTCGCGGGGCCTTCGCTCAAATTCAACACTGATGCCGTGATTTGTCTCGCTGGCGCTGAATTGTCGGCAACGATCGACGGTGCGCCTGTCTCCTACTGGCAAGCCATTCAGGTGAAGCCCGGACAAGTGCTGAAGATCGGCGGCGTCAAAGGACCGGGCGTGCGTGCCTACATCGCCGTTCGCGGTGGCATCGACGTTCCGTCCTATCTCGGTAGCAAATCGACGTTCACGCTCGGCAAGTTCGGCGGTCATGGCGGCCGCGTCTTGATGACGGGCGATGTGCTCCATATCGGCAAGGACGCGACAAGCTTTGCTTCGGCGCGCCTCCCGGAAGATCTCAAGCCGCGCCTTGCCCATGCCTGGGAGATCGGTGTCCTCTACGGCCCCCATGGTGCGCCCGATTTTTTCGCACCCGAATACATCGATACGTTCTTCGCGAGCGACTGGGAGGTTCACTACAATTCTAACCCCACGGGCATTCGCCTGATCGGACCGAAGCCGGTCTGGGCGCGCACCGACGGCGGCGAAGCCGGACTGCATCCGAGCAACATTCACGACAACGCCTACGCCATCGGCGCGATCGATTTCACCGGCGACATGCCCGTCATTCTCGGGCCCGACGGCCCATCGCTCGGCGGTTTCGTGTGTCCGGTGACGATCATCCAGGCCGAACTTTGGAAGATGGGGCAGCTCCGGCCGGGCGACAAAATTCGCTTCGTGCGTCTCACTCCGGCAGAGGCCGCAGTGCGCCTCTCGAAACAGAATGCGGAAATTGCGACACTGAACTCCATCGCGGCGCCATCGTTTCCGCACGCGAAATGGGGCGCGGATGATTGCATCGTCGGCGGCCGCGAAGCATCGGGCGAGAAACCGCGCGTCATCTACCGGCGGGCGGGCGACGCCTACATGCTCGTCGAATACGGACCGATCATCCTCGATTTCACCTTGCGTTTCCGCGCTCATGCATTGATGGCGGCCCTTGAGGCGCGGAAGCTTCGCGGCATTATCGATCTGACGCCCGGCATTCGTTCGCTGCAGGTGCATTACGACAGCACGATACTGCCGCTCGAGGATCTCATCGCCGAGCTGTCGCGGATCGAGGATACGCTCGGAGACTTGAGCGACATCGAGGTTCCCTCCCGCATCGTGCATCTGCCGCTCTCGTGGAACGACGCAGCCGTGCAGAAGACGATCGACAAATACATGCAGGGCGTCCGGCCCGATGCGCCGTGGTGTCCTTCGAATATCGAGTTCATCCGGCGCATCAACGGTCTTGATTCGATCGAGGACGTGCTACGGATCGTTTTCGACGCGACGTATCTCGTCCTCGGTCTTGGCGACGTCTATCTCGGCGCGCCGGTTGCGACGCCGGTCGATCCGCGGCACCGGCTCGTGACGACGAAATACAATCCGGCGCGCACCTGGACACCGGATAACGTCGTCGGCATCGGCGGCGCCTACATGTGCATCTACGGTATGGAGGGGCCCGGCGGGTATCAGCTGTTCGGGCGGACGTGCCAAGTGTGGAATACGTACCGGACGACGGATGCATTCAAAGAGGGTTCGCCGTGGCTCCTGCGCTTCTTCGATCAGATCCGCTTCTATCCCGTTTCGAGCGAAGCGCTGCTGGCGTTCCGCGACGGCTTTCTCGAAGGACAGGCGAACGTCAAAATCGAGGAGACGACGTTTCGTCTTAGCGATTATCAGGCTTTCCTTCGCGATAATGCTGAGACGATCGGTGCGTTCAAGGCGCGTCAGCAGGCGGCATTCGAGGCCGAGCGGGCGCGCTGGCAGCAGGTTGACCAAGACGGTGCAGCAGCCTCATCGGATATCGGCGACGAAAAGGATGCTGCTTCGGTGTTGCCAGCCGGGGCCACCGCCGTCGAAAGTCCGGTGCCCGGAAGCGTCTGGAAAGTCCTCGTCGAGCCCGGAGCCAAGGTCGCCGAGGGCGAGACGCTGATTATCGTTGAATCCATGAAAATGGAGATGGCAGTGACGGCAACGCAAAGCGGTATCGTTCACGAGGTAAGGTGCGCCGAAGGCCGGCCGGTGGCGCTCGGACAGGCACTCGTGATTTTAAAGGAACATGCGGAGGCGACGGCGTGACCTTATCGCTCGACATCGCTCATCTCACCGCGCTCTACGAGCAAGGGAAAGCCACACCGGAAGCGGTCGTCGAAGAGGTCTTCGCGCGCATCGGCAAACGGGGCGTCTCGCCCGACTGGATTGCGCTCCGCGACAAGGCGAGCGTTCTCGATCGCGTCCGCCATGCACCGCGTGGCCCCCTTTACGGCATTCCGTTTGCGGTGAAGGACAATATCGATGTCGGCGGAATGCCCACGACATGTGCTTGTCCCGCGTTCGCCTATACGCCGGAGCGCTCGGCAACTGTCGTCGAGCGGCTCGAAGCTGCCGGCGCAATCCTGATCGGCAAGACGAACCTCGACCAGTTCGCGACCGGATTGAACGGCACGCGCTCGCCCTACGGCATTCCGACGAACGTCTTCAATGCGGACTACATTTCTGGCGGATCGAGTTCGGGATCGGCCGTCGCTGTCGCCGCGGGCCTCGTTTCGTTTTCGCTCGGCACCGACACTGCAGGTTCGGGTCGCGTCCCGGCGGCCTTCAATAACATCGTCGGTCTGAAGCCGACCAAAGGCATCATCTCGACGCGTGGCGTCGTGCCGGCGTGCAAGAGCCAGGACGCCGTCTCGATTTTTGCGCTCACCGTCGCGGATGCGGCCAAGGTTGCAGAGGCCGCCATCGCGTTCGACAAGGACGACTGCTACGCACGTGCGGACGCGCCGCCATTTGCGGTCGCGGAATTCGCGCGGCCGCTACGTGTCGGAATTCCCAACGCGCCGCTGTCATTCTTTGAAGATAGCGAGTACCAGCGTCTCTATCATCAGACGATTGATCGCCTCGCGGAGCTCGGCGCCGAGATCACGCCGTTCAACTTCGCACCATTTCGCGATACGGCTGCGCTGCTCTATGACGGTCCATGGGTCGCCGAACGCCTGTTCGCGGCCGACGATCTGAGCGAGAGCGATCTCAATCCCGTCGTCGGGGACATCATTCGAAGCGGAAAAAGCAAATCCGCCCTCTCGGTATTCGAGGGCTTCTATCGCCTGGCGGAGTTTCGCCGCGCTGCGGATGCAGAATGGAAACGCATGGACGTGATGGTGCTGCCGACGGCCGGCACGACGTACAAGATCGCCGACATGCTGGCCGATCCCATCCGGCTCAATTCCAACCTCGGCGCCTATACGAATTTCGTCAATCTGCTCGACCTGTCGGCGCTCGCCGTTCCGGCCGGCTTTCGCGATGACGGCATCCCGTTCGGCGTGACGTTGATCGGCCGTGCATTCGCCGACGGACAGCTCGCGGCGGTGGGCGACATGCTTCACCGCGCGCTCGATGGTGCAAAGCTCGGCGCTACGCAAGTGGCGTTATCCGGCGCGCCGCCCGTCACCACGGCGCGGCCCGTTAAGAAGCGAACGGTTCAGGTTGCCGTGGTCGGCGCACATCTCAGAGGCCAGCCTCTCAACGGCCAGCTGACGGAGCGCGACGCGGTCTATCGCGAAACGTGCCGTACCGCCAAGGGGTATCGGCTTTATGCCTTGCCCGGAACGACGCCGCCAAAGCCGGGCCTCGTCTTCGAAGGCAGCGGACCGGGCGGCCTTGAAGTCGAAATCTGGGAAATGGACGAAGCCGCTTTCGGCTCGTTCGTGGCGTTGATCCCACCGCCGCTCGGCATCGGCACCCTTGTTCTTGACGACGGCCGGCAAGTTAAGGGCTTCCTGTGCGAGGGCCATGCGCTTCGCGGTGCCGAAGACATCACCGAGTTCGGCGGCTGGCGGGCTTGGCTGACCCGGACCGCCGTTGCCTGACCCAGGGCAAGCTTGAAATAATATGCCGCAAATGCCGTGCTTTAGGTCGCCGACAGCGATTTCGAAGCCGCGTCTTGCGAAAATGATGACCTCGTCACCATGTTAATGTAGTATTTTATTTGGGATTTGACGTTTGAACGCGTGAGATCGCCCTGAAGGCGGCGAGCGGAGGAAGCGATGCACAGCAAGTTTGTCCGATCCAGTGTTGCTGCCGGAGCGGCAATTCTTGGTCTCATGTCGGCTCAGCCGAGCGCGCGAGCCGACGATACGGCCGCGATTTGGGACAGCGTTCGGACGGATCTATTCGGAACCCGCGACGTCGCCGACGGAGCCGGAAAAGTGATGCTCGAGGCCCCGTACCGGGCAGAAGATGCGTCGACCGTTCCGCTGACCGTTCGCCTGCCGGCCGAATTCGCGAAGGACGTGAAATCGCTGACGCTCGTCATCGACAAGAACCCCTCCCCCGTCGTCGCGAGCTTCGCTTATGGCGACGCGGCCGGTACGGGTGAGCGCGTGTTGGCAACGCGCGTCCGCATCGATCAATATTCGAACGTGCGCGCCATTGCCGAGACGAACGACGGTAAGTTGTTCATGACGATGAAGTTCGTCAAAGCCTCGGGCGGCTGCTCGGCGCCGGCCGGTAAGGACGCCGAGGAAGCGGCAAAGACGATGGGCAAGATGAAGGTCATGACGGCCTTCAAGGATCCAGAGGACGCCAAAGCGCAGGAAGCGCAGGTGATGATCCGGCATCCGAACAGCTCGGGTATGCAGATGGATCAGCTGACCGGCCTCTATATCCCGACGCACTTCGTCGACAAGGTGGCGGTGAAGACCGGCGGCAAAACCGTCTTTACGATGACCGGCGGCATCTCGATCAGCGAGAACCCGAATTTCCGCTTCACCTATCAGGGCAGCCCAGCCGATGTGATGAGTGTCGAGGCGGAGGATTCGAAAGGCAACGTGTTCAAGGGCAATTCGGCTCCGAACCAATCCTGACATCGCGCCAGCGGAACGGCCACATGGCCGGCAAGCTAACAGCGGACGATTTAACACCAGTTGCGGGCGGCGGGCTTTTGCATCGCCGCCTTTTTCTTCAGGGCGGCCTCGTTCTAGCGACTGCGCAGACGGCCACAACGCTCGCTGCGGAAGAAGCGCCGAAGCCTCGGGCCGAAGACCCCGCCGACCCCTCCTGGATCCATAGGACCGGGCTTCCTTTCAGCGGCTACGGAGTTCCATCGAAATTCGAGAAACATGTCGTTCGCAACACGGGCGGCAATCGCGCGCCTGCGGGCGACGGCGTTTCCTGGACGCCGCTGGAAGATCTCGAGGGTATCGTCACGCCGAGCGGCCTGCACTTCGAGCGCCATCACGACGGCGTGCCCGACATCGATCCGGCCGTGCATCGGCTGGTCATCCATGGGCTCGTGCGGCAGCCGCTGGAATTCACAGTCGCTAACCTGCTTCGATATCCTATGCGCTCTCGCTTTCTTTTCATCGAATGCGGCGGCAACAGCAATGCCGGGTGGCATGAAGAACCTATCCAGCGGCCCGTTGGCGATTTTCATGGGCTTGTTTCCTGCTCGGAGTGGACGGGCGTACCGCTTTCGATCCTGCTCAACGAAGCCGGCGTCGATCCAAAGGCCTCATGGGTGATCGCAGAAGGGGCGGACGCCGGTCTTCTTAACGTCAGCCTGCCGCTCGCGAAGCTGATGGATGATGCGATCGTCGCGCTCTACCAGAACGGCGAGCGCGTGCGGCCGGAGAACGGTTATCCGGTCCGGCTCATCGTACCGGGCTGGGAAGGCATCACGAACGTCAAATGGTTACGGCGTCTGCATGTCACCGATGCTCCCGCAATGACGCGCAACGAAACGGCGAAATACACCGAGCTTCAGCCATCGGGCAAAGCGCGGATGTTTACGTTCGTCATGGATGCGAAATCGCTGATCACTTCGCCGTCGCCAGGGCAAAAAATGCACGGCGCGAACATTTACGAAATTCGCGGGCTCGCCTGGAGCGGGCGCGGAAAGATCGCAAAGGTAGAGGTTTCGGCGGATGGCGGCAAATCGTGGGCCGAAGCGCATTTGCAGGAGCCCGTGATGGCGCAGTGCTTCACGCGATTTCGATCTGCGTGGGCCTGGGATGGACAGGCTACGCTCCTCAAAAGCCGCGCGACCGACGAGACCGGATACGTTCAACCCGAACGCGACGTGCTGGTGAAAGAGCGCGGGCGTGAGGGCTACTTTCATTACAACGCCATCGTCTGCTGGGCCGTCGATGAAGATGGTACGATCAGCCATGTCTATGCTTAGGCGCGCCGCGGCTGCGATTTTCGTTCCGGTCGTGGCGACGGCGGGCGTCGCTGCGGATCGTGACCTCAAGGCTCCCCACCTCGGCGCGCCGTTGAGCGCCGGCGAAATCGCGAAATGGGATCGGACAATCTTCGCCGATGGGCGTGGACTGCCACCGGGAAAAGGCACCGCGAAAGACGGCCGCGTGATCTACGAGCAGAAATGCGCGAGCTGTCACGGTTTGCACGGCGAAGGTGGCACGGCTGAAGAACTCGTCGGTGGGCCGAAGCCGCCATCGGCCGAAAATCCAAGCAAGGCAATCGGATCTTACTGGCCGTTCGCGCCCACGATCTTCGATTTCGTTCGCCGGAGCATGCCGCCTGCAGCTGCCGGATCACTCTCCGCCGATGAGACCTACGCGCTGACGGCCTACCTGCTTGCCGCCAACGGCGTCATCGGCGAGGGCGATGAAATGAACGCCAAGACGCTGGCGGCCGTGCGCATGCCGAACCGCGACGGCTTCATCTGGATCGACGCCAAGCCATGAACATGGCTCCCCGTCTCAAATTTTAGACGGTCGCCACTCTTCACGTTGTCGCGTGATACCATTCAAAAATTGATTTTCGCGCCCATTATGCCTTCCTGAAATGTGTCAAGAGAGGTTTTCCCTACAGGGGCTCCAGTCGCAGCCGTCGCACTGTCGCCGAAGATATCTCCATCGGCGTGCTCGTAGACCACATAAAGGGACATTTCCGCAGCGTCGATATATTGGATTATGCCAGCCTGCCAAAAATTTATGGTCGAGGAAACCGTCTTACCGGGATTGGAACCGGCATCGTCATGACGGTACTCGCCAAAAATGTTCGTTTTGCCGAGAGAAATCCACTTCTGTTCGATACCGGGTTGGATGAACCACGTCGTGCTATCTGGCTCTATGAGCAGGTTCTCGGTGGCCGCGTTGCCGGTATCGATGTGTTGCTGACCCCAGCCGCCGAATACGAATAGTCCAGTCGGTTTGTGCATGATCGTGGCTGCAGCACCTTCCCAGTCGCATCGGAAGTTCGGAAATGATGCTGTCGTCGTGCTCGACGATATGCAGGACGTCCCTCCCGTGACGTATGTGCTCGGCGTACCAGTGAACTGGGTACCGGGATTATTGCTTTGACCATAACCGGCACGGGCCAGAACACTGAAATCGCCGATATCGTTTTTGTAGGTGAGCGACACATCCCATAAGCTGGCTTCGCCCCAAGCGGCAGCGGCGGAAAATCCGGCGTAGGTCGCAGTGTCGTAGCGAACCACATTGCGACGACCGCTTTGGCCGGGCGTTGAATTATTGAAGCCTCGCATGATGTCGGTCCATCTGAGCGGAGTCGAGCCAATGGGGAGTCCGTCGGCCCTTAGTTGAAACTGCGACAGGTAGATCGCAGGGGCCTCAGCGTCAGATATGTTGCGTGTCAACGTGAAATCAGCGTCGTCGAGAAGGTGGTAAGTCGCGGTGCCGTTCAGTCCGACGGCAACTTGGCCCCAGTCGTTATTCTTGATGTACCAATAGCTTTTGCGGACCAGGAGCTGATTATCCTGGTTATTCGGATTGCTGCTCGAAGAACTCGGAGAGTTCTGATTCCATTGACCGGAAGGGTGACCCTGCGTCCCGATTTCCAGCGTGTAACCGGCCGACCAGTCGGCCGTGATCTTTGCCTCGCCGACAAACCTGAAGCGCGTCTGCTCGACGGAGTTCGTGCCGACATAGACATTATGTTCCGTACCGTCATCCCAGGCGAACACGGCTTCGTTGACCCAGCCCGAAATCGTCAGACTGACTTTGCGGTTGCCTTTGCGCGCGGTGGTCGCTTCTAATTCGGCGATACGCTCCTCGAGGTCGGCGCAGCAATTACCTCCAAGGTCTGCAGCCGCGGCTGGCGACATCAGGGCCAGCGCGATCGAGATGCCGCAGAAGCCGCTTTCAAACGCACGAGATATCCTCATGAGTGGCACCCCCCGGATGACCGATCTGCTCACTGATAATATGCGCGGGACGCCTCGATCAATGATGAACGGACAGCAATTTCAGGACAGCAATTGAGTGTAACGCAAACGCTATTATTCACAGAAACCGAATCGAACGCGCACAGAGTATCTTCTGGACTTTTCCGTTTTTTGAATTGGGCAGGAGACATTCAGATGTCCCCCATTTAAATGAAGCGGACGTTGCGGCTCTCATCTCGCGGGCGGGCGGAGAAGGCATCAATTTGAGCCCTTTGCGACTTCAAAAATTCGTAAGGCTCGGCGTTCGCTTATTGCAATTCCAATTACGCTTTCCAAATATTATTCCATGCAGAGTGGCGACGTGCCGATGGACGGGGCACGCACCGGGCGCCACCATCATGACTGCTAACGGGCATTGCGCGAAACGCCTGCCCGCCGCAACTCAGTCACAAGGTCCAAAAACAATGAAATCGTCACGCGTGTTGATCGTCGCCGCGAGCGCGGTGGCGGCAAGTTTTGCCGTCGCCAGCAATGCCTTCGCAGCCGAGCCGGGAACGCCGGCATCGGTTCTGGCGATGAACCAAAAGCCTAAGGGAGATTCCGTCTCCATAACCTATGTCTTCGTCCCGAAGGATGGGACTTTGGCCATCTACTCAGGAGATCCGGCAAATCGCGCGCATGCCAAGCTGCTCGGCAAAGCCGTGCTTCCGCATGGGGATCACCGGAACGTCAGCATCAAGCTCAACGGCGAGCCAAAAATGGGCGAGCGACTGTGGGCAGTGATCGAAGGAACGAGCGGTAAGCCGTTCACAAATGCCGACGGACCGGCAGAGCAAAGCTTCAAGGTGCTATAGCGCCAGAAGCGGCCCGGCGCCGCCGCCCCGACGCGCCGGGCCGATGCCATGCGGCCAGCCATTGCAGGTTTCCGCCCCGAGCTGGAGGCAGGAGACCACTTCGCCCGGAGGGAAAGCCCGAGACTGGCTCTGTCACAAATGATTATTTTACAGTATTTGCTTGGCCTTCGCCGACCCGGAAAGAACAAGTTCTAGTAAGTATTGAATTATTGTCCGGCGTGCCCTATTTCGGGCCCCCAGCGCACCTTTAAGCGCTTGCTGGAGCCGGCGTCACCGGCATTTCTTTTCTGGGAGCGTTCGTTGGACAACGTACTTATCATCGGTGCAGGCGCTGCAGGCTCGGTCGTTGCGAAGAAATGCGCAATGAACCGGGACGTCTTCAAAAAGATCCACCTTGCCTCGCGCCGTCTCGAAAGCTGCAAGAAGGTCCAGGCCGAGTGCAAATCTCCTATCGAGATTTCGCAGCTCGATGCCGACAACGTCGCCGACACCGTCGCGCTGTTGAACAAGGTCAAGCCTGACCTCGTGATCAACATGGCGCTTCCCTACCAGGATCTCGCGATCATGGACGCGTGCCTCGAGGCCGGCGTCAACTACATGGACACCGCGAACTACGAGCCGCGCGACGAAGCAAAATTCACCTACAAATATCAGTGGCCGTATAACGACAAGTTCAAGGCCAAGGGGCTTATGGCCGTTCTCGGCTGCGGTTTCGATCCCGGTGTCACGAACATCTTCTGCGCCTACGCGCAGGAGAACCTTTACGACGAGATCCACACGATCGATATCATCGACTGCAATGCCGGCAGTCACGGCAAGGCGTTCGCGACGAACTTCAATCCGGAGATCAATCTCCGCGAGGTGACGCAGCGCGGCAAATACTGGAAAGACGGCGAATGGATCGAGATCGATCCGTTGTCGATTTCGACGATGATCGACTATCCGGAAGTCGGCCCAGTCAAATCCTACCTCATCTATCATGAGGAGGAAGAGAGCCTCGTCGAGAACATCAAAGGCCTGAAGCAGATCCGCTTCTGGATGACGTTCTCCGACAATTACATCAAGCATCTCGAAGTGCTGCAGAACGTCGGCATGACCCGCATCGACCCCGTCATGTACAAGGGCAATCCGGTCGTTCCGATGGAGTTCCTGAAGTCCGTTCTTCCGGAGCCGTCCTCGCTTGCCGAGAACTACACCGGCAAAACGTCGATCGGCGTCGTTCTCAAGGGCGAGAAGAAGGGCAAGAAGAAGCGCTACATGATCTGGAACGTGTGCGACCACGCCGAGACCAACAAAGAGGTCGGCGCGCAGGCGGTTTCCTACACGACCGGCGTCCCGGCCGTCACCGGTGCGATCATGATGTTCAAGGGCATCTGGAAGGGCAAAGGCGTTTTCAACGTCGAGCAGCTGCCGCCGGAGCCGTTCCTCGAAGAGCTCGCCGAACAGGGTCTCCCCTGGCAGGTGAAGGAAATCGAGAAGTCCGATCAGAAAAAGCTTTTCGCGGTCGAGACCTGATGAGCGAAGCCGAAATCCTTTCGATCCGCAACGAGCTGACGGGCCTCGTCGTCTCCGTCGTTTCGGTGAGCTTCGGAATGATTTCGGCGTACATCGCGGGGCTCTGGCTCTTCCTTCGGGAAGCGCCGATCTCGCTCCGCTTGCTCGCCTTCACGTTGCTGTCGTGCGGCCTTGCTTTCATGGGCGCGCTGACTGCCGGCCTCAACGAACTGCTGATCGGGACAGACCACGCCTGGTCGAAGCTTCAGAGCCCTGCGACCGATATTCCCGGCTTCGGCAACGCGCGGCCGGATTGGCTTCATGGGTTCACGCTCTATGAGGCATCAGCGCTCCTTGGAACTTTGGCATTCGGGGCCATCTATGTCTCGCTCGCCTATCTGACTTTCATCTACAGGTGGCCGGGCTCGACTGCGGGACCCGTCCGCGTCTCGCCTTGAACGCTTTCGCTAACTCGACCGGTGACACGAATTGTCGGAACATTCGAAATTGAAATTGCCCTCGTTCGACTGGGCACAGTCGATTGCGACGCCCGCTTACGTTCTCGACGTCGCGGCGCTGAAGCGCAATCTGGCGCGCGCTGCGGAGATCAAGCGCGAGACCGGCGCTAAAATTCTTCTCGCCACGAAGGCGTTCGCGCTTCCGGCGGCCTTTCCCCTGATGCGCGACGTTCTCGACGGCACGACCGCGAGCGGCGAATACGAGGCGCGGCTCGGCCACGACGAGTTCGGCAAGGAAGTGCACGTCTATTCACCTGCCTATGCGACCGGCGAGGTGGAGCGGCTGACGAAGCTCGCGCAGCACATCTATTTCAACTCGCCCGAGCAGATTGCGAAGAACCTTCCGGTGATCAGGAAGCATCCGGAGGTCAAAATCGGCATCCGGATCAATCCCGGCTATTCCAACGCGACGCTCGGCGGCGCGCTTTACGATCCTTGCGCCCCCTACTCGCGCTTCGGGGCCACGCCGGAGACGCTCGACCGCGTGCCGTGGGACGAAGTCGACATTCTCCACGCGCATGCTCTCTGCGAGTCGGACCACGAGGGATCCGTGGGTCTCATCGAGCATGTCGGGCGCGTCTTTGGCGACTATGTCCGCCGTGTCAAAACCGTCAATTTCGGCGGCGGACATTTCATCAACAAGCCGGGCTACGATATTGGCAAGCTGATCGCCGCCATCAAGGCGTTCAAAAGTACGTTTCAGGTCGACGTCGTCCTGGAGCCGGGCGCCGGCCTCGTCGTCAACACGGGCTATCTCGTCGGCAGCGTCCTCGACATTCACCACAACGGCAAGGACATCGCCATTCTCGATGCCTCCGCTTCGACGCACATGCCGGATGTTCTGGAAGTGCCCTACACTCCGGAAGTGGTCGGCGCCGCGGCGCCCGGCGAAAAGCCCCACGCCTACATTCTCGGCGGCAAAACCTGCATGACCGGGGACATCATCGGAGAATACTCTTTCGACCGGCCGCTCAAGGTTGGCGATCGGGTCATTTTTACCGATATGATGCAATATTCATTCGTCAAGAACAATACGTTCAACGGCGTGCCCCTCCCTGATCTCGCCATTCTCGAGGAGGATGACACGACACGGACACTTCGGTCATTTGGCTACGATGATTTCCGCCACCGGCTGGGGTAAAATCAAAGGGCGGCTTTTTCGCATACCGGCTAAGACGCCGACGGCCGCCGAATAACATTACGGCGAGAGTCATGAAGTCAGAAAATCCCAAGCCAGTCCTACTTGCCGACTATCACCCGCCGGAATTTCTGATCGATACCGTCCACCTCGACATCGCGCTCGCGCCGTCGAAGACGCGCGTGATATCGAAACTGGCCATACGCCGGAATCCGAATTCAGATGCGAGCGGCAAGGTTCCGCTTCGGCTCGATGGCGAGCTTCTGAAACTTGAAAGCGTCGCGCTCGACGGGAAAGAACTTAAGGCATCATCGTATCGTGTCGACGACACCAGCCTGACGATTCTCGCGCCCCCGAAGGAGCCGTTCACGCTCGAAATCGAGACAGTGGTCAACCCTAAAGGCAATACGGCGCTGCAGGGGATCTACCTCTCGCGCGGTGTCTACTGCTCGCAATGCGAGGCGCAAGGCTTCCGGCGCATTACGTATTTTCTCGATCGTCCCGACGTGCTCGCTAAATACACGGTTCGTCTCGAGGCGGATGTCGAGACGGCGCCGGTTCTTCTGGCGAATGGCAACCCGGTCGAACGCGGGACGCTAGCTGGCGGCGAACGTCACTACGCGATCTGGCACGACCCGCACCCGAAGCCCTCATACCTCTTCGCGATCGTCGGCGGCAATCTTTCCCCCGTCGCCTCCACCTTCACGACCGAGTCGGGACGCGAAGTCGATCTCCGCATTTATGTCGAACGCGGCAAGGAACCCCGCGCGCATTGGGCAATGGAGTCCCTGAAGCGCGCCATGCGTTGGGATGAAGAGCGGTTCGGACGCGAATACGATCTCGATGTCTTCAATATCGTCGCTGTCTCGGACTTCAACATGGGGGCCATGGAGAACAAGGGCCTCAACATCTTCAACGATCGCTTGATCCTCGCTTCGCCGGAAACCGCGACCGACGCGAATTATGAATCGATCGAAAGCGTGGTCGCGCACGAATACTTCCACAACTGGACCGGCAACCGCATCACGTGCCGAGACTGGTTCCAACTCTGCCTGAAAGAGGGCCTGACCGTTTACCGGGACCAGGAGTTCTCGGCTGACCTGCGCAGCGCGACCGTGCAGCGCATCTCCGACGTGCGGCAGCTCAAGGCGCTGCAGTTTCCGGAAGACCAGGGACCGCTCGCGCATCCGG
This sequence comes from Hyphomicrobium sp. 2TAF46, assembly GCF_052114865.1. Taxonomy (NCBI): domain Bacteria; kingdom Pseudomonadati; phylum Pseudomonadota; class Alphaproteobacteria; order Hyphomicrobiales; family Hyphomicrobiaceae; genus Hyphomicrobium; species Hyphomicrobium sp. 2TAF46. The sequence goes on along the minus strand of NZ_JBFRFO010000003.1, from coordinate 32,796 downwards.
TGCGGCCCGAGAGCTACGTCGAGATCAATAACTTCTATACGCCGACGGTCTACGAGAAGGGCGCCGAAATCGTCCGGATGATGCGAACGATCCTCGGACCTCGCAAATTCCGCGAAGGGATGGACCTTTATTTCGAGCGTCACGACGGACAGGCCGTGACAATCGAAGATTTCATCGCTTGCTTCGCGGATGTGAGCGGGGAAGATTTTTCCCAGTTCCATCGCTGGTATTCGCAGGCCGGTACGCCGGAACTCGTTTGCGATCTCTCATACGACCGCCGCAAAAAGTCGGCCGAGCTGACCGTTCATCAGGTGCTGAAGCCGTCGCCCGGCAAGGTGAGGAAGCAGCCCTATTTCATTCCGATCAGCATGGCGCTGCTCGGCGAGAACGGCAAAGAGATGGATCTCGAGGTGTCGGGCGGCATCAAGATCCGCGACGGCGTCATGGCCGTTGCCGAGCGAACAACGAACTTCAAATTCAAAGGCGTTACCTCGCGTCCGGTTCCGTCGCTGCTACGCGGCTTCTCGGCGCCGGTCACCATCACGATGTCTCTCTCGGATCAGGATCTTGCATTCCTGATGCATCACGATAGCGACCTGTTCAATCGCTGGCAGGCGAGCAACGCCTATACGACGCGCAGCATCATCGGCCTGCTCGACTCCAAGCGGCCGAAGTCCGTCGTTGGATCAAAATCCGCCAAGCTCGCCGATGCGTTGCGCTACGCGTTGCGGGACAGCGAACTCGACGACGCCTATAAGGCTGAATTGCTGAAGCTGCCATCCGTTGCGGACATCGCGCGCGAAAAGGCGAGCCGCGTCGATCACGAGGGCATTTACAATGCCCACCGGTTGTTCAGCCGCACCGTCGGCGACAAGCTGGCGGACGAACTCGAATCTCTCTACGCGGAGGCCTCGCGGGAAAAGAAATTTTCGCCCAGCTCCAAAAGCGCCGGCAGGCGTGCATTGCGCAATGCAGCGCTGACGCTGCTGACGACGCGCGAAACCGGCGACGACTTCGAGCGGGTAGAGGCGCATTATCGCAAAGCCTCGAATATGACTGACGCATGCCACGCGCTGTTTCTGATCGCGGGCCTCGACGCACCGGGTCGCGAGGACATCCTTCAGGATTTCTTCCAGCGCTGGAAGGACGATCACCTCGTCATCGATATGTGGTTTGCGGCGCAGGCTCAGTCTCCGCTGCCGAGTGTGCTCGACGAGGTCAAGGCACTCTGCCGGCATCCGCTCTTCAAGATCACGACGCCGAATAAAGTTCGCGCACTCGTCGGGACGTTCGCGTTGGGCAATCCCTTGCAGTTCAATCGCGCCGATGGTGCGGGCTATGACTTCCTTGCCGACAAGGTGCTCGAAATTGATCAGTTCAACCCGCAAGTCGCGGCACGGATGCTCGGCGCATTCCGCAGCTACCGGGCGCTTGAACCCGGCCGCAAGGGCTTGGCAAAGGCGGCTCTGAAGCGCGTTGCCGCCGCTTCGATTTCGCGCGATTGCCACGAAATCGTCTCGCGGATGCTAGAGGACTGACTGAGCGTTTCCGCCACACCCGGCGGCTCTTATGCTCAGGCTGCCGTCATCGGAACAAAATTGATTCCTTCGCGATTTTTTCTCCCTCGACAGGTGAGTCGCAAATCGGCGATTGTCGAATCACGCTCGAGGACATGATCGTCCAACGCTTTTTTGGGGCCGGGCACTTAGACAAAACTCAGCGAAGGAATTCGAGATGGCTCGGACTTGGTCCGTTCCTCAACGGGAGAGCTTTGCCGGCTTCAGCGGCTCGCGGCATCCGTCTGCCGGCGAGGTCGGGAACGGGACCGGCTTCTCGCGGCGCGGGCTGATTTTGCTGTTTGCCGGTCTTCTCACCGGGGCTGGCGCGGTCGTCCCGCAGCTCGACCCGGATCAACTTTCGACTTTTCTGTTCGTTGTAGGCGCTGGCCTTGCCGCGATGGTGGTCGTGCTCCCGGCTCAGAGTTCCAGGCAGCAAGACAAGCGCACTCCGCGCGATCCGCAAACCTCTTCACAGCCGTCTGCCTTCGACGCGCGCGGCGGGCAAGTCCGCCTTCCGGAACTTTTCGGTGGCGGAGCTGCGGACACCGCTCTCGACCGGGCAGCGTGGGCTAAGCTCACAGCGCACATGAGCCACGAACTCAGAACCCCGCTCAACGCGGTGCTGGGCTTCTCGGAGATCATGACGAAAGAAGTCTTCGGTCCGCTTGGTTCGAACTACGGCCCCTACGCCCGGGACATTCATGCGAGCGGCCGTATCCTGCTCAAAAGCGCCGAGGATGCGCTCGCGATCACGGCACTCCTGACGGCTCCCGAATGCCAGGGCCGTCGGACGAGCCGCCTCACATCTGTCCTTGATGAAGCGTGTGCCTTTGCAGCGCCCGACCTCGCGGCGCGCTCGATTTCACTCGTCAGGGACATTGACGACGGCTGCGATATTCTCGGCGACCATCAGGCCATGCGGCAGTTGCTGATCAATCTCATCAGCGAGGCCGTCCGTAACGGCACCTCGGATTGCGCGCTTCGGATCGAAACAAAATCTCGCCCGGGCGCGATCGATGTTTCGCTCGCCATTCGCGCAGATAAGACAGGCGCGACGCGCGAAGATGGTTTCGGCATGATCCTGGCGCGCACGCTCTCGGAGCTTTCGGGCGCGGAACTTACGACATCAGCGGCCGACGGCGAGTGCCGATGGATCGTGCGCCTGCTTCCAGCGGCACAGCACGATCTCTTCCTGGCCGCCTGAGGCAGCCGCGCCGTTACTCACTCCGGCTTGGCGCCATCCTTTGCAGGCTCGCCTTGCGATCTCAGTACGTTTGGACGGCGCTTCTCGCGCCAGGACTGCAGAATTTTCCGTTCCTCGGGGCTGAGGCTTGCGGCCGTTTCCGCCAAGGCGTTGTTGAGAGCCGTCTTATAGGCGTTCTCCGTCTCGCGCAGTTTGGCCAATGCCTCTGCGAACTTCGCTTTGTCGAACGGTTCTTCCGTCAACATCGCATTGGCGTCGATCCATGACTTTCTGACGTTGACCCGGAGGTCCTTCATCGCCGCCCGCGCGCCCGTGATCTCGTTCCTGACCGCGTCCTGACGGTTTTCAGGGAGCTGTCTCACGAAGGCCAACAGACCAGGCTCGTTGGCGGACTGGCTTTTCTGGAAATGATGCCAGGCAGCGGCGGCAAACAAGCCGACAAACAAGAGGTTCAGCGCGAGCGACGCGATGAGGGCCGGATAGAGGTATCCTGGGCGAGCAGGCGCAAGTTTATTGACTTCGACCGTCACAGCAGATCCTCATCCAGCAAAACATCAGCATCGTCTGACTGCGCAATTCGGGTGCTGCTGGCGTTCGCATTGCCGCCGAGAAGGGCGTCGGCGCTCGAGTTCAGCACATTCAATTGACCTGCAAACACGCCAAGCACCAACGAGGCCGCAAGCGCGGTTGCGGCGAAGCCATGATGACGCCGCTGCCAGCTCCACGCGGCTGGGCGCCCGGAGAATCCGCGAGCGACGCTCGAACGGTTCGTCACGATGCGTGGCTGACGTTCCGCCGTCGCCATGATCCGCTGGCTCAAGCCGTCGAGGCGGCTCTGGTCATACTGCGGGGCCTTATCGAGCAGGCGATCAAAAGCCTCGGCGTCCCGCAGCATTCTCTGCGCTTCGCTATTGCCTGCAATCAGGCCCGACAAGGCGAGCCGCAGGGGCGCCGGCCATCGCGTACGGTCCGCACCATATGCGTCGAGCGCGGCCTCCAGTTTGTCGAGCCCTACAGGGCCTAGACTATTCCGTGACATCGTTCTGCCGTCTCCCGCATTCAGAGTTCGCCATCATTACGCAGCGACTCCCAATCCGATCTCAGTTCCACCTTCAGCTGCCGCCGTGCCCGGCTGAGGAGCGATTCGACCGCTTCGTCGGATACTCCCATAACTTGCCCGATCTCGATCTGGCTCAGGCCCTCGAAGTGAAAGAGGGTCAGCGCCAACCGCTGCCGGTCAGGCAATTTCTGCATCGCCATCTCGACCCGGCGCTGCGTATCCTGGCTCTCGAGGCCCGCCAGCTGTCGCGCCGGCTCGGGGACCTCTGGCAATTCATCGACCACCTTCACCCTGCTCTGGCCGCGGACACGGTCGAGGCATAGGTTCGAGACCACTCGGCGCAGCCAAGGCCTTATGCCCGCCGGTCCAATTTCCAGCGTCGCGCTCGAGCGCCAAAGCCGCAAGAACGCCTCCTGCGCCGCATCTTCGGCCTCCGCATCATCCCGCAACATACGGCGCGCCACGGCGACAATGCCGCCAAGATGGCGCTCCATCAGCAGGCGGAACGCATCGCCGTCGCCGCTACCGACAGCGGCAACAAGCTCAACTTCGTCCGTCCGTGTCTCGGCCGTCAGCCGCGGAGCAGCTTGACCGCCGTCGGTCCTCGTCGCCGCCACTAATCCTCTCGACATGCCTGTTTAGCCTGCCTCGCGCCTCAACGCCGCGGATGGATGCGGCCCTAGGGCCCCGGATCCGTGTCGGTCATCGCAAGAACGTCATAACCTGCCACAATCCGTCGCCGGAGTGCAAAGGCCTATGCAATCAGGCGGTTAAACGCCGCGTGGACCTCGCCAAGTGTCCGCTCCAGCTTCGTTTCCAGGTCCTGAAACGACGCCGTCGCCCCCGACCGGACGAGCAAAGCCTTAAGGCCTTCCGGGGCTTCCGCCGGCTCAAACCGGCCTTCAAGCGTCAACCGCAGCACCTGGGTCAGGTCTTGCAGGAGTTCGCCCGCCTCCGAGAGAAGACGATAGTCGGCCTCATTGATGACGCCCTCCGCGGCGGCGGCCGCGAGCGCGACAAGGGTCGTCTGACTGAGAATTCCCGGATGATCCGGGGCGTGGACGAGTTGGATATGCTGCGTAATGAACTCGAGGTCGACGAGCCCACCCCTCACCTGCTTCAGGTCCCAGATATCGGTCGTGGCTTTTTCGGCTTCGATGCGCTCGCGCATGTCGCGAATGTCGGCCGTGATTTTGACTGGATCGCGCTGCGCCGTCAGAACCTTGCGGATCTCGGCTTCGACGCGCGAACCCAACTCGCGGCTGCCCGCGATCACGCGTGCCCGCGTCAGAGCCATGTGCTCCCAGGTCCAGGCTTCGTTCGCCTGATAATTCGTGAAGCTCGACAGGCGCGTCGCGACGGGCCCCTGCTGTCCGGATGGACGAAGACGCATATCGACATCGTACAGGGCGCCTTCGGCGGTTCGTGCCGAAATGGCGGTGATGAGGCGCTGCGTCAGGCGCGTGTAGTACTGCGACGGGTATAACGGCTTGGCGCCGTCCGACTGCTCGGCATCGGCGTCGAAATCGTAGATCAGGATCAGATCTACGTCGGATGCTGCCGTCATTTCGCGGCCGCCGAGCTTGCCCATCGCGACGACGACGGCGGCTCCGCCCGGCACGCGGCCGTGGTCTTCCTCCATCTCGCGCGTGACCTCGGCGAAGAGCGCTCCAATCAGCCGCTCCGCGATGGTCGCGTAGGCGGCGCCCGCTTCGGTCGCCGAAATGCTGCCTGCCAGGATTCTGACGCCGACGAGAAATCCCTGTTCACTGCCGATCCGTCTCGCCGTGTCGAGAATTTCCTGCATTGGATCGCCGACGGCCGTGGCGCGCGCCGCTCGGAACGCCTTCATCACGAGGTCGTCGATGGCCGCGCCATTGAGGTCGCCGCCGTGAACCTGCGGATCGAGCACGGCGTCCAGCAGCCGGCGGCGACGTGAAAGAATGCTCGCCAGGCGCGGGGCGGAACCCATGATGTCGGCGAAGAGGCGGATCAGCCTTGGCTGCGCCTTCAGCAACGAGAAAAGCTGGACCCCCGACGGAAGCTCGGCGATGAAACGATCGAAGCTCGCAATCGCGGCGTCGGGATCGACGGTATCGGCGAGCGCTTCGATCAAGAGTGGCTGCACTTCCGTCAAGCGTTCACGAGCGCGCGGCGATCTCACAGCGGGCGAGCGGCCATGATGCCAGCCCCGCACGATCGCCAACACTTGCGCGGGTTGCGAATAGCCGAGGCGCTTCAGCTCCGCGAGCGTGTGCGGATCGTCTTCCGCACCGGCGAAAACGAGGCTCGAACCTGCGGGCGTCAGTTGCGGCGCTTCTTCGAAGAGGCCATCGTAATGCTTCTCCACGGTCTCGAGCGTCGCCAGCAGCGCGCGCGAAAGCTCGGGCGTGCCGGCGTAGCCGGAGAAGCGTGCGAACGCATCGAGCGCAACCGGATTTGACGGCACCTCGTGCGTCTGCTCGTCGGCGATCATTTGCACGCGGTGTTCGAGGCGCCGCAAGTAGCGGTAGGCTTCGTCGAGGTCGGCGCGGACGTCGGCCTTCACCCACCCGCGCCGTTCGAGCGCCACCAAGGCGTCGAGCGTTGCGCGAACGCGGAGATCGGGCTGGCGGCCTCCAGCAATCAACTGCTGCGTTTGAGCAAAGAATTCGATCTCGCGAATGCCGCCGCGGCCGAGTTTGAGATTCTGGCCGGCGACGGATATGGCGCCTATGTCCTTGTGGGCATGGATCTGCCGCTTCATCGCATGGATGTCGGCGATCGCCGCGAAATCGAGATACTTCCTCCAAATGAATGGTGCGAGTTCGGCGAGAAATGTTTCGCCCGCTTCGAGGTCGCCCGCTACCGGCCGCGCCTTGATCATGGCGGAGCGTTCCCAGTTCTGGCCGACGGTTTCGTAATAGCCGTGCGCGGCGGCGGTGGAGAGCGCGATCTGCGTTGCGCCGGCGTCGGGCCGCAAACGGAGATCGGTGCGGAAGACGTAGCCGTCGGCTGTCCGCTCATCGAGCAGCAGCACGAGGTCGCGCGTGAGCCGCACGAAGAACGATTGCAAGTCGCCGTCGCCGATGAGGCGGGACTTGTCGCGGTCAAAGAAGACCGTCAAATCGATGTCGCTCGAATAATTGAGCTCGAAGGCGCCGTGCTTGCCCATGGCGAGCACGAAGTATCCGGACTCCCGCTCCGGCTCTTCGCTATCGAGCGGCTGCCAAAGCCCTCGCGCGGATGCGATGCGAAACAGGAAGCGCACGGCCGTCGCGGCGGCGGCGTCCGCGCATTCCGAAAGCGTCCGCGTCACGGTCATCACCGGCCAGACGCCCGCAAGGTCGGCGAACCCGGTCAGCAGCGCGATTTCCGACTTGTAGATGCGGAGCACGCGTTTGGCCGTGACGAGATCAGGCGCCTCGCGCATTCCGGCGGTCAGGACTTCGGTCGCCTTCCGGAAGCGCGCCTCGGGAGGCTCGCAAAGGATGCGCGCCAACCGAGCGAGATCCCGGTTCGCGAGCGCGGCAAGATAGGGCGAGCCGTCGAAAGTGCCTTTCAGCAGGCTTTCGACCTTCGGATCGCTTAGGAGGCCTGCGAGCGGTGGACAGGAACTTTCGGCTTCTGCCTTCAGCGCATTGAAGTGTTCAGAGCCGATGCCTCCTGGTGACGATTGCGGCCATTCGGCAATCTCAGCGGCGAGACTTGGGGAAACGATCTGATCCATAACCTCATTGTGCCGCAAGACCGGGCTCGGCGTCACCTTCCTGTTGCGGCGCTGCGATCAAGCATTTGTTCGACAGCAAGAGCACGACCCGCAATCCCGGCTGATTGTCTTCCAGGCGGATTTCGCCGTGATGGAGGCGGGCGACTGCCGCGACGAGGCTCAGACCCAGGCCGGTGCCCGGTTTGGTGCGGCTGGCTTCGAGCCGCACGAAGCGTTTCAGCGCTTTTTCCCGATCGGCGGCATCGATGCCCGGGCCATGGTCGCCGACGGAAATGGCGGGGCGTCCCTCCAGCAGGCAGGCCCGAACGGTGATAACGCTGCCGGGCTCGCCGCCGCGCGAGTATTTGATCGCGTTGTCGATGAGATTGGCAATCGCCTGTCCGATCAATTGCCGGTTGCCCGAGACGAACAGGCCCTGCTCGGTATCGATCGACAGGGCGAAGCCTGCCTCTTCGGCAGCCGGTGCGTAAAGCTCGCTGACGTCGCCGGCGAAGCGGCCGAGATCGAACGTCTCCGTACTTTCTTCCAGGGCTCCCGCTTCGAGACGGGCGATGAGAAGGAGCGCATTGAAGGTCTTGATCAGCTCGTCGGCCTTCTCGATCGTTCGCTCGAGGCCTTCGCGATAGGCTTCGCCGCCACGCGGATCGCGGAGCGCGGCCTCGGCCGAATTCCGCAAGCGGTTGAGCGGCGTCTTCAGATCGTGGGCAATGTTGTCGGAGACTTCGCGAAGGCCGCTCATCAGGTTTTCGATACGGTCCAGCATCTGGTTGAGGCTGGCCGCGAGGCTATCGAGCTCGCCTCCTTTGCCCGACGTCGGAATGCGGCGCGAAAGATCACCGTCCATAATCTGCCGGCTGGTCGCGGTGATTTCATCCATGCGATTGACGATGAGGCGGCTGACGGCGAGACCGCCGAGGAGGCCGAGGATCGACAGCACGCCAAATCCGAGAAGAAACGTGGTCCGGACGGAATCCGCAAACGCGCGCTGATCCTCGACGTCGCGGCCGATGATGAGACGCAGACCCGGTCCGAGATCGACGGGAATGGCGACCGCGAGATGCGTTTTCTCCCGGCCGCCCACCGTTTGCTGATAGGTGAAAACGCCGCCGTGTCCCTCAGCTTCGAGCTCGGGCGGAATGCGGTTGAGATTTCCGGCTATCTTCGTCCCGTTGGGATCGGCGAGATAATAAAGGCCGGTGCCTTGCGGACGGGAAAGAGCCGTTACGGTCTCGATCAATTTGCCTTGCCCGCCGACTTTCATTTCGGAGGTCAGGATGCGGGCTTCGCCGTTGAGCGTGGCAAGGACCTGTTCGGTCAGCAGATTGTTGGTCTGCCAGAAGAGAACGCCGACGACGATGGCGGCGGCGAACAGAAAAAAAGCTACCGCAAGCGCGCTCAGTCCAAAAGCTGTCGTCGAGGCCGCTTTCGCGACGCGGTCAAGCAGGGCCGTCACGAATTGTGTATCCTGCGCCCCGGACCGTGTGCAGCAATTGCCTGTCGAAATTCTTGTCGATCTTGGCGCGAAGGCGGGAAACGTGGACGTCGATGACGTTCGTTTGCGGATCGAAGTGATAATCCCAGACATGCTCGAGCAGCATCGTGCGCGTTACGACCTGACCGGCATGCTGCATGAGATATTCAAGCAGCCGATACTCGCGCGGCTGCAGAAGAATGTGCTCGCCTCCGCGCGTGACACGGTGCGAGAGACGATCGAGCACGAGATCGCCGACGGCGTAACGGGTTTGCTGCTCTTCCGGCGCCGTTCGCCGGCCGAGCGCTTCGACGCGTGCCAGGAGTTCGGAATAGGCGTAGGGCTTCGTCAGATAGTCGTCGCCGCCGGCACGCAGGCCCTTGACGCGATCGTCGACCTCGCCCAGCGCGGAGAGGATGAGCACGGGCGTGCGGTTGGCCTCTGCCCGCAGCGATTTGATCAGTGAGAGTCCGTCGAGGCGCGGCAGCATCCGGTCGACAATCAGGACGTCGTAGGCGCCCTCGGTCGCGAGCGCCAGCCCGGCTTCGCCATCATGCGCGAGATCAGCCGTATGGCCGTTCTCTTTCAAAGATTTCTGAAGGAAAAGCGCGGTTTCTTTATCGTCTTCTATCACGAGCACGCGCATGGTGTATGTCCGACTTTCGTCTTCTCTCCGCTCACTGTTTAGCTGGCCGTGCGGCGGACGTCGAGGCAGCCCCGCCGTTTGATCGACGGAGCTGCCCGAGTTCTTCATGGCTGGTTAACCTCAGCCTTTCTTGGAGCTGATCTGAACGGCAACGAAGCGCTTCTGATCCGACGACTTGATGTGGAGGAGAACCGCCGTGCGCTTCAGATCCTGGGCCTTCTTGACCCCTGAGAGGACGTCGTCCGGAGATCCGACCGTCTGGCCCGAAACCTCGAGGATCACGTCGCCCGGCTTCAGGCCCTTCTGAGCCGCATCCGAAGAGGGATCAACCTCGGCGATCGCAACGCCCTCGCCAGCGTCCTTGCCGGTACGGGCCGGCATCAACGTCAGGCCGAGCTGGCTCAGCTCGACGGACGACGGCTTGGCGTTATCGTCGTCGCTGTTGCCGTTGCTGTCGTCGTCGTTATCGCCTTTCATGGCCGCTTCGGCGTTCTTCGGGAACAGTCCGAGCTTCACCTTGATCGTTTGCTCGGCGTTGTTGCGCCAGACCTTGACGTCGACCGAGGTGTCGGGCGCGAGTTCGGCGATCTTTCGCGCGAGATCGCGACTGTCAGCAATCTTCTCGCCGTTCACCTGGATGATCGCGTCCTGGGCTTTGATGCCCGATTTCGCGGCCGGACCGTTCGGCGTCACTTCGCTGACGAGGGCGCCGTGCGCATCGGCAAGCCCAACGCTCGCGGCGGTGTCTTCATCGACGTTCTGAATCTTGACGCCGAGCCAGCCACGATTGACCGTGCCGCCAGCCTTCAGCTGCTGAACGACTTCCTTGACGGTTTTTGCGGGCACCGCGAAGGCGATGCCGACGTTGCCGCCCGACGGCGAGAAGATCGCGGTGTTCACACCGATGACTTCGCCGTTGATGTTGACCGTCGGACCACCCGAGTTGCCGCGGTTCACGGCGGCGTCGATCTGCAGATAATCGTAGGGACCAGAGCCGATATCGCGCGCCAGCGCCGAAACAATGCCTGCGGTGACGGTGCCCCCGAGGCCGAACGGATTGCCGACAGCGAGCGCCCAGTCACCGACGCGGGATTCCTTTTCCGCGAGCTTCAGCGTCGGGAATGTCTTGTTGCTCTCGATCTTGATGACGGCGATGTCGGTGCGCTGGTCGGTGCCGATCAGCTTGGCATCGTACTTCGTATCGTCATTGTCGAAAGTAACCTGGATCTTCGTCGCGCCGTCGATGACGTGATTGTTGGTCACGACGTAGCCATCAGGCGTGATGACGAAGCCTGAGCCCTGGCCTTGGACGATCTTCGGACGCTGCTCCTGCTGACCGAATTCCTTCGGCAGATTCTTGAAGAAGTCGTGGAGCGGATGATCCGGCGGCAAATCCGGAAGCGTGAAGCCCTTCTCGCCCTTGTCGCCTTTCTTGCCGCTCTTGTCGTTCGACGCGAGCTTGGAAGCGCCGCCATCGTTCACGACCGAGACAGAGACGACGGCCGGTTTGACCTTGTCGACGATGTCGGCAAACGAGATGGGCGCATTCCCGAACGGGGTCTGAATGGTTTGGCCAGCGGTATCGGCGAGAGCGGGAGAGGATGGCGTGAGGAGCCCAAAACCCACCACCGCTACGGCCGCCATGGCAAGCGACGCCGGCGCAATTCTTGAAGCTATTTTGTAAGGTGAGGTCGTCGACGTACGGCGGGGCAATCGCATCCCAAGGGTCTCCACATGAATAAAGGCTTCGCTAGCCTTAATACGAGGCGTAGCGAACACGGGATTACGGCAGCATGTCAGGGACGTTAACTGTTGGTAATCTAGCCTTCTGAGACGACGATTTCGGCTACTGCCGGTCGCTCGTAAGGATCGTGTCGAGCTTGGCTTTTTCCTGCTCGGTCAGTGGCGCGCTCGGATTGGATACATCCTTTTTCCCAGCGCGCAGAACCAGTGCGAGGCCACCGATCAGAACCAGGACGGGCGTCAACCAAAGCAGAAGCGTCGATAGCTCGAAACGCGGTTTCAAGAGAACGAATTCGCCGTAGCGGGCGACGACATAGTCGAGGACCTGCTGGTCGGAATCTTTTGCTTCGAGACGCTCGCGCACGAGCCGGCGGAGATCGCCCGCAAGCGGGGCGTCGCTGTCGTCGATCGACTGATTTTGACAGACGAGGCAGCGCAACTCGGCCGAGATCGTCCGGGCCCGCTGTTCGAGCGCGGGATCGGCGAGCATCTCGCCCGGCTGAACGGCAAGAGCGACCGGCGCGGCGGCGAAGACCGTCCAGACTGTCAAAAATGCGATTGCCGGAAAGCGTCGCAAAGGCATCACTCCGCAGGCACCGCAATGGATTGGCGCGCTTTCGCCGGCGCACCGACGCGCAAGCGCCGGTCGGATAGCGAGATGCCGCCGCCAATGAACATGATCAACGCGCCGAGCCAGATGAAGCGTACGAGCGGATTGAAATAGGCTCTGACGGCATAACCACCACCGGGCTGCGGATCGCCGATGACGAGATAGAGATCGCCACGCCAAGCGGCGTAAATGCCGGACTCCGTCGTCGATTGCGGCGGGGCGTCGTAGAGGCGCTTCGAAGGCGTGAGCCGCGCGACCGTATCACCATCGCGCTTCACATCGAAGTCGGCGATGTCTTCGACGTAGTTCGGTCCTCGGGCACGCTCGATGCCGGTAAAGGTTACGTTGTAGCCATTTACGGCCAGCTTCTCACCCGGCTTCATCGCCTGGATATGCTCTTCGCGATAGGCGCTCGTGGCGACGATGCCGACGACGAGCATGCCGATGCCGAAGTGGGCCAACAGCGTGCCGTAGGCCGACCGTGGCAGATTTTTCGCTCGTCGGAAGATTTCATCGAAGCCTGCTGAGGCGACTTTCACTCTGTTCGCCCATTCAATCACGGCACCCGCCATCACGTAGACGCCGAGGGCGATGCCGAACGGAGCGAGCCAGGGTCCGCGATACTCGGCGGCGAATACGGCGACGAGGCCGACCAGAGCCGTCCCAAAAGCAAACGCCAGACGTTGCATCGCTCCGGCGAAGTCACCGCGCTTCCAGGCCAACATCGGTCCGATCGGCAGCGCGATGAGCAGCGGGATCATCAGCGGGCCGAACGTCATGTTGAAGAACGGCGGACCGACGGAAATCTTCTCGCCCGTCAATCCTTCGAGCGCCATCGGATAGAGCGTGCCGACGAGCACCGTCGCGGCCGCCGTCACCAGCAGGAGGTTGTTGAGAACGAGGCTGCCTTCGCGGCTGATCGGCTGGAAGAGGCCGCCGGCCTGCATATCCCTGGCGCGGAAAGCAAAGAGCGCGAGACCGCCGCCGGTAAAGAGAACCAGGATGGCAAGAATGAAGACGCCGCGCGCCGGATCGACTGCGAACGAATGGACCGACGTCAGCACGCCCGAGCGGACGATGAACGTGCCCATCAGCGACAGCGAGAACGTCAGGATCGCGAGCAGCACGGTCCAGATCTTCAGCGCTTCGCGCTTTTCCATCACGAGTGCGGAATGCAGAAGCGCGGTTCCCGCGAGCCACGGCATGAAGGACGCGTTCTCAACGGGGTCCCAGAACCACCAACCGCCCCAGCCGAGTTCGTAATAGGCCCACCACGAGCCCATCGCGATGCCGATCGTCAGAAACATCCAGGCGGCGAGTGTCCACGGCCGTACCCAGCGCGCCCAGGCCGCGTCGATGCGGCCTTCGATCAGCGCGGCGATTGCGAACGAGAACGCAATCGAGAAGCCGACGTAGCCCGTGTAGAGAAATGGCGGATGGAACGCGAGCGCGGGGTCCTGCAGGATCGGGTTCAAGCCGCGCCCGTCGGCCGGTGCCGGATCGAGGCGGGCGAAGGGATTGGACGTCAGCAGCGAGAAAAGCAAAAACGCCACCGCGATCGACGCCTGCACGGCAAGAACGCGGGCTTTCAGCGTCACCGGAAGATTGTTGCCGAAGACCGCGACGGCTGCACCGAAGAGCGCCAGGATCAACACCCAGAGCAGCATCGAGCCTTCATGATTGCCCCAGACGCCCGCCATCTTGTAGATCAGCGGCTTCGTTGAATGGGAATTTTCGGCGACGTTCAGAACCGAGAAGTCGGACGTCACGTAGGCGTGCATCAATGCGAAGAAGGCGATGGCGATCAGAAAGAGCTGAGAGACAGCCGCGGGATCCGCGACGCGCATCATCCGCTCGTCCTTGATGGAGGCGCCGATTGCAGGAACGATGACCTGCACGACGGCAACCAGCAAAGCCAGGATCAGCGCGAAATGTCCGAATTCTACAAACACAGCAAATCCTTCTAGGGCATCGATGCCTTCAACTGACCCGGATGGGCGCTGGCTCCGAGTTTGACGCCTTTCGCTTCGAGCGCCTTCGCGACGTCGCGCGGCATATAATTTTCATCATGCTTCGCCAGCACGCTGTCGGCTTTGAAGTTGCCGTTGGCGTCGAGCGTGCCTTCGGCGACGACGCCCTGGCCTTCCTTGAACAGATCAGGCAGCACGCCGGTAAAGGTCACCGGAATTTCTTTGAGTGTATCGGTTACTTTGAACGTAATGGTCGTCCCCTGCCCGCGAACGACAGATCCGTGCTCGACCAATCCGCCGAGGCGGATGCGCTGGCCGGGCGGAACTCCCTTTTCGGCGATGTCGCTCGGCGTATGGAAAAAGACGATGCTGTCCTTCAGCGCGAAGAGCACCAAGACGAGCGCGACCGCGAGCGTCGCAACACCGCCGCCGATCAGAACTCCGCGCTTTTGCTTTCGCGTCATTGGTCATCCTGCATTGCGTTAGCTCCCGAGGCCGAGCTGACGCGCCAAGCTGTCGACCTTGGCCAGGCCCACCTCATTGCCTTTGAGGTTGGCACGGGCATCGGTCAAAGCTTTGACCGCATCATCGCGGCGGCCGAGAACCTGATAGGCGCGTATCAATTTAACCCAGCCTTCGGCATCGCTTCCATCGGACTTAAGACGGGATGCGAGATTATCGACCATACGCGTGATGAACGCCTCCCGTTCCTCCGGGTTCATGCTCATGATCGCGGCGGCATTGGGATTGTCGGCGGGCGCAGAAGCCGCTGTAGCGGCGGCTGCCGGGCCGGGTGCAGGAGCACCGCCCGAGTCCTTGCCGAGGTTTGCGAGGCGATCTTCAAGAGCCTTACGCCAGGGCGCGTGTTCCGGCGCTTCGTCGATGAGCTTGCGATAGTCCGCGGCGGCTTCCTGCAGGCGGCCGTCCTGCTCCTTGGCGAGCGCCAGCCAAATGCGCGGCTCGGTCGCGTTCGGCTCGATCTGCAGAACCCGTTCGAGAGCCTTGCGCGCATCTTCCGGGACGATGCCGTTCTCGATGTGGATGCGCGCGTTGGCGAAGCCTTGGAGACGCCGCGGTGTTTCGCCGATCAGGCGAATGGCGTTCTGGTAGGCGGTCGCGGCGCCGGCGTATTGACCGGTTGCGTAGTACACCGGCGCGATCACATCCCATCCGGTGCCGTCTTCGGGATGCTCTCTGAGGCGTTCTTCGACCTTGGCGATCAGGTCGTTGGGTTTGTTCGAGTCCGTTGCCGCAGCGAGACGATCGCTCAAGGGCTGTCCGGGCAGGCCGGGCGCGCCGTAGACCAGATAAAGCGCCAAGCTCGCGAGCGGCAGGGCGATCGAGGTGGCAATCGACACCGTTTTGATAAATCGATTTTGGCCGGCCGCGCGAGATGAAGGTTCGGGTCGCGAACTGCCCTCGGCTGCGCGCAAAATCCGGCGGCCGATCTCGGCGCGCGCACTTTCCGCCTCGGCAACGCCGAGCGTACCTCGCGCCTCGTCGGCTGCGATCTCTTTGAGTTGATCCTTGTAGACGGCGATATCGGCGTCGCCCGCGTTCGTCGCCGGCGTGGACGGGCGCATCAGCGGCCGCGTAATGGCGAGCGTCACGGCTGCCACCAATCCGGCCACTAGAATCCAAAAAACCATTGCGCCGCGATCCTCAAGCTTCGCTGCAGGGAATAGGATCGCACGTCTGCCGAGGCAAGCCGGCAAAGGTCAGGCCTGCCCATCTGTCGCGGACTAGATTAACTTCGCGAAAGACACGAGTTGACGCTGCAGCGCGTCAACCAACGTTCTGCCAGGTTCCGTCAGCGCTCCGGCAGGCGGTGCCATGCATCTGCTGCGGCCGTCCGTCGATGTAAATCGTGTGCGTGTAATCCCGGCAATCGGCAACGCCACGCTTGTAGGGCCTGCTCGGAACGATTTCGCCGTAGTGACCGGTGTCGGGATCGCGCCACTGGCGCGGGTTGCCGGACTGTCCGCGCTCGAGGGCGTCGTATTCCGCTTCCTGTGCGTAGCGGCGGTCGCGCTCGTCGAGGCTCTTGCCGATCTGGCTGCCGACGATGCCGCCGATGACGGCGCCGCCAATGGTGGCCGCGACCTTGCCGCCCTCACCTTTGCCGATCGAATTTCCGAGGACACCGCCGGCGATGCTGCCGAGAACAAGGCCGGTGCTCGTGTTGTCCACTCCGCCTTGGCCGTTGCTGCAGGCACAAAGCAAGACAGCTGCCATCAACGGCAGCGAAAAGCGCGCGATGCGCATGGTAAACCCCATTCCTGGCCCATCCCAGACACGCCGCTGGCCCCCCACCGGCGCACAGTCCCGCTTATTCGCTAGACCGATATTGTGCCTTCGACAAGGCGGAAATCCACCACAATTCGGGCAAATCCCCATCCGCTTGTGGTGTTGCGCTGCGGCATCGGCCCGATCTGTCAGGCTGCAGGAAGCTCAATGATGGCTTTCAGCCCACCATGCTCGGAGGCGTCGAGCCGGAGCTTTCCCCGATAGGACGCGGCGAGATCGGAAACGATCGAAAGCCCGAGGCCCGACCCTGGTTTGCTCTCGTCGAGCCTAAGTCCGCGCTTGCCGATCTTGGCTCTCTGCTCAGGCGAGAGACCCGGCCCGTCGTCTTGGACGGTAATCCTGAGCTTTCTGCGGCTCGTCGTTTCAGGGTTATTGACGACCGCCGTCAGGTAGACGCGAGCCTGCCCCCACTTGCAGGCGTTATCGAGCAGGTTGCCGAGCATTTCTTCCAGGTCCTGCTTCTCGCCTTGAAACTTGGCGCCCGGCTGAACGGTGTAATCGATCGAGATGCCTTTTTCCCGGTGAATGCGTTCGATCGCCATGACAAGCGCTTCGGCGACCGCCTCGACGGACGTGACGCGGCCGATGGTATTCGTCCTCGCGGCAATGCGCGCGCGATCGAGATAGTGGGTAATCTGATCGCGCATCAGATGCGCCTGCTCGGCGACCTTGGAGCCGAACGCAGTCTTGTCCTCGCGCGCCTCGTTGGTGATGACGGCAAGCGGCGTTTTCAATGCATGCGCGAGATTGCCGACCTGCGTCCGGGCGCGATCGATGATGTCCTGGTTTGACTCGATCAGCGCGTTGAGCTCGGTCTGCAGCGGCTCGATTTCGGCCGGCAGCTTGCCTTCCAGCCGCTCGACCTGACCTGACCGGATACTCGCCAGTCCGCGCTCGATCCGGCGCAAAGGCAGAAGGCCGAAGCGAACCTGGAAGACGGTTGCCGCCAGGAGGCCCAGTCCAACGAGAGAAAGCGCGCTCGTCAGGCGCGCGCGGAATTTGGCGACCGTCTCCTCGAACCAATCCATGGGACCGGCCACCATGATCGAATACTTCGTCTTTTCGGGATCGTGACCGGGGGAATCGATGAATTCGAGGATGCGGATCGTGGAGCCTGTTGGTCCCGGGACGTTCATCCAGCGCGTACCAGTATCGTCGGTCGGGAACTTCCGGTCATACGGGGACGGCAGCATCGCGGTCGCCAGTGACGGCGAGACGAGCGTGCGGCCCGGCGCACCATCGATCGGCCGGATCTGCCAATACCAGCCGGACTGCGTGACTTCGAAAAGGGGTTCGTAAAGGTTCGGCGGGTTGACGGGCTCATCGCCCATCGTGCTCATGCTGTCGATCGTGATTTGCGTCAGCAGCTTTTTCAACTGAGCGTCGAAGCTCAGCTGCACGTCGTCCCGGTAGAGCGCATAAATGATGTAGCCCGCGAGCGGCAGCGCCAGAAGCGTCCACGCTGCCGATGTTGCAAAGAGGCGCAGCGCAAGTGAGTTAAGCCTCATCCGGTCCTTGGCTCATGCGGTATCCCAGACCGCGGACCGTCTGGATCACGTCGCCGGGAATCTTCTTCCGCAGCCGGCCGATAAATACTTCGATCGTGTTCGAATCGCGATCAAAATCCTGATCGTAGAGATGTTCGACCAGTTCGGTCCGCGAAACCACGCGGCCGTTGTGGTGCATCAAGTAGGCCAGCAGGCGGAATTCGTGCGAGGTCAGCTTGACCGGCAAGCCTTCGCAGGTGACGCGCGCCGATTTCGTATCGAGACGCACCGGACCACATTCGATTTCGGATTTCGCATGGCCCGAAGCCCGGCGGACCTGGGCGCGGACGCGCGCAAGCAGCTCCTCCATGTGAAAGGGCTTCGCCAAATAATCGTCGGCACCGGCATCCATACCGGCGACCTTGTCGCTCCAGCGGTCGCGAGCGGTCAGGATGATGACCGGCATCTTGCGGTCGCTTCGCCGCCACTGCTCGAGGACCGATATGCCGTCCATTTTGGGCAAACCGATATCGAGAATGACGATGTCGTAGGGCTCGGTATCGCCAAGAAAGTAACCTTCTTCGCCATCGGCTGCCCTATCGACGGCAAACCCGGCGTCCTCCAGAGCCGTCGAAAGCTGGCGGTTCAGGTCCTTGTCATCTTCTACGACGAGAGCTCGCACGGCATCCCCCTCCCCTCATGCACCGCTTGCGGCCAGACGGAAATCCCGTCGAGAGACTTCCACCGCAGCGACGGACCGACTACCGGCCCTTCGCCGTCATAACGGTCGTTCTAAGCTCTCCCGTCGGACTTTTAATAACCAGCCGGTAGAAATATCCGGCTTCCGAACGGCACAGCGTCGTCTTCACCAGCTTGCCGATACCATCTGCGGCCAGAGAACGCGACATCTCCTCGACAGTTACTAGGTTTTGCTGACGGACGATTTGACCCGCCATGCCCCAGTCGGTCACGCAGTTGTCGGCGCGCGCGGCTGCGCACGGAAGAAATACCGCCGCAGCCGCCGCTATCACCGCTCTTCTCAAATCGATCATCCGCGCATTTCCGGGAACCCGACCCTTAAACATAGCGCGTTGAATGGCCGATGAATACTGGAGGGGGGCCGGAATAGAGCCGAATTCTTAATTCTTGCGGAGGCTGAGGACCGACGACGCCTTGAACCGGCCATAGATCGCGAGGCCCGTTCCGAACACGCCTGTCAGCGCCTGAGCGGCGGTAAGTACCTGATCGCCAAAAGTTTGGATAAGGCTCGCGGGAAGGCTCACCCCGATCGCCGGCGCCACGA
The DNA here is from genome assembly GCF_052114865.1 of Hyphomicrobium sp. 2TAF46. Taxonomy (NCBI): domain Bacteria; kingdom Pseudomonadati; phylum Pseudomonadota; class Alphaproteobacteria; order Hyphomicrobiales; family Hyphomicrobiaceae; genus Hyphomicrobium; species Hyphomicrobium sp. 2TAF46. The sequence goes on along the minus strand of NZ_JBFRFO010000003.1, from coordinate 13,727 downwards.
CGGGGAGCACCGTCGCCGCGGCGGTGATCAGCGTGCCCCATAGCGTCTTTGATTGCGCCCACCATTTCGACCCATCGTCCATCGTCTTCGTAGCTGTCGTGCTCATGCTGGTTTCTCCTTTTGCAATTTGTGCGGGTTCCAGAAGCCCGCGGGTCGTGCCTTCCGCCGCCGCCCACGATTTTCCGAGAGCCAATGTCGCGTCGACGCGCTTCAACCAGCCGCGTCCGAAACGCCAGAAGTGGGGAAGAGCCCGATAACGGGTGCGCCGGATTTCGGCGTAGTCGTCGACGAGATCGATCAGACGTCGGCCGTCGATCGCGGAGAGCGTCTCGGGGCCGATCTCGCCGTCGACGGCCACGTTGACGGCCTGCTGCAGAATCCGGATCGCAGCGCCGACGCCGTGGTTCACTGCGGCATCGAAATGCATCAGCGCGAGCGGTGCCGTGAACAGTGAGCAATGCGCCGGTTCAAAGTACCGCCGGTCATAGATGGCTTCGACGACCGCATCGGGGATCGACTTCAGTTCCGCAATCAGCCGCGGCCGCGACCCCGCATCGATCGTCTGGCCCTTGAAGTTGGCATAGACTTCGAGCGTCACGCCGCGATTGGTCGGGCCGCCGGGATCATACGGATCGTTCGAAACGCCTCCCTCCATTTCGAGGACGTGGGCAAGCAATTTCGCGAAAACGCCGTCGTTCGCGGCCCTCTGTTCGGCATGAGCTTCCACGTTCGGCCATCGGAAGCTCAGAAGCCGAGCCGCGTCGAACGCTGAGACGGTCACCGCGTCGTTCTGGTTGCCACCGAGAAGATAGAGCTTCTCGCCCGTCGTCCCGATCAGAAAGCCGACATGCCCGGCTGCCGGATCATCGCCGCGTGCGAGCACGGCGATGGCACCGAAGCGCGGCTCATCGAGGCCCAATCCCCAATCGAGATACGACCTGGCGAGAAGCGATCCGGTGCCTTCGCAGCCCGCACGCTTCAACATCGCGCCTGCAAATGCGGCGCACCATGGAGTCTCTTCGCTTTCGACCTTTGTGTCTCCTGCTTCGCGGAAGTAACGCAGGATTTCCGCGGAATTCTCCTTGCCCGGAATTTCGCGCACGCCGAATTCGGCCCACGCAGCCTCGAGCCACGCCGGTTGATCCATTTTCTTTGTCCTTGTTTTGTGCGCAGCCCGTGATCACCCAGATCCGTCATGCCGACGAAGGTCGGCACCCAGTCAACGATCCGCATTCGTTGTGTTGAAGCTTGGCTGGATCCCGGCCTTCGCCGGGATGACGGTGATGAATTAGACGATAGCCACGCGGGGTGCGCCTCGTCCGAAGACTGCGTTCGTCTGATAGATTTTGATCGACACGCTCGACGGCGCGGCTCCGAAGTCGGCGATTTGATCGGCGCTCGAATAAATGACGCTCGGCGACGAAGCACGGAGCGTGCGCTTCACCGTCACGCCATCGAGAATTTCAACTTCGTAGTTTTCGCTCTCTTCCCCGAGTGGAACCTCGGGCAATTCCCAATTATCACCACCGCTGCGCGTGCGCCGAACCCAGGAGATTTGAAGATCGCCCGAGACGCGTACACCTTTGACACGTGCCGGTGACAACGGCCGAAGTCCGAGCGGCTGGTAGGCGAACGCCTCGGTGGCATACGATGCGTCGCCGATATCGCGATTGCCCGGGCCATAGCGCCAGTTGAGTGAAACCTTCTGTTCGCTTTCCCTAAGCGGCACGGATGTCACCGCGCCATCGAGTAGCACGAACTGTGCGCCTGCGAGCAGCGGATCGGCCATTACACTTTCGGTTCCGAACTGCCCGCGCAGCAAGCCACTCAGCCGATAGGTTTGCACATCGACGAGTTCCGCCGTTTGGAACTGGATGATCTCGCAATCGCCGTTCGGCCTGCGAAGGGCCGCGGTGTTGGAACCTCCCAGCATCGCAACGAGATCCGCGGACGACAGCGTGCCGTTCGTCAGCCGAACCCGGAGCGATGCGCGCCGGTCGATCCGCCCTTCCGGCCCTGGCGCCAGATCGTCGAGCGTTATGCCAAGCGTGGCCGGAGCCGCCGCGATGGCCTTCACCTGATAAGCCGTCTCCTGCGGCGACGTGAAGACGGCGACGCTGCCCGGCCAGGGCTTCTGCATCGCGGCGACATAGCCGGAACTCGCGTCCGCTGCCGGATTCCACTTCGGAAGATCGAGCAAAGCGACGGCAGGTGCGCCAGCTTGAACCGGCACCGGCTCGGCGGCGGCGCGCGGTGCGACATCGATCTGATCATAGACGTCGGGGTCGATGCTCAAGGCGCGAATGTCGCGAACGCCGTGCTCGGAAACGCCGGTGACCCTCAGCAACCGAGTTCGCCCCGCGATGCTGGCCGCAACCATATCTCCCGGTTCGAGCGCGAGGGCCGAGGGCGGCAACTTGAACGTCGCGGATTCGCGCGTCGCCCACGTTTCGTAAAGCCAGCTCTCGACAATCGCTCCGGCGAGGCCGTCATCGAGCACGATCGGGAGATCGGCTTCGGCGACGCGGTTGCTCGCTCCCGTCAGGCGCCGCGCTTCGGCGACGGCTTGCGGATAGTCGTCGAGGCCCGAAATGTAGCGAACTTTCGCACTTGCCGGGAGATCGGTCTCCTGCGCGCGCGTCAGCTCGTAGAGCGCGTCGCCTGCGCTTTCCTCAACGAGATCATCTTGCGCCAGCGTCATCGCCGGTGCCGCGCGGCCGCGATGACGGAACACAATCCGGCCGTTGCTTTCGATGCTGTCGAAGAAGTACGCGAGTTCCAGCGGCTGGATCGCATCGCGCGCCGCCATCGTGCGGTCGATGACGTAGCCCGGCACCGTGCCGGTCAAATTGGATGCGTCGAAATCGGTGAAACCCTGATCGAGAAGAATTGTGGAGACGACGTCGTCGAGTCCGGCGCCGCCGAGGCGGCCGTTGATCCAATGCCCATACTGCCAGTTTTCGCTGTCGCCCCAGTAGGTCGCCGCGTCCGGAAATGCCGGATAGGGCCGCGCGTCCCAGCAGTAGACGTGGATGCGATCGAGATCGACCATGCGCGCACCCGTCACCGCCGAGACCGGATTGAGGCCTTCAGCGTATCCCGGCTTCGTCCAATCGAACGCATCGCACAGCGCCTGGCGATGCCGCGCCTGCATCAGGTCGTCGCGTAGCCCGCGCGAATAATAGGGCAACCCCGATTCCGAACTCTTCGAATCGACGAAGACGTTCGGTTGGTTCGCGCCTTTGTCGACGGCGGGGCAGCCGATCTCCATGAACCAAAACGGTTTCGACTCCGGCACCCAAGCGGTCGCCGTCGCGCTTTCAACGCCTCCTGGCCGATTGTAATGCGCGTTGCGCCACCACGCGAGAATGTCCTTGTAGCGGAAGATCCAGGGCTTGCCGGCTCCGTCCGTTATCGGCGTGCGGATCTGCGCGTCGCGATCGGCGTCGGAGGCATAATACCAGTCGAAGCCTTCGCCGCCGCTGACGTTCGACCGCAAATACGCCGGATCATAGATCGAGGTCGCGCCCGCCAAGGCGTCGAGATGATCGCGGCCGTCGCGCCAATCGGCAAGCGGCCAATAGATGTCGATGCCGATCGCGTTGATGTTCGGCGACGACCACAGCGGATCGAGATGAAAATAGACGTCGCCCGAGCCGTCGGCTGGCTGATGGCCGAAGTATTCCGACCAATCGGCCGCGTAGAGCACTTTCGTCGCCGGACCGAGGATTGCCTTCACGTCAGCTGCGAGCGTGATCAGTGCGGCGACGAACGGATACGTGCTGGCGCTCGAGCGAACCCACGTCAGCCCGCGCAATTCGGTGCCGATCACGAACGCATCGACGCCGCCTGCTGCTTTCGCGAGAAACGCCTGATGGAGAATCATCCGGCGGTACGACCATTCGTCGGGACCCGTATAGCGAACGGTGGTCCCCGTGATCGAGAAATCGGATCGCGCGGCGGTGCCAACGAAGCTCGCGATCTGTGCCGCCGCAGTCGCGGTCTTGTCCGGCGTTCCCGATTGGCCCGGCCCCGGATGGCAGGTGATGCGTCCGCGCCATGGGTAGGCCGCCTGGCCGGTGCCGCCATAGGGATTGGCAAGGCTGTTGCCAGCCGCGACGTCCATCAGGATGAAAGGCGTCAGCGTTACGTTCAGTCCGCGCGCCTTCATATCCTGGATGGCGGCGACGACGGTCTGGTCGGAGGGCGTGCCGCCGTAAGCGGCGTTGCCGTCGCGCGTACTGATCAGATGCGCGGTACTGCGCGTTTCTCCGGCAACCGACCATATCAACGGCGCGGTCGATTTGTGCCGCGTCTCGACGCCGGGCATGATCTTGCATACGCTGGCGCGCAGATCTGTCCCGAACCAGCTGACGACGAGCGACACCGACTTGGCGTTCGGCAACGATGCTTCAAGTTGATCGAGCGAAACCTGCCAGTCGGTCGGGCCTAGCATTTGATGGACATTCTCCGACTGCGAAACGCCGTCGTCGAATGTCTGATGCACAGGTTCGGTTGCGTAGACGAACTCGCCCGATCCCGGAATCATCACGACGCCGCGAACGTGCTGATCCGCGTTGCCGACGCTGCGGAAGACTTCGAACGTCAGCTGCGGCACGCGGTTGCCGTAGGCGGCCAGCGGAAATCGCTCGAACACGACATACGCGACACCGCGATAAGCCGGCGCATTCTCCGCACCTTCCCGCGCCGTGATGAGACTATCTACGTCTTGCGTCTCGGTTCCCGTGTGCAGGCGGAATGTCGTGCGCGCGCGGTCGAGTTCTTGCTCGTCGGCCCAAATGCGGCCGATGCGTGTCACCACGCCTTCGGCCAGCGCGACCGCGAAGTTTGCATAGTAGCTGTATTGCGTGACGCGCGTTTTGCTTCCCGAGCCACCTTTGGCACTGCCCGATGCTTCCGTCGTCGTCGTAATTTCCTCTTCGAGATCGGTCGCCCAGATGATCTGGCCGCCAACCCGCGCACGTCCATAAATCTTCGGCAGCGGTGCGCCTTCGGTCGACGAGGTTATGCGCAGATCTGACAATCGTGGTCCGTCCACCGCGCGCGTCTGACCCGACGAAGCGAAAAGCACGTTATCGACGTAGGAGCCCGCGAATGCACCGATCTGCGATCCGATCGTCGCGCCCGAGAGCGTGACGCCCAGAAGACCGACACCGGCAGGCAGCATGCTGCCGCCGACAGCGGCACCGACAGCCGCAAGAGCAAGCGTCGCCATTATTAGAAACCTTCCGATACGTCAGGAAATTGAAATGCGCCGGCGATGCGGCGGCGCCACCAATTCGTCAGGGCCACCTCGACGACCGGCGCGTTTTCAATCGCGTGCACCATCGCCGATGCTCCGGTGACGATTGCAGCGTGCTTGGCGATGAAGCCTGGGCGCAGCCGAAAGACGATCACGTCACCCGCATCGAGTGCTGCAACCGGCTTCGGCTCGAGATGTCGCTTCGCGGCTTCGAGCATTGCCTCGCAGCCGCTCGCCTCAGCCCAATCGCGACTGTACGCGGGCGGCGTTTCGGCGTCGTCGCCGTAGAGTTCTCTCCAAACGCCGCGCACGAGGCCGAGGCAGTCCGTTCCGACATGACAGAGGCTCGCCTGATGATGATAGGGCGTGCCGATCCAGCCACGTGCGGCTTCGACAATTCTCTCCCGCGTGACATGCTGCATCATCGGCTCGCGCGTCCGATCTGCGTCAGGAATTGATTGCCGGGTATCGACGGGAAACCGCGAAAGTTGACCGTGTTCGCAAAGCGCGCCTTGCATGTCTCGAAACGCTTATCACAGCCCGCCGTAACGATGAACGCGTCGCCGATAGCGGGTGCTCCTTCGGCATCTCGCCAAAGCTCGATCTCGACAGCTGCCCTGAGTTTCGTGTGCGATTTGACCTCGATCTTCAGGCCCGCCGACGCTCCGGAGGTGAACGCGAAGAGACCGCGCGAGAAAAATCGCGACTCGAATGTATCGATACCGGCGACTTTGAAGCGCCGCGCCGAGATTGCAGTAACGATCGTCCCCTCGCCCCGGAATGCGGAGGATGAAAGATCGACCCCGCAGCGCCGATCACCGAGATCGGCATCGCAGGTCCGTTGAAGCAACCGTCCCGTCGGTTGCTGCAAATAGTGCGCGAGGCCGCGCAGCTCGGCGGTGAAGCTTGCGCCGGTGCGCCTGACCTCGCCGATGCTGCCCGACCTCATCAACACGCGCTGGCTGGCATCGGCCCAATTGACGCGATAGATCGCGATGCGCGCTTCGTCGTAGCGTCCGGCAGCAAGATCGTCGTCGGTCAAAGTTGCGGACGACAGCGCGCCGGTGACTTCGAGATTGTCGACCGAAAGTCCAAGACCGTCGGTGATGTCACTCGCGGTGAAGCCAGCCGCGGCCTCGTACGTCGTGCCTTCGAATGTGACTGAGTTGTCGTGATCGGTGAAGCCCAGCACCGTGCCGTCGCGGCGCTCGATGCGCCAGCACCAGCAGAGCGTTGTCGCGCCAGATGCAATGTGTGCGGAAAATTCCGGCGAAAGTATTTTCACAAGCGCACCTCGACGATCGGAATGTTCGGAATGGCGCCGGACGTGAAGCCCGAGAGGTTGATCTCGAGCTTGTCGGTATCGAAGCGCACCGGAACGTCGAACTCGAAGCCCGCCGTTACGGACTGGCCGCTTGCCGGAATGTGTCCCGCCAGGAATGTCACGATCCCAGTCGAGGCATCGAGCGCGAAATGCGTGCCGGCGGTTTTCTCCGCGCCCGCGACGGCGATTTTGACGGTTGCCGCGATGGGCTTCTTGATGTCGCGTTTCCATGGTGCGAAAGCGCGCCCATAGACTTTCTTCAGCTGGAAGGCTGCTTGCGCGCCGTTGCCCGTGCCGATCACCTGGTCGAGTGCTGCAGGCGCTGCGTTCGGCGCGCAGGATTTCCAATCCATCGGGTCGCGCCAACGAAACGCGTGAAGGCGGCCGCGGCGTTCTTCGAAGAACGCGATGATCTCGGCGAGATCTGCGAGCGATTTGACGCCATAGCCCGCGTTGTAGCTTCGACGGCTGTCGGCCCAACGGCTGTTGCGTTCCTCATAGCCGGAGCCGAGCACAACGACGTCGGTGCGCCGCTCGGGGCCACCTTGCGCGTTGCGCGAGATTGCCGTCGGAAATCTGACGTCATGAAAAGACATGTGCGTTTCGCTTTCGTGATGCAGCACTTCAGACGCTGCGCATTCAGAGATTGCGCTTTACAGGTTTCTCTGGCCGGCAGCGGCCGCGCGCGCGATCATGGCGGCGATCTGCGATTGCGAGCGTCCGAAGCTTTGCACGTCGGGCGTCGAGATATTGATCGTGATCTGCTGTCCGCCGCCGCCCGACATCGCAACGCCAAGGCGGCCATCGGCGCCGCGCGTCAGCGGCATGATGGCTTCCGGCCCTCGTTCTCCGGCGAGACCCATTGCACCACCGGCTAGCGGAAACGTGATCGGACTTGCAAGCACGCCACCGCTCGCAAACGGCACGGGTGTCCCGCTTTGAATGACGCCGCCCTTCGCGAACGGCATCGCCCCGGAGATGACGCCTTGGAACATCGACGCGAGACCCGATGTCAGCGGCTGCAGCGCCGTCTTCAGCGCAAGCTGCGAGATATTCAGCGCCAGCGACTTCATAACATCGCCGACGTTCTTCCCCTTGATCGCGACATCACTGAAAGCCGAAACGAGCGTATTCGCGAACTGCCTTCCGGTCCGCGTCGTGGACTGGAGCTTACTCTCGAGATCGCTCGTGTCGGCTGTAACCTTCACACTCCAGGTCTCGAGTTGATCGTCATTCATCGTCATCTCAGGGAACTTTCATCCGGAAAGCGCTGCATCAGATTATCGAGATCGCCGCGCGTGAGGGCCGTGGCTTCGCCTTTGCCGCCGAACTTTCCGGCGAGCGCCGCCTGGAGTTCGCGCGGCGTCAACGACCAGAACGCGGCGGGCATCATGCCGAGGACACCGAGGCCAAGCTCCATCACACGCGCCAAGCGAAAGGGGCGCGGGCTTCGCCGCCGGCCTCCTGCTTCGGCTGTTCGTCGCTCGCCTCATCACTTCCGCCGAACGTCGCGTTGAGAAGCCGGGCGACGATGCCGACGTATTCGGCCGCGCCGCCAGATGCGCGCATCAGCGCGACCTCATCGTCGGTCACCGCACATCCCGCGCCACGCAAGCCGGCGGCGATGACTTTCACGCAATCGCGTGCTGACAGCCGCCCTTTCTCGAAGCGGGCCGCGAGCGCCAGCATATCGTCGTCGCCGAAGGCGCTTTCCAGTTCGGCGAGCGCGCCGAGCGTCAAAACGAGCCGATACGCGCGGCCGTCGAGCATCGCCTCGATTTCCCCGCGGTGCTTGTTTGGCATGCGAATTGTCCAATTTATTAGAGCCGATGGATGCAGGTGGCGCTATTGCGCCGCCGTAAACGCCAGCGCTCCCGCGCTTTCGAGCGTTATGTCAAACGTCAATTCCGCATCGTGGCGGCCGCTGAATTCCAGCGAGGTGATCTGGAACGCGCCTGCGATTATTCCGAAGTCCGGAACGATCACCTGCCAGTCCCGAATGGTTCCGTTGAAGGCATAATCGCGGATTGTCGTATCGGACGGCCCGTCCTTGAAAACTCCGGAGCCGGTGATGCGCGCCGACTTGATGCCTGCCCCGGTCAACAGCTCGCGCCACTGGCCCGCGCTCTCGGTGTTCGTGATCTCGACCGTTTCCGCGCTGATCGACAATCCCCGCGCGCGAAGGCCAGCGACCGTCACGAAGACGCCCGCGCCTGTCGTATCGACCTTCAGGAGAAGGTCCTTGCCTTTCTGTGCTGTCATGTGGAGGTCTCTTTGTTGAGCGTGAAAAAGCTTGGGTCTTTAATGCGCGTGCCGTCATACCCAGGCGTGGCCCAGGCATTCATCGTTCGAGCGAGTGAAAAGCGGAACGGCCGCGAAGCGATCTCAGCTTGGCTCGGTCACCGCACGAAAACGGGAAATACCGTGAAACGTCTCGCCATCGGTGTCGCGGCGCGCTTCGGAAAATTCGTGACGCAGGTTGACCAGGCGATGGCCTTCGAGAGGCAGATCCTGGTCGTGCAGCGCATCACGCGCGGCCGCGATCACGGCCTGCGTTTCTTTGCGGCCACGTGCGCGCGACCAGACGTGCAGTGTGATGACGTGTTCGTAACCTTCTTCCGTTCCGGTCGACCAATCGCGTTCGGTCGATTGGCCGAACGTCATGAACGGGAATTCAGCGCGTGCCGGAACGTCGTCATAGATGCGGGGGCCGCCGAGCGCCGTCGTCGTGGCGGCATCGCTCGCCAACTTCGAGAAGATCGCCTGCTGAAGAGCGAAAGCTGCGCTCGACATTATTTGCCTCCTTGCGACGATGGGCGATTGATACTGCCAGCATCGTTGACCGAAAGTTTCTGCGCTTGCAGCGATGCGAGGCTCGCTTCGCGTTTCGCAATTGCGTCGCGTACCAGAATCAACGCTCGCTGACGCGCCACCGATCCGGCGCCGCTCATGGTGCCGCTCATGGTAAAGTGCATGTTCATAGGTCGCGCTCCTCCGATGGACATTTGAGCCAGCGGCCGCGATCTTCAATGTCGATCGCGCCGAGAATGGCGAAGACGCGATTGCCGCAGCGAATGCGCATGTCGGGCGTCACGTCTTTGCGGAAGCGAATCCAGACGTCGTGCGTCGCCGTTCCAGACAGGCGATCGCTCATGAAATTTTCGTTAGCTGTTCGTGGCCAGATCGCGGCCCATGCGTCACCGACGCTCTGCCATTCAATTGTCGCGCCGCCCGCTTCGTCGCTCGTGCGCGCAGGACTTTCTATCGTCACGCGATGCCGGAGATCGCCGGCGTTGACGGGTGCCCTCATAGCCTGATCGTCCTAAATGGATTGATAAGCGCGGAAACCGCATCTGGAATGCGCGCATCGGCCGAGCCGATTTCGCCCGGATCGCGATGCTCGTACCAATGCGCGGTCAGCATCAGGATCGCGTGCTTCAGCGGCGCCGGTACGCTGTCGCCGGTGCTGCCGAATCCCGCCGTCATATCGATCTCGATGCCGTTCGTGCAAACACGCGGCACGGGCGGCGCCATATTGTTCCAGACAAGCCGCGAGGGCCGCGATGCGAGATCGACGAGATAGCCTTCTGCAGGAACGGCAATCGCGACGCCTGCGGCGTTTTTCACGCGGACTTCATCGACCGATCGCAGCGGCGTCAGCGGCAGCCCGACGTCGCGGCCGGCGGGCCAGCGGTCGAGCGTCATCGTCCATGATTGAGTGATGAGTGCGAGCGACAGCGCTACCTCGATGTGAAGTCTCGACGTCAGCAGCAGGCTCGCGATCAGAACATCCTCGCCATCGCCATCGATGCGCATGTGCGCTTTCGCATCGGCAACCGACACCGGCTCAACCGCCGGCGGTATCGTCATCACGAGCGACATTGGACATTCCTTGTGTGCCTAGGGTTTTGGTTGCGTCCGGCTCAGCGCTTTCCAGGACAAAAAAATGCGGGGCCACCGCGTTGACGGCGACCCCGCAGGTTTCCGCGCGGGCGGGAGGGGAACCCGCGCGGGAATAGTTTTTGATTGCGCCGAGCGACTCCGCTTCGCGGAGCCGGCCGCTCGGCGCGGGCTCGGATCAGGCTGCGAACTTCAGAAGCTTGATGGCGTCGAAGTCCTGGACGCCGCCGCCGACGCGCTTCGTCGTGTAGAAGAGCACGTAGGGCTTGGCGGTGTAGGGATCGCGCAGCACGCGGATGCCCGCGCGGTCGACGATGAGATAGCCGCGCGAGAAATCGCCGAATGCGATGCCGAGCGCATCGGCTCCAATCGCCGGCATGTCCTCGCTTTCCGCAACCGGATAGCCGAGAAGCGATGGCCATTCGCCCGGTGCATTTGCGGGCTGCCAGAGATAGTTGCCTTGCCCGTCCTTCAGCTTGCGCACGGCGGAGACCGTCGCACGGCTCATCAGGAACGTGCCGTTGGCGCGGTATGGCGCCTTCGTCGCGTAGACGAGATCGAACAGCTTGTCGCCAGGATTGCTCGCGGGAAACGCGCCTGCGGCGCCCGTCGCAACGAAGCCGAGCTTGCCCCAGACCCACGCGCCGTTGGCGACGGTGTCGTAGCTCAAGAGGCCTTTCGGCTTGTTGGTACCGTCGCCGGTGACAAAGGCGGTGCCTTCCTGCTCGGCGAAAGCGAGGCGGACCTCTTCGGCAAGCCACTCGTCGATGTTGACGATGGTATCGTCGAGAAGCGTCTGCGATGCGGCCGGCATCGCGTAGAGCTCCATCGTCGGGAACTGCAGTTCCGTGAGCGTCGGTGCGGTCGTCTGCGAACGCGATGCGGTTTCCGCTACCCAGCCGGTATCAGCGCCGCCCGTCGCGAACGGCCGCTTGTAGACGGAGCCCGAGACCTGGCGGAGGCCGGAGATCGCGCGCATCGGCGAGATGGCTTTGAGCGCGCGATTGACGGCCGCTTCCGTCTCGGCCGGGACGAGATAACCGCCGTCGGCGCCCGAGCCTGCAGACAGTGCTTTCTCTTCGATACGCGCGAGACGCTGAGCATCGCCGCGGCGCACGTAGCCGTCGAAGGCTGACTTATGGGCAAGATTGGACGTTACCGCCGCGCCGCCTGCGAGGTGCGGACGCGCCGATTTGAGGGCGAGGTTATCCGCCACACGCTTTGTGGAATCGAGGGTTTCCTCGATGCGCGCGAGCTTCTCGGCGACGAGCGTATCCGTCGCGCCGCGTTGCTCGATCTCGGCAAGTCGCTGATCGTTCGTTTCCTTGAAGGCTTCGAAGGCTTCGAGGAATTCTTCGAAGGCGCGCGCGGTTTCTCCGCCCGCCCCCTTCGTTTCGAGGGACGTGGTGTCTGTCATGTGTTGTCCTGTTGGTTTGAAATTTGAGATTGGCGCGAGCGATCGCCCCTACTCCGTCACCCCGGCGAAGGCCGGGGCCCAGACAAGCATCAACAAATGAATTGCGTGATCATCCGCGACGCTAGCGCCGCGGCGATTGCTTTTCATTCCGCTGAACTCTGACTGGATCCCGGCCTGCGCCGGGATGACGGGAATTGGGGGGAAACGGCCGCTTTCCCCCTCCCCTCTCTCTGCACTTGAATGGGGAGAGGGAGATTACGTTGCCTGCATCAGCCGCGCCGCCTCGCGAATGCGAGAGGCAAGTGCGGCATCACCGGCGAAGGTCCGGCTCGCTTCCCGCAGAGTCTTGAGACCGTGGAAGCCCGAGCGGAGCACCGCCCTCGCCTCCATCCGCGTCAGCCCAGCATCCCGCGTGAGCCAACGCTCGAATTCACGTTCGGTCGGGGGGTTCGCTGCGAACGGCCGCGCCTTCACGCTTTGGACGCGCGCGCCGGGCAGCATCGGAAAAGTGACGACCGAAATTTCCCAGAGATCGACTTTTTCGAGACGGCGCACGCCGGACGCTGCATCGCGCCTGGCCCTCACCGTCTTGAACCCGATCGAAAGCCCGTCGAGCGCGCCGGCGCGCATCAACTCCAAAACTTCTCGCGCTTTCGAGACCGCGGTCATCAACCGTCCGCGTACGTAGAGCCCGCGCGCATCCTCGCGGATCTCGTCCCACACGCCGATCGGCTCGGCCGGATCATGCTGGAACAGCATCTTGATGCGTTGGGCACCGCGATTGAGCAGGCTTTCGCGGAATGCTCCCGGCGCGATGACGTCGTGGCCCAGGTCCTCGCGATTGAAGAGGCTGGCGTAGCCTTCGAACACGCCATCGTCGAGCGACTTCGCTTCGAGCGGCAGCGCGCGGCTTCGCTTTGCCATTGCAGCGGGCAGCAGGAAGTGTTCGGTCATGTACGAGTCCTTATGAGTATGCTTTGCGCCTCCCCTATGGGGAGCCGGCCGCTCGGCACGGAAGTGTGCGAATGCGCTCGGCGACGTGCGTTCCCACGCGCTGGCAGGCTCAGGCGCGATCAGCCTTCGTTTTGCTTCTTATCGAAATCGCGCATGAACGCGTCGAGTGCGAACCACGTCTCTTCGCCAAGATAGAAGCCTTCCGGCTGGCCCTCGAATTGGTGCGCGCTATCGAAAGCCTGTGCTCTGTGCCGCAAAAATTCGGTGGCGGCGCAAACTCTGGCGCGACCAGAAATTTTTGTCAGAGAGAGCACGCCCGTCCGGCTGTCGTAGATTTCGAGTCGTAACCTCTCAGCTTTCCTGGCCATCACTCTTCCTCAAACCCGAGGCGCTACCTTCTGTTCACATAGAATTTGGCATCGAGGCGCTGTCTTTCCACGCGCTTTATTACGTAGACGGAAGGTTCCGAATTCGCGGTGGCCGGCTTCTCGACAACGCCACGTTCGGCCAAATAAGCTTTTACCTTAGCGTAAAGCGTCGGTAATCCCCGTCCTCATCCCTGTAAGTACCCGATACGACTTGGGCCTCTTCTTCAGCCCCGGTCTCAAATCTACAATAGGCGCCTATGTCCTCCGCTATCCTTCCTATCGGCATCGCTTTTATCACGCGCGCCACCATAGCGGCGGCATCGTCGACATCAGAAATGCCGGAATCTTTAACGCCGAATAGAACGTACATTCCCATCTTCTTTTCCCTGATTGACAACCTCACCCCAAGCTCTGAGCCACGGCGCGGCAGCGGCTGCCCCAATGAACGGGACAGCACAGACTCAATCCGGGTACGTATTCGCGCGAAGTTTCTCGAAACGG